>NZ_OBDS01000017.1:148119-156083 GCF_900215165.1 Pseudomonas sp. LAMO17WK12:I5 | reverse complement strand
GCTCTGATTTATACCAACGGATGCATACCCGGCATGGAATCAGGTGCTCAATGACTGACGGTTATGATTGCTATCAGAACGCTATGGCGGAGAGGGTAAATGGGATTTTGAAGACTGAGTTTTTGCTGCATCGCCCCAAAGACCTGGCGGATGCAGTGAAAATGGTGGATGAATCGGTGCAAATCTACAACCGGGAGCGGCCGCACTTATCCCTGAAATACAAAACGCCCGATGCGGTGCATCGGGCGTTTTGAGACTGAAACAGGTGTAAACCTATTTCAGGACTAGACATCGCTACGTATTACACGTAGAACGATTTCAGCGGCGGGAAGCCATTGAATTCGACGGCGCTGTAACTGGTGGTGTACGCACCGGTCGACAGCCAGTACAGGCGATCACCGATGGCCAGGTTCAGCGGCAGGCCGTATTTGTAGTTCTCGTACATGATGTCGGCGCTGTCGCAGGTCGGGCCGGCGATGACGACTTCTTCCATCTCGCCTTTTTTCTCGGTCCAGATCGGGAACTTGATCGCCTCGTCCATGGTTTCGATCAGGCCGGAGAACTTGCCCACATCGGTATAAACCCAACGCTCGACGGCGGTGCGGGATTTACGTGCAACCAGTACCACTTCGCTGACCAGAATGCCGGCGTTGGCGATCAACGAACGGCCCGGCTCCAGAATGATTTCCGGCAGGTCATCGCCGAAGTCTTCTTTCAGGAAGCGGATGATCTCTTCGGCGTAGGTTTCCAGGCTGTTGGTACGGGTGATGTAGTTGGCCGGGAAGCCGCCACCCATGTTGATCAGCTTCAAGTGGATGCCGTCTTCTTCTTTCAGGCGCTCGAAGATCACTTTGACCTTGGCGATCGCCGCGTCCCAGACACTGATGTCGCGCTGTTGCGAACCGACGTGGAACGAGATGCCGTACGGCACCAGGCCCAGGTCGCGGGCGAGGATCAGCAGGTCCATGGCCATGTCGGTCTGGCAGCCGAACTTGCGCGACAGTGGCCAGTCAGCGGTGGTCGAGCCTTCGGTGAGGATACGTACATAGACTTTTGCACCCGGCGCAGCCTTGGCAATGTTGCGCAGGTCGGCTTCGGAGTCGGTGGCGAACAGGCGCACGCCCTTCTCGAAGAAGTAGCGGATGTCCTTGGACTTTTTGATGGTATTGCCGTAGCTGATCTGGTCCGGGCTGACGCCACGGCTCAGCACTTTGTCCAGCTCATAGATGGAGGCGATGTCGAAGCTCGAGCCTTTCTCTTTGAGCAGGTCGATGATCTCGACAGCCGGGTTGGCCTTGACCGCGTAGTAGACCTTGGCGAATTCGAAACCGGCGCGCAGGTCATCGTAGGCCTGGGCGATCATCGCGGTGTCGATCACCACGAACGGGGTTTCCTGTTTGTCGGCGAACGCCTTCATTTTCTGAAAGGTTTCGCGCGCGAAATAGTCTTCGACCTGGATCGACATGCTGGAGTGCTCCTATGGGCAAACGGGTAAAAACATGGGTGTAAATGAACGTCCTCCGTATCCCCACTTTGGTTCGCCTACTTCCCAAGGCATGTCGCCGAAAGCAAAAAGGCCACGGGCGTATCTGCCCTTGGCCTTGCTGTCTCGTCGTCAGTACTTGAGCCGGATGGATCGTTTCCAGCATGGACGTTCGGCGCGAACTTTAGGGCGTGAGGGGCCTGAGATCAACTAAAAATGTCGCGTTTTTGCACGCTTCTGACGTACGTCGCGGATATCACTCTTTGTAGCCGACCGAGATGACGGACAGATGTTCCCCGAGAATTTTCATGTGTTAAAAATACCTGCACGTTCGCGGCTTTTGTCGACTAACTCGTGGGTAAGTGCGATAGGCGCAACATCGGCGACGTTGGCGGCGAGAGGTGGGTGTGAAGGGGATTTTGGCCGTTTGGGAGCGGGTGTTTGCAGAGGTTCTGTGAACGCAGCTGTTGAGATTCTTTTCCGCCCTGCGAATCATCAGGAAATTGCACAAATCCTGTGGGAGCGAGCCTGCTCGCGAAGACATTTTCACAGCCAACATCATTGTTGCCTGTTATTGCGCATTCGCGAGCAGGCTCGCTCCCACAGGTCAGGTGTTTTTACGCGACCACAGCCTCAGCCGGCGAGACGATATTGGTCTTCATCCCGCGCGAACGCCCCGAGCTCAGATAGGCTGCGATCGACTCCTGCGTCACCTCACCGAGGAACACCCGCTCGGCATCCATCACCGGCAACCACGAACGGTTGAACTCGTACATGCGCGACAGCAGGATGCGCAGATGTTCGTCGTACGCCGCGGTGGCGTTGAACTCACGCAGATACTGCGCGCAGGTGCCGGTCTGGCGGTGCAGGTCGCGACGACGCACATAGCCCAGCGCCTTGTTCTCGGCACAGGTGACCACCACATAGCGTCGGTCATGCTCGTCCATCAACTCCAGCGCATCGGCCACCGGGGTTTCGGGGCTGACTGACGGCGCGTTGTCCGCTGCGTCTTCAGCCTTCACCAGCAGCAGGCGTTTGAGGGTGCTGTCCTGGCCGACGAAGTTGCTGACGAAATCATCTGCCGGATGCGCGAGCAGGGTGTCCGGGTGGTCGATCTGCAGCAGTTTGCCGGCGCGGAAGATCGCGATCTTGTCACCGAGTTTGATCGCTTCGTCGATGTCGTGGCTGACCATGATCACGGTCTTGTTCAGCGCGCGCTGCATCTCGAAGAACTCGTTCTGGATCATCTCGCGATTGATCGGGTCGACCGCACCAAACGGCTCGTCCATCAGCAACAGCGGCGCATCCGCCGCCAGTGCGCGGATCACACCGATGCGCTGCTGCTGGCCGCCGGACAGTTCACGCGGATAGCGATGCAGATACTGCTTGGGTTCCAGTTTGATCATGCTCATCAGTTCGCGAGCGCGGTCGTGGCATTTCTGTTTGTCCCAGCCGAGCAGTTTCGGCACCACGACGATGTTCTCTTCGATGGTCATGTTCGGGAACAGGCCGATCTGCTGGATCACGTAGCCGATGTTGCGGCGCAGGGTGACTTCGTCGAGGTCGGTGGTGTCTTCGCCGTTGATCAGGATCTTGCCCGAGGTCGGCTTGATCAGGCGGTTGATCATTTTCAGCGTGGTGCTTTTGCCGCAACCCGATGGCCCGAGGAACACACAGATTTCGCCTTCATTGACGGTCAGGCTTACCGAGTCCACGGCTTTGACATCTTTGCCGTTGCTCTGGAAGGTCTTGCTGAGGTTTTGAAGTTCGATCATTTGAGGAGTCCTTTTGGAGTCAGCGTACGTTGCAGCCACTGCAGGAGAAGGTCGGCGAAGATCGCCAGAAGACTGACCAGCAGCGCGCCGACGATCAGCATCGACATGTCGCTGCGGCTGATGGAGGCGAGGATCAGCACGCCGAGGCCACCGGCGCCGATGGTCGCGGCGATGGTCATCACGCCGATGTTCATCACCACCGCGGTGCGCACCCCGGCGAGGATCACTGGCACTGCAATTGGCAACTCAACCATGCGCAGGCGCTGGCCGAAGGTCATGCCGATGCCGCGTGCGGCTTCACGAATGCCCGGTTCGACGCCCGTCAGGGCGAGGTAGGTGTTGCGCATGATCGGTAGCAGTGAGTAAAGGAACACTGCGGTAATCGCCGGCATCGGCCCCAGGCCCTGGCCGAACTTGGAGTAGAACGGCAGCAGCAGGCCGAACAGAGCAATCGACGGCACGGTCAGCAGCACCGTGGCGCTGGCCTGCAAGGGACCGGCGAGGCTCGGGAAGCGCGTCATCAGAATGCCCAGCGGCACACCGATGAGAATCGCCAGCGTTACCGCGATGCCGACCAGGGTGATGTGCTGCCAGGTCAGGTGCATCACCTGCTGCCAGTCGAGGTGGGAAAAGGCGTTGAGAAATTCCATGACTTTTCCTCCTTAGTTGAGTGGGTGCTGGCGCAGGAAATCCGCGGCGACTTTCGATGGGCTTTCGTGATCGACGTCGACCCGCGCGTTGAGCTGGCGCATGGTTTCGTCGTCGAACAGTTGCGCCAGCGGCTCGAGTTGCTCGGCCAGTTGCGGGTGCTTGTCCAGATACGCCTGACGCACCACCGGCGCGGCGGTGTAGTCGGGGAAGTAATGCTTGTCGTCTTCCAGCAGCTTCAAGCCGAAGGCGTTGAGGCGGCCGTCGGTGGTGTAGACCAGACCGGCAAACACCTGGCCGTTGCGCAGCGCGGTGTAGACCAGCCCGGCGTCCATCTGCCGGATGTTCTTGCGGGTCAGGTTCATGTCGTAGAGCTTGACCATGCCGTCCAGACCGTCGGAGCGGTTGGCGAACTCGGTGTCCAGCGCCACCAGGTGATTGGTCTTGGCTTCATCGCGCAGCACCTTGTTCAGGTCGCTGATGGTGTTGATCTGCGGGTACTCCTCGGCGACTTTTTTCGGCAGGGCGAGGGCGTAGGTGTTGCTGAATTTCGACGGGGTCAGCCAGACCAGGCCTTTTTTCGCGTCGAGTTCTTTGACCCGGGCGTAGGACTGTTCGCTGTCGAGTTTTTCGGTGACATGGTTGTAGGCCACCAGCGACACGCCGGTGTATTCCCAGAGCATGTCCAGTTGTCCGCTTTCGTGGGCGCTGCGGGCGAGGTTGCTGCCCAGACCGCCGGTGATCTGCGCGTCGTAGCCTTTGCTGCGCAGGTATTGCGCGGTGATTTCCGCGAGCAGGGTCTGCTCGGTGAACACCCGGGCGCCGAGGCGAATGAGCGGTTTTTCCGCCGCCTGGGCAAATCCTGCGAACAGCATGATGCAGCCTAAGATCAAGCTAAATCGTTTCATAAGTATTCCTTCGCAAAAGCCTTAAGACGGGCGCAAACCGCGTTCCAGCCAGAGACGGCTGGCGAGGGTGACCACGCCATCGAGCAGCAGGGCCAGCAGCGCGGTGCACGCAGCGCCGAGCAGCAGTTGCGGCTGATTGTTCAGGGCGATGCCAGGGAAGATCAGGCTGCCGAGGCTGTTGGCGCCGATCAGGAAGGCCAGCGGCGCGGTGCCGACGTTGATCGCCAGTGCCACGCGCACGCCACCGATGATGATCGGCACCGCATTGGGCAATTCGACTTTCCACAACACCTGGCGCGGGGTCATGCCGATGCCGACGGCGGCTTCTTTCAGCGAACCCTGGACGTTTTTCAGACCTTCGTAGGTGTTGCGCACAATTGGCAACAGAGAAGCGAGGAACAAAGCGAAGATCGCCGGACCACTGCCGATGCCGAGAATCCCCAAGGCAATCGCCAGTACGGCCAGCGGTGGCACGGTGTTGCCGATATTGAAGATCTGCATGAAGCGTTCAGCGCGGCCGACCATGGTCGGGCGACTGAGGAAGATACCGGCGGGGATGCCCACGACCAGGGCGGCCAGCATTGAAGCGAGGACGAGAATCAGATGAGCTTGCAGGTAAAACAACAAATCGTCGCGGTAGTGTTCGATCGTGTTGATGCCGATCCAGTGGATCAGCAGGGCCAGGAGCGCGATAACCACCGCACCTCCCATCAGCCCTTTGCCATAGCGGATAGCCACAGGCGGACTCCTTTTTTATAGTCGGCGAACGCTCTCCCGTGTGGCATGCCAAGCCTTGGCTGCCGGGAATAAACGTTCGCGAGAAGCAGCTCCTTCAGCACCGGCAACAAGCGGTCTGAAAGCGAGCCATGAGCGCAGCCTCGTCAGGCTAACTTGCTGATTTTTCAGCCCCTGACGAAATGTCGTAACAGGGGATGGACGTCTCCGTGCTTTAAAAGGTTCCCATCTGGGGCAGCATTTGGCCACCCTTAATGTGCTCAACGGTTCGGTTATTGCATCGAGTTGGGCTATAATCGCGGCCCTTTTTTGAATCACCGCCAGGCGATTTCCCATGACCAACCAGGCCGCCGAAGTCGCGAAACGCCGCACTTTCGCCATTATTTCCCACCCCGATGCCGGTAAAACCACGATCACCGAAAAGCTCCTGTTGATGGGCAAGGCGATTGCAGTGGCCGGTACGGTGAAATCCCGTAAATCCGACCGCCATGCGACATCCGACTGGATGGAGATGGAGAAGCAGCGGGGTATTTCCATTACCACGTCGGTCATGCAGTTCCCGTATCGCGAACACATGATCAACCTGCTCGACACCCCGGGCCACGAAGACTTCTCCGAAGACACCTACCGCACCCTGACGGCGGTCGACTCGGCGCTGATGGTGCTCGACGGCGGTAAAGGCGTTGAGCCACGGACCATCGCCCTGATGGATGTCTGCCGTCTGCGTGACACGCCGATCGTCAGCTTCATCAACAAACTCGACCGTGACATCCGCGACCCGATCGAACTGCTCGACGAAATCGAAGCCGTTCTGAAGATCAAGGCAGCGCCGATCACCTGGCCGATCGGTTGCTACCGCGACTTCAAGGGCGTGTACCACCTGGCCGACGACTACATCATTGTCTACACCGCCGGTCACGGTCACGAACGCACCGAAACCAAGATCATCGAGAAGCTCGACTCCGACGAGGCGCGCGCGCACTTGGGCGACGAGTACGATCGCTTCCTCGAACAGCTGGAACTGGTGCAGGGCGCCTGCCACGAGTTCAACCAGCAGGAGTTCCTCGACGGTCAACTGACTCCGGTGTTCTTCGGTACGGCATTGGGCAACTTCGGTGTCGATCACGTGCTCGACGCTGTAGTTGACTGGGCACCGCGTCCGCTGGCCCGTGTCGCCAACGAACGTACCGTGGAGCCGGTGGAAGAGAAGTTCTCGGGCTTCATCTTCAAGATCCAGGCGAACATGGACCCGAAACACCGCGACCGCATCGCCTTCATGCGTATCTGCTCCGGCAAGTACGAGAAAGGCATGAAGATGCGCCACGTGCGTACCGGCAAGGACGTGCGCATCGGCGACGCCCTGACGTTCTTCTCCTCCGAGCGTGAACAGCTGGAAGAGGCGTACGCCGGCGACATCATCGGTCTGCATAACCACGGCACCATCCAGATCGGCGACACCTTCAGCGAAGGTGAAGTCCTCGGTTTTACCGGTATCCCGCACTTCGCCCCGGAGCTGTTCCGTCGTGTGCGTCTGCGTGATCCGCTGAAGTCCAAGCAGTTGCGTCAGGGTCTGCAGCAGTTGGCCGAAGAAGGCGCGACCCAGGTGTTCTTCCCGGAACGCAGCAACGACATCATTCTTGGTGCCGTGGGTGTGCTGCAGTTTGATGTGGTCGCCAGCCGTCTGAAGGAGGAATACAAGGTTGAGTGCTCTTACGAGCCGATCACTGTGTATTCCGCGCGCTGGATTGAATGCAGCGACAAGAAGAAGCTTGAGGAGTTTTCCAACAAGGCTGTGGAGAACCTGGCACTGGATGGCGGTGGGCACCTGACCTATCTCGCGCCGACGCGGGTTAACCTGGCGTTGATGGAAGAGCGGTGGCCTGATGTGAAATTCCGTGCGACGCGTGAGCATCATTAAGCGCTGAGCTGGGTTGTTCGAAAGCCCCTGAGGTGTAGGCCTTGGGGGCTTTTTTTTGGGGCTTTGGTCTTGGCGGCCTTTGGGCCGACCAGGTTCTTGGTTTTTTTTTGTACATATCCGTTTTTTTGGTAACGGCTACTTAGGGTTTCGCCCTTACGGCGAGTCACCTTTTCCAAACGCCGAAAAGGTAACCGAAAAGGCTTGCTCCTGCGTTCGGCCCGCTCGCTGGGGCTCGGGGTCCCTTCGCTGCGGGATTGATCCGGGCGCAGCGCCTACGGTTTGCTTCGCTGCACCTCCTCTCGCTGTGTTTGGCTGCGCCAAACGGTCGCTGCGCTCCCACCCCCGGATCAGTCCCTCCACTCAGCCTTCCGATGTCGCCCGTGGATCAAGATCAAAAGCTTTCGGCGAGCTGACACTCGGCCATTTGAGTGGTGAAAAGCATGCGCCTGGCTTTAGCTTTTTCTGTGGGAGCTGGCTTGCCAGCGATGGCGGCCTGA
>NZ_OBDS01000017.1:0-147784 GCF_900215165.1 Pseudomonas sp. LAMO17WK12:I5 | reverse complement strand
GCTTGCTCGCGAAGGCGGCCTGACAGCCGACCAATCTCTACCTGAATACACCGGTCTCAACCTGTGGGAGCCAGCCTGCTGGCGATGGCGACCTGACAGCCGACCATTTTTTCTAATCCAATTGAGCGACTGAAGGAAGCTCCTTGCAGGGACTGTAGGACGAATCCGTATTTTGAGATCTCAAGGTTCTTGATCGCGACAACCGGCGCGCTGGACGTTAGTGTTCCAGGTCATGCCGGTCGCTTTGAGAGGTCAATGGAATGACGCGCAACCTCATCCATCTGCTGCGCCCCAATGGCTATTTCAGTCTGATGGCCTGGGTGCTTGCGGCGTTGCTGTTCATCAATCGTCTGAGCAGCATGGTCAAGTTGTTCATGGCGCTGTATCTGCGCCAGGAGCTGGGGCTGGCGATTGAAACCGTCGGCTGGTTGCTGTCGGCCTATGGTGCCGGGTTGTTGGTCGGTTCGATGCTCGGTGGGCTGCTCAGTGATCATGTGCGCACGGCGCGGCTGACGGCGACGCTGTTCTTTGTTTCGGTGTGGGTGTTGATCCTGCTGGGGCTGGTCTCGCAAGTGCCGTTGCTGGCGGCATTGCTGTTGCTCAGCGGGACGATCGATGGGGCCATTCGCACCCTGCACCAGCGCCTGATCATGGAGTACTGCGAAGTCGCTCAACGCTTGCGCGCGCAGGCCTTGAGCCGGGTGGCGCGTAACCTTGGCATGGCCGCCGCGGGTGTGGCGGGCGGGGTGTTGGCGCAGACGGATTTCCGCTGGGTGTTTTTCGGCAGCGCGGCGATGACGCTGTTGGCCTTGCTGTGGTTTGTTCGCACTACGTGGCGTCGGCCGGTACTGATCAATGACGCCCCCTCTACAAACGGCGCCGGTGGAACCGTTGCGCCGTTTTACGATAAAGCGTTCCTGTGGTTGCTCGCGGCGACGGCCGTGCCTGGCATTGCATTCGACACGGTCTACAGCACGCTGGGCAATTATCTGCGTGATTACTACCACTTGAGCACCGAGGCGATCGGCTGGCAGTTCGGGCTCAATGCGTTGCTGGTGATCGCCTTGCAGATTCCCTTGTCACACTGCGGCGAGCGTTGGGGCACGCGGCGGCAAATGCTCGCAGGGAGTTTGTTGCTGGCCGGCGGATTGGGCATGTTGCCATTCGGATCCGGGCTGGCGTTCGTCTGCCTGTCGACGGTGATCTGGACCTTGGGCGAGGCGTTGTTCATGCCGCCGCTGAATGTGCTGGCGATGCAATTTGCCCAGCGCGGCAAAAGCGGCCAGTACTTTGGTCTGTTCTTTATGAGCTGGAGCGCCAGTGCGCTGTTGTCGCCGGTGCTCAGCGGTCAGTTGTACGGCAATTTCGGTGGCCATAGCGTCTGGCTGGGTAGCGCCGTACTGGTGTTGATGTCAATTCCCTTGACGTGGCAAGCGACCCGCCCGCTTAGCTGATTACGCGATAGGTGTTATTCGAAACCTGTCTGTCTGTGGAGGGCATTTCTGTCTGCTCGTTAGCGTCCTATCTGGTGAACCCGACGGATCGGAACTAGATTTCACACAGCGCCAGTCAGGCACCCATGTCTCACCTGAAAGTGGATGGAGTCAGCTATGAAAAGCAGGTTGCTACGGTTTTTATTGCTATTGAAAGTGATGGTCATGCTGTCCCTCGGCACCGCGACGGCCTGGGCGGAGTGCGAGGATCACGATTCCCAGGCCTTTAACGGCCAGGTTGGACACAGCGGCCTGATGCTCGCCAAGTCCGAATCAGAGCCAGGTGATCAGGGGCAGGGTGGCAGCGCCGATGACGATGACTCGACTACTGATGAACCGGACTCTGATGATCCGGACGACGAAGGCGACAGCCAGACGTAAATCGCAAATAAAAGAAAACCCCTTCTTCCCCGACTGATGCGCAATCGGGGGAGAAGGGGTTTGGTTAACGCTTTAGCGACAACTCAAGTTCCCTGTGGGAGGTGGCTTGCTCCCGAAAGCGGTGTGTCAGTCACCATTATCAGTGACTGTCACACCGCATTCGCGAGCAAGCCCGCTCCCACACTTTCGTCCGCCGTTAATCAGGCGGCGCCGTCGAGGAATTGCTCGGCGTAGTGGCAGGCCACCTGGCGATTATCCAATTCACGCAACAACGGCTCTTCAGTGCTGCAACGCTCGGTCGCGTACGGGCAGCGCTTGTGGAACGCGCAGCCCGGTGGCGGGTTCAGCGGGTTGGGCAATTCGCCGACGATCTTGATTTTCGGCTTGTTCGGGTCCGGGTGAATGGTCGGGGTCGCCGACAGCAACGCCTGGGTGTATGGGTGCAGGGGACGTTCGTAGATAGCGTCTTTCGGGCCCATTTCCACCGGGCGACCGAGGTACATCACCATCACGTCATCGGCCACATGTTGCACCACCGCCAGGTTGTGCGAAATGAACACGTACGCCGTGTTGAACTCTTGCTGCAGATCCATGAACAGGTTCAGCACCTGGGCCTGAATCGACACGTCCAGTGCCGAGGTAGGCTCATCCGCCACCAGCACTTTCGGTTGCAGCATCATCGCCCGGGCGAGAGCGATCCGCTGGCGCTGACCGCCGGAGAACATGTGCGGATAGCGCTGGTAGTGCTCGGGACGCAAGCCGACCTGCTTCATCATCGCCTGGACTTTTTCGCGGCGTTCAGCGGCGGACAGGTTGGTGTTGATCAGCAGCGGCTCGCCGAGTTGGTCACCGACTTTCTGCCGAGGATTCAATGACGCGTACGGGCTCTGGAACACCATCTGCACGTCTTTGCGCAGTTGCTTGCGCTGAGCCTTGTCGGCACCGGCGACTTCCTGGCCGGCGATTTTCAACGAACCGGACGACGGCTCTTCAATCAGGGTCAGGGCACGGGCGAGGGTGGATTTGCCGCAGCCCGATTCGCCGACCACGGCGAGGGTCTTGCCGGCTTCCAGTTCGAACGACACGCCGTTGAGCGCGCGTACGGTGGCGTGCCCCTTGAACAGGCCACGGGACACTTCGTAGTGACGGGTCAGGTCGCGGGCGGTAAGTACGACGGCCATTACGCCACCTCCTGGTTCAGCGGGAAGAAGCAGCGCGCGAGGCTGTTGCTTTTCGGATCAAGGGTCGGACGTTGCGCGCGGCAGGTGTCCTGCACGTACGGGCAGCGCGGCGACAGCAGGCAGCCCTGCGGACGGTCATAACGGCCCGGGACGATGCCCGGCAGTGTCGCCAGACGCTCGGCGCCCTGGCTGTGTTCCGGAATCGCCTTGAGCAACGCTTCGCTGTAAGGGTGCGCCGGGATGTCGAACAGTTGCGGCACCTGACCGACTTCAACAGCCTGGCCGGCGTACATCACACAGACGCGCTGAGCGGTTTCGGCCACGACCGCGAGGTCGTGAGTGATCAGCACCAGGCCCATGTTCTGTTCTTTCTGCAACGCCAGCAGCAGATCCATGATCTGTGCCTGAATCGTTACGTCGAGTGCCGTGGTCGGTTCGTCGGCGATCAGCAGTTTCGGCTCGCCGGCAATCGCCATGGCGATCGCGACACGCTGGCTCATACCGCCGGACAGTTGATGCGGGTAGGCGTCCATACGGCTGGCGGCGCCCGGGATCTCGACTTTTTCCAGCAGTTCGATGGCGCGTTTGCGCGCTTGCTTGCCGGACATTTTCAGGTGCAGACGCAGCACTTCTTCGATCTGGAAACCGACGGTGTAGCTCGGGTTGAGCGCGGTCATCGGGTCCTGGAACACCATCGACAGGTCTTTGCCGACGATTTGCCGACGCTGACGATTGCTCAGCTTGAGCATGTCTTTGCCGTCAAAGCTGAGCGAGTCGGCGGTGACGATGCCGGGATGCTCGATCAGGCCCATCAGCGCCATCATGGTTACGGATTTACCCGAACCCGATTCGCCAACGATTGCCAGGACTTCGCCTTTGTCGACTTTCAGGTCGAGGCCATCGACAACGGGTGTCGCGGTTTTGTCGCCGAAGCGAACGTTGAGATTCTTGATTTCTAGCAGTGACATGGGAATCTCCTCAGGCGGCGTTCTTGAGTTTCGGGTCCAGCGCATCGCGCAGACCGTCGCCCATCAAGTTGATTGCCAGCACGCTGAGCAAAATGGTCAAACCAGGCAGACTCACGACCCACCAGGCGCGTTCGATGTAGTCGCGGGCCGAGGCCAGCATGGTGCCCCACTCAGGGGTTGGCGGTTGTACGCCAAGGCCGAGGAAGCCCAGGGCGGCGGCATCGAGAATCGCCGAAGAGAAACTCAGGGTGGCCTGCACGATCAGCGGCGCCATGCAGTTCGGCAGCACGGTGATGAACATCAGACGTGGCAGACCGGCACCGGCCAGGCGTGCGGCGGTCACGTAGTCGCGGTTCAGTTCGCCCATCACGGCGGCGCGGGTCAGACGCACGTAGGACGGCAGCGATACCACAGCAATGGCGATCACGGTGTTGATCAGGCCAGGGCCGAGGATGGCGACGATCGCCACAGCCAGCAGCAGGGACGGCAGGGCCAGCATGATGTCCATCAGACGCATGATGGTCGGGCCGATCATTTTCGGGAAGAAACCGGCGAACAGACCCAGCAGGATCCCCGGGATCAGCGACATCACCACCGACGACAGACCGATCAGCAGCGACAGGCGCGAACCCTGAATCAGCCGTGACAGCAGGTCGCGACCCAGTTCATCGGTGCCGAGCAGGAATTGCATCTGCCCGCCTTCGAGCCACGCCGGTGGCGTCAGCAGGAAGTCACGGTATTGCTCGCTTGGGTTATGCGGCGCGACCCACGGCGCGAAGATCGCGCAGAAGATGATCAGCAGCATGAACAGCAGGCCGGCAACCGCGCCCTTGTTCTTGGAGAAGGCTTGCCAGAATTCTTTGTACGGTGACGGGTACAGCAGGCTTTGATCCGCGCTTGGGGCGGAAGTGGCTACTGAGGATGTTGGAGTGCTCATGGTATGGACCTCAGCGCTGATGACGGATGCGTGGGTTGGCAAAGCCGTAGAGGATGTCCACTACGAAGTTGACCAGAATCACCAGGCAGGCGATTAACAGGATGCCGTTTTGCACAACCGGGTAGTCCCGGGCGCCGATGGCTTCGATCAGCCATTTACCGATGCCGGGCCAGGAGAAAATGGTTTCGGTCAGGACTGCACCGGCCAGCAGGGTGCCGACTTGCAGGCCGACCACGGTCAGCACCGGAATCAGCGCGTTGCGCAGGCCGTGCACGAACACCACGCGCGAGGGCGACAGGCCTTTGGCCTTGGCGGTACGGATGTAGTCTTCACGCAGCACTTCGAGCATCGACGAACGGGTCATCCGCGCGATCACCGCCAGCGGAATGGTGCCAAGCACGATGGCCGGCAGGATCAGGTGATGCAGGGCGTCGAGGAATGCGCCCATGTCATCGGCCAGCAGCGTGTCGATCAGCATGAAACCGGTGCGCGGCTCGATGTCGTAAAGCAGGTCAATCCGCCCGGACACCGGGGTCCAGCCCAGACTCACCGAGAAGAACATGATCAGGATCAGGCCCCACCAGAAGATCGGCATCGAATACCCCGCCAGGGAGATGCCCATCACCCCGTGGTCGAACAGGGATCCTCGCTTGAGTGCCGCAATCACCCCGGCCAGAAGACCGAGGATGCCGGCGAACAGCAGGGCGGCCATGGACAGTTCCAGGGTCGCCGGGAAAAGGGAGGTGAACTCGGTCCATACGCTCTCACGCGTACGCAGGGATTCGCCGAGATCGCCGTGGGCCAGTTTGCCGATGTAGTCCAGGTACTGGGCATACAACGGTTTGTTCAGACCTAGGCGTTCCATTGCCTGAGCGTGCATTTCGGGGTCGACCCGACGTTCGCCCATCATCACTTCCACGGGGTCGCCCGGAATCATGCGAATCAACGCGAAAGTCAGCAAGGTGATGCCGAAAAACGTGGGGATCAACAACCCCAGTCGGCGGGCAATAAAACTAAACATCTTGTGTGGTACCTCATCAGCCGGTTAGGCGTGCCCGGCGCCCCTGGGGTCAGGGAGGCCGGGAGTTTCTTATCTACTTCACCTGGGTAGTGGCGAAGTTATTGGTTGTGAGAGGGCTGATGTGATAACCCTCTACGTTGTTGCGCATTGCGGTAAACATCCGGGTGTGGGCCATGCTGATCCACGGTTGGTCCTGATTAAACAGCACCTGGGCCTGTTCGTAGAGCTTCGCGCGTTCGGCCGGATCTACTTTAGCCCGTGCTTCGTCGAGCAGGGTCTGGAATTTCTCGTTGCACCAGCGCGCGTAGTTTTCGCCGTTCTTGGCTGCTTCGCAACTGAGCATAGGCGTCAGGAAGTTATCCGGGTCGCCGTTGTCGCCCGCCCATCCGGCCGACACCATGTCGTGCTCGCCGGCCTTGGCGCGTTTGAGCATTTCGCCCCATTCCATGACGCGGATGTCGATCTTGATTCCGACTTTCGCCAGGTCAGCCTGCATCATCTGCGCGCCGAGCATCGGATTCGGGTTGGTCGGGCCGCCGCCGTTACGGGTAAACAGGGTAAACACGGTGCCTTCCGGAACCCCGGCTTCCTTGAGCAGGGCACGCGCCTTGTCCAGGTCGCGTGGCGGGTTCTTCAGGTCGTGGTTGTAACCCAGCAGCGTCGGCGGGTACGGGTTGACCGCCACGCTGGCGTTGCCTTTGCCGAACAGCGCGTTGACGTAGGCTTCCTTGTCGAAGGCGATGTCGATGGCCTTACGCACGCGCACGTCGCTCATGTATTTGTGCTGGGTGTTCATGGCGATGTACGAGACGGTCATCGCGTCCATCTCGTCGACTTTCAGGTTGCTGTCTTTCTTGATGCTCGGGATGTCATCCGGTTTCGGATACAGCGCGATCTGGCACTCGTTGGCCTTGAGCTTCTGCAGGCGCACGTTGTTGTCGGTGGCGATCGCCAGGATCAGCGCGTCGGCCGGGGCCTTGCCACGGAAGTAGTCCGGGTTGGCCTTGAAGCGCACCTGCGCATCCTTGGCATAACGCTGGAAGATGAACGGGCCGGTGCCGACTGGCTTGTTGTTGAGGTCGCCGGTCTTGCCGGACTTGAGCAACTGGTCGGCGTATTCGGCCGGGTAGATCGAGGAGAACGCCATGGCGATGTCGGCCAGGAACGGCGCTTCGCGGCGGGTCAGGGTGAACTTGACCGTGTTGTCGTCGACTTTCTCTACGCTTTTGAGCAGTTCCTTGAAGCCCATGCTTTCAAAGTACGGGAAGCCCACGCTCGACAGTTTGTGCCACGGGTGATTCGGGTCCAGCTGACGCTGGAAGCTCCAGACCACGTCGTCGGCGTTCATGTCGCGGGTCGGCTTGAAGTATTCGGTGGTGTGAAACTTGACGCCTTTGCGCAGGTGGAACGTGTACGTCAGGCCGTCTTCACTGATGTCCCAGGATTCGGCCAGTGCCGGAATCACTTCGGTGGTGCCGGGCTTGAAGTCGGCCAGGCGGTTGAAGATCGTTTCGGCCACCGCATCGGCAGTGACTGCAGTTGTGTACTGGACCATATCGAAGCCTTCCGGACTGGCTTCGGTGCAGACCACCAAGGGTTTGGCCGAGACGCCGATGGCGGCGCTCAACAACGCGGCAGCGACGGCCGCACGTAGGGGAAGCATTTTCATCGATAACCCTCTGCAATCGGTTGAAGACAAAAAACCGAACGGCCGACTCGTCATGAGTCAGCCGTCGGTTGGCGTTTTTTACAGAATGTTGAACGGGATGGTGGTCACGAGACGGAACTCGTTGATGCTGCCATCCAGCTGGTTTTCACTGGCACGGTGTGCGGTGTAGGTTGCGCGTATTGCGGTAGCCTTGAGCGGCCCGCTTTGCACGGCGTATGCAGCACCGATCCCGTATTCGTAGTGGTGTTCGCCATCCATCGCCAGCACGCTGTCGTAAGCGCCGCCTTTGTAGTGAGTGCCGTCGATGCCCCAACCACGAGCGCTGTAGATGTTGAACTTCAGGCCTGGCACGCCATATTCAGCCATGTTCAGACCGTAAGCGACCTGGAAGGATTTCTCGTTCGGGCCGTTGAAGTCCGAGAGCAGGGAGTTGGCCAGGTAAATACCGTTGGTTTCGTGCAGATAGTCGAAGTATTCGTTACCGTTAATTTCCTGGTACGAGAAGGTCAGGCTATGGGCCTGGTGAGTCAGGCCCAGCGACAGCGAGTAGGTATCGTTGTCGATTTCGCCCAGCTTCTTTTTGCCTTCATCGACGGTCTTGTAGTAGTTCAAACCGGTGGTCAGGCTGAGGATCTGGCTATCGCCCAGCTCGTGGGTGGCGCCGAAGTAATACTGTTTCCACATATCTTCAGCCTGAGTTGCCCACAGGCTGGTTTTCAGACTGGCAAACGGCTGGTAGGAAATACCAGCGGTGTTGACGTGATCAATTTCAATGAGCGTGTCAGCATATTCGGAGCGGAACTTGCGCTGGCTTTCTTCCATACGTGGCGAGTTCTTGTCGAACGTAGCGATGTCGAAGGTCAGGTTTTCCAACTCTTCGCTGTGCAGGCTGACACCTTGGAAGCTCGAAGGAAGAGCGCGGTTGCCGATCACATCGACCATCGGGCTGCTGAAGTTTTGGCGGCCGGCGGTCAGAGTGGTATTTGAAACCCGCGCCTTGATGTTGGCCAGACCCAGTTTGCTCCACTGTCCCTCCGCATCGCCACCGTCTCGGGTCAGGGTCCGGTTGTTACCGGAGGCGACGTTAGGAATCGGCGCCCCACCGACGTTTGCAGCGAGGTTTTTGCGGTCACGCTCAAGAGCTACAGCGTTATAGACCGCCACTTCAGTGCTGATGCCGACAGTACCTTCGGTGAACCCCGAGTTGTACTTGAGAATCGTGCCTTGTACCCAGTTGATCCGGCGATCAGTAAGTTCGGTTGTACCGTTTTTTTGGTACTTGAACTTGGCACCACGTTTCAATTGCTCATTGGCGTACCAGTTACGCGTCGTACCGGTAATCGACTGTCCTTCGACGAAGCCGGTCGCTTCAGCCTGGGCGCTCTTGGTGTTGACGGTCACCGGGGTGAACGCCTGGCTTTGGGTTTCCGCATAAGCCGTAGCGGTGACGCTGCTGATGGCCAGGGCCAGTATCGCGGTGCTGCTCAGTTTCATGGGTGAAGCTCCTTTACTTTCTTTTTATGCCGGCTTTTTTGGGTGGGCCGGTTATTGGTTTAGAACTCATTTCACACATCGCAAACGTTTGCAAAAGGCCGGATCGGCGAATTTCGGCAAAGCGCTTGCGTGAGGGGATAGACGGTCCCCTCAGCGTTGCGGCTAATCGGTTGGGTTAATCGATACTGACGCCCGAGAACACATTGCGACCGAAGGGGCTGACCTTGAAGCCTTCAACCCGGGCGCTTAACGGCTGGTTGACCGTCGAGTGGGCGACAGGCGTGATCGGCACTTGCTGCTTGAGCAACTGCTGCGCCTGTTTGTAGAGCGTGGTGCGCTGGTCGCGATCGGTGACGACCTTGGCCTCTTTGATCAGCTTGTCGTACGCCGGATCGCACCACATGGAATAGTTGTTGCCGCCAATCGCGTCGCAGCTGTACAGGGTGCCCAGCCAGTTGTCCGGGTCCCCGTTGTCGCCGGTCCAGCCGATCAGGCTGATATCGTGCTCGCCATTCTTGGTGCGCTTGATGTACTCGCCCCATTCGTAGCTGACGATCTTCACTTTCAGACCGATTTTCGCCCAGTCTGCCTGGAGCATTTCGGCCATCAGTTTGGCGTTCGGGTTGTATGGACGCTGTACCGGCATCGCCCACAGGGTGATCTCGGTGCCTTCTTTCACGCCGGCAGCCTTGAGCAGCTCGCGGGCTTTTTCCGGGTTGTAGGCGGCGTCCTTGATGCTGTCGTCGTAGGACCACTGGGTCGGTGGCATGGCGTTGACCGCCAGTTGCCCGGCGCCTTGATAAACAGCGTTGAGAATCCCCTGTTTATTCACCGCCATGTCCAGCGCCTGACGTACTTCGAGCTGGTCGAAGGGCTTGTGGCGCACGTTGTAGGCGATGTAGCCGAGGTTGAAACCCGGCTTGGAAATCAGCTGCAGTTTCGGGTCGACCTTCAGTGCTTCGACATCGGCAGGGCGTGGATGCAGGGTGATCTGGCATTCGCCGGCCTTGAGCTTCTGCACGCGTACCGAAGCGTCGGTGTTGATCGCGAAGATCAGGTTCTTCAGCTTGACCCGGCTCGGATCCCAGTAGTGCTCGTTACCGGTGTAACGGATATTCGAGTCTTTCTGATAGCTCTTGAACACGAACGGCCCGGTGCCGACCGGCTTCTGGTTGATGTCGCTCGGCTTGCCTTCGGCCAGCAGCTTGTCGGCGTATTCGGCGGACAGGATGGCAGCGAAGCTCATGGCGATGTTCTGGATGAACGCGGCGTCGACGCTGTTGAGCGTGAATTCCACGGTCAGCGGCCCGGTCTTTTCGACCTTGGCAATGTTCTTGTTCAGGCTCATCCCGTTGAAATACGGGAATTCGGTCGGATAAGCCTTACGGAATGGCTGTTGCGGATCGAGCATGCGGTTAAACGTGAACAGCACGTCGTCGGCGTTGAAATCGCGCGTCGGTTTGAAGTACGGCGTTGTATGAAATTTCACACCTTCACGCAGGTGAAAGGTGTACTTGAGACCATCCTCGGAAATATCCCACTTGGTTGCCAGTCCCGGTACGACGTTGGTCGCGCCTTTTTCAAACTCGACCAGGCGGTTGTACAGCGGCTCGGCGGCATCGTTATCGGTGGCCGTCGTGTATTGCGCGGTATCAAAACCCGCCGGGCTGCCTTCGGAGCAGAACACCAGGCTGTTGCTGGCGGCGTAACTGGCGGACGTGGCGGCCAACAGGCCGGCGCCCAGCAGTGCGGAAAAAACCAAGGTATGGCGCATGACGCTCCCTCTTTTTTGTAGTGTTGTTCAATGCACCGCGGTCCCGTCCAGGGACGCTGAGGTGGCATTGAGCTCAATCCAGTACGTACAGCAAGCCGGTGGCCCACGCAGAAACTGGTCAGAACCCGACGGTAGGGGCCGTGGGTCTGGCAGTAAATGCGTAATTGCCTGAAAACTCGTAGGAAAAGTCGACACGTCCTATGCCACTGCAGTCATCCGCAGCGGAATTGGCTGTAGGCAAATTCCTGACTTCCCGGCAGCTAAAGCAAGGGCGACGTCATGAACGTCGCCCTTGCAATGGCTTAATTGCTGACGCTGACGCCGTAGAAGGAGTTCAAGCCGAATGGGCTGATCTTGAAGTCCTGCACGTTGGCGCGCATGGGTTGATACACCGTCGAGTGAGCGATAGGTGTCATTGGGACTGCATCTTTGAGGACGTGTTGCGCCTGTTTGTACAGTTCGGTGCGCTTGCCCTGGTCGGTCGTGCGCTTGGCTTCCTTGACGAGGCCGTCGAACTTCTTGTCGCACCACTTGGAGAAGTTGTTGCCGCTGAGCGAGTCGCAGCCGAACAGCACGTTCAGCCAGTTGTCCGGATCACCATTGTCACCGCTCCAGCCAATGATCATGGCCTGGTTCTCGCCACCTTTGGAACGCTTGATGTACTCGCCCCACTCGTAGCTGGTGATCTTCACGTTCAGGCCGATCTTCTTCCAGTCGGACTGGAGCATTTCAGCCATCAGCTTGGCGTTCGGGTTGTACGGACGCTGCACCGGCATCGCCCACAGAACGATCTCGGTACCTTCCTTGACGCCAGCTTCCTTGAGCAGCTGTTTGGCTTTCTCAGGATCGTACTTGGCGTCCTTGATGGTGGTGTCGTAGGACCACTGGGTCGGTGGCATGGCGTTGACGGCCAGCTGGCCGGCGCCCTGGTAAACCGAATCGATGATCTGCGGTTTGTTCACCGCCATGTCCAGCGCCTGACGTACGCGCAGGTCAGCCAGCGGGTTCGCTTCGTTGCTGCCCTTGACCTTGTCCATCACGTTGTAGGCGATGTAGCCCAGGTTGAAACCGGCCTGGTCAGGCATCTTCAGGGTTTTGTCGGCCTTCAGCGCCGCGAGATCCGCCGGACGCGGGAACAGGGTGACCTGGCACTCGTTCTTTTTCAGTTTCTGGATACGTACCGACGGGTCGGTGGTGATGGCGAAGATCAGGTTGTCGATCTTCACGTCCTCAGGCTTCCAGTAATCCTTGTTGCCGGTGTAGCGGATGTTCGAGTCTTTCTGGTAGCTCTTGAACACGAACGGACCAGTGCCGATCGGCTTCTGGTTGATGTCGGCAGCCTTGCCTTCCTTGAGCAGCTGGGCTGCGTACTCGGCGGACTGGATCGAGGCGAAGCTCATGGCCATGTTCTGGATGAACGCGGCGTCGACTTCTTTCAGCGTGAACTTGACGGTGTGGTCGTCGACTTTATCGATCTTGGTGATGTTGGTGTCCATCCCCATGTCGGTGAAGTACGGGAATTCGGTCGGGTACGCCTTACGGAACGGGTCATCCTTGTTAATCATGCGATTGAAGGTGAACAGCACGTCGTCGGCGTTGAACTCACGAGTCGGCTTGAAATACGGGGTGGTGTGGAACTTGACGCCTTCACGCAAGTGGAAGGTGTAAGTCAGGCCGTCCGGGGAAATGTCCCAGCTGGTGGCCAGGCCCGGGATAACGGCGGTGCCGCCACGCTCGAACTGACTCAGGCGGTTGAACATGGTTTCGGCTGAGGCGTCGAAGTCGGTTCCGGTGGTGTACTGGCCTGGATCAAAACCGGCCGGGCTCCCTTCGGAGCAGAACACCAGGTTAGTCGCAGCGGATGCGAAAGGTGCGGAGGCTAACAAGCCTGCGCCGACTAAAAACGGAATGACCGCGTGTTTAAGCATGTTGGCCTCATGATTTGTTGTCATTTTTTAATATTGAGGTACGACCTCGTGAGTCGTGCCTGCGGATACTTATGCAGGGGCCATACCCAATGCAAGATCCAGAGTGTGAGCGAGCGTTAAACGGTGGCACGTACGTACCTTAATGTCGCATCTGTATAACTTTTGACGCATTTGACCGTTTGCGGGTGGATTTTACGGTGCAAACGAAGCCCCAAAACGGTGCGCCGGTCACGTTGTGCGCGCCGCATTGGGGCTCGGTGTTACTTATTTATACCCACGCCGTAAAAGGGCGTAAGGCCAAACGGACTGATCTTGAAGTCGGTCACTTCCTTGCGCAGCGGCTGGAACACCGTGGAGTTGGCGATCGGGGTGATCGGCACCTGCTGTTTAAGGATCAGTTGCGCCTGTTGATACAGTTTTACCCGTTGCGCCTTGTCGGTGGTCACCTTGGCCTGCTGCACCAGTTTGTCGTAGGCCGGGTCGCACCACTTGGCGTAGTTGCTGCCCTTGACCGCGGCGCAGCTGTAGAGCACGCCGAGCCAGTTGTCCGGGTCGCCGTTGTCACCTGTCCAACCATAGATCATCGCGTCGTGTTCGCCATTTTTCGCACGCTTGATGTACTCGCCCCATTCGTAGCTGACGATGTTGGCCTTGATGCCGATTTTCTCCCAATCCTGCTGGATCATCTGCGCCGACATGCGTGCATTCGGGTTTGAGGCGCGCTGCACCGTCATTGCCCACAGGTTGATGGTGGTACCCGGCGCAACCCCGGCTTCCTTGAGTAGCGCCTTGGCCTTCACCGGGTCGTACGGCGCGTCCTTGATGTTCGGGTCATACGACCATTGCGCCGGCGGCAAGGCGTTCTGCGCCAGTTGGCCGGCACTCTGGTAAACCGCTTTGATGATTGCCGGTTTGTCGATGGCCATGTCCAGTGCCTGACGGACCTTGAGCTGGTCCAATGGCGGGTGAGTGGTGTTGTAGGCAAGGAAGCCGAGGTTGAAACCGGGCTGCTTGAGCACGCGCAGGTTCGGGTCTTGTTGCATCACTTCGATGTCGGCCGGGCGCGGGTAGCCGCTGACCTGGCATTCGCCGGCCTTGAGTTTCTGCAGGCGTACGGCGGCGTCGGGGGTGATCGAGAAGATCAGGTTGTCGATCTTCACGTCTTCAGGTTTCCAGTAGGCCGGGTTGGCGGCGTAGCGGATCTGCGAATCTTTCTGGTAGCGCTTGAATACGAACGGGCCGGTGCCCACCGGTTTTTGGTTGAGGTCGGCGGCTTTGCCTTCCTTTAGCAGTTGCGCGGCGTATTCGGCCGATTGCACCGAGGCGAAGCTCATGGCGAGGTTTTGCACAAACGCGGCGTCGACGTTGTTGAGGTTGAAGCGCACGGTGTTGTCGTCGAGTTTTTCCACCGATTTGATCGTGGTGTTCAGGCCCATGTCGGTGAAGTACGGGGACTCGGCGGGGTAGGCCTTGCGAAAGGCGTTGTCGGGGTCGAGCAGGCGCTGGAAGGTGAACAGTACGTCGTCGGCGTTGAAGTCGCGGGTCGGGGTGAAATATTCCGTTGTGTGGAATTTCACGCCTTGCCGTAGGTGGAAGGTGTATTGCAGGCCGTCGCTGGAGACGTCCCATTTTGTCGCCAGGCCGGGTTCGATGTCGGTGCCGCCGCGCTGGAATTGGGTGAGGCGGTTGAAGACGGTTTCGGCGGAGGCGTCGAAGTCGGTGCCGCTGGTGTATTGGCTGGGGTCGAAGCCTGCCGGGCTGGCTTCGGAGCAGTAGACCAGGGTTGTGGCGGCGTTGGCGATCGGGGCTATGGCGGTTAGTGCGAGGGTGATTAGTAGTGGTTTTAGGGTGAATCTTTCCATGGAGTCCCCGGGATTTGGAGGTGGTTGTTTTTTCAGGTTAGCGGGGATTTGGGTGTGTTCGGAAATATCGTTTTTCTTGTTGGGGTGTCTATCTCGGTATATCTGGGGCTTTTGGGTGCATATCCGTTGCTGCGGTAACGGCGGCTTGGGGTTCCGCCCTTACGGCGGGTCACTTTTTCCAGACGCCGAAAAAGTAACCAAAAAGGCTTGCTCCTGCGTTCGGCCCGCTCGCTGGGGCTCGGGGTTCCTTCGCTGCGGGATCGATCCGGGCGCAGCGCCTCCGGTTTGCTTCGCTGCACCTCCTCTCGCTGTGTTTGGCTGCGCCAAACGGTCGCTGCGCTCCCACCCCCGGATCAATCCCTCCACTCAGCCTTCCGACGTCGCCTGTGGATCAAGATCAAAAGCGGTACTCGAGCTAACGCTCATCGTGTGAGTGGTGAAAAGCGGGTGCGGCGACTGGCTAAGTGATGGCGGCCTGACAGCCGACCAATCTCTAACGGTCTGCACGCCATCCACTGTGGGAGCGGGCTTGCTCGCGAAGAGGCCCGTCCAGTCACCTGATAAAATTGGTTTGTTTAAAGTCGTTTCAAATAACCAGAACCTTCCCACAAGGTTTTCAGGTTGTCCCTCGGACGTCAGCTCTCTAGCCTTGAACTGTCGCTGAAGATTCAGCGATCGGGTGTGAGAACCCGCAGGAACTGTTAATCCACAATCAGTACCACCATAATTGCCGCCAGCATTTCTGCTGCTGCAATGTTCTATGGCGGCTGTGTGCGGGCGGGCTTCGGTCCGGCCGGGCTTGTTCCTACCGGTTTCTCACCCCGCACATTGCTGCCACCACTCCGCCGCGTGAGAAACGGCGAGTGAATGGCTTTTGATTAGGAACGCTATCAATGTCCAAGCCTGTCCCCGATCCACCCCCAGAAACAACCCCACTCACCGAAGCCCTCCACGCCGAAGACCTCGCGAAAAACCGCGAAGCGATCAAGCGCGCCCTCGACTTCTACCTCAGCCCCGAAGCCACAAAACCGCGTCCGCCCAGTTCGATGTTCCTCGTCCATCCGGGCATCGACACGGAAAGTCTGCTGGCCCACGCCTGCGAGTCCCTGGCCTCGGCCAACATCATGGCCAGCGATTTCGCCGATCAGCTCAGTCGCCCGCAGCGCAATACGGCGCTGGCGATTCAGCAGATCATCATGCTGGCCGAGTTGGCGGTGAATCGGGCGCTGGATCGGGTGGATCCGCAGACCTGAGACCGCGTTATCGTTCATCGCGAGCAGGCTCACTCCTACAGGGAACGCATTCCAAATTGTAGGAGTGAGCCTGCTCGCGATGGCGGCGGAACATTCACCACAAAATCCAGGCACAAAAAAACCGGCGATCATTCACTGATCGCCGGTTTCTCATTCAGCCCACATCAATTCACTGCATCAGCACTTCAATCGAGCCATCGGCGGTCAGGCTGACCTGGCTGGTGCCGGCTTCAACTTCTGGCGTGACCGGTGCCGAATCCGCCATGCCGGCGGCTTTCATCATCATCGGGGCGCGCATGTACGGTTGTGGGTAGCCGTTGCTGTTGAGGTTCAGGTTGACGATTTTGTAGCCCTTGCCGCCCAGTGCATCGGTGGCCAGTTGAGCGCGGGCCTTGAAGGCGTTGACGGCTTCTTTCAGCAACTTGTCCTCGCTAGCCTTGCGGGTCGGCTCGGCGATGGCGAAGTCCATGCCGCCCATTTTCAGGTCGGTCAGCAGTTCGCCGGTGAGTTTGGACAGGGCGGCGAAGTCGGCGCTTTCCAGGCGCAGTTCGGCGCGTTCACGCCAACCGGTGATTTTCTGGCCCTTGGTGTCGTAGATCGGGTAGCTGTTGCGGCTGCCCTGGCGCAGGGTGATGTCTTTGACTTGCTTGGCCTGGGCCAGTGCCTTGTTCATGGTGGTGCTGACGTCCGCGGCGAGTTTGGCCGGGTCGGTGTTTTGCGCTTCGGTGTAGAGCGTCACGATCATCAGGTCGCGGGCCACTTCCTGGCTGACTTCGGCGCGCAGGGAAATCTGGTTGTAGTGCAGCTCATCGGCGGCCAGCGCCGGAAGGCTGGCGATGCTGCCGACGGTCAGGGCGAGAAGGGCGGCGCTGCGGCGAAAGGTGTGCATGAAGGCTCCTTGAATAATGCGCAGGTGTTGGTTCGTCCCTGCGTGAAACCATCAGACTCTAGCTTCTGCGATCCGGTTCGCCCAGTTACAACTTCTATACAGATGCAGCGGGCCGCTGCGCGGCCATTCGCGAGCAGGCTCGCTCCCACTTTTGAAATGCATTCCTCTGTGGGAGCGAGCCTGCTCGCGAAGGCGCCCTTATAGCCTCCGAAAATGTTTTCGCCATGTGGTCATTTGCCGCACTTTCGCCTCTCAAAGGCGCGGCTTGGTTATACTCCGTGCGATCCGCCTGGAGCGCTCATCAGGAGAGCTCATGCTCGCCCCCGTACAACTGACTTCCGCCACTCGCCAGAACCTCTGGCGGCTGACCTTCATTCGCACCCTGGTGCTCGCCGCGCAGGCCGGTTCTGTAGGCCTGGCCTACTGGCTGCAACTGCTGCCGTTGCCGTGGGTGCAACTGGCGATGACCCTCGGCTGCTCGATTCTGCTGTGCGTGTTCACCGCCGTGCGCCTGCGCACTTCATGGCCGGTGACCGAGCTCGAATACGCCCTGCAACTGGCCTGCGATCTGGTGATCCACAGTGCGCTGCTGTATTTTTCCGGCGGTTCGACCAACCCGTTCGTTTCCTACTACCTGGTGCCGCTGACCATCGCGGCGGTGACGCTGCCGTGGCGTTATTCGGTGATTCTGTCGGGTATCGCGCTGGCGCTGTACACCGTGATGCTCACGCGTTTCTATCCGCTGGAAACCCTGCCGGTGGCCCGCGAGAACCTGCAGATCTACGGCATGTGGCTGAGCTTCGCGCTGGCCGCTGCGGTCATCACGTTTTTCGCTGCGCGCATGGCGGAAGAGCTGCGTCGTCAGGAAGAGTTGCGGGCGATTCGTCGTGAAGAAGGCTTGCGCGATCAGCAATTGCTCGCCGTCGCCACTCAGGCGGCCGGCGCCGCGCATGAACTCGGCACGCCGCTGGCGACCATGAGCGTACTGCTCAAGGAGATGCAGCAGGATCACCCCGACGCGATGCTGCAAGACGATCTGAAGGTGCTGCAGGATCAGGTCAAACTCTGCAAAGAAACCCTGCAGCAACTGGTGCGTGCCGCCGAAGCCAACCGCCGTATGGCCGTGGAGATGCAGGACGTCACCCAATGGCTCGACGAAGCGCTGAACCGCTGGCACCTGATGCGTCCGGAAGCCAGTTATCGCTTCCAGCGTCTCGGCCAAGGCACCGTGCCGCGCATGGCACCGCCGCCGGACCTGACCCAGGCGCTGCTCAATCTGCTGAACAACGCCGCCGACGCCTGCCCGGAAAACCTTCAGGTGACGCTGGACTGGGATGCGGAAACCGTGACCATCAGCATTCGTGACCACGGCGCCGGTGTGCCGCTGGCCATCGCCGAGCAGATCGGCAAACCGTTTTTTACCACCAAGGGCAAAGGTTTCGGCCTGGGCCTGTTTTTGAGCAAGGCCAGCGTGACACGCGCCGGCGGCTCAGTGAAACTCTATAGTCATGAGGAAGGCGGCACGCTCACCGAGCTGCGCCTGCCCCACGGCGCCCGAGGAGACCAACATGAGTGACGAAATCCAAGTCGAAGGCGAAGAACTGCCGCATTTGCTGCTGGTCGACGACGACGCAACGTTCACCCGAGTAATGGCCCGTGCCATGGCTCGTCGTGGCTTTCGCGTCAGCACCGCAGGCTCCGCCGAAGAAGGCCTGACCATCGCCCAGGCCGACCTGCCGGACTACGCCGCGCTGGACCTGAAAATGGACGGCGACTCCGGCCTGGTGCTGCTGCCCAAGCTGCTGGAGCTGGACCCGGAAATGCGCGTGGTGATCCTCACCGGTTATTCGAGCATTGCCACCGCGGTCGAAGCGATCAAGCGCGGCGCCTGCAACTACCTGTGCAAACCGGCCGACGCCGATGACGTACTGGCCGCGCTGCTCTCCGAGCACGCCGACCTCGACAGCCTGGTGCCGGAAAACCCGATGTCGGTTGACCGTCTGCAATGGGAGCACATCCAGCGCGTGCTGACCGAACACGAAGGCAACATCTCCGCCACTGCCCGTGCCTTGGGCATGCACCGCCGCACCCTGCAGCGCAAACTGCAGAAGCGCCCGGTTCGTCGTTGAAAGGTTTGCTGGCCAAATGAGCTGGACTGAATGAAACAGGCGCTACCCTGCATTCGGGTAGCGCCTGGGTTCAAGCTACGACCGTGAAGAACATTTTTGGCGATGAGTATTTTTTTCCACCCAGAGTCGCTTCGCATTGCGCGTAGAGATCCTGCCTTAGCCAGCTTTCCACGGTAGCTTTTGATACCGGGAGAATGAGCTCGTTGTTTTTACTGCCTTTCTGCTCGGATTTCTTTTCGGAGGCATATCCGATCCAGGCAAGATGGATATCAACCTTGGGGTTATCGGAACTGAATTTGACTGTAATCCCCAAATCACTCACCTCACTGATAGACAGTTTGCCATTCTTGATCGAATCGCTGGTTGGAGCATTAAGCGGGTTTTCTACTTTGTTCATGACCAATTCCTTTCGTTGTCAGAGGGGTAACCTGCTCTCCTGATTCACAGCGAATTCCTTGCAGGAGGCCAGCCCAGTTGATCAGCCTGAATCGCCCCCCTCTACTGTCAACTCTGACAGTCCCGATGAACGGTACGTGCGCTCGCGGCGATACTGAAACCCCCATGAATCTGAACAATCCCTGAATGAGCCAGTCCCACTCTGGCGATAAAACGCACCGATCATCTATGATCGGTGCGTATCTGTTCTTTTCTTTATCGAGCCTTTTTCATGAATCAGAACGCTGAATATTCCGCGGTCAACGATGCTGTGCGCGGGCAGTTTTTTCGCAAGGTGTGGGCGATCATCACGCCTTACTGGCGCAGTGAAGAGAAGGGCAAGGCCTGGACGCTGCTGATCGCGGTGATCGCGCTCTCGCTGCTGAGCGTGGGCATCTCGGTGTGGTTCAACACCTGGTACAAGGATTTCTACAACGCGCTGCAAAAGAAGGATGAGGCGGCGTTCTGGCGCTTGATTCTGTATTTCTGCGGCATTGCGGCGGTGGCGATTGTCGGTGCCGTGTACCGGCTGTATCTGACCCAGATGCTGACGATTCGCTGGCGGGCCTGGCTCACCGAAAAGCATTTTTCCCGTTGGCTTGCCGACAAGAATTACTACCAGCTGGAGCAGGGCGGTTACACCGATAACCCGGACCAGCGGATTTCCGAAGACCTCAATAACTTCACCTCCAACACCCTTGAACTGGGGATCGGCCTGCTGCGCAATATCGTCAGCCTGGTGTCGTTCTCGATCATTTTGTGGGGCGTGTCGGGCAGCATCGAAGTCTATGGCATCACCATTCCCGGCTACATGTTCTGGTGCGTGCTGGTATACGCCGTGGTGGGCAGCTGGCTGACGCATTTGATCGGTCGTCGCTTGATCGGCCTGAACAACCAACAACAACGCTTCGAAGCCGACCTGCGTTTTTCCATGGTGCGGATTCGTGAAAATGCCGAGAGCATCGCGTTGTACAACGGCGAACCGAATGAGAACCGTCGCTTGAGCAACCGTTTCGGCATGGTCTGGCATAACTTCTGGGACATCATGAAAGTGTCCAAGCGCCTGACATTTTTCACTGCCGGTTACAGCCAGGCTGCGATCATTTTCCCGTTTATCGTTGCGTCGCCGCGTTACCTCGCCGGCAAGATCGAACTGGGTGAGCTGATGCAGATCAGCTCGGCATTCGGCAACGTCCAGGAGAGTTTCAGCTGGTTTATCAGTGCGTATCAGAGCCTCGCGTCCTGGCGTGCCACCTGTGATCGTCTGCTGAGTTTCCGTCAGGCCATGACCGATAACGAACAGCGCACCCCGGCCATCGATGTGCAGAATCAGGGCAGCGAACTCAAAGTGCACAATCTCGGCCTGGACTTGGCTGATGGTCGTCACCTGCTGACCAATGCCGACATGACGGTGGAGCCGGGCGAGCGGGTGATGCTCAGCGGCCGATCCGGCAGCGGCAAGTCGACGTTGCTGCGAGCGATGGGGCATCTGTGGCCGGCGGGCCACGGCAACATCCGGCTGCCAGCGGCGCGCTACCTGTTCCTGCCGCAGAAACCGTATCTGCCGATCGGCACCTTGCGCGAGGCCTTGAGTTATCCACAACCGGGCGATACCTACGCGCCAGAACGTTACGCGCAGGTGCTGGAAATCTGCCGGTTGCCGCATCTGGTTGCGCGTCTGGACGAAGCCAATCACTGGCAGCGCATGCTGTCGCCGGGTGAGCAGCAACGCCTGGCTTTCGCCCGCGCCATGCTTTATGCACCGCAATGGCTGTACATGGACGAAGCGACGTCGGCGATGGATGAAGAGGATGAGGCAACGTTGTATCAGGCGCTGATCGATCAGTTGCCGGGCCTGAGCATCGTCAGCGTCGGCCATCGCAGCAGCCTGAAGCGTTTCCACCCTAGACATGTGCGGATCGACAGCGGGCATCTGGTGGAGCAGGCCGTGACCGCTTGATCACCACAACCCCCTGTGGGAGTGGGCTTGCTCGCGAAGGCGTCTCTTCAGTCGACAAATCGGTTGCCTGACACACCGCCTTCGCGAGCAAGCCCGCTCCCACATGGGGTATTGTGAGGCGGGATGTGATCGTACAACCCGCCTGCGCTATGATGCCCACCAAGCCGAATTTTCGAGACCAGACGTTGACCATGGAAAACCCGATCGACACTCCACGCCTCCCACGCAAGCGCCGCAGCCTGGCTCAGGAGCTGGTGACGGTGCTGACCGAGCAGATCCGCGACGGTCTGCTCAAGCGCGGCGACAAATTGCCCACCGAGTCGGCGATCATGCAGGAGCACGGCGTCAGCCGCACCGTGGTGCGCGAGGCGATCTCCCGTTTGCAGGCCGCCGGCCAGGTGGAAACCCGCCACGGCATCGGCACCTTCGTGCTCGACACGCCGAGCCCCAGCGGTTTTCGCATCGACCCGGCCACGGTCGTCACCCTGCGTGACGTGCTGGCGATTCTCGAATTGCGCATCAGCCTGGAAGTGGAGTCCGCCGGCCTCGCCGCGCAACGCCGCAGTCCCGAACAACTGGCGACCATGCGCGCCGCCCTCGATGCGCTGAACGACAGCGTGGCCCACGCCAGCGATGCGGTGGCCTCGGACTTCGCTTTCCACCTGGAAATCGCCCTGTCCACCGGCAACCGCTACTTCACCGACATCATGACCCACCTGGGCACCAGCATCATTCCGCGTACGCGGCTGAATTCGGCGCGCCTGGCCCATGATGATCAGCAGCACTACATGAACCGCCTGAGCCGCGAGCACGAGGAAATCTACGATGCGATTGCCCGTCAGGATTCCGATGCGGCGCGAGCGGCAATGCGCCTGCATTTGACCAACAGCCGCGAAAGACTGCGCCAGGCCCATGAAGAGGCGCAGGCGCAGGGGTGAGGTTGAATCAGTCTTTAAGCTCGACTGACAGTTGCATTGAAAGCTTTTGGTTGCCCCCACTTTCGAGGGAGTACTGCAATACGGCGTTCGTTTCAGCATTGAGCATTTTTTCAAACGTCGCTTTCGGGATTGGCAATACAATCGGCTTTCCGACGGTGATATCAGTCAGTACGGTCTCTGTATCCCATTCCAGGGAGCCGTCCGAGTTACTCACTGTCAGTTTGATCGTGTCCCCAGAGGCTGCGTTTGGAAGCTCGCGCACTTCCCCATGGGCGGAATCAATCAGGTTATGAACGTAGAGCACCCCATTGACCGCTTCTTTAAGCGAAGGAGCCGGCAGCATTGTTACAGCGAAGCTTTTGTCTTTCATGTTCAAGATCCTTTTGGTCGTCCAGGCCGATATCGGCACGACCTGATTAATGTCTTGATCACGAAAGCAAAGCACCTGTAAGAAATACCAGTCTCGACGAACGGTAAGCCGCTGATTCATGCAACGACAAAGCGCTTTCGCGAGCAAACCCGTTCCCACACTTGAAATGCATTCCAATGTGGGAGCGGGCTTGCTCGCGAATGGGCCGCTGACTTCAGCGCGGCAATATCGAGCGATCCACCCTCACCGCCAGTTTCGCTTTACCCGGCTTGGCAGCAAACGCCACCTCGCCTGATTGATCCACAACCCCCCGCGCAATTGGCTTGCCATCTGCCAGCAACTCCAGCGGTGCACCTTGCAGCGACTGCCCCGATGCCAATTCCAGTTTCAATCTGATCGTCATGCTCATTCTCCTTAATTGACGTTGCCCGTCGGGTGGTAATCCTTGAGCAGCAGGTACGTGCTCCAGCCCCACCAGTCGTCGACGGTGGCGGTGTCGTTGAGGTTGTTCACATCTTTGCGCCGCAGCACCTTGCCGCCTTCGACGCGGAACAGCGGCGCGAAGTTATTCGAAAGATTCAGCACCGCCGTCAGATCCGGCAGGCGTTGCAGCGCGGCAAATGTCGAAGGGGCGGGCACGTTGCCGCTGAGGTAAGCAGCGAAGACTTCATCCGCCGAGGCCTGCACCGCCAGATTGACCTGGGTGCGGTTGTCCGCATCGCTGGCGTCGAAGTAGCGTTTGTCGCCGTAGGCGCGCCATTGATCGCCATGGGCGTTGCGCACTTTGAGGCCGAATTTGCTGTCCTCGTCGTGCATGAAACGGGTCACCAGCGAGCCGAGATCGCTCGGCGTGACCACCGCCGCCATCTCCTTGCGCGGCACCCGCAGATGGCCGGCAGAGAACAGGTCAGTGAGGAAGTGGTCGGCAAACGCGTTCATCGCGTAGGCCCGTTCCAATCGTTGTTCATCGTGAGTGGCGCGGGCCGCGACTGCGGTTTGCAGGGCGGCGGTGTGGCCGGCGATGTAGGCCAGTCTGGCCCATTCGCCGAAGTGGTCGGCGTTGTTCGCCGCCAGTTTCAGATAACGCCCAAGCGGGAACAGCGCGGAGACAAAACTGCCGCCGCCGGTGATCTTGTTCCACTCTTCGGACAACGTATCTCCGAGCGCGTCGTAGGCTTCGTGCGGTGCTTTGCCGTCCTTGATCGCCTGCTTAACCGCGTCGATCTCTTTTTGCATGACCGCGAGAATCTGTGTGGCCTCGGCGCGGGAGGCCGGCAGCACGGCGAGAGAGTCGAAGGCGGCATTGAAACGGTTCAGGCGATCAGCCGGGGTCGCGCCTTCGTTGATCGGTCGATCGACCACGCCGTAGAAATCTCCAGCCAGCGCCACCACCTGGCCGTAGGTCAGTGCGAGGCCATTGGGCAAGTGCAAGGGCTTGGTTTGCGCGCGGATCGGTTCGGCGGTTTCGCTGAAGCGCAGCAGGGTGTTGTCGCCGATGGCCGTGTGTTCAGCGCCTTCAAAGCGCAGTGGCGGTCGAATGTTCAACGCTTTGCCGGGGAGGGCGATGGCCGATTCGACATCGCTGTGGGCGTCGGCGATGTGCAGCAGCAGACGCGGATTGTCGGTGCTGAAGTGGATGCCGTTTACAGTGAAAAGATCTTCGAATCGGGCGATGACCAGTGTGGGTCTTTCCTGTGGTTTTGCATGCAGTCCGGACATTTCTGGCTCCTTGATATGTCGTCGGTGGATTTATTTTTAGCTGTATGTATATACAGTTAAATCGAGCCTAGACCAGATTTTTCCTACGTCAAGAAGGAATCTTGTCCGACAAAAAGTGCGGGGCAACGATGAAATGCAGTTGACGGTTATCTTTTAAGTTGTACGATGACCTACAACTTCAGCGCTGGCTGAACCATAAAACTCACAAAAAAATGTTGCTACCCAGGGTGTTCGAAAAATGAATCCACAAGAACTGAAGTCCATCCTCTCCGCCGGTCTGCTGTCGTTCCCGGTCACCGATTTCAATGCCCAGGGCGATTTCAACCGCGCTGGCTACATCAAACGTCTGGAATGGCTGGCCCCGTACGGCGCGTCGGCACTGTTCGCCGCCGGCGGCACCGGTGAGTTCTTCTCCCTGGCAGCCAGCGAATACTCGGAAATCATCAAGACCGCGGTCGATACCTGCGCCACCAGCGTGCCGATTCTGGCCGGTGTCGGCGGCTCGACCCGCCAAGCCATCGAGTACGCCCAGGAAGCCGAGCGTCTGGGCGCCAAAGGCCTGTTGCTGCTGCCGCACTACCTGACCGAAGCCAGCCAGGACGGCGTCGCCGCCCACGTTGAAGCGGTGTGCAAATCGGTGAACATCGGCGTGGTGGTCTACAACCGCAACGTCTGCCGCCTGACCGCGCCACTGCTGGAACGTCTGGCCGAGCGCTGCCCGAACCTGATCGGCTACAAGGACGGTCTGGGCGATATCGAGCTGATGGTGTCGATCCGTCGCCGCCTCGGTGATCGCTTCAGCTATCTGGGTGGTCTGCCGACCGCCGAAGTCTACGCCGCTGCCTATAAGGCTTTGGGCGTGCCGGTTTACTCGTCGGCGGTGTTCAACTTCATCCCGAAAACCGCGATGGATTTCTACCACGCGATTGCTCGCGAAGATCACGCCACCGTCGGCAAGATCATCGACGACTTCTTCCTGCCGTACCTCGACATCCGCAACCGCAAGGCCGGTTACGCCGTGAGCATCGTCAAGGCCGGGGCAAAAATTGCCGGCTATGACGCAGGCCCGGTGCGCGCACCGCTGACCGACCTGACCGGCGAAGAGTACGAAATGCTCGCTGCGCTGATCGACAAGCAAGGCGCGCAATAAACACCGACCCACAAGGCCGCTGAGCAATCAGCGGCTTTTGCGTAGAGAGGAGAATTTTCTGTGGCTGATTCCAAGCGTTACGACAACTACATCAACGGTGAATGGGTCGCCGGTGCCGACTACTCGGCGAACATCAATCCGTCCGAGTTGAGCGATACCATCGGCGATTACGCCAAGGCTGACCTGACTCAGGTTCACGCCGCCATCGATGCGGCCCGCGCCGCGTTCCCGGCGTGGTCGACTTCGGGCATTCAGGCCCGTCACGATGCTCTGGATAAAGTCGGCACGGAAATCCTCGCCCGTCGCGAAGAACTCGGCACCCTGCTGGCCCGGGAGGAGGGCAAGACCCTGCCCGAGGCCATCGGCGAAGTGACCCGCGCCGGCAACATCTTTAAATTCTTCGCCGGTGAATGCCTGCGTCTGTCCGGCGATTACGTGCCGTCGGTGCGCCCGGGCGTCAACGTTGAAGTGACCCGCGAAGCCCTCGGCGTGGTCGGTCTGATCACCCCGTGGAACTTCCCGATTGCGATCCCGGCATGGAAGATTGCTCCGGCATTGGCCTACGGCAACTGCGTGGTGCTGAAACCTGCGGATCTGGTGCCGGGTTGTGCCTGGGCGCTGGCGGAAATCATCTCCCGTGCGGGCTTCCCGGCCGGCGTGTTCAACCTGGTGATGGGCAGCGGTCGAGTGGTCGGCGAAGCGCTGGTCAACAGCCCGAAAGTCGATGGCATCAGCTTCACCGGTTCGGTGGGCGTGGGTCGGCAGATCGCCGTCAACTGCGTTTCGCGTCAAGCCAAGGTGCAGCTGGAAATGGGCGGCAAGAACCCGCAGATCATTCTCGACGACGCCGACCTCAAACAAGCGGTCGAGCTCTCGGTGCAGAGCGCGTTCTATTCCACCGGCCAGCGTTGCACGGCGTCGAGCCGCCTGATCGTCACCGCCGGGATTCACGACAAATTCGTCGAGGCCATGGCCGAGCGCATGCAGTCGATCAAGGTCGGCCACGCGCTGAAATCCGGCACCGACATCGGTCCGGTGGTTTCCCAGGCGCAGCTTGAACAGGACATGAAGTACATCGACATCGGCCAGAGCGAGGGTGCACGTCTGGTCAGCGGCGGTGGTCTGGTGACCTGCGACACCGAAGGCTACTTCCTCGCGCCAACGCTGTTTGCCGACAGCGAAGCGTCGATGCGCATCAGCCGTGAAGAGATCTTCGGCCCGGTGGCCAACGTCGTTCGCGTGGCCGATTACGAGGCGGCGCTGGCGATGGCCAACGACACCGAGTTCGGTCTGTCGGCCGGTATTGCCACCACGTCGCTGAAGTACGCCAACCACTTCAAGCGCCATTCGCAGGCCGGGATGGTGATGGTCAACCTGCCGACCGCCGGTGTCGATTACCACGTTCCGTTCGGTGGCCGTAAGGGTTCATCCTATGGCTCACGTGAGCAAGGGCGCTATGCACAAGAGTTCTACACCGTGGTGAAAACCGCCTACATCGGTTCCTGATACACGCAATACCTGTGGGAGCTGGCTTGCCAGCGATGCGGACGACGCGATATGCCCTCGTACCGCGGTGATGCCATCGCTGGCAAGCCAGCTCCCACAAAAGCAACACCAAAGAAGATTCACCCGCGCATAAAAATAATCAGTGGGAGTACATCTACATGCAATCGTCCAAGCCGACTCACGTCCGCTATTTGATCCTGCTCATGCTGTTCCTGGTGACCACGATCAACTACGCCGACCGCGCGACCATCGCCATCGCCGGTTCCAGCCTGCAAAAAGACCTCGGCATCGACGCGGTCACCCTCGGCTACATCTTCTCCGCTTTCGGCTGGGCCTACGTTGCCGGGCAGATTCCCGGTGGCTGGCTGCTCGATCGCTTCGGCTCGAAAAAAGTCTATGCCCTGAGCATTTTCACCTGGTCGCTGTTCACCGTGCTGCAAGGCTTTGTCGGTGAATTCGGCATGTCCACGGCGATCGTTGCGCTGTTCATGCTGCGCTTTCTGGTGGGCCTGGCCGAGGCGCCATCCTTTCCCGGCAACGCGCGGATTGTCGCGGCCTGGTTCCCGACTGCGGAACGCGGTACCGCCTCGGCGATCTTCAACTCGGCGCAATACTTCGCCACCGTGCTGTTCGCACCGCTGATGGGCTGGATCGTGTATCGCTTCGGCTGGGAGCACGTGTTCATCGTCATGGGCATCCTCGGTATCATCTTCTCGCTGGTCTGGCTCAAGGTTATCCACAGCCCGCGTCAACATCCGCTGGCCAACGAAGCCGAAGTGCAGTTCATCGCCGACAACGGCGGCATGGTCGACATGGACGTCAAGCAAGGCAAAAAATCCGACGGTCCGAAGTGGGATTACATCCGTCAGTTGCTGACCAACCGCATGATGCTCGGTGTATATCTGGGTCAGTACTGCATCAACGGCATCACCTATTTCTTCCTGACCTGGTTCCCGGTGTACCTGGTGCAGGAGCGTGGCATGACCATCCTCAAGGCCGGTTTTATCGCCTCGTTGCCGGCAATCTGCGGTTTCATCGGTGGCGTGCTTGGCGGGGTGATTTCCGATTACTTGCTGCGCAAAGGGCATTCGCTGACCTTCGCCCGCAAGGCACCGATCATCGCCGGATTGCTGGTGTCGAGCAGCATCGTCGCTTGCAACTATGTCGATGTTGAATGGATGGTGGTCGGCTTCATGGCATTGGCATTCTTCGGCAAAGGCGTGGGCGCGTTGGGCTGGGCAGTGGTGTCCGACACTTCGCCAAAACAGATCGCCGGTCTGAGCGGTGGCCTGTTCAACACCTTTGGCAACATCGCCTCGATTACCACGCCGATCGTGATTGGCTACATCATCAGCTCCACCGGTTCGTTCAAGTGGGCGCTGGTGTTCGTCGGTGCCAACGCACTGGTCGCGGTGTTCAGCTACCTGGTGATCGTCGGCCCGATCAAACGTGTGGTGCTCAAAGAGCCGCCAACCAACGGTGGTTCTGAAATCACCGGCAAATTGTCTCAAGCGCATTCCTGAGGAGCGGCGTCATGCAGTTGATTGAACATTCCGACTCGCCGCGCTACATCCGTCTGCACGAGCGGGACAACGTAGTGATTGTGGTCAACGACCAGGGCGTACCGGCCGGCACCGAGTTCCCGGACGGTCTGGTGACCGTGGACTTTGTGCCGCAGAGCCACAAGGTCACCCTCGAGGACATTCCCGAGGGCGGCCAGGTGATTCGCTACGGCCAGACCATCGGCTACGCGTTGCAGCCGATCCCGCGTGGCAGCTGGGTCAAGGAAGATCAACTGCGCATGCCGACCGCGCCGCCGCTGGACAGCCTGCCGCTGTCCACCGAGGTGCCTGCCGCACAGGCCCCGCTGGAAGGCTTCACGTTCGAGGGTTATCGCAACGCCGACGGCACCGTCGGTACGCGCAATATTCTCGGGATCACCACCACGGTGCAGTGCGTGACCGGCGTGCTCGATCACGCGGTGAAACGCATCAAGGACGAGTTGCTGCCGAAGTATCCGCACGTCGATGATGTGGTGGCGCTGACCCACAGTTACGGCTGCGGCGTGGCGATCACCGCCACTGACGCCTATATACCGATCCGCACCGTGCGCAACCTGGCGCGCAACCCGAACCTGGGTGGCGAAGCGCTGGTGATCAGCCTAGGCTGCGAGAAATTGCAGGCCGGGCAGGTGATGCACGAGGACGATGCCTCGGTCGATCTCAGCGAGCCATGGCTGTATCGCCTGCAGGATTCCAGTCACGGTTTCACCGAGATGATCGAGCAGATCATGGCGCTGGCCGATACTCGTTTGAAGAAGCTCGACCAGCGCCGTCGCGAAACCGTGCCGGCCTCCGAACTGATCCTCGGCATGCAGTGCGGCGGCAGCGATGCGTTCTCCGGCATCACCGCCAACCCGGCGCTGGGTTATGCCTCGGACTTGCTGCTGCGCGCAGGGGCGACGGTGATGTTTTCCGAAGTCACCGAAGTGCGCGATGCGATTTATCTGCTGACTTCCCGTGCCGAAACCAAGACCGTGGCGCAGGAACTGGTGCGCGAGATGGATTGGTACGACCGTTATCTGGCCAAAGGTGAAGCGGATCGCAGTGCCAACACCACGCCGGGCAACAAGAAGGGCGGGTTGTCGAACATTGTCGAGAAGTCGCTGGGTTCGATCGTCAAATCCGGTAGCAGCGCGATCAATGGCGTGCTCGGCCCGGGCGAGCGTTTCAAGCAGAAGGGTTTGATTTTCTGCGCCACACCGGCGAGCGATTTTGTCTGCGGCACCTTGCAGTTGGCAGCGGGAATGAACCTGCATGTGTTCACCACCGGGCGAGGTACGCCTTATGGTTTGGCGATGGCGCCGGTGGTCAAGGTTTCGACCCGCACCGAGCTGGCGCAGCGCTGGCCGGACCTGATCGACATCGATGCCGGTCGGATTGCCACCGGGCGCGCGACCATCGAGGAATTGGGCTGGGAGTTGTTCCACTACTACCTGGATGTGGCGAGCGGCAAGCAGCAGACCTGGGCGGAGAAGCACAAGCTGCATAACGACATCACCCTGTTCAATCCTGCGCCGATTACCTGATACCGCGGTCATCGTTCTTCGCGAGCAGGCTCGCTCCCACATTTGAAATGCATTCCCCTGTGGGAGCGAGCCTGCTCGCGAAAGCGATCCAACAGACGCCAAAGGATCGGGTGGCTTATCATTAAGCCCTGACGACGCTCACCCAAAGGCTCCCCCCGGCATGCTGGCAATCTTCCTCGAAACCCTGAACATCACCGCGCCGGTGTTCGCCATGCTGTTCCTCGGGGTGTTGCTCAAGCGCATCGACTGGATCAACGATAACTTCATCCACACCGCCTCGGCGCTGGTGTTCAACGTCAGCATGCCGGCGCTGCTGTTTCTCGGGATTCTGCATGCGGATCTGCACGCCGCACTGCAACCGGCGCTGCTGATCTATTTTGCGATCGCGACGCTGGTGAGTTTTGCTCTGGCCTGGGGCTGGGCGATCATCAAGTGCCCGCGTGAAGATCGCGGCATCTACACCCAGGGTGCGTTTCGCGGCAACAACGGGGTGATCGGTCTGGCGCTGGCGGCGAGCATGTACGGCGACTACGGGATTTCCCTCGGGGCGATTCTCGCGGCGCTGGTGATCCTGTTTTACAACACGCTGTCGACCATCGTGCTCGCGGTGTACAGCCCGGTGATCAAGTCCGATCCGTGGAGCATTTGCAAAAGCGTGTTCAGCAACCCGCTGATCATCAGCGTGATTGCCGCCGCGCCGTTCGCGTATTTCCAGATCAGCCTGCCGGGCTGGCTGGAAACCTCCGGCCAGTATCTGGCGCAAACCACTTTGCCGCTGGCGCTGATCTGCATTGGTGGCACGCTGTCACTGGCGGCGCTGCGCAAGAGCGGCAGCATGGCGCTGAGTTCGAGTCTGGTGAAGATGATCGGCCTGCCGGTGTTGGCGACGCTGGGGGCGTGGTTGTGGGGCTTTCGTGGCGCAGAGCTGGGGATTCTGTTTCTGTACTTCGGCAGCCCGACGGCGGCGGCCAGTTTCGTCATGGCCCGGGCGGCGCAGGGCAATCATGAGCTGGCGGCAGCGATTATCGTGATGACCACGCTGATGGCGGCGGTGACCACCAATATCGGGATCTTTCTGTTGCAGTGGGGTGGGTGGATCTGACTGACAGATCTTCAGTGGCTGACAGGGCCTCTTCGCGAGCAGGCTCGCTCTCACAGGGAAATGCATTCCCAATGTGGGAGCGGGCTTGCTCGCGAAGGCGTCAGTTCGATCATTCAGGTTTCTGATAGGTATCGATCACTTCCTGCGCCGCACGAAACGCATCAATCGCCGCCGGCACCCCGGCGTACACCGCGCAATGCAGCAGCGCCTCGCGAATCTCTTCGACCGTGCAGCCGTTGTTCAGCGCACCGCGCACGTGGCCCTTCAATTCCTGCGGGCACTTCAATGCGGTCAGCGCTGCAAGGGTAATCAGGCTGCGGGTTTTCAGCGGCAGACCTTCGCGATTCCACACCCCGCCCCAGGCGTGTTCATTGACGAAATCCTGCAACGGCTGAGTGAATTCAGTGGCGTTGCCCAAGGCGCGATCAACGAACGCATCGCCCATTACCTGACGGCGGATTTCAACCCCGGTTTTCTGCGAATCGGTCATGGCACATCCCTCTTGTGGTGTTGGCGGCGCCAGGCGCGTACGGACGTGAACAACAGAAACGCCAGCAGCGTCGGCAGCACGTAGAACAGCATCAGTTTTTCCAGTTTGCCGGCCAGTGGCATGCCGGTGGTGAACGACACCACGTGCAGCCCGTAAGCCGCGTACAAACCGAGCAACAACAAACCTTCGACGCGGGTCACGCGGTAGCCGGAATAGAACACTGGCAGGCACAAAGCGGCGACGCCGAGCATCACCGGCAAGTCGAAATCCAGCGCGTTGGGCGAGACCGACAACGGCGTCGGCGCAATCAACGCAGTGACCCCGAGCACCCCGAGCAGGTTGAACAGGTTGGCGCCAATCACGTTGCCCACGGCGATATCGCGTTGTCCGCGCAATGCCGCGATCAGCGAGGTGGCGAGTTCCGGCAACGAGGTGCCGACCGCAACCACCGTCAGACCGATCACCCGTTCGGAGAAGCCCAGATCGGTCGCCACCGCCACCGCTGCGCCGAGCAGCAAATGCCCGGCGAACACCAACAGCGCCAGGCCGACAACGATCATCAGCAGACTGCTGAACCACGGTGCCTGCGGGGCTTGCGGCAATTCCGAATGCGGGCGCGCCGAGTGCCGCGACTGGCGCAGCAACAGGCCCAGATACAACGCCAATGCCGCGAGCAACAGCACGCCGTCGAAGCGGCCGATCTGTTCATTCCAGGCGAGGACGAACACCAGCAGGCTGGCGCCGATCATCAGCGGAATGTCCAAGCGCACCAGTTGCCGCGACACCCGCAGCGGAATGATCAGCGCCGACAGGCCGAGGGTCACGAGGATGTTGAAGATGCTGCTGCCGATCACGCTGCCGACGGCAATGTCGGGGTTGTGCGCCAGGGTCGCTTGCAAGCTGACCGCCATCTGTGGGGCGCTGCTGCCGAGGGCGACGATGGTCAGGCCGATGATCAGCGGTCGCACATGCAGGCGCGCGGCGAGACGCACGGCGGCGCGCACCATCAGTTCGGCGCCGAGGATCAGCAGGATCAGGCCGCTGAGCAGTTCGATCACATTGATCAGCGGTAAATCGGCTAGAGCAAAAATGGTCAGCGCTCCATCAGTCGTCGAGGGCCTGTATGCGCACCCGCGCCGTGCCGCTACCGAGCATGCCGAGGCGTTCGGCGGCTTCACGCGAGACATCGATCAAGCGGCCGCGGGTGTGCGGGCCGCGATCGTTGATGCGCACAACGCAGGATTTGTCGTTTTTCAGGTTGGTGACCTTCACCCGTGTGCCGAATGGCAATTGGCGGTGGGCGGCGGTCAGGGAATGCTGGTTGAACGGCTCGCCACTGGCGGTGCGTTTACCGTGGTGCTTGGCACCGTAATAGGAGGCGACGCCGGTCTGGTCGTACCCGTGCGGGTCGATGATGTCGTTGCTGGCGCAACCGGCGAGCAAGGAGAGCAGGGCGCAGGCGCCGAGCAGACGTTTCATTCAAAGGCTCCACAAAACAAATGTGGAAACAACCCAATGTGAAGATCAGCTTCAGTGGTGAGGGGATAAATCCCCTCACCACAAAACCCCTTCAGCTATGGATTGTTCCCACAGGGGATGGAGCCAGGCTTCAGGTCTGGCCCCATTTGCATCAGCCTTCGAGCTTGCTTTTCAGCAGTTCGTTCACTTGCTGCGGGTTGGCTTTGCCTTTCGAAGCCTTCATGGCCTGACCGACAAAGAAGCCGAACATCTTGCCGCGTTTGGCTTCGTCTGCCGCACGGTATTGTTCGACCTGCTCGGCGTTGGCCGCGAGCATTTCGTCCAGCACCGCGGAGATCGCGCCGCTGTCGGTCACTTGCTTGAGACCGCGCTTGTCGATGATCTCGTCCGCCGTGCCTTCGCCGTTGGCCATCGCTTCGAACACCACTTTGGCGATCTTGCCGGAGATGGTGTTGTCCTTGATGCGCTGCAGCATGCCGCCCAACAGTTCAGCGGAAACCGGCGACTCGTCGATGTCCAGGCCTTGCTTGTTGAGCAGGCTGCCCAACTCGACCATCACCCAGTTCGCCGCCAGTTTGGCGTCGCCGCCGATGGCTGCGACCTTCTCGAAGTAGTCCGCTTGCTCACGGCTGGTGGCCAGCACGTTGGCGTCGTAGGCCGACAGACCGAACTGGCTCTGGAAGCGCTCGCGTTTTTGCGGTGGCAGTTCCGGCAGGGTGGCGCGCACCTCGCCGAGGAACGACTCTTCGATGACCACCGGCAGCAGGTCCGGGTCGGGGAAGTAACGATAGTCGTTGGCTTCCTCTTTGGAGCGCATCGGACGGGTCTCGTCCTTGTTCGGATCGTACAGACGGGTCTGCTGGATCACTTTGCCGCCGTCTTCGATCAGCTCGATCTGCCGCTGGATCTCGGAGTTGATGGCCTTCTCGATGAAGCGGAACGAGTTGACGTTCTTGATCTCGCAGCGGGTACCGAACTCGACCTGGCCTTTCGGGCGTACCGAGACGTTGCAGTCGCAACGCAGCGAACCTTCGGCCATGTTGCCGTCGCAGATGCCCAGGTAACGCACCAGCGCATGGATCGCCTTGACGTACGCCACGGCTTCCTTGGCGCTGCGCATGTCCGGCTCGGAAACGATTTCCAGCAGCGGCGTGCCGGCACGGTTCAGGTCAATGCCGGTGGCACCGTTGAATTCTTCGTGCAGGCTCTTGCCGGCGTCTTCTTCCAGGTGCGCGCGGGTGATGCCGACACGTTTGACGGTGCCGTCTTCCAGCGCGATGTCCAGGTGGCCCTTGCCGACGATCGGCAATTCCATCTGGCTGATCTGGTAGCCCTTCGGCAGGTCCGGGTAGAAGTAGTTTTTGCGGGCGAACACGTTGTGCTGACCGATCTCGGCGTCAATCGCCAGACCGAACATCACCGCCATGCGCACCGCTTCCTGGTTCAGCACCGGCAATACGCCGGGCATGCCCAGGTCGATCAGGCTGGCCTGGGTGTTCGGCTCGGAGCCGAACTGGGTGGAACTACCGGAAAAGATTTTCGACCGGGTAGTGAGCTGAGTGTGAATCTCCAGCCCGATCACGACTTCCCATTGCATGTGTGTCTCCTCAGAAGCCGGTTGGGGTGCGGGTGTGCCAGTCAGTGTTCAACTGATACTGATGGGCAACGTTCAACAGGCGACCTTCCTGGAAATACGGCGCAAGCAACTGCACGCCCACCGGCAGACCGTCGACAAAACCGGCCGGCATCGACAGGCCCGGCAGGCCCGCGAGGTTGGCGGTGATGGTGTAGACGTCTTCCAGATAGGCAGCGACCGGGTCGCTGTTCTTCGCGCCGAGCTTCCAGGCCGGGTTCGGCGTGGTCGGGCCGAGGATGATGTCGACTTCATTAAAGGCCGCCATGAAGTCGTTTTTCACCAGACGACGGATCTTCTGCGCTTTCAGGTAGTAGGCGTCGTAGTAACCGGCGGACAGCGCGTAGGCACCGACCATGATCCGGCGCTGCACTTCCGGCCCGAAGCCTTCGCCGCGGGAGCGCTTGTACAGGTCGATCAGGTTTTCCGGGTTCTCGCAGCGATGGCCGAAACGCACGCCGTCGAAACGCGACAGGTTCGAGGAGGCCTCGGCTGGCGCGATCACGTAGTACGCAGGAATCGCGTGCTGCATGTTCGGCAGGCTGATTTCCTTGATCACGGCACCGAGCTTCTGCAGCTCTTTGATGCTGTTCTGGATCAGTTCGGCGATGCGCGGGTCGAGACCGGCGCTGAAGTATTCCTTCGGCACGCCGATGCGCAGGCCCTGCAGCGAAGTGTTGAGGCTGGCGGAGTAATCCGGAACCGGCTCATCGATGCTGGTGGAGTCGTTCTGGTCGAACCCGGCCATACCTTGCAACAAAATCGCGCAGTCTTCGGCCGTACGCGCCAACGGGCCACCCTGATCGAGGCTGGAGGCGTAAGCGATCATGCCCCAGCGCGAAACACGACCGTACGTCGGTTTCAGGCCTGTGAGGTTGGTGAATGCAGCGGGCTGACGGATCGAACCACCGGTATCGGTGGCCGTGGCCGCCGGCAACAGACGAGCGGCAACCGCCGCCGCCGAACCACCGGACGAACCACCCGGCACGTGTTCCAGATTCCACGGGTTTTTCACCGCACCGTACCAGCTCGACTCGTTGGCCGAACCCATGGCGAATTCGTCCATGTTGGTCTTGCCCAGGGTCACGGCGCCGGCAGCGGCCAGTTTCGCGACCACGGTGGCGTCGTACGGGGCCTTGAAGTTGTCGAGCATCTTCGAACCGCAGCTGGTGCGGATGCCCTGGGTGCAGAACAGGTCCTTGTGGGCGATCGGCGCACCGAGCAGGGCGCCGCTCTCACCGTTGGCCCGGCGTGCATCGGCGGCTTTCGCCTGCTCGAGTGCCAGCTCTTCGGTGAGGCTGATGAAACTGTTGAGCTGCGGATCGAGCTGGGTAATACGCGCCAGCAGGACTTTGGTCAGCTCTTCGGAGGAAAACTTTTTATCGGCGAGACCGCGGGCGATCTCGGCCAGAGTCATTTGATGCATTGCAGGCTCTTTCCCTTTAGTCGATGACTTTCGGAACCAGATACAGGCCGTTTTCGACCGCTGGTGCGATGGACTGATAGGCCTCGCGGTGATTGGTCTCGGTCACGACGTCGGCGCGCAGGCGCTGACTGGCTTCCAGCGGGTGGGCCAAAGGCTCGATACCGTCGGTATCAACGGCCTGCATTTCGTCGACCAGCCCGAGAATGCTGTTGAGGGCGGAAGTAATGTGCGGAAGATCGGCATCATTCAGGCCAAGGCAGGCCAGATGTGCGATTTTTTCCACGTCGGAGCGTTCTAGCGCCATCGGGATTCTCCAGTGGAAAACAGAACGGACGGCGTCCGTGTGTTAGATTGTCGGAACACTACCGCACTTCTACGGTCATAAGGCCGCGATTGTGGGGCTTGGTGCACAGAAAAGCGGCCAATTTAACATATTGGCGCCTTGCCCAAAATCCCTGTCGTTGTTAGAGTTTGCCGCACTTTTTTACCCACGCGTTGCCTAGGGTCCCTTTCCCATGTTCAAGAAACTGCGTGGCATGTTTTCCAGCGATCTTTCCATTGACCTGGGCACTGCCAACACCCTTATTTACGTGCGCGAGCGCGGTATCGTCCTGAATGAGCCATCGGTTGTGGCCATTCGGACACACGGTAACCAGAAAAGTGTCGTTGCTGTCGGCACCGAAGCCAAGCGCATGCTCGGCCGTACGCCGGGCAACATTGCTGCCATTCGTCCGATGAAGGACGGCGTGATCGCCGACTTCAGCGTCTGCGAAAAGATGCTGCAATACTTTATCAACAAGGTTCACGAAAACAGCTTTCTGCAGCCCAGCCCTCGTGTGCTGATCTGCGTTCCATGCAAATCCACCCAGGTTGAGCGTCGTGCCATCCGTGAATCGGCCCTTGGTGCCGGTGCCCGTGAAGTGTTCCTGATCGAAGAGCCGATGGCTGCTGCGATCGGTGCCGGCCTGCCGGTTGAAGAAGCACGCGGTTCGATGGTCGTCGATATTGGTGGTGGTACCACTGAAATCGCGCTGATCTCCCTGAACGGTGTGGTCTACGCCGAATCCGTCCGCGTGGGCGGCGACCGCTTCGACGAAGCGATCATCACCTACGTGCGCCGCAACTACGGCAGCCTGATCGGTGAATCGACTGCCGAGCGCATCAAGCAGGAAATCGGTACGGCCTACCCGGGCGGCGAAGTTCGCGAAGTCGACGTTCGCGGTCGCAACCTGGCCGAAGGTGTTCCACGTGCATTCACCCTGAACTCCAACGAAGTGCTGGAAGCTCTGCAAGAGTCCCTGGCCACCATCGTTCAGGCGGTGAAAAGCGCCCTGGAGCAATCGCCGCCGGAACTGGCTTCCGACATCGCCGAGCGCGGCCTGGTGCTGACCGGCGGTGGCGCACTGCTGCGTGACCTCGACAAGTTGCTGGCTCAGGAAACCGGTCTGCCGGTGATCGTTGCCGAAGATCCGCTGACCTGCGTTGCTCGCGGCGGTGGCCGTGCATTGGAAATGATGGACAAGCACACCATGGACCTGCTCTCCAGCGAATAAGCGCCGGTTTGCAATACGTGGGTGAGCGCACAGGCAGCACTTTGCAGTGCTGCCTGTTGGCGTTTATCTTCTGTCAGTCTTCATCCAGGCCGGTTTGATGCCGTATGAATAAACAGAACATTTGCCTGGGAGGAGCGGCTTATTAAACCGCTTTTCGCCAAAGGCCCTTCGTTGGGTGTGCGCCTGTTGGTGCTGGCCGTGCTATCGGTCGCGCTGATGGTGGTCGATGCCCGCTTCGACCTGCTCAAGCCCGCGCGCAAACAAGCGTCGCTGGTGTTGATGGACGCCTACTGGATCACCGACCTGCCCGGACGGCTGTGGGAAGGCATCGCCAGTCAGTTCGGCAGCCGCACCGAGCTGGTCGCCGAAAACGAAAAACTCAAGACCGAGAACCTGCTGTTGCAGGGCCGCATGCAGAAGCTTGCCGCCCTCACCGAGCAGAACGTGCGGCTGCGCGAGTTGCTCAATTCCTCCGCACTGGTCAACGAGAAGGTCGAAGTGGCCGAGTTGATCGGCATGGACCCCAATCCCTTCACCCATCGCATCATCATCAATAAAGGTGAGCGCGATGGCGTGGTGCTCGGTCAGCCGGTGCTCGATGCACGCGGCCTGATGGGCCAGGTGGTCGAGTTGATGCCTTACACCTCCCGGGTGCTGCTGCTGACCGACACCACTCACAGCATTCCTGTGCAGGTGAACCGTAACGGTCTGCGGGCGATTGCCAGCGGCACCGGTAACCCGGAACGCCTGGAACTGCGCCATGTCGCCGATACCGCCGACATCAAGGAAGGCGATCTGCTGGTCAGCTCCGGCCTGGGTCAGCGTTTCCCGGCCGGTTATCCGGTGGCGACGGTCAAGGAAGTCATCCACGACTCCGGCCAGCCGTTCGCGATTGTTCGCGCGGTGCCAACCGCTGCGTTAAACCGCAGCCGTTATCTGCTGCTGGTGTTCAGTGACAACCGCACCGCCGAAGAGCGCGCCAACGATGCGGCGCAGGCCCAGGAAAATCTCGATGCGCAGGGCGGTGGCCCGATGCTTCCGGCCACGGTGCCGAAAGTCGTCAACACACCGGCAGCCGCGACAACGCCAGCTGCGTCGACCGCTCCAGCGCCCGCTGCTGCGGCCAGCACCACGCCGGCCAAACCTGCGGCCAAGCCAGCGGCGGCAAGCAAGCCGCCAGCTTCCCAGCCTGCTGCGCGTCCGGCGGCGAAACCGCCCGCCACTGCGCCGGGCAACACAGGGAGACAAGAATAATGGTCGGCGCTACCGCTTCGCGTAACGGCTGGATTGTCTGGCTGACGTTTGTCTTCGGCATCCTGCTCAGCGTTTCACCGCTGCCGATGTTCATGGAAATCCTGCGTCCCCTCTGGCTGGCCTTGCTGCTGACTTTCTGGGCGTTGTACATGCCGCATACGGTCGGCATGGTCACCGCGTTCTGCCTGGGGCTGGCCGAAGACGTGCTGCAGGGCGATCTGCTTGGCCAGAATGCCTTGATCCTGACGCTGATCACCTTCCTCGTGCTGTCGTTGCAGCAGCGTCTGCGGATGTTCCCGATGTGGCAGCAATGCCTGGTGATCCTGGTGATCTTCGGCCTCGCTCAACTGGTTCAACTGTGGCTCAGCGCCTTGACCGGCAATCGTCAGCCCACCCTGGCGCTGGTACTGCCGGCACTGGTCAGTGCCTTGCTCTGGCCTTGGGTCAGCTTCGCTTTGCGTGGATTGCGCCGGCGCTACAAAATCAACTGATTCGGTCAGGCATGTGCCCGCACCTCGACAAGGGAGATGTCTTGATGAAGCCGCTTTACCTCGCCTCTGGTTCGCCGCGTCGGCGTGAGTTGCTCACGCAGATCGGCGTGCCGTTCTCCGCCATCAGTGCGGACATCGATGAAACCCCAATCCCCGAAGAATCGCCCTCGGCCTATGTCGAACGCCTCGCGCGTGGCAAGGCCGAGGCCGGTCGACGCACGCGGGTGTCCGACGCGGCGTTTTGCGTTCTGGGCGCGGACACCGCCGTGGTGCTCGACGGCAAAATTCTTGGCAAACCGGTGGACGAAGCCGATGCATGCGCCATGCTGATGATGTTGTCCGGCAAGGAGCATGAAGTGCTGACCGCCATCGCCGTGCTCGAAGGCGAGCGCTGCGAGTCGCGCGTGGTGCGCAGTCTGGTGCGGTTCCGCCCGATCAGCCGCGAAGAAGCGGCGGCCTACTGGGCCAGTGGCGAACCCCGGGACAAGGCCGGCGGTTATGGCATTCAGGGCCTCGGCGCGGTGTTTGTCGCCGGGCTCAATGGCAGCTATTCGGCGGTGGTCGGGCTGCCGGTTTGCGAAACCGCAGAACTGTTGGGCCATTTCGGCATACCCTGTTGGCAAAACCTGAACGCGCAATGAGCGTCGTACGAATCAAGATGCGGCCATTATCGTGAACATGCCTGAACGAGACCCTGCCATGAGTGAAGAGATTCTGATCAACATCACGCCGATGGAATCGCGCGTGGCGGTGGTCGAAAACGGTGTGCTGCAAGAAGTCCACGTTGAGCGCACGCAAAAACGCGGGATCGTCGGCAACATCTATAAGGGCAAGATTGTCCGGGTGCTGCCGGGCATGCAGGCGGCATTCGTCGACATCGGTCTGGATCGCGCCGCGTTCATTCATGCCTCGGAAATTTCTTTGCGCGAAGGCCCGGCGGTGGAAAGCATCAGCGCGCTGGTGCACGAAGGGCAGAGCCTGGTGGTACAGGTGACCAAGGATCCGATCGGTTCCAAGGGCGCGCGCCTGACCACGCAGCTGTCGATTCCGTCGCGCTATCTGGTGTACATGCCGCGCACCGCCCACGTCGGCATTTCCCTGAAAATCGAAGACGAAGCCGAGCGCGAGCGCCTCAAACAGGTGGTCAGCGATTGTGTGGCCAAGGAAGGAATCAAGGAGGCCGGTGGCTTCATCCTGCGTACCGCCGCCGAAGGTGCCGGGGCCGATGAGATCCTCATGGACATCCGCTACCTGCGCCGTCTGTGGGATCAGATCAATGCGCAGATCCAGACCATCGGCGCGCCAAGTGTGATCTACGAAGACCTCGGTCTGGCCCTGCGCACCTTGCGCGATCTGGTCAGCCCGAAGATCGAGAAAATCCGTATCGACTCCCGGGAAACCTTCCAGAAAACCACGCAGTTCGTCGCCGAACTGATGCCGGAGATTGCCGATCGTCTGGAACACTATCCGGGCGAACGGCCGATTTTCGACCTGTATGGCGTCGAAGACGAAATCCAGAAAGCCCTCGAGCGCAAAGTGCCGCTCAAGTCCGGCGGCTATCTGGTGGTCGATCCGGCGGAAGCCATGACCACCATCGACGTCAACACCGGCGCGTTTGTAGGCCATCGCAACCTTGAAGAAACCATCTTCAAGACCAACCTCGAAGCCGCCACCGCGATTGCCCGGCAGATGCGCCTGCGCAATCTGGGCGGGATCATCATCATCGACTTCATCGACATGGAAGATGAAGAGCATCAGCGCCAGGTGCTGCGCACCCTGGAAAAACAGCTCGAACGTGATCACGCCAAGACCAACATCATCGGCATCACCGAGTTAGGCCTGGTGCAGATGACCCGCAAGCGCACCCGCGAAAGCCTTGAGCAAGTGCTGTGCGAGCCGTGCAGCAGTTGCCAGGGCCGGGGCAAGCTGAAGACCCCGGAAACCATCTGTTACGAGATTTTCCGCGAGATTCTGCGCGAAGCCCGCGCCTATCAGGCCGAAGGTTACCGGGTGCTGGCGAACCAGAAAGTGGTGGACCGTTTGCTCGATGAAGAATCCGGTAACGTCGCCGAGCTTGAAGGGTTTATCGGCCGCACCATACGCTTTCAGGTCGAAACCATGTATTCCCAGGAACAATATGACGTGGTGCTGCTCTGAACCCCTGCAGCACATTTAATCCACAACGGCTGGCCTCAGCTTTCAGTAGTTTTTTTGCCATGGGAGCCAACTGACATGGAGCGTCTGACACGCATTTTGGCCGCACTGACCCGCTGGGGGCTGGGCCTGTGCGCGTTGGTTCTGGTGTTGATGGCGTTGTACGTCAGCCTCGGTCGGGAACTGACGCCACTGGTGGCGGAATACCGCACCGATATCGAAGACAAGGCCACGGCTGCGCTCGGCATGCCGTTGCAGATCGGCGAACTGGAAGGCAACTGGAGCGGTTTCGCGCCGATTCTGCTGGCCCACGATGTGATGGTCGGTGACGGCGCCAATGCCTTGCGTCTGGATCGGGTGCGCGTGGTGCCTGACCTCTGGGCCAGTCTGCTGGCGCGCGAAGTCCGCATCGCCCACCTGGAATTGAACGGCCTGAAGATCAGCGTCAAGGAAGCGCAGGACGGCACTTGGGCGCTGGAAGGCCTGCCGGTGCAGAACGATCAGCCGCTGGATCCCGAGCAATTGTTCCAACGTTCGCAGATGGTTCAGCAACTGTCGGTGCTCGACAGTCAGGTGACCGTGCAGCCGCTAGATCAGGCGCCGATGACCTTTACTTATGTCGGTCTAAATCTGAAAACCGGCAGCAGCCGTCAGCGTCTCGATGCTCGTCTGACCTTGCCCGACGGGCAACCGGTGGCGATGAGCCTGCGTACACGGATTCGCCCCTCTCAATTGCCGAACAGTTCGGTGGAAGGTTATGTCAGCCTGCCGCAAAGCGATTGGTCGAAGTGGCTGCCTGAGCGTGTGACTCAACAGTGGAATTTTTCCGAGATCAAAGCGGGCGGCGAGCTGTGGGTGAACTGGAACGACGGCGCTCTGCAAAGCGCCGCCATCCGTTTGAACGCACCACAGGTGACCGGCGCTTATGCCGAGCGCAAGCCGATCAAGATCAGCAATCTGGCGCTCAACGGCTATTACCAGCGTGATGACGAGGGCGCGATTGTCACTCTCGATTCGCTGGCGATGAACTTCGGCGAGACCCGCTGGGAATCCCATGTGCAGCTCAAGCAGACGGTGGCCACCGATAAAACCGATGAGTTGTGGCACTTGCAGGCCGACCGCCTCGACCTGACACCGATCACACCGTTGCTCAATGCGCTGGGGCCGTTGCCCGAAAACGTCGCCACGGTGATCGACCACCTGAAGGTGACGGGTGGACTGCGCAACGTACTGCTGGATTTTCGCCCCAACGCCACCGACGGTTCGAAATTCGGCTTCGCTGCCAACCTCGATAATGTCGGTTTCGATGCCTATCACGGTGCCCCGGCGGCGCGAAACGTCAGTGGCAGCCTCAGTGGTAACCTCGACGGTGGCGAGCTGCGCCTGGACAGCAAGGATTTCGTCCTGCACCTCGACCCGATCTTCGCCAAGCCATGGCAATACATCCAGGCCAATGCCCGACTGACCTGGAAGCTCGATAAAGAAGGTTTCACCCTGATCGCGCCGTACCTGAAAGTGCTGGGCGAAGAGGGCAAAATTGCCGGCGACTTCCTGATCCGCCTGCACTTCGACCATAGCCAGGAAGACTACATGGATCTGCGCGTCGGGCTGGTCGATGGCGATGGTCGCTACACCGCCAAATACCTGCCCGAAGTCTTGAGCCCGGCCCTCGACGAGTGGCTGCGTACAGCGATCCTCAAGGGCGCCGTGGATCAGGGCTTCTTCCAGTACCAGGGTTCGCTGAGCAAAAACGCCAAGGACGTGGATCGCAGCATCAGCCTGTTCTTCAAGGTGCATGACGCCGAGCTGGCGTTCCAGCCGGGCTGGCCGCACGTGAGCAAGGTCAGCGGCGATGTGTTCATCGAGGACAGCGGCGTGCGCATCGTGGCGGACAAGGGCCAGTTGCTCGACACCCAGGTCAGCGACGTTTTCGTCAACATTCCCCATGTGCCGGCCGGGCAGCCCACCCATCTGTTGCTCGACGGCGGATTTGTCGGCGGGCTGGGCGATGGCTTGAAGATTCTGCAGACCGCGCCGATCGGTACCGGCGAAACCTTTGCCGGCTGGGAAGGCGAGGGCGATTCGCAGGGCAGGGTCAAACTCGACATTCCGCTGGAAAAGGGCGATCTGCCGAAGATCCTCGTCGATTTCAAAACCGCCAATGCGCGCCTGAAACTGGCTGAGCCGAAGCTGGAACTGAGTCAGCTCAAGGGCGATTTCCGTTTTGACAGCGCCAAGGGGCTGAGCGGGCAGAACATCGCCGCCAGGGCCTTCGACAAGCCGGTGACCGCGCAGATTTTCGCTGATGGCAGCCCGAACAAGCTCAAGACTCGGGTCGCGGCTTCCGGGCAGGTCGAGGTCAAGAAGCTCACTGACTGGCTGGGCGTGACTCAGCCGTTGCCGGTTTCCGGGACCCTTCCGTATCAGTTGCAGGTCAACCTTGACGGCACTGACAGTCAGCTCACTGTCAGCTCCAGCATGAAAGGTGTGGCAGTGGATCTGCCGGCACCGTTTGGCATGTCGGCCGAGCAGGGTCGTGACACGGTGTTCCGCATGACGTTGCAAGGTGCGGAGCGGCGTTACTGGGTCAACTACGATCAACTGGCGAGCTTCACCTTCGCCGCGCCGCCGAGCAATATCGCCGATGGCCGCGGCGAGCTGTTCCTCGGTGCGGGCGATGCAGTTCTGCCGGAGGCCAAGGGTTTGCGCATTCGTGGTGTGCTGTCGGAGCTGGACGTCGCGCCGTGGCAGGATCTGGTCAGCAAATACGCCGGCAACGATCCGGGCGGCAGTGCCAAACAATTGCTCAACAGTGCCGACTTCAAGGTGGGCAAGCTCACCGCATTCGGCACCACGCTCGATCAGGCCGCCGTGCAGGTCAATCGCAAGCCATGGGCGTGGAATCTGTCGCTCGACAGCCAGCAGGCCAAGGGTTCGGCCAGCCTGCCCGATGCCAAGGGCGCGCCGATCGCGGTCAATCTGCAATACGTACGTCTGCCGGCGCCGGATCCGACGGTGCAGGCCGACGAGAATTCGCCTGATCCGCTGGTTTCGGTCGACCCGACGAAGATTCCCGCGCTGGATATCACCATCAATCAGTTGTTTCTGGGCCAGGATCTGGTGGGCGGCTGGTCGCTCAAGGTTCGACCGACGGCCAAAGGCATTGCCCTGAACAATCTCGATATGGGCCTCAAGGGCATCCTGTTGCAGGGCAATGGCGGCTGGGAAGGGGCGCCGGGTTCGACCAACAGCTGGTTCAAGGGCCGGATCAGCGGCAAGAACCTTGCCGATGTGCTCAAGGGCTGGGGCTTTGCGCCGAGCGTGACCAGTGAAGAGTTCCACATGGATGTCGATGGCCGCTGGCCGGGCTCGCCGGCATGGCTGGCGACCAAGCGCTTCTCCGGCACGCTGGACGCCTCGCTCAATAAAGGTCAGTTCGTTGAAGTGGAGGGCGGCGCGCAGGCGTTGCGGGTGTTCGGTCTGCTCAACTTCAACTCCATCGGCCGTCGTCTGCGCCTGGACTTCTCCGACTTGTTTGGCAAAGGCTTGAGCTACGATCGGGTCAAGGGCCTGTTGGTGGCAAATAACGGCGTGTATGTCACCCGCGAGCCGATTCGTCTGACCGGTCCTTCGAGCAACCTTGAGCTGGACGGTACGCTGGATCTGGTCGGTGATAAGGTCGATGCGAAATTGCTGGTGACCTTGCCGGTGACCAACAACCTGCCGATTGCCGCGTTGATCGTCGGCGCGCCGGCGGTCGGCGGGGCGTTGTTCCTGATCGACAAGCTTATCGGCGACCGCGTGGCGCGCTTCGCCAGCGTCAAGTACACCGTCAAAGGCCCGTGGAAAGAGCCGAAAATCACCTTCGACAAGCCTTTTTGAACAGCCACATCCCAGGCCTATGGAGTAGCATGGCCGCATACCTGTTACGGAGTGCGCCATGTCTTTAGCGGTGATTCAAATGGTCAGCCAGAGTGATGTGCTGGCCAATCTGGCGCAGGCTCGACGCCTGCTCGAACAGGCCGCGGCCGGCGGCGCGAAGCTGGCGGTGCTGCCGGAAAACTTCGCCGCCATGGGCCGTCGCGACATCGCCGACATCGGCCGTGCCGAAGCGCTGGGCGAAGGTCCGATCCTGCCATGGTTGAAACAGACCGCCCGCGACCTCAAGTTATGGATAGTGGCCGGCACCTTGCCGTTGCCGCCGCTTGGGCAACCGGACGCCAAGTCGCATGCCTGTTCGCTGCTGGTCAACGATCAGGGTGAAACCGTGGCACGGTATGACAAGTTGCACCTGTTCGATGTTGATGTGGCGGACAATCGCGGGCGGTATCGCGAATCCGATGACTATGCTTATGGCAGTGGCGTGGTGGTCGCAGACACGCCGGTTGGCCGAGTCGGCCTGACCGTGTGTTACGACCTGCGCTTTCCGGAGCTGTACAGCGAATTGCGCGCCGCCGGTGCCGAGTTGATTACCGCCCCGTCGGCCTTCACCGCAGTGACCGGTGCGGCGCATTGGGATGTGCTGATTCGCGCCCGGGCCATCGAGACGCAGTGTTATGTATTGGCGGCAGCGCAGGGCGGGACTCACCCGGGACCGCGTGAAACCTTCGGTCATGCGGCGATTGTCGACCCGTGGGGCCGTGTGCTGGCGCATCAGGATCAAGGCGAGGCGGTATTGTTGGCCGCACGCGACAGTGATGAACAAGCGTCTATCAGGGCGCGAATGCCGGTGACGAGTCATCGGCGGTTTTTCTCGCAGGGCGCCCAGCGGCCTGCTTCAGAACATGAATTTAAGGCGTAAACCTATGAGCGAGTTGTTGTCCTCAGTCAGTGATCACCTGTTGGCGCCCGGCGGCGTGACCATCGAGAGCCTGCAAGGTGTGCTCGGCGATCTGGCCGGCCCGGGCATCGATGCTGCCGATCTGTATTTCCAGGGCCAGATCTCCGAGTCGTGGTCGCTGGAGGACGGTATCGTCAAGGAAGGCAGCTTCAACCTCGACCAAGGTGTTGGCGTGCGTGCGCAGTCCGGCGAGAAAACCGGTTTTGCCTACAGCAACGCGATCACCCTCGAAGCCCTGGGCGCTGCGGCCCGTGCCGCCCGCTCGATTTCCCGCGCCGGGCAGAACGGCACGGTGCAGGCGTTCAGCACCCAGGACGTCGCGCAGTTGTATGCGCCGGACAATCCGCTGGAAGTGCTGAGCCGCGCCGAGAAAGTCGAGCTGCTCAAGCGCATCGACGTCGCCACCCGCGCCCTCGATCCACGGATTCAGCAGGTCAGCGTGAGCATGGCCGGGGTCTGGGAACGGATTCTGGTGGCGTCCACCGACGGTGGCCTGGCCGCTGATGTGCGTCCGCTGGTACGTTTCAACGTCAGCGTGATCGTCGAGCAGAATGGGCGTCGCGAGCGCGGCGGACATGGCGGCGGCGGGCGTACCGACTACCGTTATTTCCTCGCCGAAGACCGTGCCATGGGCTATGCCCGTGAAGCACTGCGTCAGGCGCTGGTGAATCTGGAAGCGATTCCGGCACCGGCCGGCACCTTGCCTGTCGTCCTCGGTTCGGGCTGGTCCGGTGTGCTGCTGCACGAAGCGGTCGGTCACGGTCTGGAAGGCGACTTCAACCGCAAGGGCAGTTCGGCCTACAGCGGGCGCATGGGCGAAATGGTTGCCTCCAAGCTCTGCACCATTGTCGATGACGGCACGTTGAGCGGTCGTCGCGGCTCGCTGAGCGTCGACGACGAAGGCACCCCGACCGAGTGCACCACGCTGATCGAGAACGGCGTGCTCAAAGGTTACATGCAGGACAAGCTCAATGCGCGTCTGATGGGCGTGGCCCGTACCGGCAACGGTCGTCGCGAGTCCTACGCGCATCTGCCGATGCCGCGCATGACCAACACCTACATGCTCGGAGGCGAGAGTGATCCGGCGGAAATCATCGCGTCGGTGAAGAAGGGCATCTACTGCGCCAACCTTGGCGGCGGTCAGGTCGACATCACCAGCGGCAAGTTCGTGTTCTCCACCAGTGAGGCGTACCTGATCGAGGACGGCAAGATCACCGCGCCGGTCAAGGGCGCGACGTTGATCGGCAACGGCCCCGAGGCGATGAGCCGGGTGTCGATGGTCGGTAACGATCTGGCGCTGGACAGCGGTGTGGGCACGTGCGGCAAGGACGGGCAGTCGGTGCCGGTGGGTGTCGGTCAGCCGACGCTGAAGATCGATGCGATTACCGTGGGTGGCACGGGCGCATAAAAAGAGGTGGAGCTGCGGGTGGCGCGCAGGGCGGCCACCCGATGGCGAGTATCAACGCAGGCCGCGTTGGGTATCGTCCAGCTCACGGATGTACTTGAAGATCTTGCGGCTGGAAGCAGGAGGTTTGTTGTGTGCAACCTCGTGCTGAGCCTGACGGATCAGGGAACGCAGTTGCTGGCGATCGGCGTCGGGGTATTCGACGACGAATTTCTCCAGCACGGCATCGTCACCAGCGATCAGGCGGTCACGCCAGCGTTCGAGGTTGTGGAAACGCTCGTTGTACTGACGGGTGGAGGCATCGAGTTGATCGAGCAGGACCAGAATCGCGTCAGTGTCCTGATCGCGCATCAGTTTGCCGATGAACTGCAGGTGCCGTTTACGCGCGATGTTCGCGGTGTGCTTCGGCGCATCAGCCAGGGCCCGGCGCAAGGCGTCGGTCAATGGCAGTTTTGCCTGCAAGTCGGGCTTGAGTGTTGTAAGGCGCTCGCCAAGGTCAACCAGAGCATGCAGCTCGCGTTTGACCTGAGATTTGCTTTTTTCTCCCGTATCGAGGGAGTCGTCGTAAGAATCAACCATGGTGGCAGTCCGCAAAGAAACGCCGCCATGATAACCAGTCGGGGGCCGCTTGTCCGGCCCGGTCGCTCGATGACCCCAGCCGAAAGCAGAATTTGAGTGGAGATGAGCATGAGTGCAGTTCAAAGCGTCGGCCCGCAAGCATTGCCGGCACTGCAGGAACAGGTCGAGCAGATCATCGCCGAAGCCAAGCGTCAGGGCGCCAGCGCCTGTGAAGTCGCGGTGTCGCTGGAGCAGGGTTTATCGACGTCGGTGCGTCAGCGTGAGGTCGAGACGGTCGAATTCAATCGCGACCAGGGCTTTGGCATCACCCTGTACGTCGGCCAGCGCAAAGGCTCGGCCAGCACGTCCGCCACCGGGCCGGACGCGATTCGTGAAACCGTTGCCGCTGCACTGGCGATCGCCAAACATACCTCTGAAGACGAAGCCTCGGGCCTCGCCGATGCCGCGCTGATGGCCAGGGATGTGCAGGATTTCGACCTGTTCCACGAATGGGACATCACCCCGGAGCAGGCCATCGAGAAGGCGTTGCTCTGTGAAGCGGCGGCGTTCGACGCCGATGCGCGAATCAAGAACGCCGACGGCACCACCCTCAGCACCCATCAGGGCTGTCGTGTATATGGCAACAGCCACGGTTTCATCGGCGGTTACGCGTCGACCCGGCACAGCCTGAGCTGCGTGATGATCGCCGAAGCCGACGGCCAGATGCAGCGCGATTACTGGTATGACGTGAACCGTCAGGGCAGCCTGCTGGCGGATCCAGTGAGCATCGGCCAGCGTGCCGCGCAACGCGCCGCGAGCCGTCTGGGCGCGCGTCCGGTACCGACCTGCGAAGTGCCGGTGCTGTTTTCCGCTGAACTGGCGGGCGGCTTGTTCGGCAGCTTCCTGTCGGCGGTGTCTGGCGGCAGTCTGTATCGCAAATCATCGTTCCTCGAAGGCACGCTGGGGCAGAAGCTGTTTCCGGAATGGCTGACCATCGATGAGCGTCCGCATCTGATGCGCGCCATGGGCAGTGCGTCCTACGACGGCGATGGTCTGGCCACCTACGCCAAACCGTTCGTTGAGAAGGGCGAGCTGGTGTCGTACATCCTCGGCACATACTCCGGGCGCAAACTCGGCATGCCGAGCACTGCCAATGCGGGAGGCGTACACAACCTGTTCGTCACTCACGGTGATGAAGATCAGGCGGCGCTGTTGAAGCGCATGGGCCGTGGCTTGTTGGTTACCGAGTTGATGGGCCATGGCTTGAACATGGTCACCGGCGACTATTCGCGTGGGGCGGCGGGGTTCTGGGTCGAGAACGGCGAAATCCAGTTCGCGGTGCAGGAAGTGACCATCGCCGGCAACATGCGCGACATGTTCAAGCAGATCGTCGCAGTCGGTAATGATCTGGAGCTGCGCAGCAATATTCGTACGGGCTCGGTGCTGATCGAGCGGATGACTGTCGCGGGCAGCTAAGCCCCAGCGGTCAGACAAGAAAGGCGCGCCACCTCATCGGGTGGCGCGCCTTTTTTCTTGGCTCCACACAAAACCTTGTGGGAGCGAGCCTGCTCGCGAAAGCGATTTAACAGCCGACCGCAGCGGTGACTGACACGACGCCTTCGCGAGCAGGCTCGCACCCACAATGGAGTTTGTGTAACCAGGCACTCTTGTTTTGGTTATCATTATCATCTAATAATAAATCTCATCTCCGAACGAGTCCCGGATCATGAGTTCTGCCTTGCACGAGCAGCCGTACCTCGAAAGCTGGCGCTGGATGAGTCGCCAGATCCGTTGCGCGATGGATCCTGACGAACCGCGCCTGATCGAACATTACCTGGCCGAAGGCCGTTATCTGGCCTGCTGCACGGCGACTTCCCCGTGGACCATCGCTGAAACCTCCTTCCGTTTGCTGCTCGACACGGCCACCGATATAGCCTTGCCGTGGCACTGGCGCAGCCTGTGTCTCGATCAAGCCTGGCGGCCGTTGCGTGAAATGGAGCGCCTGTCGCTGTGCAACTGCCGGCTCCAGCGCTGGCAGCGCTACACCTGGCAACTGGCGACCTGCGAGTTGCTTCCCTCGATTCCTCTCATTGAATTAGTCCAAGGATTTACCGATGACCAAGACTCGTATTGAGCGCGACAGCATGGGCGAACTGCAGGTGCCGGTGGACGCTCTCTATGGCGCGCAGACCCAACGTGCAGTGGATAATTTCCCGATCAGTGGCAAGCCGATGCCGACGCAATTCATTCGCGCGCTGATCCTCGCTAAAGCCGCCGCCGCGCGGGCCAACGTCGAGCTCAACCAGCTCAGCGCCGGCCAGGGCAAAGCCATCAGCGATGCCGCGCAAGGCCTGCTCGAAGGCGATTTCATGCAGCATTTCCCGGTGGATATCTTCCAGACCGGCTCCGGTACCAGCTCCAACATGAACGCCAACGAAGTGATTGCGACCCTCGCCAGCCGCCTGCTCGGCGAGCCGGTCAACCCGAACGATCACGTCAACTGCGGCCAGAGCAGCAACGACATCATTCCGACCACCATCCACGTCAGCGCGGCGTTGGCGTTGCACGAACAACTGCTGCCGGCGCTGTTGCATCTGGTGCAGGTCATCGAAAACAAAGCCGAACAGGTGCACCACCACGTCAAAACCGGCCGCACGCACTTGATGGACGCGATGCCGGTGCGCATGAGTCAGGTGCTCAATGGCTGGGCGCAGCAGCTCAAGGCCAACATCGGTCATCTGCAGGACTTGCTGCCGAGCCTGCAATCGCTGGCGCAGGGCGGTACGGCGGTCGGCACCGGGATCAACGCGCATCCGGAGTTTGCCAAGCGTTTCAGTCGCCAGCTCAGCCAACTGACGAATGTGCAATTCACTCCGGGCAAGGATCTGTTCGCCCTGATCGGCTCGCAGGACACCGCCGTCGCCGTCTCTGGTCAGCTCAAGGCCACCGCCGTGTCGCTGATGAAAATTGCCAATGACCTGCGCTGGATGAACTCTGGTCCGCTCGCCGGCCTTGGCGAGATCGAGCTGGAAGCCCTGCAACCGGGTTCGTCGATCATGCCGGGCAAGGTTAATCCGGTGATCCCGGAAGCCACCGCCATGGTCGCCGCACAAGTGATCGGCAACGACTCGGTGATCACCATCGCCGGCCAGTCGGGCAATTTCGAACTGAACGTGATGCTGCCGATCATCGCCCAGAACCTGCTGAGCAGCATCGAACTGCTGGCCAATGCCAGTCGTCTGCTCGGCGACAAGGCCATCGCCAGCTTCAAGGTCAATGAGTCGCGGCTCAAGGAAGCGCTGTCGCGCAACCCGATTCTGGTCACCGCGCTCAACCCGATCATCGGCTACCAGAAAGCCGCCGAAATCGCCAAGCAGGCCTACAAGCAGGGCCGCCCGGTGATCGACGTCGCGCTGGAGCACACCGACCTGTCGCGCAGCCAACTGGAAGAGTTGCTCAACCCCGAGAAACTCACCGCTGGCGGCGTGTAAATACCGCAACCGCTTTGGAGGTTCACCATGGAGCACTGGAAACGCACGATCGAACGGGCCAATCGCTGCTTCATGCTGGGCGAGCTGATTGATGCCCGTGAAGCTTATCTGCAAGCCCTGGCCCTGGCGCAAGTGCTGTTCGAGCGCTGGGCCGATGCCGACGAAGCGGTGGCGGCCTGCGTCATCTCCCACCACAACCTCGCGGATCTGCATTTGCGCTTGAATCAGCCGGAGGAGAGCGCCGAGTACCTCTGCGCGATTCATCAACGGCTGTTGCAGACCATGCAGGACGAGCGTCTGCGCCCGGCCCTGCGGGAAGCGGCGTTGCGCCAGAGCAGCAAGACCTACGTCGAACTGCTGAATTTCATCAGCGAACACGGCGAATACCCGCGCACCCAGCGCCTGCTGCACCCGGACACCGGCAATGCACGCCGCGCCTCAGTCTCACATCACCATGGAGTCCACTGAAATGGCTTTTACCTTGCCTGCCTTGCCTTACGCCTACGATGCCCTGGAACCGCACATCGATGCGCAAACCATGGAGATCCACTACACCAAGCACCACCAGACCTACATCAACAACCTTAATGCCGCCGTCGAAGGCACTGAGTACGCCGAATGGCCGGTGGAAAAACTGGTCGCCAGTGTTCAGCAGTTGCCGGAAAAACTCCGCGCGGCGGTGATCAATCAGGGTGGCGGGCATGCCAACCATTCGCTGTTCTGGGAAGTCATGGTGCCCAACGGCGGTGGCAAGCCGGACGGCGCGCTGGCCAAGGCCATCGAGGCGCAACTGGGCGGCCTCGACAGCTTCAAGGACGCCTTTACCAAAGCCGCGTTGACCCGTTTCGGCAGTGGCTGGGCCTGGCTCAGCGTGACCCCGGAGAGAAAACTGGTCGTGGAAAGTAGCGGCAATCAGGACAGCCCGTTGATGAACGGCAACACGCCGATTCTCGGTCTGGATGTTTGGGAACACGCCTACTACCTGCGTTACCAAAACCGTCGCCCGGAATACATCAACGCGTTCTACAACGTGATCAACTGGCCGGAAGTTGCTGCGCGCTACCAGGCTGCACTGGTTTAAGTCTTCTATAAAAACAATCCAGGGCTGACTATGGGCACTGAAACACTGGCGATTGGCGGTGGGCGCATGTTTCGTTACGCGGTCGGGTCGCTGTTGCTGCTGGCGGGCATGACCCTGCTGGCCGTGCACGGGCTGGAATGGCTGGATCTGCAGCCGCGATTGTCACGCGCATTGCAGGGCGGCGCGATCTGCGCCCTCGGCACGGCGCTCGGCGCGGTGCCGGTGCTGGTGATCCGGCGTATGCCGCAGAGGCTCAGCGATACGCTACTGGGTTTCGGCGCCGGTGTGATGCTGGCGGCGACCGCGTTTTCGCTGATCGTGCCGGGTATCGCTGCTGCCGAAAGTCTGGGCCTGACACCGTGGGCCGCCAGCGGGTTGATCTGCTTCGGCATCATGCTCGGTGCGTTCGCTCTGTATCTGGTGGATCTGAAACTGTCCGGCGCCTCACCGGAAATGCTCGTCGGTACCCCCGAGCACCCGGTGATTCCGCCGCGCATCTGGCTGTTCGTCTTCGCCATCATTGCTCACAACATCCCGGAAGGCATGGCGGTGGGGGTGTCTGCTGGCGGCGGCATGCCGGATGCCGACAGTCTGGCGATGGGCATCGCCTTGCAGGATGTGCCAGAGGGATTGGTGATTGCGCTGGTACTGGCGGGGGCGGGAATGTCGCGGGTCAAGGCATTCTTGATCGGCGCGGCGTCAGGACTGGTCGAGCCGGTGTTTGCACTGCTCTGTGCGTGGCTGGTCAGTCTGGCGGAGCTGTTATTGCCGTTGGGGCTGGCGCTGGCGGCGGGGGCGATGTTGCTGGTGGTGACGCACGAAGTCATTCCGGAATCGCGCCGCAATGGTCATGACAAGCTGGCCAGTCTTGGCTTGCTGATCGGGTTTTGTCTGATGATGGTGATGGATACGGCGTTGGGTTGAATATCAAAAGATCGCAGCCTGCGGCAGCTGTTGCCAAGGCTGCGATCTTCGGTGCTGGGCTGTCAGCCCCCTTCATCGAAGTAGTTGTTGATCAGCTCCACCAAAGCAACCATGGCCTCCTCAGCCTGTTCGCCTTCGGTGCTCAAATGGATCTTGGTGCCCTTGCCGGCCGCGAGCATCATCATCGCCATGATGCTTTTGCCGTCTACTGCTGTCTCGGGTGTGCGACCGACTCTTATCGTGGTCTCCGGAAACTTGCCGGCCACGCCGACGAATTTGGCCGATGCCCGGGCATGCAGACCCAATTTGTTGATGATTTCGATTTCACGAGCAGGCATCGCGGTGTGAATCCTTTAAGTGAGGTCGCGGTGGCGAACCTGGACGTTCTTCAGGGTTTTCTGCAGGGCCTGACCCAGGCGTTCGGTCAGGTAAACGGAGCGGTGATGCCCGCCGGTGCAGCCAATGGCAATGGTGACGTAGGCGCGGTTGCTCGCGGCAAAACGCGGCAGCCATTTGTACAGGTAGCCGTAGATGTCTTGAAACATCTCCTCAACCTCCGGTTGCGCAGCCAGGTACTCGGCGACCGGTGCGTCGAGACCCGATTGTGCACGCAGTTCCGGTTTCCAGTAAGGATTGGGCAGGCAGCGCACATCGAACACCAGATCCGCGTCCACCGGCATGCCGCGCTTGAAGCCGAACGACTCGACCAGAAACGCCGTACCCGGTTCCGGCTGGTTCAGCAGTCGCAGCTTGATGGTGTCACGCAACTGGTACAGATTCAGATTGGTGGTGTTGACCTTGAGGTCGGCCAGGTCGGCGATCGGGCCGAGCAGGGCGGTTTCATCTTCGATCGCTTCGGCCAGCGAGCGGTTGGCAGTGCTCAATGGATGGCGCCGGCGGGTTTCCGAGAAGCGCTTGAGCAGGGTTTCTTCGTCGGCATCCAGATACAGCACATCGCACTGGATGTGCCGGGCACGGACTTCTTCAAGCAGTTCGGGGAAACGCGACAGGTGGCTCGGCAGATTGCGTGCATCGATCGACACGGCCACCAGCGGCTGGGCCAGTTCGGTGTGAATCAGGGCGCGTTCGGCGAGCTCCGGCAGCAGACCGGCCGGCAGGTTGTCGATGCAGTAGTAGCCGTTGTCCTCAAGGACATTCAGGGCGGTACTTTTACCCGAGCCGGAGCGGCCGCTGACGATGATCAAGCGCATGATTAATGACCGTTCTGCTCGCTCAGGACGACCTGATACAAGGCTTCGTTGCTCGGTGCGCTGCGCAGTTTTTCGCGCACTTCCTTGCGATCGAGCATGCTGGCGATCTGGCGCAGTAATTCCAGGTGGGCATCGGTGGCCGCTTCCGGGACCAGCAGTACAAACAGCAGGTCGACCGGTGCGCCGTCGATGGCATCGAAATCGATGGGGGCATCAAGGTGCATCAACGCGCTGATAGGCGCTTCGCAGCCTTTGAGGCGACAGTGGGGAATGGCGATGCCGTTGCCGAAACCGGTGGATCCGAGTTTCTCACGGGCTACCAGGCTCTCGAAAACATCCTGCATGGCCAGATCCGGCACTTCTTTATGGATGAGGTTGGCAATCTGTTCGAGGGCTTTCTTTTTACTGCCGCCCGGCACGTTCACCAGGGAACGGCCGGGGGTCAGGATACTTTCAAGTCGGATCATGGGTTGGGAGTGTTAACGACCTGTCGCGCCCTGAAGGAGGCTCTGGGTCTTTTCCTTATGCTTTTTGAGTTGGCGATCCAGCTTGTCGGTCAGTGAGTCGATCGCAGCGTACATGTCAGTATCTTCTGCGTTGGCGACCACTTCGCTGCCGGGTATATGCAAGGTGGCTTCGATTTTCTGCTTGAGCTTTTCGACGCACATCGTGACTTGCACGTTGGTGATCTTGTCGAAATGGCGCTCCAATCTTTCGAGTTTCTCGTTGATGTAGGTGCGCAGAGGTTCGGTCACTTCCAGTTGGTGTCCACTGATGTTGACTTGCATACAGCTTCTCCTTCGTTGCCAGTGCATAAAGCGGCAGGCCGAAGAGCCTGCCACTGGAACGCTGTAACGTGGCTTACATCAACCGCTTGCGTTCGCTCGAAGGCGCGATCCCGAGGGATTCGCGGTACTTGGCGACGGTGCGGCGAGCCACCTGAATGCCTTGTGCCTCCAGTAAACCAGCGATCTTGCTGTCACTCAACGGCTTTTTCTGATTTTCCGCCGCAACCAGTTTTTTGATGATCGCGCGGATCGCCGTCGACGAGCATTCACCGCCTTCGGAGGTGCTGACGTGGCTGGAGAAAAAGTATTTCAGTTCATAAATACCGCGCGGGGTATGCATGAATTTCTGCGTGGTGACCCGGGAAATCGTCGATTCGTGCATGCCGACCGCCTCGGCGATGTCATGCAGGACCAACGGTTTCATGGCTTCATCGCCATACTCCAGGAAGCCGCGCTGATGCTCGACGATCTGGGTGGCCACCTTCATCAGGGTTTCGTTGCGGCTTTGCAGGCTCTTGATGAACCAGCGTGCCTCTTGCAACTGGTTGCGCATGAAGGTGTTGTCGGCGCTGGTGTCGGCGCGACGGACGAAACCGGCGTACTGCGCGTTAACCCGCAGACGGGGCACTGACTCCTGATTCAGCTCGACCAGCCAGCGTTCGTTATCCTTGCGCACAATGACGTCGGGCACCACGTACTCGGCTTCGGTCGATTCGATCTGCGAGCCCGGACGCGGATTGAGGCTTTGCACCAGTTCGATGACCTGACGCAACTCGTCTTCCTTGAGCTTCATACGCCGCATCAACTGGCTGTAGTCGCGACTGCCGAGCAGATCGATGTAATCGCTGACCAGACGTTTGGCTTCGTTGAGCCACGGGGTCTTGGCCGGGAGCTGACGCAGTTGCAGCAGCAGGCATTCGCCGAGGTTGCGCGCGCCGATACCGGCCGGTTCGAACTGCTGAATGCGGTGCAGAACGGCTTCGATCTCGTCCAGCTCGATGTCGAGCTCCGGATCAAAGGCGTCGAGAATTTCTTCGAGGGTTTCGTCCAGGTAGCCCTGATTGTTGATGCAATCGATCAGGGTCACGGCGATCAGGCGGTCGGTGTCGGACATCGGCGCCAGGTTCAATTGCCACAGCAGATGGCTTTGCAGGCTTTCGCCGGCGGACGTGCGGGTGGTGAAGTCCCACTCGTCGTCATCGCTGCTGGGCAGGCTGCTGGCGCTGGTCTGGTAGACGTCTTCCCAGGCGGTATCAACGGGCAGTTCGTTAGGAATGCGCTCGTTCCATTCGCCATCTTCCAGATTGTCCACCGTCGGGGCGGCTTCCTGATAGGACGGTTCCTGAATGTCGGTGTTGGGTTTTTGTTCGGCGTTGTCGGCCAAAGGATCGGTATTGTCGAAGTCGTCGCCTTCTTCCTGGCGTTCGAGCATCGGATTGGATTCCAGGGCCTCCTGGATTTCCTGTTGCAGGTCCAGGGTCGACAATTGGAGCAGGCGGATGGCCTGTTGCAGCTGCGGTGTCATCGTCAGCTGCTGGCCCATTCTCAAGACTAGCGATGGTTTCATGGCAGGGGCTTAACACCTTATTCGCCGGCGCGCATGCGCCATCCACTACAGGGCGCCGGAGCGCCAAACTTAAGCAAATTATATGCCTGAAACTGTCGTGTTTGCCTAGAGCGCTGTAACAATAAAAGCGTATAAAAAATCAGCTTCAACGTTACAGCGCCCAAACGGCTGGCCGAATGCGATCGCGCTTTAGAGGCGGAACTCGTGGCCCAGGTACACTTCCTTCACCAGATCGTTGGCAAGGATGGTCGCCGCATCGCCTTCGGCGATCAGTTGACCGTCGTTGACGATGTAGGCGGTTTCGCAGATATCCAGGGTCTCACGCACGTTGTGGTCGGTGATAAGAACACCGATGCCCTTGGCCTTGAGGTGATGGATGATCTGCTTGATGTCGCCGACCGAAATCGGGTCGACACCGGCGAACGGTTCGTCGAGCAGGATGAATTTCGGTGCGGTCGCCAGGGCGCGGGCGATTTCCACCCGGCGGCGTTCACCACCGGACAGGCTCATGCCGAGGTTGTCGCGGATGTGGCTGATGTGGAATTCCTGCAGCAGGCTTTCCAGTTCCTTGCGACGACCGGCCTTGTCGAGTTCCGTGCGGGTTTCGAGGATGGCCATGATGTTATCGGCCACCGACAGTTTGCGGAAGATCGACGCTTCTTGCGGCAGATAGCCGATACCGGCCTTGGCGCGGCCGTGCATCGGCTGATGGCTGACGTCCAGATCATCGATCAGCACGCGACCCTGATCGGCCTGCACAAGGCCGACGATCATGTAGAAACAGGTGGTCTTGCCGGCACCGTTCGGGCCGAGCAGGCCAACGATCTGGCCGCTGTCGATCGACAGGCTGACGTCGCGCACAACCTGGCGGCTTTTATAGGCCTTGGCCAGGTGTTGAGCTTTCAGAGTTGCCATTACTGGGTTTTCTCGTCGGTTTTCTTCTTCGGCTGGATCACCATGTCGATACGCGGACGCGCTTCGGTGACTTTGCTGCCGGTAGCGCGACCGGCACTGGCCAGTTTCTTCACCGTGTCATAGACGATTTTCTCGCCCTGAGTGGTGTTGTTGTCCTTGTCGACAACCTTGGCCTTGTCGATCAGCACGACGCGGTTTTGTGCGGCGTGGTACTGAATCGTCACGCCCCAGCCCTGAACAGGCTTGGCGTCACCCTGGGTTTGCAGTTGCTCGAAGTAGGCAAGGTTGCCCACCGAGGTCACCACGTCGATATCGCCGGTCGGAGTACGGGTGATGGTCACCGTATTGCCCTTAACGATCATCGAGCCCTGGGTGATGATCACATCACCTTTATAGGTGGCGATGCCGTTCTTGTCGTCCAGCTGGGCGTCGTCGGCCTGAATGCGGATAGGTTGCTGCTGATCGTTCGGCAGAGCCCAGGCGCTCACGCTTCCCAGTGCTGCGCCCAGACTGAGCAAAATAGGGAGGGTTTTAACGAGCCTCATACTGTCCTCTTACGTTCGATTGCAGGTGTATCCTGCTTTCCTTCAAATACGCCTTCATTCCCACGCCAGTCGATACACCGCCAGCGCCGTCGATTCTAACGGGTTGCTCGGTCTGCGCATATTGCTGCTGAGGGAACACCGTCATGCGTGTGCTGGTGATCAGGGTGTCGCGTTTCTTTTCATCGGTGCGCTTGATGCGTACCGAGTCGATCAATTCTACCTGCGTTCCGTCCGGATTCACTTCGCCTCGCTCGCTGGTCACGTGCCACGGAAACTCGGTGCCGCGATACATGTTGAGGTCGGGTTTGGTAACCAGAGTCACATCCGTCGCTTTCAGGTGTTCGGCCTTGTCCGACGTCATTTCGTACTGCACTTTGCCGTCCGGCAGATATTGCAGGGTATGCGTATTGGTGGCGTACCAGTCGATGGCAGTGTCTTCGACCTTGGCCACAGGCTTGTCGAGGAAACGTTCCGGACTGATGTTCCAGTAGCCGACCGCCGCAAACATCGCAGCGATGCAGCCGAACAGCAGGAAGTTGCGAAATTTTTTGCTAAACATGATTTGGCTCACAGGTACGCGGCGTTGGCCGCATCGAGGCGGCCCTGGGCGCGCAGGATCAATTCGCAGAATTCACGGGCGGCACCTTCGCCACCGCGGGCCCGAGTGACGCCATGGGCGTGTTCGCGCACGAAGTCGGCAGCATTGGCAACAGCCATGCCCAGGCCTACGCGGCGGATCACCGGAAGGTCAGGCAGGTCGTCACCCAGGTAGGCGACCTGTTCATAGCTTAGGCCCAGTTGCGCCAGCAGGCCGTCCAGAACCACCAATTTGTCTTCGCGGCCCTGAAACAGGTGCGGGATGCCGAGGTTCTTCGCCCGGCGTTCAACCACCGGGGTCTTGCGGCCACTGATGATGGCGGTCTCGACACCGGCATTCATCAGCATCTTGATGCCCTGGCCGTCGAGGGTGTTGAAGGTCTTGAATTCGCTGCCGTCTTCGAGGAAGTACAGGCGCCCGTCGGTGAGGACGCCGTCGACGTCGAACACCGCCAGTTTGATCGCTTTGCCGCGTTGCAGCAGATCGGTGGTCATTACATCACTCCTGCACGCAGCAGATCGGAGAGGTTGAAGGCGCCGATCGGGCGATCTTCTTCGTCCACGACAACCAGTGCGTTGATTCGGTGGTCTTCCATGATTTTCAGGGCTTCGGCGGCGAGCATCTCGGGCCGTGCGGTCTTGCCGTGTGCGGTCATGACCTGGTCGATGGTGGCGCTGCGGATGTCGATGCTGCGGTCCAGCGTGCGGCGCAAATCGCCGTCGGTGAAGATTCCGGCCAGTTTGCCATCGGCTTCAACGATCGCGGTCATGCCCAGACCCTTGCGGGTCATTTCCATGAGCGCGTCCTTGAGCAGGGTGCCGCGCTGCACTTGCGGCAGCTCTTGCCCGGCATGCATGACGTTTTCCACTTTCAGCAGCAGGCGTCGACCCAGAGCGCCGCCCGGGTGTGAAAAGGCAAAATCTTCGGCGGTGAAACCACGCGCTTCCAGCAGCGCCACGGCCAGGGCATCGCCCATGACCAGCGCGGCGGTGGTAGAGGAAGTCGGTGCCAGGTTCAGCGGGCAGGCTTCGTGTTCGACATGAACGTTGAGATTGACTTCGGCAGCTTTGGCCAGCGGCGACTGCGGATTGCCGGTGAGACTGATCAACTGGATGCCGAGGCGCTTGATCAATGGCAGCAGGGTGACGATTTCGTTGGTCGAGCCGGAGTTGGAGAGGGCGAGGATCACGTCGTCGCGGGTGATCATGCCCATGTCGCCATGGCTGGCTTCGGCCGGGTGGACGAAAAATGCCGGGGTGCCGGTGCTGGCCAGGGTCGCGGCAATCTTGTTGCCGACGTGCCCGGATTTGCCCATGCCGACCACGACCACACGGCCTTTGCTGGCCAGAATCATCTCGCAAGCGCGTACGAAATCGGCGTCGATATGGGGCAACAAGCCTTGTACGGCTTCCACTTCGAGGCGGATGGTGCGTTGTGCCGATTGAATCAGGTCGCTGGATTGGCTCATGTCAGAAATCGTATAGCCCGATGAAAAGGCGGCGATTATAGCGGTTATGTTGAAAAGCCTCACGCAAGTTCGTCGTGCTTTGTCATTCCGCGTCAGCAAAACCCCGAAAAAGTGCCATCAGGCCTGTCATATCGTTGAACGCGGAGGGGCGGGGCCTTGGGCGCTTGGCGTTTGCAGTGATATAGTTCGCCGCCAGTTCGGCCTGCCCGGGAGGTATGTGCTTTCTGCGGAAAGCCAGGCGTCCGAGTGAGAGGCTGCATCGCAAGGAGTTTAGATGAGTGCCGATAACGCCTACGCGGTCGAGCTGAAGGGAGTCTCCTTCAAGCGCGGTGCGCGCAGCATTTTCAATAACGTCGATATTCGCATCCCGCGTGGCAAGGTTACCGGCATCATGGGACCTTCCGGGTGTGGCAAGACCACTTTGTTGCGCTTGATGGGTGCACAGTTGCGTCCTTCCAGCGGCGAAGTCTGGGTCAACGGTCAGAACCTGCCGACGCTGTCGCGCAGTGATCTGTTCGATGCGCGCAAGCACATGGGCGTGCTGTTTCAAAGCGGCGCGCTGTTCACCGATCTCGATGTCTTCGAGAACGTCGCTTTCCCCCTGCGCGTTCATACCCAATTGCCGGATGAAATGATCCGCGACATCGTCCTGCTCAAATTGCAGGCGGTCGGTTTGCGCGGTGCCATCGAGCTGATGCCCGACGAGCTGTCCGGCGGCATGAAGCGTCGGGTCGCCCTGGCCCGGGCGATTGCGCTCGATCCGCAGATTCTCATGTATGACGAGCCTTTCGTCGGCCAGGATCCGATCGCCATGGGCGTGCTGGTACGCCTGATCCGTCTGCTCAACGATGCGCTGGGGATCACCAGTATCGTGGTCTCCCACGATCTTGCCGAAACCGCGAGCATCGCCGACTACATCTATGTAGTGGGTGATGGTCAGGTGCTGGGGCAGGGCACGCCGGACGAATTGATGAACTCGGATGAACCGCGTATTCGCCAGTTCATGACCGGCAACCCCGATGGCCCGGTGCCGTATCATTTTCCAGCGACGGATTACCGCGCAGATCTTCTGGGGAAGCGCTGATGCGCAGAATTTCATTGATAGAACGCGTACGCCGGTTCGGCGAGGCCGCGATCGACGCCGTCGCGGTGTTTGGCCGCGCGACCCTGTTCCTGTTTCACGCCCTGCTCGGTCGTGGCGGCATCAGCGGCGGTTTCGGCCTGCTGGTCAAGCAACTGCATTCGGTCGGCGTGATGTCGCTGGTGATCATCGTCGTGTCGGGGATTTTCATCGGCATGGTGCTGGCGCTGCAGGGCTTCAGTATTCTGTCGAGCTACGGTTCGGAGCAGGCGGTGGGGCAGATGGTGGCCCTGACGTTGCTGCGTGAACTGGGGCCTGTCGTGACGGCGTTGCTGTTTGCCGGGCGTGCCGGTTCGGCGCTGACCGCAGAAATTGGCAACATGAAGTCCACCGAACAGCTTTCCAGCCTGGAAATGATCGGTGTCGATCCGCTCAAATACATTATTGCCCCGCGTCTGTGGGCCGGTTTCATTTCCCTGCCGGTGCTGGCGATGATTTTCAGCGTGGTGGGAATCTGGGGCGGTTCGTGGGTGGCTGTCGACTGGCTTGGCGTGTATGAAGGCTCCTACTGGGCGAACATGCAGAACAGCGTGAACTTCACCAGCGATGTGCTCAACGGCGTCATCAAAAGTGTCGTTTTCGCCTTCGTCGTGACCTGGATCGCCGTATTCCAAGGCTATGACTGTGAGCCCACTTCCGAGGGCATCAGTCGCGCCACCACCAAGACCGTGGTATTCGCCTCGCTGGCGGTACTGGGCCTGGACTTTATTCTGACCGCTTTGATGTTTGGAGATTTCTGATGCAAAACCGCACCCTGGAAATCGGTGTCGGCCTGTTCCTGCTGGCAGGGATCCTGGCTTTGTTGCTACTGGCTCTGCGGGTCAGTGGCCTGTCTCCGACTTCGACCACCGACACCTATAAACTGTATGCCTACTTCGACAATATCGCCGGTTTGACGGTCAGAGCCAAAGTGACCATGGCTGGCGTAACCATCGGCAAGGTCACGGCCATCGATCTGGATCGCGACAGCTTCACCGGTCGGGTAACCCTGCAAGTGGATAAAAAGGTCGACAACCTGCCGACCGACTCCACAGCGTCTATCCTGACCGCTGGCCTGTTGGGCGAGAAGTACATCGGTATCAGCGTGGGCGGCGAAGACACCCGTCTGAAGGATGGTGGAACCATCCACGACACCCAGTCGTCTCTGGTACTGGAAGACCTGATCGGTAAATTCCTGCTCAATACCGTTAGCAAAGACGCCAAATGAGGAGCTTTTGAATGATCTCTACCTTGCGACGTGGCCTGTTGGTGTTGCTTGCGGCACTGCCGATGCTGGCTAACGCTGCGCCCGGACAGTCGGCGCACGACCTGATTCAGGACACCACGAACCGGATGCTGGCCGACTTGTCGGCCAATAAAGAGAAGTACAAGAAGGATCCACAGGATTTCTACACGGCGCTGAACACCATCGTCGGACCTGTGGTGGACGCCGAAGGCATTTCCAAGAGCATCATGACGGTCAAGTATTCGCGCAAGGCCACGCCGGCGCAGATGCAGACCTTCCAGGAAAACTTCAAGCGCGGCCTGTTCCAGTTCTATGGCAATGCCTTGCTCGAATACAACAACCAGGGCATCACCGTTGATCCGGCCAAGGATGAGTCCGGCGATCGCACCAGCGTCGGCATGACCGTCAAGGGCAACAACGGCGCGATCTACCCTGTGCAGTACACGCTGGAGAAGATCAATGGCGAGTGGAAACTGCGCAATGTGATCATCAACGGCATCAACATCGGCAAGCTGTTCCGTGATCAGTTCGCCGACGCGATGCAGCGCAATGGCAACGATCTGGACAAGACCATCAACAATTGGGCTGGCGAAGTGGCCAAGGCCAAGGAAACCACCGAGAAAGCTGCCGAGAAGCCAGCGCAATGAATGAGGCGGCAGTTCGTATGAGTGACGTCGACGAGCTATTGCTCAGCGGAGTGCTGGATTACCGCACAGGTCCCGACCTGCGCAAGGAAGGCCAGGTGCTGATCAAGTCCAGCAAGGCGGCATCGCTGGTCATCGATTGCTCGGCAGTGAAGAAGTCCAGCAGCGTCGGCTTGTCCTTGCTGCTGTGCTTCATGCGCGATGCCCAGGCGGCCGGCAAGGCCGTCAGCATCCGTGCGATGCCGGAAGACATGCGCGAAATCGCTCAGGTCAGTGAACTGACCGAGTTGCTGGCGCACCCCTGAACCCGCATCGATAAACAAGCCCCCCGTCAGAGTCCTGCCAATGCGGGGTTCGCAGGCGCGGGGCTTTTTTGTATGATGTCCGACCCGTGCGCACAGGGCGCCGATTGAGGTTGAGCATGCAGGCCGTAGAAGTGAAGAGCTTCCTTGAAGGAAAGCTGCCAGGAACGCAGGTGGAAGTTGAAGGCGAAGGCTGCAACTTCCAGCTGAACGTGATTAGTGATGAACTGGCGGCGTTGAGCCCGGTCAAGCGTCAGCAAAGCATCTATGCCCATTTGAACCCTTGGATCGCCGATGGCAGCATCCACGCGGTCACTATGAAATTTTTCAGCAGCGCGGCCTGGGCCGAGCGCACCTGAGCCCTAGGGCGTCGAGATTCTTATGGATAAATTGATTATTACCGGTGGCGTTCGTCTTGATGGCGAAATCCGTATCTCCGGGGCGAAGAACTCCGCCCTGCCGATTCTGGCTGCCACCCTGCTGTGCGATGGCCCGGTGACCGTTGGCAACCTGCCGCACCTGCACGACATCACCACCATGATCGAGCTGTTCGGTCGCATGGGCATCGAGCCGGTGATCGACGAGAAACTCAGCGTCGAAATCGACCCACGCACCATCAAGACCCTGATCGCGCCGTACGAACTGGTGAAAACCATGCGTGCCTCGATCCTGGTACTGGGCCCGATGGTTGCGCGTTTCGGTGAAGCCGAAGTCGCCCTGCCTGGCGGTTGCGCGATCGGTTCGCGTCCGGTCGACCTGCACATTCGTGGCCTCGAAGCCATGGGCGCGGTGATCGATGTCGAAGGCGGCTACATCAAGGCCAAGGCGCCTGAAGGCGGTCTGCGCGGTGCGCACTTCTTCTTTGATACCGTCAGCGTGACCGGTACCGAAAACATCATGATGGCAGCTGCCCTGGCCAAGGGCCGCAGCGTCCTGCAGAACGCTGCGCGCGAGCCTGAAGTGGTTGACCTGGCGAACTTCCTCAACGCCATGGGCGCCAAGGTATCCGGCGCCGGTACCGACACCATCACCATCGATGGCGTCGAGCGTCTGGGTTCGTGCTTCTACAAAGTCATGCCTGACCGTATCGAAACCGGCACCTACCTGGTGGCCGCTGCGGTCACCGGTGGCCGCGTGAAGGTCAAGGACACTGATCCGACCATTCTTGAAGCGGTCCTGGAAAAGCTCCGTGAGTCCGGTGCGGAAATCACCTGCGGTGAAGACTGGATCGAGCTGAACATGCACGGCAAGCGCCCGAAAGCGGTCAACGTGCGCACCGCGCCGTACCCGGCGTTCCCGACGGACATGCAGGCACAGTTCATCTCGCTCAACGCCATTGCCGAAGGCACAGGCGCAGTGATCGAGACGATCTTCGAAAACCGTTTCATGCACGTGTACGAACTGCACCGCATGGGCGCCAGGATCCAGGTCGAAGGCAACACCGCGATCGTCACCGGTACTGAAGTCCTGAAGGGCGCGCCAGTGATGGCCACCGACCTGCGTGCTTCGGCCAGCCTGGTGATCTCGGCACTGGTGGCCGAAGGCGACACCCTGATCGATCGCATCTACCACATAGACCGTGGTTACGAGTGCATCGAAGAAAAACTGCAGATGCTGGGCGCCAAGATCCGTCGCGTTCCGGGCTGATTGCTGCATGCGGACACAGGGACGTGTCCACTGAATTTGTTTCGAGTCGAGCCGGTATCCGGCTCGATGTGTGTCCGGCGCCGATTGCGACCGGGCATGAGTACCTTGATAAGGACTGACGTTTCCCATGTTGACCATCGCACTGTCCAAGGGCCGCATCCTTGACGACACCCTGCCGCTTCTCGCTGAAGCCGGCATCGTGCCGACCGAGAATCCGGACAAGAGCCGCAAGCTGATCATCCCCACCACTCAGGATGACGTACGTCTGTTGATCGTGCGTGCCACCGACGTGCCGACCTATGTCGAGCATGGCGCGGCCGACCTCGGCGTCGCCGGTAAAGACGTGTTGATGGAATACACCGGCCAGGGCCTGTACGAGCCGCTGGATCTGCAGATTGCCCAGTGCAAGCTGATGACCGCCGGCAAGATCGGCGCGGCCGAGCCCAAGGGCCGTCTGCGCGTGGCGACCAAATTCGTCAACGTTGCCAAGCGTTACTACGCCGAACAGGGTCGTCAGGTCGACATCATCAAGCTCTACGGCTCGATGGAGCTGGCGCCGCTGATCGGTCTGGCCGACAAGATCATCGACGTGGTCGACACCGGCAACACCCTGCGCGCCAACGGCCTGGAACCTCAGGAACTGATCGCCACGATCAGCTCGCGCCTGGTGGTCAACAAGGCTTCGATGAAGATGCAACACGCCCGAATCCAGGCGTTGATCGATACCCTGCGCAACGCAGTGGAATCGCGACACCGCGGCTGATGTACCTGCGCGACCCCTGGTCGCGCCGTCTATCCGCCTCATAGCCAGAATTCTCAGGTGCCCAAGCGGATCGAATGATAGTTTCGGGCGCCTGAGTTTTTCGCCATTCCTATGAGGCTCTCGCTATGACCGCACCGACTGCAATTCGCCGACTCAACGCTGCTGACCCGGATTTCGCGCATCATCTGGATCATCTGCTGAGCTGGGAAAGTGTGTCTGACGACTCGGTCAATCAGCGCGTGCTGGACATCATCAAGGCGGTGCGCGAGCGCGGTGACGCGGCGCTGGTCGAGTTCACCCAGAAGTTCGACGGCCTCGAAGTGGCGTCGATGGCCGACCTGATCCTGCCGCGCGAGCGTCTGGAACTGGCGCTGACCCGCATCACCGTGGCACAGCGCGAAGCGCTGGAAAAAGCCGCGGCGCGGGTGCGCAGCTACCACGAAAAACAGAAACAGGATTCCTGGAGCTATACCGAGGCCGACGGCACCGTACTCGGGCAGAAGGTCACACCGCTGGATCGGGCCGGTCTGTATGTGCCGGGCGGCAAGGCGTCGTATCCATCGTCGGTGTTGATGAACGCGATTCCGGCCAAGGTCGCCGGCGTGACCGAAGTGGTCATGGTCGTGCCAACCCCGCGCGGTGAAATCAATGAACTGGTGCTGGCGGCGGCGTGCATTGCCGGCGTTGACCGGGTGTTCACCATCGGCGGTGCGCAAGCGGTTGCCGCGCTGGCTTACGGCACTGAAAGCGTGCCGCAGGTGGACAAGGTCGTCGGCCCGGGCAACATCTATGTGGCCACCGCCAAGCGTCACGTGTTCGGTCAGGTCGGCATCGACATGATCGCCGGCCCGTCGGAAATCCTTGTGGTGTGCGACGGCCAGACCGATCCGGACTGGATCGCCATGGATCTGTTCTCCCAGGCCGAGCACGACGAAGACGCGCAGGCAATTCTAGTCAGCCCGGACGCCGAATTCCTCGACAAGGTCGCTGCGAGCATCGACAAACTGCTGCCGACCATGGACCGCGCAACCATTATCGAAACCTCGATCAATGGTCGCGGTGCACTGATTCATGTGCGCGACATGGCGCAAGCCATCGAAGTCGCCAACCGTATCGCCCCGGAACACTTGGAGCTGTCGGTCGCTGATCCACAAGCGTGGTTGCCGCAGATCCGTCACGCCGGTGCGATCTTCATGGGCCGTCACACCTCCGAGGCGCTGGGCGACTACTGCGCTGGTCCGAACCACGTGTTGCCGACCTCTGGCACCGCGCGGTTCTCCTCGCCGCTGGGTGTGTACGACTTCCAGAAACGTTCGTCGATCATCTTCTGCTCCGAGGCCGGTGCTTCCGAGCTGGGCAAGACCGCTTCGGTGCTGGCCCGTGGCGAATCCCTGAGTGCGCACGCACGCAGCGCCGAATACCGCATCAAAGCTGAGCAGAAGGGGAACTGATCATGAGTAAATTCTGGAGCCCGTTCGTCAAGGATCTGGTGCCGTATGTGCCGGGCGAGCAGCCAAAGCTGACCAAACTGGTCAAGCTCAACACCAACGAAAACCCCTACGGCCCGTCGCCAAAAGCCCTGGCGGCGATGCAGACCGAACTCAACGACAACCTGCGTCTGTACCCGGACCCGAACAGCGATCTGCTGAAAAGCGCCGTCGCCAACTACTACGGCGTGCAGAGCAATCAAGTGTTCCTCGGCAATGGTTCGGACGAAGTGCTCGCGCACATCTTTCACGGTCTGCTGCAACACGAGCAGCCGCTGCTGTTCCCGGACATCAGCTACAGCTTCTATCCGGTGTATTGCGGTCTGTACGGCATCCAGTTCGATGCCGTGCCGCTGGACGCGCAGTTCCAGATCAACCCGGCGGACTACGCCAAACCGAACGGCGGGATCATTTTCCCCAATCCGAACGCACCGACCGGTTGCCTGTTGGCGCTGGAGGCGGTCGAGCAGATCCTCAAGACCAGCCCGGATTCGGTAGTGGTCGTGGATGAGGCGTACATCGACTTCGGTGGCGAAACCGCGATCAGTCTGGTGGACCGTTATCCGAACCTGCTGGTGACCCAGACCCTGTCCAAGTCGCGCTCGCTGGCCGGCCTGCGCGTCGGTCTGGCGGTGGGGCACCCGGATCTGATCGAGGCGCTGGAGCGGATCAAGAACAGCTTCAACTCCTATCCGCTGGATCGCCTGGCGATTGTCGGGGCGGCGGCAGCGTTCGAGGATCGCGAGTATTTCGACAAGACCTGCCGTCTGGTGATCGAGAGCCGTGAATGGGTGATCGCGCAATTGCAGGCCAAAGGCTTTGAAGTGCTGCCTTCGGCGGCGAACTTCATCTTCGCCCGTCACCCGCAACACGATGCAGCAGGGCTGGCAGCCAAACTGCGCGAGCAGGGTGTGATCGTGCGTCACTTCAAGCAGGAGCGGATTGCCCAGTTCCTGCGGATCTCGATCGGTACGCCGGAGCAGAATCAGGCGCTGATCGACGGCCTCGGCGAACTCTAAAACACCATTACCCCCGTAGGAGCGAGCCTGCTCGCGATAGCGGACGGACATTCAGCATTTATGCTGACTGACCCGGCGCAATCGCGAGCAGGCTCGCTCCTACAGGGGACTTGTGTTGATTATTCGTGATGTGGCTCACCCAAAAACGTTAGCGAACTGAACAGTCCACGACTGTTCACATCAGCACTGCCCTTCACCGGCACCTCCACCTGCGCGGCAATCACATTCAACCCTTCATTACGCACCAACACCTGCGCGCGGCCGTCCTTGTCAGTCTCGGTGCTCAAGGTATTCGGCGCACTGCGATAGTCACCGATCAACTTCACCCCCGCCGCCGGTTTGCCATCAAGCAACACCCGCACCGGCAATGATTGCCCCGGCCCGACCGTCAGCGGATCGACTTCCGGCAGAATCAGCAATTTGATCTGATCAAGCTTGGGCAACTTGGCCCCCGGCTGATAAATCGCCAGGCTGTACTTGAAGGTCTGCGTCGCCTCGACAGCGCCCGGCACTTTGCTGCGCCCCTCATTGATCCATTTTTTGTCAGCGGTTTGCGACCACATACCGTTGTTCAACGCCACTGCCAGTACCGCCGGCGTTTTCAGAGGTTTCAGGCGAGCGTGATCAGGCAGGCGCTCAACGCTGACCGGAATCATTTTTCCGCCCGCGTCATAAGCCCAGGCGCCGCTGATTTTCTGCGCCTTGAAGGCATTGTCCTCGGCGCCGTGGCCGTAGATCACTTCGATATTGCCGCGCCGTTGTTCTGTCCACAGGCCATGGGCCGAGGCTTGAGTGGCGAACAGGGCGGCGATGATCAGCAGGGTTTTGCGGCATTGCATGGTGACGTCCTTTTACAGGTTGAGTGTCAGGCTGACGGTGAAATTGCGCGGCTCGCCGGGGTTGACCCAGTAATTGCTGTAGGAGCGCTCGTAGTATTTTTCGTCGAAGAGATTGTTCAGGTTCAGGCCAACCGTGACGTTGTCGCTGGCCTTGTAATGGGCCAGCAGATCGACGGTGTGATAGGCCGGCATTTCAAAATCACCGCCGGCTTCACCGGAGCGATCGCCGACGTAGGTGAACGCCGCGCCGACGTCCGAGCCGCGTAAATGGCCGTCCTGAAACTCGTAGACGCCGAGCAGGCTGCCACTGCGCTTGGCCACGCCAAGGATGCGGCTGCCGGTCGGGATTGCCGCGTCGCCCTTGGTCACTTCAGCGTCGATGTAAGCGAAGGCACCAATCACCCGCACGGCATCGGTCACTTGCCCGGTCACTTGCCAGTCGAAACCGCGACTGCGCGCCTTGCCCATCGCGCGGCTGGTGTCGGTGCCCGGGTCGAGGGCTAGGACGTTCTCCTTGTCGATGTGGAAGAAGGCGAGGGTGCTGCTCAGGCGCTCGTCGAACAGTTCGTTCTTGATGCCGATTTCGTAACCGACACCTTCTTCGGGATCGAAGGATTTGCCGGAGGCGTCGAGGCCGTTATTCGGTTTGAACGAGGTCGAGGTGTTGGCGAACAGGCCGGTGTTCGGCGTCAACTGATAGAGCAGGCCGGCGCGTTGGGTGAGGGCGTCGTGAGTCTGCTGGCTTTTGGCATTGCGGGTGTGATCGTCGATGCGTTGATCAAAGTGTTCGAAGCGTGCGCCGATCATCCCGCGCAGTTTGTCGGTGAAGATGATTTGATCCTGCAGGTTCAGTGCGTGGCTTTCGACGTGTTCGAAGAAGTCAGTACCCGAGCGTGGGCCGTTGGGTTTCGGTTGGCCGTAGATCGGCTTGTAGATGTCGATGGCGTAGGGACCGCCAGCGATGGTAGTGACGCGTTCGTTCTTGCGGTAGTTCTCGTACTCGGTGCCGATCAGCAGTTCGTGCTGCCATGGTCCGAGGTCGAACAGACCGCGCAGCTCCAATTGGGTGATGCTGTCGTGCCAGTTAGTGTCCCGTTCGCGGTAGCGTCGGTTGACCGTGTGACCATCGGCGTTCAGCGCACGACTTTCAGACGCGTCGCCCCACAGTTTGCCTTCCTTGTAGTGGCTGGCCAGACGCAGTTTCCAGCTGTCGTTGAGCTGATGCTCGAGGGTGGCCTGGAGCAGGTTGTTGTGGTTGTCGATGTTGCCGTCGTTCGGTTCACCGAGGAAGGTCGAGCGCGAAACGCCGCTCCATTTGTTGTTCGGCGCGACGATTCCTCGGTCGAACGTGGAGTTGTGCCGGACGATTTCGCTTTCCACCAACAACGAAGTGTCCGGGCTCAGTTGCCAACTGATCGAAGGTGCGACGAAGACCCGCTGGCTGTCGACGTGATCACGGAAGCTGTGGTTGTCTTCGACCGCGAGGTTGATCCGCGAGAGCACGTCCCCCTGCTCGTCGAGCGGCGTATTGACGTCCAGTGCCGTGCGATAACGATCCCAGCTGCCAGCGCTGGTCTGCAGGGTGGTGAACGCTTCGGGCTGCGGCTTTTTGGTGACGATGTTCACCGTGCCGCCAGGATCGCCACGGCCATACAGGCTAGCGGCCGGGCCTTTGAGGACTTCGATGCGCTCCACATTGGCCGCGTCCGGCGTGCTCGGGTAGCCGCGATTGGCGCTGAAACCGTCCTTGTAGAACTCCGAGGTGATGAAGCCGCGTACGCTGTATTCGTACAGCGTCAGGCCGCCAAAATTGTTCTGCTTCGACACGCCGCCGGCAAATTCCAGTGCGCGTTCGACATTGTGGCTGCCCAGATCCTTGAGCACGCTGGCCGGCACCACGCTGATCGCTTGGGGAATGTCGCGGATGGCGGTGTCGGTTTTGGTTGCACTGGCGGAGCGCGTCGCGCGGTAGCCGCTGACCGGCCCGCTGGGGGATTCATAATCGGAAGTGACGCTGATGGCGTCGAGTTCGATGGGTTGCGGATCTTCGGCGAAGACCGGATCGCCCAGCAGGCCAAGGGTCAGGCCAAGCAGCGAGGCCTTTTTTCGAGACGACATGTTATGTTGTTCCAATCGTTAAATTGAAACAATATAACATGCCTGTTGAGAGTGTCTTTCATTCGCGCACTCGGCGCGAATAAAGTTTTACTCTTCTTCTTTCACCGGTGCAGGCGGCGGACGCAGGCCGATTTCAGCGGTGAGCTTCAGTTCTTTGCCGTTGCGCATGACCTGAATGGTCACTTTGTCAGTCGGCTTGATCCGCGCCACCTGGTTCATGGACTTGCGGCCATCACCGGCCGGTTCGCCGTCGATACTCAGAATCACGTCACCCAGTTGCAGGCCGGCCTTCTGTGCCGGGCCATCGCGGAAGATCCCCGCCACGACAATCCCCGGGCGCCCGGACAGGCCAAACGACTCGGCCAGTTCCTGGGTCAGCGGCTGCACTTCAATACCGAGCCAGCCACGAATCACCTGACCGTGCTCGATGATCGATTTCATTACTTCCATCGCCAGTTTCACCGGGATCGCAAAACCGATGCCCTGCGAGCCGCCGGACTTGGAGAAGATCGCCGTATTGATGCCGGTGAGGTTGCCGTTGGCATCGACCAGCGCGCCGCCGGAGTTGCCCGGGTTGATCGCCGCGTCGGTCTGGATGAAGTCTTCATAGTTGTTCAGGCCCAACTGGTTACGCCCGGTGGCACTGATGATGCCCATGGTCACGGTCTGGCCGACGCCGAACGGGTTGCCGATGGCCAGCGCGACATCGCCGATGCGGATGCTGTCGGAGCGGCCGACGGTGATCGCCGGCAGGTTTTTCAGGTCGATCTTCAGCACCGCGAGGTCGGTTTCCGGATCGCTGCCGATCACCCGGGCGAGGGTTTCGCGACCGTCCTTGAGCGCCACCACGATCTGGTCGGCGCCGGTGGTCACGTGGTTGTTGGTCAGAATGTAGCCTTCCGGGCTCATGATCACCCCGGAACCGAGGCTCGATTCCATGCGTTTCTGCTTCGGCGAGTTGTCACCGAAGAAGCGCCGGAACTGCGGGTCTTCAAACAGCGGGTGCGCCGGTTTGTTGATGACCTTGGTGGTGTAAAGGTTGACCACCGAGGGTGCGGCGATGGTCACCGCGTCGGCATAGGACACCGGCCCCTGTTGCACGCTGGTGGTTTGCGGGGCCTGTTGCAGGTTGACATCGAGGCTCGGCAGCCCGACCCACTGCGGGTAACGCTGAATAATCAACAGAGCGATAAGCACACCGGCCAACAGCGGCCAGCCGAAAAAACGCAGCGCCTTGAGCATTAAGCACGTCCTGGAAAAGTTGCAGGCGGGGTCAGACCGCCCATAATGTCGCGCATTATACGAGGCCGCGCGCGCCTCTGAACGGGATTTTCAGGAGTCTTTCATGGCCGTCGCCCTCAGCACCCTCGTCGAAGAAGCCGACCGTTACCTTGGCAGTGCGAAAATTGCCGATTATTGCCCCAACGGCCTGCAGGTCGAAGGCCGTCCGCAGGTGATGCGCATCGTCAGTGGCGTCACCGCCAGTCAGGCGCTGCTTGACGCGGCGGTGGAGGCCGAGGCCGACCTGATACTGGTGCATCACGGCTATTTCTGGAAAGGCGAGAACCCGTGCATCACCGGCATGAAGCAGCGGCGCTTGAAGACTTTGCTCAAGCACGACATCAGTCTGCTCGCCTATCACTTGCCGCTGGATCTGCATCCGGAGGTCGGCAACAACGTGCAACTGGCGCGTCAGCTGGACATTACCGTTGAAGGGCCACTGGATCCGGACAACCTTAAAATTGTCGGACTGGTCGGGTCGTTGAATGAGCCGATGACTGCGCGTGATTTCGCCCGCAAGGTTAAAGACGTCATGGGCCGCGAGCCGCTGCTGGTCGAGGGCAGTGGGATGATTCGTCGGGTCGGCTGGTGCACCGGTGGCGGGCAGGGCTATATCGATCAGGGCGTGGCGGCGGGTGTCGATCTGTTCCTCAGCGGTGAAGCCTCCGAGCAGACCTTCCACAGCGCGCGGGAAAACGACATCAGCTTCATCGCCGCCGGCCACCACGCCACCGAGCGCTATGGCGTGCAGGCGCTGGGTGACTACCTGGCAAAACGTTTCGCCCTCGAACACATCTTCATCGATTGTCCGAACCCTATCTGAATCCACCACAAATACCTGTGGGAGCGAGCCTGCTCGCGAAGGCGTCAGACTTTCAATACAAAGGTGTCTGGCATACCGCTTTCGCGAGCAGGCTCGCTCCCACAAGGGAACTGCTCGGCCGAACCGGCAGGCATATTCATATGCCCTTTCGATCTAGTAGGCGTCCTGATTAGAAGAGGTCGCTGTGCTAGGATTCCCCGCTCGAACACGGCCCGCTGGCCGTTCATAAGAAAGCTTTCGTGAGTAGCCATGGTCGACAAACTGACGCATCTGAAACAGCTGGAGGCGGAAAGCATCCACATCATCCGCGAGGTGGCCGCCGAGTTCGACAACCCGGTGATGCTGTACTCCATCGGTAAAGACTCCGCCGTGATGCTGCATCTGGCACGCAAGGCGTTCTTCCCGGGCAAACTGCCGTTTCCGGTGATGCACGTCGACACTCGCTGGAAATTCCAGGAGATGTACAAGTTCCGCGACAAGATGGTCGAAGAGCTGGGCCTGGACCTGATCACCCACATCAACCCCGATGGCGTGGCGCAGAACATCAACCCGTTCACCCACGGCAGCGCCAAACACACCGACATCATGAAGACCGAGGGCCTGAAACAGGCGCTCGACAAGCATGGTTTCGACGCCGCGTTCGGCGGCGCCCGTCGCGATGAAGAGAAGTCCCGTGCCAAAGAGCGCGTGTACTCGTTCCGCGACAGCAAGCACCGCTGGGACCCGAAAAACCAGCGCCCTGAGCTGTGGAACGTCTACAACGGCAAGGTCAACAAGGGCGAATCCATTCGGGTGTTCCCGTTGTCGAACTGGACCGAGCTGGACATCTGGCAGTACATCTACCTCGAAGGCATCCCGATTGTGCCGCTGTACTTCGCCGCCGAGCGCGAAGTGATCGAGAAGAACGGCACGCTGATCATGATCGACGACGACCGTATCCTCGAACACCTTTCCGACGAGGACAAGGCACGCATCGTCAAAAAGAAAGTGCGTTTCCGTACCCTTGGCTGCTACCCGTTGACGGGCGCGGTGGAGTCCGAGGCTGAAACCCTCACGGACATCATTCAGGAAATGCTCCTGACGCGAACTTCCGAGCGCCAGGGCCGGGTCATCGACCATGATGGCGCAGGCTCGATGGAAGACAAGAAACGTCAGGGTTATTTCTAAGGGGTTGTCATGTCGCACGCATCTGATTTGATCAGCGAGGACATCCTCGCCTACCTGGGCCAGCACGAACGTAAAGAGCTGCTGCGCTTTTTGACCTGCGGTAACGTCGATGACGGCAAGAGCACCCTGATCGGGCGCCTGCTGCACGACTCCAAGATGATCTACGAAGATCACCTGGAAGCCATCACCCGTGATTCGAAGAAAGTCGGCACCACCGGTGACGACATCGACCTGGCGTTGCTGGTCGACGGTCTGCAGGCCGAGCGTGAGCAGGGCATCACCATTGATGTCGCCTACCGCTATTTCTCCACCGCCAAACGCAAATTCATCATCGCCGACACCCCTGGCCATGAGCAGTACACCCGCAACATGGCCACCGGTGCCTCCACCTGTGATCTGGCGATCATCCTGGTCGACGCCCGTTACGGCGTGCAGACCCAGACCCGTCGCCACAGCTTCATTGCCTCGTTGCTGGGCATCAAGCACATCGTCGTCGCCATCAACAAGATGGACCTGAAAGACTTCGATGAAGGCGTGTTCGAGTCGATCAAGGCCGACTACCTGAAGTTCGCCGAAGGCTTGAAGATGAAGCCGACCAGCATGCACTTCGTGCCGATGTCTGCCCTCAAGGGCGACAACGTGGTGAACAAGTCCGAGCGCTCGCCTTGGTACAAAGGCCAGTCGCTGATGGAAATCCTCGAGACCGTGGAAGTGGCGGGCGACCGCAACTTCACCGATTTGCGTTTCCCGGTGCAGTACGTCAACCGTCCGAACCTGAACTTCCGCGGTTTCGCTGGCACCCTCGCCAGCGGCATCGTGCACAAGGGCGACGAAGTGGTGGTTCTGCCGTCGGGCAAGAGCAGCCGCGTCAAATCCATCGTCACCTTCGAAGGTGAGCTGGAGCAGGCCGGCCCGGGTCAAGCGGTGACGCTGACCATGGAAGACGAAATCGACATCTCCCGTGGCGACCTGCTGGTGCATGCCGACAACGTGCCGCCGGTCACCGACAGCTTCGAAGCGATGCTGGTGTGGATGGCTGAAGAGCCGATGCTGCCGGGCAAGAAATACGACATCAAGCGCGCCACCAGTTACGTGCCGGGCTCGATTGCCAGCATCGTCAACAAGGTCGACGTGAACACCCTCGAAGAAGGCCCGGCGAGCGCGTTGCAGCTCAACGAAATCGGCAAGGTGAAGATCGCGCTCGACGCGCCGATCGCCCTCGACGGTTACGACAGCAACCGCACCACCGGCGCGTTCATCGTCATCGACCGTTTGACCAACGGCACCGTCGGCGCCGGCATGATCGTCGCTCAGCCAGTGGCTCATGGGACTGCCTCGCACCACGGCAAACTGGCTCACGTTGCCACTGAGGAACGTTCCCAGCGTTTCGGCCAGCAGCCAGCGACCGTGCTGTTCAGCGGCCTGTCGGGCGCGGGCAAGAGCACGCTGGCCTATGCGGTCGAGCGCAAGCTGTTCGACATGGGCCGTGCGGTGTTTGTGCTGGATGGTCAGAATCTGCGTCACGACCTGAACAAAGGGCTGCCGCAGGATCGTGCCGGTCGTACCGAGAACTGGCGACGTGCTGCGCATGTGGCGCGTCAGTTCAACGAGGCGGGTCTGTTGACTCTGGCTGCGTTTGTGGCGCCGAGCGCCGAAGGTCGTGAGCAGGCCAAGGATCTGATCGGCAAGGAGCGTCTGCTGACGGTTTATGTGCAGGCTTCGCCGGCGGTGTGTGCCGAGCGTGATCCGCAGGGCTTGTATGCTGCGGGTGGCGATAATATTCCGGGTGAGTCGTTCCCGTATGACGTGCCGCTGAATGCTGATCTGGTGATCGACACGCAGTCGTTGTCTTTGGAAGAAAGCGTCAAGCAAGTGCTGGATCTGCTGCGTCAGCGTGGCGCGATTTAAACGTTAGCTGGAAATGAAGAGCCCGTGGATGAGTGATCATCGGCGGGCTTTTTTATTGTGGGTCATTTGGTTTTTGGCGGTGGCGGCCTTTGGGCCGACCATGCTCTTGAGGTTTTGGGTGTATATCCGTTGCTGCGGTAACGGCTGCTTGGGGTTCCGCCCTTACGGCGGGTCACTTTTTACAAACGCCTAAAAAGTAACCAAAAACGCTTGCTCCTGCGTTCGGCCCGCTCGCTGGGGCTCGGGGTCCCTTCGCTGCGGGATTGATCCGGGCGCAGCGCCTCCGGTTGGCTTCGCTGCACCTCCTCTCGCTGTGTTTGGCTGCGCCAAACGGTCGCTGCGCTCCCACCCCCGGATCAATCCCTACGCTCAGCCTTCCGACGTCGCCCGTGGATCAAGATCAAGAGCTTTCGGCGAGCTGACACTCGGCCATTTGAGTGGTGAAAAGCGTGCGCCTGGCTTTAGCTTTTCCTGTGGGAGTTGGCTTGCCAGCGATGGCGGCCTGACAGCCGACCAATCTCTACCTGAATACACCGGTTTCAAACTGTGGGAGCGGGCTTGCTCGCGAAGGCGGCCTGACAGCCGACTAATCTCTACCTGAATACACCGTGTTCAAACTGTGGGAGTGAGCCTGCTCGCGATAGCGGTGTGTCATTCAACATTGGGAGTGGCTGTTCCACCGCTATCGCGAGCAGGCTCGCTCCTACAGGGGATTAACGTTTGTCTGCGAATTCGCGGTGCATCTGTTCCAGCAGCGCATCCTTGTCCTGCCACAGCTGGTTGATCCAGCCCTGGAATTGCAGGCGATATTCGCCGTCCTGGTCGTAGTTCTTGCCGATGAAGGCCGGCGGGATTTTCAGTTCTTCAAAGTGCACCACCACGTCGCGCACGTTGCCGCACAGCAGATCCCAGAAACCCGGACGCCCGCCCGGATAGTGGATGGTCACGTTGACGATCGACTCCAGTTGCTCACCCATCGCGTCCAGCACGAAGGCGATGCCGCCCGCCTTGGGTTTGAGCAGGTATTTGAACGGTGACTGCTGTTGCGCATGTTTGCCTTCGGTGAAGCGCGTGCCTTCGACGAAGTTGAAAATCCCCACCGGGTTGTTGCGGAATTTCGCGCAGGTCTTGCGCGTGGTTTCGAGGTCTTTGCCTTTCTTCTCTGGATGCTTTTCTAGGTACGCCTTGGAGTAGCGCTTCATGAACGGGAAGCCCAGCGCCCACCAGGCCAGACCGATCACCGGAACCCAGATCAGCTCCTGCTTGAGGAAGAATTTCAGCGGCTGGATGCGGCGGTTGAGCACGTATTGCAGCACCAGGATGTCGACCCAACTCTGGTGGTTGCTGGTGATCAGGTATGAGTGTTGGTAGTCCAGACCTTGCAGGCCGCTGATGTGCCAGCGGGTGCGGCGCACCAGGTTCATCCAGCCTTTGTTGTTGCTGATCCAGGCTTCGTGGGTGTGGCTCATCAGCCACAGTGAGGCGCGGCGGGCGAGGTCGAAGGGCAGCACTTTGATCAGCGCGACGCAGAACAGGAACGAGCACAGCAGAATCGTATTGAGCGCCAACAGCAGCGCGGCGATCACGCCGCGAATCGGGGCGGGCAGAAAGTCCAGCATTTACACATCCATAGGTCGGTTGGCGGCTTGAATCGCGGTCAGGGCGATGGTGTAGACGATGTCGTCGACCTGCGCGCCGCGCGGCAGGTCGTTCACCGGTTTGCGCAGGCCTTGCAGCATCGGGCCGAGGCTGACGCAGTCGGCGCTGCGCTGCACGGCTTTGTGGGTGGTGTTGCCGGTGTTCAGGTCGGGGAACACGAACACCGTGGCGCGACCGGCCACCTGGCTGTTCGGCGCCAGTTGCCGGGCGACGTCTGCGTTGGCAGCGGCGTCGTATTGCAGCGGGCCGTCGATCAGCAGCGAATGCTGTTGCTCGTGGGCGAGCAGGGTGGCTTCGCGGACTTTCTCGACTTCTTCACCGCTGGCCGATTCGCCGCTGGAGTAACTGATCATCGCCACGCGCGGGGTGATGCCGAATGCTGCGGCCGAATCAGCGCTTTGCAGGGCGATCTCCGCCAGTTCGGCGGCGCTCGGGTGTGGGTTCATCACGCAGTCGCCATAGACCAGCACTTCTTCGGGGAACAGCATGAAAAACACCGACGACACCAGCGTACAGCCCGGTGCGGTCTTGATCAGTTGCAGGGCCGGGCGGATGGTGTTGGCGGTGGTGTTGATCACGCCCGAGACCAGGCCGTCGACCTCATCCAGCGCGAGCATCATGGTGCCGATCACCACGGTGTCTTCCAGTTGCTGTTCGGCCATCGGCGCGTTGAGGCTTTTGCTTTTGCGCAGCGCGACCATCGGCTCGATGTAGCGCTCGCGAATCAAGTCCGGATCGAGGATCTCCAGCCCCGGCGGCAACTCGATACCTTGCGCGCGGGCCACCGCTTCGACGTCCTCGGGTTTGGCCAGCAGCACGCAACGGGCGATGCCGCGCTCCTGGCAGATCGCCGCCGCTTGCACGGTGAGCGGCTCGCTGCCTTCGGGCAGGACGATGCGTTTGTTCGCCGACTGCGCCCGTTGAATCAGTTGGTAGCGGAATACCGCTGGCGACAGACGCATTTCCCGCGGTGTGCCACAGCGCTGATGCAGCCATTTGGCGTCGAGATGACTGGCGACGAAGTCAGTGATGATCTCCGCGCGCTCGCGGTCATCGATGGGAATTTCCTTGTTCAGGCCATTGAGCAGGTTGGCGGTGTCGTAGGAGCCAGTGCTCACCGACAGCACCGGCAGACCGGCCTGCAGCGCGCCACGGCATAGGTCCATGATGCGTGGATCGGGCAGGGTGTCGCTGGTCAGCAACAGCCCGGCCAGCGGTACGCCATTGAGTGCCGCGAGGCTGACCGCGAGGATGATGTCGTCGCGATCACCCGGGGTCACCACCAGTACGCCGGGCTTGAGCAGCTCCACAGTGTTGCGCATGGTCCGTGCGCAGATGATGATTTTGGTCATGCGCCGGGTTTCGTAATCGCCGGCGTTCAGCACCTGCGCGCCCATCAGGTCGGCGACGTCGCGGGTACGCGGTGCATTGAGTTCGGGTTGAAACGGAATGCAGCCGAGCAGGCGGAAATCACCGCTGCGCAGTAATGGCGAATGCTCTTTGAGGCGCGTGGCGAAGGCATCCATGCTCTCGTCGGTCTTGACCTTGTTGAGGATTACGCCGAGGACTTTTGGATCTTTCGGGCCGCCGAACAATTGCGCCTGCAATTCCACGCGACCGGAGAGTTCGGCGAGCACTTCGTTTTCCGGGGCCGAGACCAGAATCACCTCGGCATCCAGGCTTTTCGCCAGGTGCAAATTGACCCGCGCGGCGTAGCTGGCGCTACGGGTCGGCACCATGCCTTCGACCACCAGCACATCTTTGCCGATAGCAGCTTGCTGATAGAGGGCGATGATTTCTTCGAGCAACTCATCGAGCTGACCGTCGCCGAGCATCCGCTCGACATGGGCCAGGCCCAGTGGCTGCGGCGGTTTCAGGCCGTGGGTGCGCGCCACCAGTTCGGTGGAGCGCTCAGGACCAGTGTCGCCCGGATGCGGCTGGGCAATCGGTTTGAAGAAGCCGACTTTCAGTCCGGCCCGCTCCAGGGTACGCACCAGCCCGAGGCTGATGGAGGTCAGACCCACGCCAAAATCGGTGGGCGCGATAAAAAAAGTTTGCATGCGGATTCTCTAAAGGTGCATGGCAATGGTGGCGATCTATACGTGACCGCCTACCGCAATTCAGTCGCCAAGGTTATCGCTAACCGAGCCTTGTGCGCACCAACCGCAGTCAAAGGGTTGGCCTATTTTTTCAATACGTTGCGCCGGGTCAAGGACCCAGGCCCGCGATTGCCATGGCGGCTGATGGCGCAGGTGCTGGGTGTGGCCACAGGAAAGCTCGACCACCCAGTGACCGTCTTCATCCTGATGGAAGCCGGCGATTGTCGAATCCCGTTTGTCCGGGTTGTGTTCGCTTTCGCGCGATTGCTTCGCTAAACTTGGCCTTTCTATATTCTTCTGCAAAAGGTCTCGCCCCATGCTGATCGCCGCCAATAAGGCTGTCTCCATCGACTATACCCTGACCAACGACGCTGGTGAGGTCATCGACAGCTCCGCCGGCGGCGCTCCGCTGGTCTACCTGCAAGGCGCAGGCAACATCATCCCGGGCCTGGAAAAAGCTCTGGAAGGCAAAGCTGTTGGTGACGAGCTGGAAGTGTCCGTTGAGCCGGAAGACGCTTACGGCGAATACGCTGCCGAACTGGTCAGCACCCTGAGCCGCAGCATGTTCGAAGGCGTTGACGAGCTGGAAGTCGGCATGCAGTTCCACGCTTCGGCGCCGGACGGCCAGATGCAGATCGTGACCATCCGTGACCTGGACGGCGACGACGTCACCGTTGACGGCAACCACCCACTGGCCGGTCAGCGCCTGAACTTCAAAGTGAAGGTCGTTGCTATCCGTGACGCCAGCCAGGAAGAAGTCGCTCATGGCCACGTCCATGGCGAAGGTGGCCATCACCACTGATTTTCTGCGCTAAGCTTCGAGTACTGGAGAGGCGCCTGCGGGCGCCTTTTTAGTCCGCGGCTGTCCTTGGTGCTCTCGCCAAGTGGCTGTTTCGAGTAGAACACGGGAATCTGGAGTCCGTCATGAGTGCTTTTCACGACCTTAAGTTGACAGCCCTGGATGGTCAGGAGCTACCGCTGGCGCCTTTCAAGGGCCAAGTCGTGCTGGTGGTCAACGTCGCCTCCAAATGCGGCTTGACCCCACAGTACGCGGCACTGGAAAACCTCTATCAGCAATTCAAAGACAAAGGCTTCAGTGTGCTGGGCCTGCCGTGCAACCAGTTTGCTGGCCAGGAACCAGGTACCGAACAGGAAATCCAGGAGTTCTGCAGCCTGAACTATGGCGTGACATTCCCGTTGTCGAGCAAGCTTGAAGTCAACGGCCATGATCGTCATCAGCTCTACCGCTTGCTGGCGGGCGAGGGCGCGGAGTTTCCCGGAGATATCACCTGGAACTTCGAGAAGTTTCTGCTCGGCAAGGACGGCCGGGTGCTGGCGCGATTCTCGCCGCGCACGGCGCCGGATGATCCAACAATCGTTCATGCGATTGAAAAAGCGCTGGGCTGAAACAGCAAAATCAAGAGATCGCCGCCTGCTGCAGCTCCTGCAGAGGACTGCTGACGCTGCGATCTTTTCGTTTCTAACCCTTGATCACCCAAATCAATAGTGCTGTTCAAGGCTTGTAACTCTCCATATTATCGCCGTCATAAAGCCATTCCCTGTGGAGCCTTCCAATGCCGGTGCAAGCCCTGTTCAAACCGTTCCACCTTGGTGCCCTCGAACTGCCGACCCGTGTGGTCATGGCGCCGATGACCCGCTCTTTTTCCCCGGGTGGCGTACCCAATTCCAAAGTGATCGAGTACTACCGTCGCCGCGCGGCGGCCGGAGTCGGTCTGATCATCACCGAAGGCACCACTGTCGGTCACGTTGCCTCTAATGGTTACCCGAACGTGCCGCAGTTCTTCGGTGAAGCGCCACTGGCCGGCTGGAAAAAAGTCGTCGACGCAGTGCATGCCGAGGGCGGGAAGATTGTTCCGCAACTGTGGCATGTCGGCAGCGTACGTCGTATCGGTACCGAGCCGGACGCCAGCGTGCCGGGTTATGGCCCGACGGAAAAACTCAAGGACGGCCAGGTCGTGGTGCACGGCATGACCAAACAGGACATTCAAGACGTGATCGCCGCGTTCGCCCAGGCCGCCAAAGATGCCAAAAGCATTGGCATGGACGGCGTGGAAATCCACGGCGCCCACGGTTACCTGATCGACCAGTTCTTCTGGGAGGGCAGCAACCAGCGCACCGACGAATACGGCGGCAGCCTGGCCAACCGCTCGCGTTTCGCCATCGAGTTGATTCAAGCGGTACGCGCGGCAGTCGGTGAAGGCTTCCCGATCATCTTCCGTTTCTCGCAGTGGAAGCAGCAGGATTACACCGCGCGTCTGGTGCAGACCCCGGAGGCGCTGGGCGAATTCCTCAAGCCGCTGTCCGACGCCGGCGTAGACATTTTCCACTGCTCGACACGGCGTTTCTGGGAGCCTGAGTTCGACGGTTCCGAGCTGAACCTCGCCGGCTGGACGCGCAAGCTGACCGGCAAACCGACCATCACTGTAGGTAGCGTCGGCCTGGACGGCGAGTTCCTGCAATTCATGGTCAACACCGACAAGGTCGCGCAACCGGCGAGCCTGGAGAAACTGCTGGAGCGTCTGAACAACGACGAGTTCGATCTGGTCGCAGTGGGCCGCGCGCTGCTGGTGGATCCGGACTGGGCGCTGAAAGTCCGCGAAGGGCGTGAGCAGGACATTCTGCCGTTCAGCCGTGAGGCGTTGATGACGCTGGTTTAAGCGTCGCCATTACCGACCCCTTCGCGAGCAGGCTCGCTCCCACAGGTTTCTCTGGGTTCACAGAATCTGTGTTCACTGAAGATCCCTTGTGGGAGCGAGCCTGCTCGCGAAGGCAGGTTCAAAATCAGCAAAGATCTAAGGCAATGTCTGCGCATTCGGCAACACCCGCTCCCGCACACACGCGCCACGCAAGTGCTTTTCAAATTGCTCGATGATCGCCGCCCACCCCTGACGACTGGCATGCTGGCGCGCATTCAGGCGCACGCAACGCAAGGTCTCATCCTCCTCCAGCAACCACGCCGCCGCATCGCAGAACGCATCCTCATCACCGGGCATCGCCAACACGCCGTTGTAACCGTGGCGAATGTGCTGCGCTGCCGCAGCCTGATCGTACGCCACCACCCCCAGCCCTGACGCCAGAGCTTCCAGCACCACATTACCGAAGGTTTCGGTCATGCTTGGGAACAGGAAGATATCGCCGGACGCATAGTGCGCCGCCAGTGCTTCGCCGCGCTGTGAACCACAGAAGATCGCCTCGGGCAGCTCCTTTTCCAGCGCAGGCCGTTGCGGCCCGTCGCCGACCACGATCAGCTTCAGCTTGCGCTGTGGATAAGTGCGGCACAGGGTGTCGAAGCAGCGCTTGAGCAAGCCCAGATTCTTCTCCGGGGCCAGACGGCCGACGTGAATCACCGCGATGTCCTGCTCGCTCAGGCCCCATTGCTCACGCAAGCCGTTCAAACGCTTGGCCGGGTGAAACAACTGGCTGTCCACGCCGCGGGAGAGCAGGGCGAGGCGGTCGAAATGCCGACGCTCCAGTTCCAGGCGCTGACTGACGCTCGGCACCAGGGTCATCGCCGAGCGGTTGTGAAACCAGCGCAGATAATGCGTGAGCAAGCGCGTCAGCAAACTCAGCCCGTACTGGTTGGTGTATTGCTGGAAATTGGTGTGAAAACCGCTGACCACCGAGATCCCCAGGCGTCGTGCCGCACGCAACGCCGACAAACCGAGCGGGCCTTCGGTGGCGATGTACAAAACGTCCGGGCGATGACGCTTCCAGCGCCGCAGCAGCTTGTGCATCGACGACTGTCCCCATTGCAGACCGGGATAACCCGGCAACGGCCAGCCTCGACACAACAGCAAGGCATCGTCCTCGACGCGCTGCGGATCTCCCGCCTGGCGCGGTCGCACCAGTTCCACCTGATGCCCACGCGCGCGCAAGCCATCGCACAAGCGACCAAGGGTATTGGCCACCCCGTTGATTTCCGGTGGGAAGGTTTCGCTGATCAGTGTGATATGCAGAGCTGTCGTCATGACCTCAGTGTCGGCTGAGGCCATGTCGTGCATGTGACGTTCGGATGATGGATTTGTGACGGCATCCGTCACCGAAAAATCAGCGCTATTTAGCCGTGATAAAAAGAATATTTCCCGCAAAGAACGCGAGAAGTGTTCCCACGATATAAAGAATTGTGCTGGTACTTTTCAAGTCTCTGAGTTTGGCGAATCCAACGATTCCGTGGAGCATGTTCAAGGAAAAAAGAGTAATTGCAGTGATAAGCAGAACACCGCCGCCGAGGTAGTGTGTAATTGTGTCGAAGTAAGTGATGTTCGGTAATTTGAACGCTTTGACACCCGCCCAGAGAACCACCCCACAAATCACGTAATTTCGAATGTGGTCAAAAACCCACTTTAGGGTTACGTCCTTGGTTTCGAGATGCACCAAATGAAGGATCAGGCTGCTCAAGTTCAGCTTTGTTTGGGGCTCGGGCAGGAGTTCTGTCGGGAATCCTTTTTTTTCTAGCTTCTGTGCAGGCTCAGGTTGGCCGCTGTTCAGCTCATTTTCCATCTGTGTATGTACTCCCTGTAACCCGACCAAAAAGTTGATGTCGCAGTGCCGAGAAAAGGGGATGATATCAGAATGGTGGCATCCTGATGGCTGTCAACGTCGCAAAAATTAAATTGGCTAGGGGCGCTCAGCCTGCGCCACGAGGTTTTCGGCCCCGCGCTCACGCACCCAGAACAACGTCGCGCCTGCAACGGCGGCTGGCATCATCAAAATATTCACCACCGGAATCAGCAGCGCCAGATAGACGATCCCGCCAAAACTCATGCTCTGCCAGCGTTTCTGCCGCAGCCAGGCGAGCATCTCGTTCCAGCCCAGTTTGTGGTTGTCCGCCGGGTAGTCGATGTACTGGATCGCCATCATCCACATGCCGAACAGCAGCCACAGCGGGGCGGCGACGATGTTCACCACCGGGATGAACGAGAGAATGAACAGGCCGATCGCCCGCGGCAGGAAGTAGCCGAGTTTGCGCATTTCCCGGGCGAGGGTGCGCGGGATCATCGCAATCAGTTCGCCCCAGCTGAAGGCCGGGAAATCATCGGTGCCGCGTACCACCACTTCGACTTTTTCCGCGAGGAAACCGTTGAACGGCGCCGCGATCACGTTGGCGAGCATGGTGAAGGTGAAGAACACCATCAACGCCACCAGCACCACGAACAGCGGCCAGAGGATGTAGCTGAGGAAACTCAGCCAGTCGGGCAGCGACGGCATCAGGCTGTCGACCCACAGGCTGAACTGATGGCCGGCCAGATAGATCAATCCGACGAACAGCACCAGGTTGATCGCCAGTGGCAGCAACACGAACAGGCGCAGGCCCGGGCTGAGAACCAGTTTGAGGCCTTCGCGCAGGTATTGCGGGCCGGACAGAACAGGGGCGGGCATAAGGTGCTCCGAGCAAGGGAAAACGCGCCGACCTTACCGACTTTGCAACAGGTGCGAAAGCGCGGCAGAGCGATCGACATTCACTGTAACAAAGACGTCGATCCGGTCGGAGTCTGCGTATAGAGACCACCTATGAGCTGGATTGTTAATCCGTATTTCCTTAATCTTGCCCCCCTCGATACGCTGCACCCAACTTTTTACAGGACTGTCGAGCTCATGCCTTCCCCAAGGTTATCCACAGTCCTTTTTTATTCCCGCCGGCAGTCCGGCGTTCCGCGCCAGTGTTTCGGCCCGGTCAACAGGAGCAGGTCATGTCTGAAGTCCGTCATTCGCGAGTGATTATTCTCGGTTCCGGCCCTGCCGGTTACAGCGCTGCGGTCTACGCCGCCCGTGCCAACCTCAAGCCACTGCTGATCACCGGCATGCAGGCCGGCGGTCAGCTGACCACCACCACCGAAGTCGACAACTGGCCAGGCGACGTACACGGCCTGACCGGCCCGGCGCTGATGGAGCGGATGCGTGAGCACGCCGAGCGTTTTGAAACCGAGATCGTTTTCGATCACATCAACGCCGTGGACTTCGCTGCCAAGCCGTACACCCTGACCGGCGACAGCGCGACCTACACCTGCGACGCCCTGATCATCGCCACCGGTGCCAGCGCTCGCTACCTGGGCCTGCCGTCGGAAGAAGCGTTCATGGGCAAAGGCGTTTCGGCCTGCGCGACCTGCGACGGTTTCTTCTACCGCAACAAGCCCGTGGCTGTGGTCGGCGGCGGCAACACCGCTGTTGAAGAGGCGCTGTACCTGGCCAACATCGCCAGCACCGTGACCCTGATCCACCGTCGCGAAACCTTCCGCGCCGAGAAGATCCTGATCGACAAGCTCAACGCCCGCGTGGCCGAAGGCAAGATCATCCTCAAGTTGAACGCCAACCTCGACGAAGTGCTGGGCGACAACATGGGCGTGACCGGTGCGCGTCTGAAGAACAACGACGGCAGCTTCGACGAGATCAAAGTCGACGGCGTGTTCATCGCCATTGGCCACACCCCGAACACTTCGCTGTTCGAAGGCCAGTTGACCCTGAAAGACGGTTATCTGGTAGTGCAGGGCGGCCGTGACGGCAACGCCACTGCCACCAGCGTTGAAGGCATCTTTGCTGCCGGTGACGTGGCTGACCACGTTTACCGTCAGGCCATCACCTCGGCCGGCGCCGGCTGCATGGCAGCACTGGACACCGAGCGTTACCTGGACGGTCTGCAGAACGCTTCGTTCTAAATCGCAGACACAAAAAAACCGGCTTCGGCCGGTTTTTTTTGTGCCCGTTATTCACAGCCACCACTCAACAAATGTGGGAGCGAGCCTGCTCGCGAAGGCGTCATGTCAGGCAACATTCTGGATGTCTGATACACCGCTTTCGCGAGCAGGCTCGCTCCCACAGGGACTGGTGTTGGATCTGATATCAGCGACGGGTCAGCGGCTGTGCTTCGAACTTCACACCCGCCAGACCGTGCTTGATCAGCGCGCGGATATTGCCGTGGTCGCTGCCCTCAGGCGTCGCCACCACCGAACGGTAATGTTCACCGAACGCCAGCAGCGCTTCTTCATCACTCAAGCCTTCCAGCAGTGCCAGACCCAAAGTCTTGCACGAACCTTCGTTCTGCCCGGCGGCGTTTTCCACGCCACCGTTGTTGAACGCCTGAGGCTGGTAGTCGTAACCGGCGGCGATGAAAGCCAGGGTGTCGGCGAAAGCGTGTTCGCCGCTTTTGAGGCTGGCGCGCAGGGTGTTCAGATCACTCATTGGGTTTTCCTTTGGCGAACGCCGCCTGTTGTTCGGCGCTGGCTTCTTGCTGGTATTGGGCTTTCCACTCGGCGTAAGGCATGCCGTAAACCACTTCACGGGCGTCGTCGAGGCTGACCTCGATCTGACGGTCATCGGCGGCAGCCTTGTACCACTTGGACAGGCAGTTGCGGCAGAATCCGGCGAGGTTCATCAGGTCGATGTTCTGCACGTCCTTACGGCTGTCCAGGTGGGCGACCAGCCGGCGGAAGGCGGCGGCTTCGAGTTCGAGGCGTTGTTGCTCGGTCATGGGAGTCTCTGCGAGACAGCTTCAAGCGACGAGCTTCAAGCTGCAAGATGGGTGGCGTTGATACGAAGTTTACAGCTTGCCGCTTGAAGCTTGAAGCTAGCGGCTCGCTGCAAGCGTGATTGACACCGACTCGGCAAAACGCAGCGCATGCGGCTTGTCGACTTCGACTTCGGCGTACAGCACTGCAGCATGAGTCATCACCAGATCCAGCAGTTCCTGGGTCAGGCGTTCGAGCAGCGCAAACCGATTGCCCTCGACGTGGGCGATGATCGCCTTGGTGATGGTGCGGTAATTCAGCGCGTGATCGATGTCGTTGTCGCGCACCGCTTCCTGCGCCGCGTACAGGATCGTGAGATTGATCAGCACATCCTGCTTGTTGAGGATCTCGTCCTCGTTGATCCCGATAAAGGTGCGCAAGCGCAGATCCTTGACCCGGATGCGCGCCATTCCCGGTTGAAGTTGTGACATTTACTTGCTCCGTCCAATCAATTGCAGGAACTCCTGGCGGGTGTTGCTCGAGTCGCGAAAGGCGCCGAGCATGACCGAGGTGTTCATGGTCGAATTCTGTTTCTCGACACCGCGCATCATCATGCACATGTGCCGGGCCTCGATGACCACCGCGACACCGGCGGCATCGGTGACCTGTTGCACCGCATCGGCAATCTGCCGGGTGAGGTTTTCCTGAATCTGCAGGCGCCGGGCGAACATGTCCACCAGCCGCGCGATCTTCGACAGCCCCAGCACCTTGCCTGTCGGAATATAAGCCACATGGGCCTTGCCGATGAAGGGCAGCAGGTGATGTTCGCACAACGAGTAGAGCTCGATGTCGGCGACGATGATCATCTCGTCGCTGTCGGAGGCAAACAGCGCGCCGTTGACGATCTGATCCACACTCTGTTCATAGCCGTGACACAGGTATTGCATGGCTTTGGCCGCGCGCACCGGGGTATCGAGCAGACCTTCGCGGTCGGGGTCTTCGCCGAGGCCGATGAGGATCTCGCGGTAATTCTCGGGCAGGGAACGGGTCATGGGTGATCCTCGCGCAGCAGCTTATTTGACGTGCCGTCCGCCGTTGACGGTCAGGGTCGTGCCGGTGACATAGGGGTTGTCGAGCAGATAGCGCAGGCTCTGGTAGATCACTTCGCTGCCGGGCTCGATGCCCAGCGCGGATTTGGCCAGCGCCCTGGCGCGGTACGCCGCGTCGTCGTCGGGATTGAACAATAGCAGGGCCGGCGCGATGCCGTTGACCTTGATTGCCGGCGCATAGCGCGCGGCGAAGGACAGGGTCAGGCTGTCGAGCCCGGCCTTGCTGGCGCAATAACCGATGTGCTTGCTGCTGCCCTTGCGCGTGACATCGTCGCTGATGTGGATGATGTCGGCCGGGGTCGAGCCTTTGAGCAGGTCGGCGCAGTGCAGGTTGATCAGATACGGCGCGAGCATGTGCACGTTGAGCATGCGCGAGAAGGCCTCGGCTTCACTGCCCGGGGTTTCCGCCAGCCATTCGGAGGCGTTGTGGACGATGGCGCGCAGGCAGTCGGTGTGGGTTTTCAGTTCATCGATGAAGGCGAGGATGGCGGCTTCGCTGGAGAAGTCCGCGAACACCGCGACAGCGCCCAGATCACGCAGGGCTTGTACGCCCGGACGTTCGCTGCGGTAGGTGAAGATGACCCGATGGCCGTCTTCAAGCAAACGCTGTGCGCAGTGCAGACCGACACGCTGGCCGGCACCGGTGATGAGGATCGGGGCGGAGGATATGGACATGAACGGCTCGCGTCGCGGTTGGAGCAAAAACTATAACAGCGACATGAGCCATGCACCTATCGTCGGCCTTACCAATACCTGTGGGAGCGAGCCTGCTCGCGAATGCGGTGTCTCAGTCGACATCAATGTTAAATGTCAGTCCGTATTCGCGAGCGGGCTCGCTCCCACACAGAGATCATCGATTCTGCGTAGAGGGTGTTGCAGGCAAAGGTCGCGCAGGCACAGCGTTCAACCAGTTCGCCAGCAACCGCGTCGACAACGGAATAAAGAAATACACCATCAACGGCGTCAGGCACGCCGTACTGACCAATACCCGTGGCAGCAGGCTCATCTCGCCGAGCAGCGGCCCGAGGACAAAGTTGAACAGCAGCGACACCGGGAAGAACGCCAGCCAGATCGCCACGGCCTGTTTCCAGCGTGGTGGCCGTTGACCGGCAGCGCCGAACCAGCCTTCGATGCCGCTGACCCGATGCTCCTTGGGATGCTCGAACAGATCGCTGCCCCGCGCCAGCCACGCGGTCCGCGAGACCGAGTGCTCCCAGGCGTGCAGGGTCTGCTCGTCGACGAAGCGGAAAATGATCTGGAATTCGTTGTCACCGGGTGGCGGAGCGAGCACGCCGGAACCCAGGTAACCGGGAAAGTCAGTGGCCAGTTGTTCGCCTTCGCGCAGCCAGGCAATCAGGTCCTGATAGCGGCCGTCGGCGACGCGACGCGCAACCATCAGCGTGACGGGGGAAGTAGACATTGTGTATCTCCATATTTCGAGTGCGGCGCTCCGGGTAGGAGGTTTCGCATTGCGCAAACCGGGGTAGGGGCCTGCGCTTTTCAACAAGCAAGGATTATTCCCGATTTTGATGACAGTTTCAGAGACTTTCGTCTCTGTTTATTGGGTTGAACCGACAGAGGGCATCGGATGTAGAATGGGATCCAAATTCAACGAGCGGACAAACCTGCACCATGGCTGTTATCACGGACGCTAACCCTGCCTCGCAGGCCTCTGTCGCACTTGAGCGCGAAGAGTTGTTCCCTATTCGGGAGGTGTCGCGGCTGACCGGCGTCAACCCGGTAACGCTGCGTGCATGGGAGCGCCGCTACGGTTTGATCCAGCCGACGCGCACCGAAAGCGGGCACCGGTTGTATTCGATGACCGAAATCGAGCGCGTGCGCAGCATTGTCGACTGGATTGATCGCGGCGTTGCCGTGAGCAAGGTCGGCAAGATCCTGGCGAGGACCGAGCCGCTGAAAGCCTTGGCCCATATCATCCCCGATGATCTGGTCCAGGCCGATTACGCGCAATGGCAGCAGCAGGTGCAATTGGCCGTCAGTTCGTTCGACGACCGCGCGCTGGATCAGGTTTACAACCAGATCTTCTCGTCCTACTCGCTGCCGGTGGTGTTTCCGAACATTCTCATGCCTTTGTGGCTGCAGATGTTGCAGCGCCAGGATGCCTTCGGGCAGACCAGCGAGTGGCTGTTTTTCGACGGGTTCCTGCGGGCGCGGGTGTTGCAGCGGATCGTCGCGCTGCGCGGCACCCAGCCGCGCAAAGTGATTGTCAGTGCGCTCGCCGGTCAGTGTCGTGAACTCGAGCTACTGGTTGCCGCGTTGTTTCTCAGTGGCAATGATGCGGGCGTGCGGGTGCTGACCACCGGTCAGCCATTCGATGAGTTGGCGCTGGTGTGCGAGCGGATCAAGCCGCAGGCGCTGGTGCTGTTTTCCAACCATGCCCCCACCGCGGATTTGCCGCGCCGTCTGAATCGACTGGCCTTGAGTCTCGACTGTCAGGTAATGCTCGCCGGCGACGCTGCCGATCTGGCACAGGACAGTCTGGCCGGATCGTCGATCGGTTGTCTGGGCAATGAAGGAGCGACGATGCGTCAGCGCATGACGCAATTTCTCGCAGGTACGCTGGATACCTGAATATCAGGTGTGCAGGGCGGGGTGGGTCAGACGGTGTTGTTGCAGGATGAACTGGCGCAGCCGTTCGGTTTCATCGGCGTCGGTCTGGCTCAGCTCGTAGGCGTAGAAGCCGTGCTCGGTTTCGCGCTCGAAGTTGCCGCGCAGGGAAATCCGCTCGTAACCTGAAGGGCTGAACCACAGCGCGAAATGCTTGGGCGGTTTGGTCTTGTTGCGCATTTCCAGCAGCACGCCTTTGTGCGACACCTCGTGCACCCACATCATGCCCGGTTGCCCTTTGGCATTTTCCAGCGCGACCGGCTCTTCGAGAGTCAGGCGCCATGGGCGAATCATCGGCCCGTCTTCGTAAATGCTCGGCACGCCCAGGCGCAGGTGCAACGCGTGGAATTCGTCTTCCACCAGGTGCAGCGGAAAGGTCATTTGCTGATTTTCGAAATTGGCCTGAATGGTCACTTGCTCGTGAGCCGCCAGGCGTGTGAGCAGGTCACGGATCTGCGAACCTCCATTGACCAACAGGCTCGACGTCGCATCCCGCACATTGAGCTGCGGGTTGTGCTGCATGGTCTGGATGAAATCCAGCTCATCCTGGGTCAGGAGTGCGTCGCGTTGCATGGCCTGGCTCGAAAGAAATAGTTACAAAGTCATTGGTGATTGTAGTTACTGACACTTAGTTCGCAGTTTTGTTTGCGCCGTTCGTCGCTTTCAGGGCGGCGAGTTCGGCTTGCAAGGCGGCAACTTGTGCTTCCAGTTGTGCAACGCGTTGCTGCGCCTTGACCTGAACCGTGACATCTTTCTGCACACCGACGAAATAAGTCTGGCCGTCATCAGCGTTTTTCACCGTCGAAAGCGACAGTTCGTTCCAGAACGGGGTGCCATCCTTGCGATAGTTGCGCAGGATTTCCCGGCACGCCCCGCCGTTGTGCAAGGTGTCGCGAATCAGCGACAGACCGGCTTGATCGCGGTCTCCTGACTGCAGAAAGCGGCAGTCCTGATAAAGTATCTCTTCACTGCTGTAACCGGTCAGGCGTTCGAAGGCCGGGTTCACGTAAATCAGGATGTTGTCCTGCTCGCCTTCCTTTTCGGCCACCACGATTCCATCGTTCGACGCGTTGATCACCATTTGCAGCAGACTGGCGTTGATCATCAATGAATCCTTTCAGTGTCGATAATGGCTGGCATTCTAGAAGTTCCAACGCCGCTGTCTACTGGCTATCACGGCGAATCGGGGCTGGATCGCGGCTTTTGCGTCGGACTGCTACTATCGCCGCTCTTTTTTTCAGCTTCAGGATCAGATTGATGAAAGTCGCCATCCTCTCCGGCTCGGTTTACGGCACGGCCGAAGAAGTCGCCCGTCACGCGCAGAACCTGCTGAAAGACGCCGGTTTTGAAACCTTCTACAACCCGCGCGCCAGCCTGGCGGATATCCAGGCGTTCGCACCTGAAGCGTTTCTCGCGGTGACGTCTACCACCGGCATGGGCGAATTGCCGGATAACCTGCAGCCGTTGTATTCGGCGATTCGCGACCAGTTGCCAGCCGCGTGGCGCGGTTTGCCGGGCGCGGTGATCGGTTTGGGCGATGCCAGTTACGGCGATACGTTCTGTGGCGGCGGCGAACTGATGCGTGAGTTGTTCGCCGAACTGGGCGTGCGCGAAGTGCAGGAGATGCTGCATCTGGACGCCAGCGAAAGCGTGACCCCGGAAACCGACGCCGAGCCATGGCTGGCGCAATTGATCGCCACGCTCAAGGGCTGATCCCGCGCTCACGCAGCAGAGCCAGCCAGGCCTGCGCGGCTTTCGACAGATAGGCGCCCCGGCGCCAGATGAAGGCGATGTCCCAGCGCAAATAATCTGGCGCGCGCAAGGTCAGGCGCACCACGCCCGGACGCTCCAGTGCCCGGGCCACCACGCTGGGCAGCAGCACCACGCCTTGCCCGGCGGCCACCAGTGCCACGAGAAAATCCGCCTGCCCGCTGCGCCCGCCTTCTTTCGGGGTAAAGCCCAGTTGCTGGCAGGCCTGCAGTAAACGGTCATTAAGCACGAAGCTGCGCTGATACAACAGGAACGGCGTGTCGGCCAATTCCTCAAGGCCAATCTCGCCGCGCCCCGCTAACGGATGATCCACCGGCAATAACGCATCGAGTTTCTCATCGCAGAACGGCTGGAAATCGAACTGCGGATCTTTCGGCAGCAGGCTCCCGCCTAACTCCAGTTCGCCGCTGAGCACCGCTTGCTCGACATTGCGGCTGCCGCCTTCAAGCAATTGAATGCTGATGTTCGGATAGCGCCGGCGATACTCGGCGAACAACCCGGCGAACAGCGCATCACTACCCAACAGCGGCAGACCGAGGCGCAATTCGCCGCGTGCCAGTTGGCTCAGATCATCCAGTTCGCTGAGCAATTCATTGCGCAGGCGCAACATGCCCTCGGCGCGCTGCAGCACCACGCTGCCCGCGGCGGTCAGGCGCAATTGCGAGCCGAGTCGTTCGAGCAAGGGCGTGCCGAGGCTCTGCTCCAGTTGCGCGACTTGCTTGCTCACCGCCGACTGGCTGATGTGCAGGGTTTTCGCCGCTTGGGTGAAGCCGCCCTGGTGCATGACTTCGACAAAACTGCGCAGCTGTTTGAATTCCATCTTCCGATTCCATTGTGGAATAGGACTGAGTCTAACAATTCGCTTCTGGGATGATAGGCCGCTTCGTAAAATAAGCCCCTGTAAGGAGCCCATCATGAACGCCGCATCCCTCAAATACCTGTCCCGTCTATTCGCAGAACTGGCCGTGTTGCTCGGTCTCTACCTGCTCGGCTGCCAGATCGCCGCGTGGCTGGCCTGGCCGATTCCCGGCGGCGTGATCGGCATGGCCCTGTTGCTGCTGGCGTTTGCGTTTGGTTGGGTCAAACCGGCGGCGCTGCAACTGGGTGCCGGATTGCTGATGGCCGAGATGCTGCTGTTCTTTATTCCGGCGCTGATGAGTCTGCTCGACTACGGCGCGCTGTTGCGCGATGACGGCTGGCGGATTTTGCTGGTGATCGGCGCCAGCACCCTGATGGTGATGCTGGTGACAGCCTTCACCGTGGAGCTGGCCGTGCGCCTGAGGCGGTCCCATGAAGCTTGAATGGATGCCGATGTTCTGGCTCGCCTTTACCCTGTTGGCGTACCTGTTCAGTCGCTGGATTTATCGGCGCACCGGGCGTTACTTGCTGTCGCCACTGATTCTGGTGCCGGCACTGCTGCTGGCGCTCGCCGTGCCGCTGCACACCGCCTATGCCGAATACGCCAGCAACACCCATTGGTTGATGCTGGTGCTCGGGCCGGTGACGGTCGCCTTCGCCGTGCCGATCTGGCAGCAGCGGCGTCTGCTGGTGCGGCACTGGTCAGCGCTGTTGCTGGGCATGCTTGCCGGCAGCGCGGCTTCGATCGCTACGTCGTTCGGTCTGGCCAGAGCGCTGGCGCTGGATAGCTCGGTGACGATGTCGCTGGTGCCGCGTTCGATCACCACGCCATTCGCCATGCCGCTGGCGCAGGATCTCGGTGGCGTGCCGGAACTGACTGCCGTGTTCGTGATGTTTACCGGCGTGTTCGGCGCGATGCTCGGCGGCGTATTGCTCAAGTGGCTGCCGTTGCGCAGTGCCCTGGCGCGCGGTGCGTTGTTCGGGGTTGGCGCGCACGGCGCAGGCGTCAGTCGGGCGCATGAAGTGGGTGGTGAGGAAGGCTCGGTTGCGGGGCTGGTGATGGTGCTGACCGGGCTGCTCAATCTGTTCGCCGCACCTTTGTTGGCGTCGTTGCTTTGACATGGATCCAAGGTGTTTGCCTGGCTGACCCGCTCAGTCATCAAGCTGGCTGGCAATGCAACTACGCGATCCTCTGCGCCTGACTAGACTGCTCGTACGTGCAGAACAATAAGAACGCAGAGGTGCATACAGTGAGCGTAGCCCCCGTCCAATTGTCCCTTGATGTCAAAGACCAGGTCAGTGCCGCGGAATGGCAGACCCGGGTCGATCTCGCCGCCTGTTATCGGCTGGTAGCGTTGCATGGCTGGGACGACCTGATCTTCACCCATATTTCCGCCAAGGTGCCGGGCACCGAAGACTTCCTGATCAACCCGTTCGGGTTGATGTTCCATGAGATCACCGCGTCGAGCCTGGTCAAAGTCGATCAGGCCGGCAACAAGCTCATGGACAGTCCCTACGAAATCAATCCCGCCGGTTACACCATCCACAGCGCCGTGCACGAAGTGCGGCACGATGTGGTTTGCGTGCTGCACACCCACACCGCCTCCGGTGTAGCCGTTTCCGCGCAAAGACAGGGTGTGTTGCCGATCAGCCAGCAGTCGCTGTTCGTGCTGTCGAGCCTGGCCTATCACGCCTATGAAGGTGTGGCGCTGAATCACGAAGAGAAGGCGCGCTTGCAGGCGGACCTTGGCGAGAACAATTTCCTGATGCTGCACAACCACGGTCTGTTGACCTGTGGCGGCACCATCGCCGACACTTTTCTGATGATGTTCACCTTCCAGCGCGCCTGCGATATTCAGGTCATGGCGCAGACCGGCGCTGCTGAACTGATCGCCATCGAACCGCAGATCCTGGCGGGCGCCAAAGCGATGATCGCCGGCGTCACCAAAAGTGCTCAAGGCATGGGTGGCGCGCTGGCCTGGCCGGCGTTGCTGCGCAAACTCGATAAACAAGACCCCGGATATAAACTCTGATGCCTCTTGCCGAGATTCCTCTGTGTGTCTGGCGCAAACGCAGCCGGACGTTTGTCTTTCGCGGCCAGTCGATCCGTTACTGGACGGCGGGGCAGGGTGAGCCGCTGCTGCTGATCCACGGTTTCCCGACGGCCAGTTGGGACTGGCACTACCTGTGGCAGCCTCTGGCCCAGCGCTACCGGGTGATCGCCTGTGACATGCTCGGTTTTGGGGATTCGGCCAAACCATTGCATCACCGCTACAGCCTGCTGGAACAGGCCGACTTGCAACAGGCGCTGCTGGCGCATCTTCAGGTCGAGCAAGCGGTGCATGTGCTGGCCCACGATTACGGCGACAGCGTTGCCCAGGAATTGCTCGCCCGGCATTACGAAAACCGGATCGAGATCGCCAGTTGCGTCTTTCTCAATGGCGGGCTGTTCCCCGAAACCCATCGCCCGGTGCTGATGCAAAAGCTGCTGCTCAGCCCGCTGGGCTGGATGATCGGGCGGGCGTTCAGCCGTGATGCGCTGGTGAAAAGCTTCCGACAGATTTTCGGCCCGCAGACCGGCCCCAGTGAAAGTGAACTGGATGATTTCTGGAGCCTGATCGAAACCCATCGTGGCCCACGCATCCTGCACAAACTGATCGGCTACATCCCTGAGCGGCGGGTGCAACGTGATCGCTGGGTGACGGCGATGCAACGCGGCGAGGTGTCGCTGCGAGTTATTGACGGTGAGGTCGACCCGATCTCCGGTGCGCACATGGTCGAGCGTTACCGCGAGCTGATTGCCGACGCCGATACGGTGCTGTTGCCGGGCATTGGCCACTATCCGCAGATCGAAGCGCCGGTGCAGGTGCTCAAGCATTACCTGGCGTTTCGTGAGCGCCTGGAGTTGCCGCCGCGCAAGGTCGCATGCTCCTGAAAGATCAAAAGATCGCAGCCTGCGGCAGCTCCTATACCGATCTTCTGTAGGAGCTGCCGCAGGCTGCGATCTTTTGATCTTTTGACGCCCTCATCATCCCTCACCCTTATCGCGCACCATTCAGCCTCAGCCGTATTCGTTGTGACCCAAAGCCCTGTGCCTGACACTCGGACTCAATACTGGCCTGCTGGAGTTCCTGCGATGAATGAGTCCGTACGTTTCGAAGATAAAGTCGTGATCGTCACCGGCGCCGGTGGTGGCCTGGGGCGAGCGCACGCTTTGCTGTTCGCCCGGCACGGTGCCAAAGTGCTGGTCAACGACCTCGGCGGCTCGACCCAGGGCGAAGGGGCCAACGCCTCCGCCGCCGACCGTGTGGTGGCGGAAATTCGCGAAGCCGGCGGCATCGCCGAGGCCAACCATGACTCGGTCACCGACGGCGACAAACTGGTGCAAAACGCCCTCGACGCCTTTGGCCGTGTCGACGTGGTGGTGAACAACGCCGGGATTCTGCGCGACAAGACCTTTCACAAGATGGACGACGCCGACTGGGATCTGGTTTACCGCGTCCACGTCGAAGGCGCCTACAAAGTGACCCGCGCCGCGTGGCCGCACTTGCGCGAGCAAAACTACGGAAGGGTGATCTTCACCGCTTCGACCTCGGGCATCTACGGCAACTTCGGCCAGTCCAACTACGGCATGGCCAAACTCGGCCTCTACGGCCTGACCCGTACCCTGGCCATCGAAGGTCGCAAGAACAATATTCTGGTCAATGCCATCGCGCCTACCGGCGGCACGCGCATGACCGAAGGCCTGATCCCGCCGCAAGTGTTCGAACAGCTCAAACCGGAGCTGGTCAGCCCGCTGGTGGTGTACCTGGCCAGTGAGCAGTGCCAGGAAACGTCCGGCCTGTTTGAAGTCGGTGGCGGCTGGATGGGCAAGGTGCGCTGGGAACGCAGCCTCGGTGCTGGCTTCGATCCCCGCAGCGGTTTCTCGCCGGAAGATGTCGCGGCGCACTGGCAGCAGATCTGCGACTTCGAAGGCGCGGCGCATCCGAAGGACAACATTGAAGCGCTGAAGGAAATGATGGCGAATTTGCAGAAGTATTCGCTGTAACGTTGCCACGCCCCGCAAATACCGATCCCGCCGGTAAAGCCTTCGCCCATAAAAAAGGCCGCTGCAAACGCAGCGGCCAAGGTAAGACGTTGGATCAAGGAGCTACAAATCAACGTCAGTGAACACCGGGGCGATCAATCGAAGCATCGACTCATCTGAAATCGGTCAGCGCTGGCGCGAGTTGCTCAGCAGCCAAGGCTTGGTGCTTTGCGGCGTCTGCCTGAAAGCCCGCTCAGAATAAGCATTTGAACCCGAAGGAAAAATAGCGATTCCGGACATGCACTGTTACGGGGCGTGCAACAGTCTTGATCGCGCCACAGGATCCTGCACGGACTGCGCAAAGTGTTCGCGCCCGGAAATATATCGCTTCGCTGTCTATTCTGGATGGTTGAGTTAGTTACTTTGTATGAGGCTTTTGTGCGGATTATTTGTTTGTGAATTTGTCATTTTTTACAGGTAGTTTTTTTGTTTCGGTTAATACCTTGTAATCTATATTTGTTGAAATGAACTGGCGCTTCTTGTTTGTTAAAAATAAAACTATCTTTCGCTATCGCAGTGATGCGGGGTTGCGTTCACTGAACTTGAAAGATAGGACTTGAATATGGATAAGTTATACAAAAGCTTGATGCGAGGTTCTGAAGGTGCAGAAGTAACCTGGAGGGCTGAGTGGGTAAAGTCCGCTGCCGCGCAGAATGATTTGTTCGCTATTGTTGAGGCGATCCCGACAGTTCGGCAGATTGCTCGGCAGGCATTGCAGCAAGAATTGCAGCAGCGGCAGAAGAATATCGATATCGATAATGTTTTTATAAATATTACCGATCAGTCCAGTGAGATTGAACGTCGTCCTTCGGGGAAACTCTCTGAGGTATTGCTTCATTGTCTTGATAATAATGTGCTGCCGAGCTATCTGGCTGGCGGCGGGGACGGTGTCTTTCACCTGCCCGATACCGTTGGCGAAGAGATGAGAGTCAAAGGCTTCAGTATTATCGAGGCTGAGGAGGCTATTACTTATACGCTGCGAAACATGGAGAGCAGCCTGCGTTCGGAGATAGGCAAGTATTGGGCGGCACCCGTAAAAGTCGCAACAACTGAAAATACCGGACTGACAAATAAACAGGCGTTGCAGCAGGCTTATAACGTTGTGCTGACAGCGGAGCTTTCTTTAAAAGCCATGGCGGGATTTCTGGATCACGGCATGGCGACGCGCTATTGCTATTTGTTGAATCTGGAAAACGGCGCCGGCGCTTATAACGTTGTGGTGAGTCCTGAATCCGACTCTCGCACTTCGCTTGTCCCGGGGGTTGTCCTCGATAATGCGATGCGGGCGGATCCGCAAATGAAACTGATCGATGAATCCACCGGCTATGTCATTCACACGCCTGGCAACGGCTTTGAATACTTCGCCAGGAATATCGACGTGCACGCAACGCTGCTGGCGCGTGTATCGGCGTCCGTTAGCAAAATCGCTTTCCCTAAAGCCACGCAAAGTGTGTCTGCTTATTGTGTGGACGCTTACTTGAAGGGACAACTTGAGACGCTTGCAAGTCTGATGCGCGATCGCAATCGCCAGACTCGAGCGTTCAGCCGGGTATTGCAGGACAATCAGATGTTGTCGGTGATGCGTGCTGATATCGGTCATCGATTCGATCAAGTGCAGGCAGAACTCAAGCGGACCGAATGGCCACTCTGGCTGAAGAACGGTGGTAACGCTCTTCAGCAGCGTTACGTCGAGCTTGAACACTCGATGGAGAAATATCACTCTGACTACCGGGTGGTTTTCGACAGGTGTTTCTCGTTTAAAGATTATGTCTTGCGTTGTTTTTCCGAGTGGGCGATGAGCGCGTTGGGTGAGCAACTGGAAGCCGAGACGATAAAGGTGCGCAGCGTCCACAAGATGCAACTGGGCGGCCGCACCCTCGAGCAGGTCGACAGTCGGACCCTGACGGAATTCATCATCTTCGGTCTGCATGACGAGGGGTATAAAGCCGAAATCAGCCTCACCGGGCTGCCGTCCGGCAGCAGGCTGTCCGCTGCTGCACTTGAGCAATGGTTGAACAACATCAACTTGCGCTCGCAGTTCGTATCCAGTCTTCCAACTGATCCATCGCCGGAGTTTGCACAGGCGTATCGCGACCACTTGCACAGCAACATCGAGTTCGCGCTTTTCGTTGCGCGCCATTCGGGCGTCTTCAGTGAAACCGAAGCGAAGGTCATTGAAAGGGCGTTGGCAGGTGACCTTTCGGTGTCTATCCGCGGATTGAAACTGAGCCTGCAGATTCCAGGGCCCGCCTTGAAAGGTGTGATGGTTTTTCGGGCACCGGAGACTCGGAACTATCTTGTTTATCTGATAACACCTGCAGGCAAATCCGTTTTCATGGCGTTTGCGGATGTACTCGCTCTGAACAAATGGTTTGAATCGGCCATGACCGCTGATCGTGAATACGCGGCGTCATTGATTCATCCGGACTATTTGCACGATGCCGGATCCTTGCGCGGTATCAGCCGTCACTCCACCCATTATCTGTACAAGCTGGATACTCAATACTCGGATCTTTTCCCCAATGGCACAGCGCCGTTGCTCAATGACGTCAATCTCGCTTTTCAGTCTGAGCTGGCGTTACACAAGACCATTGCGCCTGCGCCTTACCGCTATCTCGGAATTGAGCCGCGCAAACGTTACGCTCGATTGAATACCGAACTGAAAGCGCTCTCCACCGTAGAGGCAAGGGACAATGCGTTCCCTTCTTTCGAACGCTTTACCCACGATGCGGTAAAGCAGAACCTTGAAAGTCTGTTGCGTTCGCGAGGACGAAATGTCGAGATCAATCCCGATCAGATTATTGTCCAGACTGACGATTTTCAGAAAAGCGTAACGGATCTGCTCATCGAAGGGCTATCGTTTGAAGCTGCCAATCCGGCTTATCCGAGCAAGTATGACCCGAGGTATTTTTTGACGGACGGCCATCCGGCGATCGATCAACTGGATATTCGCGATCTGTCCTCGTTATCGAAAACATTCCGTCCTGGTGACAGGTATACGGAAATGCTCAATACCGACTATCTGGACGGGAAGCATCCTGGCTATGCATTCAAGCGCGCCGTTCACGCAAAAAAAATTCGCTGTCAGATGCATTACGATCTGCTCTCCAACTACATCGATGGCAGGTTTGGGTCTGACATTTTTTTAGCGCTACAACGGGTTGTCGGGAATTTGAAAGAGGATGTCTATCACTACCCGATCAATGATTCGTCCGCAGAAGGTGATGAAGGTCTTTACGAATTCAATATCGGGAAAACAGGCTTGACCAAGTCGAGGGATCGTACGGTTGCGGGTGTCTACATCCTGCGGATGAACGTTCTCGGCCAGTTCCACGACTGGTTATATACGCCCGATGCGCCGGATGGCGTTGCCTATCGACCCATCAACGATTTCATTCCATCCATTCGTTTCCAATATGGACCGATGCGCGATTACTACTTTGACCGGGTTGCAATCGTCGATCAAAAAGTAATCAATGACTATTTTGACGATCTTGCCGCAAGCGGGAAACCCCTGCCTCCGGTCAAGACGCAAGAACGTGCCAAGTTGAACAACCTCTTCACGTTCCATGATCGGAGAGTGCGTCGCGCATTGAGCGATATCGACGAGCGAACCACCAGTTTGAAGGAGGTTATCGCGGGACTGGTTTACGATGGCCTGATCAAAGTGGTGAATGTCATCAGTCTCGCCGTGCCGCCTATTGGCTCCGTGGCCGTTGCGGTGCAGATGATGAAAAGTGTCTACGACGGAGCACAGGCGCAACGGCGCGGTGACTACTCGGCGGCACTGGGGTACGGAGCGGACGCGTTGATCGGACTATTTACGCTTGGCCAGGCGGCCACAGCCGGTGCGAGCGCAGAGGTGATCAAGCAGGTGACCAACGTTCAACGATCGTTTCTCGGTCTGGTCGATGATGCACGGTCGGCGGCGCAATTCGTCGCCGAGGCGGCGGGTCATAAAGCGGCAGATCAACAGTTGATCGATTTCTTCACTGAATTGATGAAGGATCGGGTAACCGGCATCAGCCAGACCATCGTGCGCTGATCCCCGGGCTGGCGCCTGGAGATCGCCTGACTCAACCGGCTTGCTCATACCCCATTCGCCAGCTCACGGCCCGCGACGCCGCCAGTAACCGCTGCGCCGCCGGGCCGTCTTCATCAGCGTGGAACAGTGAAGTCGGGCCGACGATGGTCAGCACCGCGGCGATCTGCCCGACTGCGTTGAACACCGGGGCTGACAACGCGTCCACACCTGGCATCAACAAGCCGTGCACATGATGCAGACCGCGTTCACGGATCTGCTCGCACAAACCGCTGTAGGCATTTTGATCGGCCAGTGGATGGCCGGCGACGGCGATTTCCTGCGCGCGCAACTCATCGGTTTCCCGATGCGGCAGAAAGGCACTGAACACCAGCCCGGTGGACGAGCTGAGTAACGGCAACACCGAACCCAGTTGCGTCACCACCGTCACCGCGCGCACCGCCGGTTCGATGTGCACCACGGTCGCGCCCTGATTGCCCCACACCGCCAGAAAACAGGTTTCGTTCAGTTCATCGCGCAACTCGGACAGGGGCAGGGCGGCGACTTTCAACACGTCCATACTGTTCAGGGCCGCCAGGCCCACGCGCAACGCTTCACGGCCGAGTCCGTAATGGTTGGTGGCAGCGTTCTGCTCGGCGAAACCACTGGCGATCAGTGCCTGGAGATAGCGGTGCACCTTGCTCGCCGGCATCTGCACATGTTCGGCCAATCGCGATAGTGAGGTAGAGGGCGACAACTCGGCCAACGCCTTGAGGATGTCGGTGCCGACCTCGGCGGAGCGGACTTTCTGTTTGCCGTTGCTGTCGCTGGTTTTTTCCATGGTGCGGCCGGGATCCGAAAACGAATGGGCGTCTTTATAGCTTGACGCTGGATAGCGAGCAAATTACGTTATGCGTAATCGAATTACGATAATAACAACCCCGGCGTGCGCAAAGCTCTGAGCCAGAGCGATGGGCCACTGCCGACTCCCTGTTCAGGAGGCTCCATGAACCTCGATTCAAACGCGTCGGAGCTGACGTACCAGTCCGGTTTCGGCAACGAATTCAGCAGTGAAGCGTTGCCCGGCGCCTTGCCCATCGGCCAGAACTCCCCGCAAAAAGCCCCGTACGGCCTCTATACCGAATTGCTCTCCGGCACTGCGTTTACCATGACCCGCAGTGAAGCCCGGCGTACCTGGATGTACCGGATTCAGCCGTCGGCCAATCACCCGGCGTTCGTCAAACTGGAGCGGCAACTGGCCGGCGGCCCGTTGGGTGAAGTGACGCCCAATCGCCTGCGCTGGAATCCTCTGGATATCCCGGGCGAGCCGACTGATTTCATCGACGGTCTGGTCGGCATGGTGGCCAATTCGGCGGCGGAAAAACCAGCCGGCATCAGCATCTATAACTACACCGCCAACCGTTCGATGGAGCGGGTGTTTTACAACGCCGACGGCGAACTGCTGCTGGTGCCGCAACTGGGGCGGCTGCGAATTGCCACTGAACTCGGCGTGCTCGAAGTCGCGCCGCTGGAAATTGCTGTGCTGCCGCGTGGCCTGAAATTCCGCGTCGAGCTGCTTGATCCGCAGGCGCGCGGTTACGTTGCCGAGAACCACGGCGCGCCGCTGCGTCTGCCGGACCTGGGGCCAATCGGCAGCAACGGCCTGGCCAATCCACGGGATTTCCTCGCGCCGGTCGCGTGTTACGAAAACCTGCAGCAGCCGACGACGCTGGTGCAGAAATTCCTCGGCCAGTTGTGGGGCACCGAGCTCGATCATTCGCCGCTGAACGTGGTCGCCTGGCACGGCAACAACGTGCCGTACAAATATGATCTGCGCCGTTTCAACACCATCGGCACCGTGAGCTTCGATCACCCGGATCCGTCGATCTTCACCGTGCTGACCTCGCCGACCAGCGTGCACGGTCTGGCCAACCTCGACTTCGTGATCTTCCCGCCACGCTGGATGGTCGCCGAGAACACCTTCCGTCCGCCGTGGTTCCATCGCAACCTGATGAACGAATTCATGGGCCTGATCCACGGCGAATACGACGCCAAGGCTGAAGGCTTCGTGCCCGGCGGTGCCTCGCTGCACAGCTGCATGAGCGCCCACGGCCCGGATGGCGAAACCTGCACCAAAGCGATCAACGCGGAACTCAAACCGGCGAAGATCGACAACACCATGGCCTTCATGTTCGAGACCAGTCAGGTGCTGCGTCCAAGCCGCTTCGCCCTCGACTGCCCGCAACTGCAATCCACTTACGACGCCTGCTGGGCCACGCTGCCCGCCACGTTCGACCCGACCCGGAGATAACCCATGACTCAGACTTCCATCACCCGCAGCTGGGTTGCTTCGGCCAATGGCCACGCGGATTTCCCGCTGCAGAACCTGCCGCTGGGCGTGTTCAGCACTGGCGGCTCGGCGCCGCGCGCGGGCGTGGCGATCGGTGAACATATTTTCGATCTGCAGGTGGCGCTTGAAGCCGGCCTGTTCGACGGCCCGGCACGCAGCGCGGTCGAAGCCATGCACGGCGGTCTGCTGAACGCCTTCTTCGACCTCGGTCGCGAAGCCCGCGTAGCCTTGCGCAGCCGCTTGCTGGAATTGTTCAGCGAGGGCAGCAGCCATCGCGGCGCCATCGAAGCCCAAGGCGCAAAACTGTTGCCACTGGCTGCCGATTGCCAGATGCATTTGCCGGCGCGCATCAGCGATTACACCGACTTCTACGTCGGCATCGAGCACGCGCAGAACGTCGGCAAACTGTTCCGCCCGGACAACCCGCTGCTGCCCAACTACAAGCACGTGCCGATCGGCTATCACGGTCGCGCCTCCACCGTGCGCGCTTCTGGTACCGACGTGCGCCGCCCGAAAGGCCAGACCCTGCCGGCCGGTGCGAGCGAGCCGACCTTCGGCCCGTGCGCACGACTGGACTACGAGCTGGAACTGGGCATCTGGATCGGTCAGGGCAACGACATGGGCGAGCCGATTGCCATTGGTGACGCCGCCGAACACATCGCCGGTTTCTGCCTGCTCAACGACTGGTCGGCCCGCGATATCCAGGCCTGGGAATACCAGCCGCTGGGCCCGTTCCTCTCCAAGAGTTTTATCACCAGTGTTTCGCCATGGGTGGTGACCGCCGAAGCGCTGGAGCCATTCCGCATGGCGCAACCTGCGCGCCCGGAAGGTGATCCGCAGCCGCTGCCATACCTGTTCGACAAACGTGATCAAGATGGCGGCGCCTTCGAAATCGAACTGGAAGTGCTGCTGCTCACCGAAGCCATGCGCGAACAGAATCTGCCGGCCCATCGCCTGACCCTGAGCAACACTCGCTACATGTACTGGACCGTCGCACAAATGGTCGCGCACCACAGCGTCAACGGTTGCCAGTTGCAGGCCGGTGACCTGTTCGGTTCGGGGACTTTGTCCGGTCCGGAAAACGGTCAGTTCGGCAGCCTGCTGGAAATCACCGAGGGCGGTAAAAAGCCGATCGAACTGGCGTCCGGCGAAGTGCGCAAATTCCTCGAAGACGGCGACGAAATCATTCTGCGTGCGCGCTGCGCCCGTGACGGTTTTGCCTCGATCGGCTTCGGCGAATGCCGCGGCAAAGTGCTGGCGGCGCGCTGACAGGAGCGGATCATGGATCTCTACACCTATTACCGCTCGACCTCGTCGTATCGGGTGCGTATCGCGTTGGCGCTGAAAGGGCTCGACTACACCGCGTTGCCGGTCAACCTGATTGCGCCGTCGGGAGGCGAGCATCGCCAGCCGGCGTATCTGGCGATCAATCCGCAGGGCCGGGTGCCGGCCTTGCGCACCGATGACGGCGAGCTGCTGATTCAGTCGCCGGCGATCATCGAGTACCTGGAAGAGCGTTATCCACAGTTGCCATTGCTACCCGAAGACCTCGCCGCCCGTGCTCATGTGCGCGGTGTGGCGGCGGTGATCGGCTGCGATGTGCATCCGCTGCATAACGTCAGCGTGCTCAATCGCCTGCGCCAGTTGGGCCACGAAGAGCCGCAGGTGGTGGAGTGGATCGCGCACTGGATCAGTCAGGGGCTGGCGACCGTCGAGCAATTGATCGGTGACAGCGGTTTCTGTTTCGGTGAGTGGCCGTGTGTGGCGGATGTTTATCTGATTCCGCAGTTGTATGCGGCCGAGCGCTTCGGTGTTTCGCTGGAGGCTTATCCGCGGATTTGTCGGGTGGCGGCGTTGGCGGCTGAGCATCCGGCGTTCATCAAGGCGCATCCGGCCAATCAGCCGGATACCCCTTAAAGCTTCACCTTGCCCCAATGTGGGAGCGGGCTTGCTCGCGAAAGCGGAGTGTCAGGTACCGGGATGCTGACTGATACACCGCTTTCGCGAGCAAGCCCCTCCCACAGGGGAGATTCGGCGCCCGCCAAAAAAATCATAAAAACAAAACAGGTACCTTGCGATGCATAACCAGATTGCCAGCTTTCGCGCGGCACTCGACGCCCGTCCTGTGTCCCGCTATCAGTGGTTATTGCTGATCCTGCTCGCCTTGCTGCTGGTCACCGACGGCTATGACGCCCAGGTGCTCGGTTACGTGGTGCCGGCTCTGGCTCAGGACTGGGGGCTGGAGAAAGCCGCATTCGGGCCGGTTTTCAGTGCCAACCTGTTGGGCCTGACCCTTGGTTCGCTCGCGGTGACGCCGCTGGCCGATCGCTTCGGCGTACGGCGGATCCTGCTCGCCTGCGTGTTGATCTACGCCAGCCTGACGGTGTTGATGGTGTTCGCCGATTCTCTGAACACCTTGATGATCGCGCGCTTCATCTGCGGCATCGGCATGGGCGGGGCGATGCCCAGTGCCATGGCCTTGATGTCGGAATATTCACCGCCTCGTCTGCGCACCTTGATGGTGACGCTGGCCGCTTGTGGGTTTTCGTTTGGCGGTGCGGCGGGTGGTTTTGTTGCTGCGGGCTTCATCGACCGCTTTGGCTGGCAAGCGGTGTTCCTTGCCGGTGGTGTCACGCCGTTGCTGCTGTTCCCGTTCCTGTGGTGGATGCTGCCGGAGTCGCTGCCACGTCTGCTGCGCGATGCACCGCCCTATGCGCGCCTGCGCAAAGTCACCGCGCGAATGCTGCCGGACTGGCAACCGCCGGCCGCGTCCGTCGAACAGAACAAGCGCGAGCAGGGCAGCAAATTGACCGTGGTCGAGCTGTTCCGCAACGGTTATGCGCGCCCGACCCTGCTGATCTGGGCGACGTTTTTTGTCAGCCTGATTCTGTTGTATTTCATGATCAGCTGGCTGCCGACGCTGTTGCTGGAAAGCGGTCTGAAACTCAATGAAGCCAACCTGGTGACCTCGATGTTCCTGTTCGCCGGCACCTTGGGCGCAGTATGCATGGCGTGGTTCGCCGACCGTTTGAAACGCAAGGTGCGGCTGCTCTGCGCAGTGATGGCCGGGGCGGCGCTGTGCACGATTCTGCTGGGTTTGAACCACGATAATCCACGTTATCTGGTGGCCTGCGTGTTTGCCGCCGGGTTCTGCATCATCGGTGGGCAACTGACGCTGAACGCCTTCGCCAGCAACTTCTACCCAGCGCATGTGCGGGCCACGGGCACGGGCTGGGCGTTGGGGGTAGGGCGCTTCGGTTCGATCCTCGGGCCGCTGTTCGGCAGCATGCTGCTGGCGATGCACATTCCGGTGACGCAGATTTTCTTCTTCTGCGCGATACCGGCGGTCATTGCGGCGCTGCTAATCATCCAGGTGCGCTCGCCTTCAGATATCCCGCAATCCAATGTGGGAGCGAGCTTGCTCGCGAAGAACGATAACGCAGTCTGACAGGAACAACGGTGGCGCCTGCTTCGCGGGCAAGCCACGCTCCCACAAGGGATCGTTGTGATGCAGAAGAATGGGGCCACGCTGAACCCTGTGGGAGCGGGCTTGCTCGCGAAGGCGATTCAGGCTTCGATGCATTCATCGCTGACACGACGCTTCGCGAGCAGGCTCACTCCTACAAAAAGCGTTTAGTGGACGACGGAATTGGGCGGCAGGTGGCCGAGGCGTTCAGTCAGGCGCAGGCGCTGGATCGGGTCGTCACTAAGCAGCAGCGCATGTTCCAGATCAAAGCGCTCGGCGTTCGGGCAATCGAGCCGTTGATACAGGCTGGCGCGGGCCAGATAGTCGGCCGCGCTGGCACCGCCCAGTTCCAGCACCCGCTCGGCATCGATCAGCGCGGCGATGTAATCCTCATGCGCCAGATGCAACTGACGCAGGTTGCGTGACAAGCGCTGGAGCATCTGCTGCGGGGTGGCGGTGGCCATATGATCGGCATTGAGTTTGAGGTGCGCGCCGTACTGACGCTGCAACAACTCGCGACAATCATTGGGATACAGCCGCCGACCACCGCAGGGATCCAGCAGGTGATCAGCACCGGGCACCCGCAGCAGGAAATGCCCCGGAAAGTTCACCCCGACCAGCGGAATCTCCAGACCACGCGCCAGTTCCAGAGCAATCAAGGACAGGGTCAGCGGCTGGCCGCGACGGGTCTGCAACACTTTGTGCAACAGCGCGACCTGCGGGCGCAGCGGCAGAAAGTCATCCTGAGAGAAGCCCAGATCATTCATCCGCCGCAGCAACGGTTGCGCCAGTTCGCTGACTGGCAGCATCGGCAAGCCGTAACTGACGCGCTGTTGCAGCTCCTTGAAGTCCTGTTGCAGCGCTTCGACATCCAGGCCTTTTTCGTGCTCGGCAGCCATCCACAGCGCCGCTTCGAACAGCGCGGGCGGTGAACGGTGCAGACACTCGAAAAAACGTTGGCGCGGGCTCATCGCAATCTCCGGGGAATGCCTCGTTTTAGCCCCGTCCGCGCCATTCGTCCAGTACCGGCCAGGTTATGCCGCAAAGTCGCCGTCGAAGCGGGCGCTTATTCCGGTGCGCTTCAGCAATTTTTGGGCGCAAGCCTATACTGGCGTCTACCAGAAGTGATTCGGGAGCCTGCCGATGTTCGCTCTCATGCAAAGCACTCGCCTGGAATCGCTGCACCTCAGCGTTGACCCGGTCACCGGGTTGAAGGCGGTCATTGCCATTCATAACAGTCGCCTCGGGCCTGCCCTGGGCGGTTGCCGTTATCTTGCCTATCCCAACGACGAATCCGCAGTCGAGGACGCCATTCGCCTGGCCCAGGGCATGAGCTACAAGGCGGCACTGGCCGGGCTCGATCAGGGCGGCGGGGTGGCGGTGATCGTGCGCCCGGCGCATGTGGAAAACCGCGCCGCGCTGTTCGAAGCGTTTGGCCGCTGCATCGAGCAGCTCGACGGTCGCTACATCACCGCCATCGACAGCGGCACTTCGGTAGCGGACATGGATTGCATTGCCCAGCAAACCCAGCATGTCACCAGCACCACCTCGGCCGGCGACCCGGCGCCGCATGCGGCGATGGGCGTGTTCACCGGGATTCGCGCTACCGCCATGGCGCGGCTGGGCAGCGACAATCTTGAAGGCTTGCGCGTGGCGATTCAGGGCTTGGGAAACGTTGGTTATGCACTGGCCGAGCAGTTGCACGCGGCAGGCGCCGAATTGCTGGTCAGCGACATCGACCACGGCAAGGTGCAACTGGCGATGGAACAGCTCAACGCGCATCCGATCGCCAACGACGCCTTGCTCAGTACACCCTGCGACATCCTTGCGCCGTGCGGCCTCGGCGGGGTGCTCAACAGTCACACGGTGACGCAACTGCGCTGCTCGGCGGTGGCCGGTTCGGCGAACAATCAACTGACGCATCTGGATGTGGCTGATCAGCTGGAGCGGCGCGGGATTCTTTATGCGCCGGATTATGTGATCAATGCGGGCGGGTTGATTTATGTCTCGCTCAAGCATCGCGGCGAAGAGCTGGGGACAATTACTGCGCACCTGTCGAAGATCAGTTCGCGGCTGACCGAGGTGTTTGCCCATGCGCAGGCCGAGAAGCGCTCACCGGCGCGGGTGGCGGATGAGTTGGCGGAGAAAGTCCTGTATCGCTGAAAAGCAAAAGATCGCAGCCTGCGGCAGCTCCTACATATGGAATGCGTATTCCCTGTAGGAGCTGCCGCAGGCTGCGATCTTTTCGATTCAAACGTGGTTACTTGGCAGCTTTCGCCGCTTTTGCCGGTTTGACCGGTGCCTCATCGGATTTTACCGACTCAACCTCTTCAGCCACTGGCTCGGCCGGTGCATTGATCAGCTCCGACAGCGCATCAGGCTGGCTCTTGAAGGCCTTGGCGAACACATCGCGGTTCTTCGCCATGTAGATTCCGACTTCTTCAACCTGCTGCTCGTTCAGCGACGGCACGGCTTTTTGCAACACTTCGGACAGCATCTCGGCCAGTTCGAGCATTTTGTCATGACGGTCAGCTTCGGCTTTATCCATGAACAAGCGCTCCAGATCTCGGCTGCTGCGGTATACCACTTCGACGGCCATTCACCACCTCACATGCCTTCACATTAGTTGTCTTAGCGACTACTGTATTTATATACAGCGAAAGGATAAGCGAATCCCTGCGCTTTGGGTAGTGGCTTTTCAATGTAGACCGGATTCGGCATTTTTCCTGATGCACGCGCCTCAAACAAAACGACCCGCACACGGCGGGTCGTTGGTTTATTTGATTCAGAACTTGCCGCTGGCGTAACCGCCATCGATGGGCATGATCACACCCGTGACGTAAGCAGATTGATCGCTGAGCAGCCAGAGCACCGCGTTGGCCACTTCGTCCGCCGTGCCGAAGCGCTTCATCGACGTCACGTTGATTTTGCGCTGGGTGTTTTCCGGTGCGGCTTTCAGGCGTGCCTCGCTGTTCATGCCGCCGAGGATCGGCCCGGGGGCGACCGCATTGACGCGAATGCAGCCGCCGTCTTCCAGCCGCGCATTCTCGATCGACGCCACCTGGGTCATGCCGTTGATCGCCTGCTTGCTGGCGACATAGGCGACCTGGCCGCCAATCGGTACCACGCCGGCGCAGGACGAGGTATTGACGATGGCCCCGGTGCCGCGGGTGAGCATCAGTTGCAGTTCATGGCGCATGCAGTGGTAGGTGCCGTTGACGTTGATGTTCATCACCTTCATCCAGTCGTCCGGGCACGATTGCGCGAGTGCTCCGTACTTGGCAGTCACGCCGGCATTGTTGAACGCGCAATCGAGGCGGCCGTAGGCCGAACGAATGGTCGCGAACGCCTGCTCGACCTGCTCCGGATCACCGACATCGCAGGCGATAAAGCGGCAGTGTTCACCCAGCCGATCGGCCAGCGCCGCGCCTTTTTCTTCGTCCCGGCCGAACACGATCACATCGGCGCCGGCCTTGATCAGGCGTTCGCTGACGGTTTCGCCAATGCCACTGGTGCCGCCGGTAACCAGACAGACTTTTCCCAGAAAATCGTACATATGTCGCATCTCCTTATGCCAACGCGGGGCGTAAATATTTCGGGTTTACGCAGCAATACACCCGATCCAGTCGCGGATTGCTTTTGTCACTGAAGCACTGGCTGTCCCATCGGCATTTGTGGATGTCGGCGGAGCGGCCCTGCAGGGTTTTGTTGATCAGGTCGTTGTCGGCAAACAGCGCACGCGACATCCCCACCCAATCGCATACGCCGTCGGCGAGCAACTGCTCGGCCTTGTCCAGACCGTCGATGAAACCGGCGTAACCCACCGGCACTGTCGACACCGACTTGATCGCTCGCACTCCGGCTTGCAGGTAGTGGTCCATGGTCTCCGAATGCACAATCAACTGGCCGAAAGTCGCGCCCATGCACATCGAACATTCCAGCGCGGCAACGCCGGCCTGACAGAGCGCCTGCACGGTTTCCTTGAGGTCCGGATATTGCAGCCCTTCAGCGCCCAGACGGTCGTCGATGCCCAGACGAATAGTGACGATCAGTTGGCCCTGGGTGCGCTCGCGGATGGCCTTGACCACGTCGAGCAACAGTCGCGCACGGTTCTCTTCGCTGCCGCCATATCGGTCAGTGCGCTTGTTGGTGTGCGGCGAAAGAAAACTGCTCAGCAGGTAGCCGTTGGACGCCTGCAACTGCACCAGACGTGCGCCGTTGGTCCAGGCCAGCCAGGCGGAATGGGCGAATTGCTCGATCACCTGAGCGATGTCGCTTTCGTCCATGATCCGCACGCGGTAATCCGGATCGAGTTTCGACACGCGCGGGCAGGGCACGCCACTCGGGGTCAGCACGGCAACGCCGGTGTGGGTGGTGGTGCCCTGACCGCCGTAATGCTGCAGTTGCACACCCACCGGCGTGTTGACCTGCTCGGCCATCGCGAACATCGCCTTGAGCGATTCGCCCTGCTGCTGTTCGAACAGGCCGAGCCCGGTGCTCTGTAAACGCGACTGCGGCGAGACCGTGGCGTTGCACAGAAACGCCATGGAGCAACCGCCCTCCATGATGCCCTGATAGAACTCGATCATGGCGGGCGTCACACACCCGCTGTGATCGGCCAGGTCCACGCCCATCGACGCGAAGAACAGCCGATTGCGCAACTCCAGCCCGCCGGCCAGCCGCAGCGGCTCCAGCACGTGGGGATAGCGCGGCATCATGCTTCCTTCCTTTGTTCGGGCATCGCCGAAGCCTGGTCGAAGGTCATCCACAACGGTTGGCCGAGGACGGGCGCCGGAACCGGGGCGGTTTCTTCGTGGGAGAAGTAAGCGAACTGTTTGAGCACTTCGCGCCACTTGAAGCGCAACGGCGAATCCAGCTCTGCCAGGTGCAGTTTGAGCGTGCCGGCCTTTGTCTCGTCGCTGGCGTGCAGCGATTGCAACGGCAGGCTGATCATCCCTTCGTTTTCCAGGTACAGGTAGACGTGTCCGCGCTCGGAAGCCTCGAGCGGGCTGTCGCATTGCACTTGCAGACCGGCCATCGACAGCAGCTCAAGGCGGGCGGACAGGTGACGACCAGAATCCAGGCGCACCAGCACTTCATGGCGGATGCCCTTGAGCGGACGGAACCAGCAGGCCGGGTCGATGTTGATGTTTCGCATGCGCTTGAACACCGGCATCTTGATCACTTCACCGTGCAGGCGAATGTCGGCCACCAGCTCGCCCCGCTGGAAGAATCGCGCACGCTTGTCGACCTTGCGCGCCCGCGGCTGGGCCATGCCTTCGTAGTCGCCAACCAGCACATCCACCTGAAACGAAGACTCGGTGTAACGGGGAAAACTCGACAGCAGATCAACGATGGAAATCGACACCTCACCGCGGGCATAACCGCTGTGCTCGTAGAACTGCGCGTACATGGCCTGGCGTGCCGCTTCGATCAGCATCAGGCCGGGCACGTGCTCGTGGTGCTTGCGGTAGAAAAAGTAATTGGCGGTGTCGTTGAACAGGGTGAAATAGAGCAGACCCTGCTGCGGGCAGCCGTCCAGGTTTTTCAGGACATCATGTACCTGCCGGCGCTGATCGAGGCTCAGGCCGTTGCCGCAACCGGGCAGTCGAGCCAGTTTGGCCTCGGTGCTTTCCAGCACCCAGATGCCGCTGAGGATCAGGTGGTCGGTGGCCTTTTCGTAATTCGTCAGCAGTTCCGGCAGACAGTCCGACAGGCCTGCCTGTTCGAGCTCTTCCAGGTCAATGATGGTTGGCAGCGAGCGCAGCACCAGACGTTCGCTGTCCAGCCGATAGGCCTGATTGACGATCTCCAGATCCATTGGATCAAGGTTCGCCCGTTGCACGATGGCGGCCGGCAGCCAGGCCGGCAGCAAGTGGTGAGCGTCGTAAATCAGCACATCGTCATCGTGGCCCTTGTGGACGATGTCTTTGGCAACTTTCCTGTGCATGTCGATCATGATCATCCCTCTGTGTTGAACGTTGGTTGTAAGGCAGTTGCTATCCATGGCGTGAAATCGACCCACACCGAAAGGTGCTGCTCGACGCGTGTCAGCAGCTTCAGTTGATGTGTTTTCTTGTTTTCTTGTTTTCTTGTTATCGAGTGTCGGGCAGGGTTACTGCACCGTGATGTAGCAGGCGCCCAGGGTTCGGTTGTCCAGAACCTGCAGCGGCGCCAGCCATTTGTAGTCGATGCCGCCACGTCTGAGCAGGCGTCCGATGGCAACCGGGGACACTGACACCAGATGTGAAACGCCGCAGGTTCGGGCGTACTCCAGCGTGGCCATGAACAGGCCAACGGTGTTTTCGTCGGACATCACCTGTTCGTTTTTGCCGCCCTCGGCATCGAGGTCCAGTGAGGTGAAGCGCGACAGCTCCCAGATGTCATCGCCGCACGGGGCAGGCTTGTCGCCGAGCAACGAAGTGAATACTTCACTCAGCAGATACGGCTGGGTGGTGGGCAGCAAGCGGGCGCATCCCTTGATGTTGCCGTCGTGCTCTTCGGCGACAATGTAGTGAGTGCCGCTGTGATCAAATTGGTCGAATTCGAAATCGTCCGGCGTGGATAATTGCCAGCCGAGGCGTTCGACGAACACCTGATAGCGATATTGAGCCAAGCGTTGACGCTTTAGTGTCGTCAACTCGTCATAACGTCCTGACAAGTAATCCATCACAGATTCCGTTTAGTGATTGGTTGGGTGGCGATTAAAGTGCACACTGCGCTCGCATACTACCTGTCACCCTTGACAGCTAGCGGAAACATTTGGAAATATGCTAGGCATGTTGGCAAGAGGCCGACAGCATTAACTGTGGGAAAGGAATCTCTATGTCATATTGGCAGGCTGAACTGTTGGAAAACGCCATGTCTGCAACGGATGTCGAGTTGTTGTTCGACAGTATCAAGACCGTCGCCAGGCAGTTGGAGTTTGATTATGTGGCTTACGGGTCACGCCGGCTTTTCCCCATCACCAAACCTTGTCTTTTTCTCGCCAATAATTATTCGCCCGCCTGGCAAGCTGCCTATTCCGCCAATCGTTACCTGGACATCGATCCTTACGTCCAGCGCGCAATGCGCAGCGTGAAACCGGTGCTGTGGGACGCTGAACTCAAGGCTCAGATGCCCGAATTCTGGCAGGATGCGCAGGCTCACGGGCTCTCGGAGGGCTGGGGGCAGACGCTGCTCAATAGCGAAACTCAAGGGCTGGTGACCTTTGCCCGGGGCAGCGGGACGATCACCGCGCAGGAACTCGAAACCAAACAGGCGCAGCTGTCCTGGCTGGCCCAGATTACTCACCTGGGGCTGACGCGCCTGCAGATGCGCGGCGCCGATTCGGTGCTCCCGGTGCCGATAGAACTGTCGCAGAGAGAAAAGGAAATCCTGCAATGGACCGCTGACGGAAAGTCATCGGACGATGTTTCGGTGATCCTCGGTATCAGCAAAAGGACAGTAAACTTCCATATTAATCATTGCCTGAAAAAACTCGGTTGCCAAAACAAGATCGCCGCTGCAGTTAAAGCTTCGCTGATGGGCCTGCTGTGGAAATAATTACCCTGATAATTTATTGGATAACTAACTGGTGAATAACCGGAGTGTTTGTGCGCGAGTTCACAGATTTTCCCGATTAATAATATTTCATTTATAAGCTAATGCCTTTTCAAGCGTAACGAACTCATCAAGAAACTTCAGTTATAGCGTCATAAACATTCCTGACGACGGTGCCTGTTCAACGGTGCGACCAAACGCCACGGCGCAGGTTTCATGCCGGCTCGCCATGATGCGTGGCCTCGTTTCTGCATGGCGCATAGCGCATACGGAAAACCGTCACGTCCAACCGGCATCATCCGCTCGCATCGGGCTAAGGAACATCATCGTGAAAATCAACTGGGCCGAGAAACTGCGGCAAAACGTGCATCAACTGGCCGAGTCCCTGGGCAACCTGTTCGTCGAGACCTTCCACTACCTGGCGCTGTTCGCCATTGGTGCGGTGACCGCATGGGCGGCGGTGATGGAATTTCTCGGCATGCTCGAAGAAGGCCACATCAAGATCGATGACATTCTGTTGCTGTTCATCTATCTGGAACTGGGGGCGATGGTCGGGATTTACTTCAAGACCAACCACATGCCGGTGCGCTTCCTGATCTACGTGGCGATCACTGCGCTGACCCGCCTGCTGATCTCCAACGTTTCGCACCACAACCCGCCGGACATGGGCATCATCTACCTGTGCGGCGGCATTCTGCTGCTGGCGTTCTCGATCCTGGTGGTGCGTTACGCCTCGTCGCAATTTCCGTCGGTGAAGATCGAAAAACCGCAACGCAAGCTCGGCGCCGGCTCCGGTGAACACCCCGAGATCGAGAAGGGCGAGCTTTAAAGGCCCATCGACGGCCGAGGCTGGCCGTTGCTCTGCTGCGGTGGCGGGGGCAGCCCGCCGCCGCTGGTCATTGCTTCGAGGATCGCCATGGCGCTATGGCCTTGCTCGATGGCGATGCCGAATTGGATGCTTTGCACCAGCCGCTTGAGCCGTACCGGATCGTTGCGCTGTTCGGCGCTGATCATCCGTTTGGCGACGATCCGGCCGCTGTTGGACAGGGTCAGCATGATGCTGCCGTCCAGCCCCTGAATGCTCAGGTTGATCTGATAGTCCGGCGCGAAGGCATCGGTAATGATCTGAAAAGGGTTGTCCATGATGCGTCACCGCCTGATTGAACGTGCAGTTGTTGACCGGCCGTGATCGGGTTGGTTCGCAATACCTGATCATCGGCGATTCCGTGGCCTGTGTTGTTGCTTTATGTGGGAGCTGCCGCAGGCTGCGATCTTTTGATCTGCGCTGTTTTGACTTCGGTCATGAAGATCAAAAGATCGCAGCCTGCGGCAGCTCCTACATAGGAATTGCAAGGGCTGTGCCGGGAAAATTGTTGGACAATGGATACGGCATAAAAAAGGCGAGCCCATGGCTCGCCTTTGTCATTTGTGGCCCGTTTCAGGGCAGAACCGAGTAGATGATCGCCGACAGTGCAATCAGGCCGATCAGCACCACGAACACGTTCGACACCTGTCCCGAGTACTGGCGCAAGGCTGGCACACGGCGGATGGCGTACATCGGCATCAGGAACAACAGGCAGGCAATCACTGGCCCGCCGAGGGTTTCGATCATGCCGAGGATGCTCGGGTTGAACGTCGCCACGGCCCAGCAGCTGAGGATCATGAACAGCGCGGTCGCACGGTTCAGCCAGCTCGCCGACATCACCTTGCCACGGCCGCGCAGGCTTTTGACGATCATGCCCTGAAAGCCTTCGCTGGCGCCTATGTAGTGGCCGAGGAAGGATTTGGTGATCGCCACCAGCGCGATCAGCGGCGCGGCGTAAGCGATGACCGGGGTCTGGAAGTGGTTGGCCAGGTACGACAGGATCGAAATGTTCTGCGCCTTGGCCGCGGCCAGATCGGCCGGCGACAGCGCCAGCACGCAGCTGAAGCAGAAGAACATCACCGTCACCACCATCATCCCGTGGGCCATGGCGAGGATGCCGCTGCTCTTGCGTTCGGCCTCGGCGCCGTAGCGCTGCTTCTGGTCAACCGCGAAGGCGGAGATGATCGGCGAGTGGTTGAACGAGAACACCATCACCGGGATCGCCAGCCACAGGGTCTTGAGGAACGTCGACAGCGGCATCGCTTCCTTGGCGCTGGCGAAGAACGCGCCGTTCCAGTTGGGGATCAGGCTCAGGCCGAGCAACAGCAGCGCGGCGACGAACGGATAGACCAGCACGCTCATGGCTTTGACGATCACGTTCTGCCCGCAGCGCACGATCGCCATCAGGCCAAGGATCAGCACCAGCGACAGGATTGCCCGAGGTGGCGGCGCGATGTGCAATTGATGTTCGAGAAAACTGCTCAGGGTGTTGGTCAGTGCAACGCTGTACACCAGCAGGATCGGGAAGATCGCGAAGAAGTACAGCAGGGTGATCAGCTTTCCGGCACCGATGCCGAAATGTTCTTCAACGACTTCGGTGATGTCGCCCGAACGCCCGGACAAGACGAAGCGGGTCAGGCCCCGGTGGGCGAAAAAGGTCATCGGGAACGCCAGCAACGCCAGAATCAACAATGGCCAGAAGCCGCCGACACCGGCGTTGATCGGCAGAAACAAAGTGCCGGCACCGATGGCGGTGCCATACAGACCGAGCATCCAGGTGGTGTCGGATTTGCTCCAGCCCTTGTGGGCTATTTCGGTGTTGCGTGTGCGATCTACAGCGGGATTTTCGGCAGCAGGTGTACGTACATCGGTCATCGTTTTTGCCTCGTTATTATTTTTGCTCGGGCTCACGGTTGGCGGGCCGCAAGTTGCGGCCCGCCGGGACGGTCAGGGAACGCGCGTTAGCATTCCACCCAGTTCACAGCCAGGCCGCCCCGTGAAGTCTCTTTGTATTTGTCGTGCATGTCGGCGCCGGTATCGCGCATGGTGCGGATCACCCGGTCGAGGGAAATGAAGTGTTTGCCATCGCCGCGCAGGGCCATTTGCGTGGCGTTGATCGCCTTCACCGCGGCGATGGCGTTGCGTTCGATACACGGCACCTGCACCAGGCCGCCGACCGGGTCGCAGGTCAGGCCGAGGTTGTGTTCCAGGCCGATTTCAGCGGCGTTTTCCAGTTGCTCCGGGGTTGCGCCGAGCACTTCAGCGAGGCCCGCCGCGGCCATGGCGCAGGCCGAACCGACTTCGCCCTGGCAGCCGACTTCGGCGCCGGAGATCGAGGCATTTTTCTTACACAGAATGCCGACGGCGGCGGCGCCCATGAAGAAAGCGACGACGTCATCGTCAGACGCGTCCGGATTGAATTTCATGTAGTAGTGCAGCACCGCCGGAATGATCCCGGCCGCGCCGTTGGTCGGCGCGGTGACCATGCGCCCGCCGGCAGCGTTCTCTTCGTTGACGGCGAGGGCGAACAGGTTGACCCACTCCATCGCCGACAGCGTCGAACTGATCACGTTCGGCTTGCCGATTTCCAGCAGGCTGCGGTGCAGTTTCGCCGCGCGGCGCGGTACGTTCAGACCACCGGGCAGGATGCCTTCGTGGCGCAGGCCCTGCTCAACGCACTCGCGCATCACCGACCAGATGTGCAGCAAGCCGTTACGGATTTCGGCGTCGCTGCGCCAGGCCCGTTCGTTGGCCATCATCAGCTCTGAGACTCGCAGGTTGTGGGTTTTACACAGGCTCAGCAGTTCGGCGGCGCTGGAAAAATCGTACGGCAACACCACGTCGCCGGCCGGTGCCACACCGGACTCGGCTTCCGCCGCTTCGATGATGAAACCGCCGCCAATCGAGTAGTACGTTTGCGTGAACAGCTCGGCGCTTTCGCCAAAGGCTGTCAGCGACATGGCGTTGGGATGGTAGGACAGGCTTTCGTCCAGCAGCAGGAGATCGTGCTGCCAGTTGAAGGAAATTTCTCTCTGGCCGGCCAGCAGCAACAGGCCGCTTTCGCGCATTTGCCGGATGCGTGGGTCGATGGTCGCCGGATCGATGCTGTCCGGCCATTCGCCCATCAGGCCCATGACCGTCGCGCGGTCGGTGGCGTGGCCGACGCCGGTGGCCGACAGCGAACCGTACAAACGGATTTCCACGCGACGCACATCGTTGAGCAAGCGTTGCTCGATCAGCGCCTGGGCGAAGGTCGCGGCGGCGCGCATCGGGCCAACCGTGTGGGAGCTGGACGGGCCGATGCCGACTTTGAATAGATCGAAAACACTGATAGCCATGCTAAACCCTTACAAGCAATGGAGTAGGAATCGCTGCCATTTTTTGTAGGACAAGCGCAATGTCGGCGATACTGCCTACCTCGGTCCTACGTGACCAACGAAACTTCCTAAGAAAGCCTTTAGCAGGACTAAACGATGAGTCGTCAATTGCATGCCCAGACCTACGTCTGGCTGCAGGTGTTTTCCTGTGCCGCGCGGCACCTGTCGTTCACCCGTTGCGCTGAAGAGCTGCACATCACTCCGGGGGCGGTCAGCCAGCAGATTCGCCAGCTGGAAGAGCGCCTCGGTTTTCGCCTGTTCCACCGACGGGCGCGGGGCGTGGAGTTGAGTGCGGAAGGCCAGCGGTTAGCGATTACCGTCAACGAGGCCTACGGCAGCATCGATGCTGAATTGCGTCGGCTGGATGCCGGGATGATCAGCGGGATTCTGCGGGTGCGTTCGATTCCGTCGTTCCTCAGCAAATGGCTGACCCCGCGTTTGCCGCGTCTGCAACAGCGTTATCCCGACATTCAGTTGCGCCTAGTGGCCGAGGACAGCAGCGTGCCGTTGCACGAGGGCGATTTCGATCTGGCAATCGATCTGAACGACGGCAGCTATCCGGGGCTGTTATCCACAGCCTTGCTCGATGAGCAGATTTTCCCGGTGTGTGCGCCGAGTTTGCTGCGCGGACGCCCGCCGCTGCACGGGCCGGCGGATCTGGTGCATTTCCCGTTGTTGCACGACATCACCGCCTGGCGCGGCAGTTATGAATACGCGGAATGGGAGTTTTATCTCAACGCGATTGGCTTTGAAGGCGCCGACGTACGGCGTGGGCACACGTTCAATCGCAATCACCTGACCATCGAAGCGGCGATCGCCGGTATGGGTGTGGCGATTGCCCGGCGCACGTTGCTCAACGATGAACTGGAGCGCGGGACGTTGATTGTGCCGTTCGGCCTGTCGGTGCCCAACCACAAACGCTACGTGCTGCTGTATGCGCCGGGGGCGTTGAGCCATCCGGGCGTGCGTGCGGTGCATGACTGGCTGGTGGAGGAAGCGGGGATTTTCCGCAGCTTGCACCCGTTGAACGACGGGCAATTGTGAGCAGATTTTGCAGGGTTGCGAAGCGACCCAACTCCCGACCTTACCAGTGACTTGCCCGGTTGTCCGGCTTTTTTTGCGAATGAATATTTATCTTTTTTCAGGGGTTGAAATGTTCGCCGGTCGGGCCGATTGTTGTAACCAGGAGGTCAGGAAATCCAATTCAAGGCCTCTGGCGAGCTAGCTGAAATAAGGGATGAACTATGCAAATCCAAGTCAACAGCGATAACCATATTCAAAGCAGTAAGCGACTGGAGGAGTGGGTACGTACAACTATTGAGAGCACGCTCGAACGTTATGAAGAAGACCTGACCCGTGTCGAAGTCCACCTGAGCGACGAGAACGGCGACAAACCAGGTCCCCATGACTTGCGCTGCCAACTGGAAGCGCGGCCAAAAGGCCATCAACCGATTTCCGTCACCCATAAAGCCGATTCGCTGGAACAGGCGATCGACGGTGCAGCCGAAAAACTGGAGCACGCGCTGGAGCACCTGTTTGGCAAACTGCGAGGCAAGCCCCGCGCCGCCATCGTGCCATTCAGCAAGGCGAATGACGCACTGCTGGAAGAAGAGTTTCTCGAGAACGAACAGGCAGCGATCAACAGTTGATGCGCTGATTTTTCAAGCCACCCAATGAGAACGGGCCTGCGCAAGCAGGCCCGTTTTTGTTTGTGTTGCTGAACAGTGTGGCGAGGGAGCTTGCTCCCGCTGGGCTGCGAAGCGGCCCCAATACCTGCACGGCGTTCAACAGCCAGACTGTATCAGCAGGATTTACGGCTGCTCCGTAGCCGAGCGGGAGCAAGCTCCCTCGCCACAGTTTTATTAGAAAGCTACAGAAGTTTGCACGTACACCGTGCGCGGTTCACCCACGTACTTGCCTTTATTGTTGTCATCAAACGAGCGGGTGAAATACTGGGTATTGAAAATGTTCTTCACCCCCACCGCCACGTTCAGATCCGACAATTGCGGGCCGAAGTCATAACCGGCGCGGCTGCTGAACAGCATGTAACCGGGGATCTTGCCGGTGCTGCCGTCGGCGCTTTCCCTGGAGGTGTTGGCATTGTCGGCGAACTGGTCGCTCTGGAAGCTGCTGTCGACATTGAGTTTCCACGGGCCCTCGGTATAACCGACGCCAATCGTGCCTTTGTGTTTCGACGAGAACGGCACGCGATTGCCTTTGTTCGGCCCGTCTTCACGGATGGTCGCGTCAACATAGGCATAAGTGGCGTAAACATCGAAACCGGCGAGTGCCGGGCTCAAGTCATCCAGCGCGTAGTTGACGCTGGTCTCGATGCCCTGATGGCGGGTCTCGCCCCGGGCGATCACCGAATCGTTGGTCTGGTTGCTTTCGTACTGGTTGTCGAAGTTGATCAGGAACGCGCCGACTTCCGCGCGCAGGGTGCCGTTGTCATAACGGGTTCCTAGTTCCCAGGTGCGGGCCTTCTCCGGTTTGACTTCGCCGCTGCTCACACGGTTGGGCATCTGACTGTATTGCACGCTGCCGAACGAACCTTCGGTGTTGGCGTACAGATTCCAGCTGTCGCTCAGGTGATACAGCACGTTCAGCGCCGGCAGCGCGGTGTTGTAGTCGCCCTTGTATTTGACGTCGGTCAGGTTGTTGGTCTGCTGCGACTCGATCATCTCGTAGCGCACACCCGGGGTGATGGTCCATTTGCCGATGTCGATGCGGTCGTCAACGAAGAACGCATTGGCTTCGGTGCCACCGCGGGTGTCACGGTCGTTGCGGCTGTCGGTGGTCGGGTATTGGTTGCTGCTGATCGGCGTGCGATAGCGCAATTCGTGGCCAGCCTCGTTGATGTAGCGGTAACCGACGCCGACTTCATGGCTGGTCGGGCCGAGGTCGAAGCCTTGGGCGAAACGCGTTTCGAAACCGCGCACCCAATACTCGCGCGGTGACAGCGAGAGGAAACTGCCCTGATCCAGATAACCGCTGCGCAGGGTCTTGGTGAAGAAAGTGTTGGCGGTGAATTCGCGACGATCTTCCTGATAGCGATAGCCGAAGTTGAACATTGTGCGGCGACCCCAGAACTGGTCTTTCAGGCGCGTCGACTGATACGAATCGGCGTCGTAATCGGCAACGCTGAGGCCGCCGGGCATGTCGGCCTTGCCTTCGTAATACTGGGCCATGGCGTTGAAGCTGTTGGCCTCGTCGAGCTGGTATTTGCCCTTGAGGATCAGGTCGTCGATTTCGCTGTCGCTGTGTTCACGCCAGTCACCGCCACGGGTGCCGGAGTAAAGCAGCGCGCCGCCCAGACCATTTTCGTTGGTGCCGCCGGCCAGCAGGTTGGCGCTGGTCTTGAAGCCGTCATGGCTCGACGACGGACTGGTCTCCGTCTGGAAACCACCCTTGACCGTCGGCTCATCCGGGATGGCACGGGTTACGAAGTTGACCACCCCGCCAACGTTCTGCGGGCCGTAACGCACGGCGCCGCCGCCACGCACCACGTCCACGGCATCCATGTTGCCCATGCTGATCGGCGCAAACGACAACTGCGGTTGGCCGTACGGTGCGAACGGCACGGGAATGCCGTCCATCAGTACGGTCGAGCGCGCGGCCAAGCGCGGATTGAGACCGCGAATGCCGAAGTTCAGCGCCATGTCGTGGCTGCCGGTGCCGTTGTTTTCCGGGGCATTGACCCCGGGGATGCGGTTGAGCACGTCGCGCGCCTGAGTCGCGCCTTGACGTTCGAAGTCTTCGCGGCGGATCACATCGCGGGCGCCGGGGTGTTCGAACACGTTGACCTGCGCCGCTTCACCGAGCCAGTCACCGACGACCTTCGAGGTGTCCAGCTCCAGCGCCGTGTCGCCGACCGGTTGCAGGCTGAAGGCATTGTTGCCTTCGGCGCGAGCTTGCAGGCCGGTGCCTTCGAGCAATGCATCGAGGCCTTCTGCGGTGCTGTAGCTGCCTTCGAGGCCACGGCTTTGCACGCCTCGGGTGATCTGCGAGCCGAAGGAAATCAGCACGCCGGCTTCACGACCAAACTGGTTGAGGGCGTTTTCCAGCGACGCCGGAGCGATGTGGTAAACCTTGGTTTCGGCAGCCATGACCGGTAGGGCGCTGAAGCTCAGGCTGGCGCCCAGTAAGAGGTTGCGCAGGCGGCGGGCCAGTGGCGTGAGACGGGTGGGGTGCATGAAGGTTGATCCTGAGAAGGTTGAATCAAGGGGGCTTTCCTTCTCTGTCACGCCAGATCTGAAAAACGGCTCATTTTTTTTGAAAGCAAAAGATCGCAGCCTTCGGCAGCTCCTACACTTGTTCAGCCTGTAGGAGCTGCCGCAGGCTGCGATCTTTTGATTTTGCTTCTACGCCCGCGCCTCAACGCTGACCCAATAGCGGGTAAACCGCCGCACTTTCACCGGCAGACTGATTTGCAGCAGATCAAGAATCCGCTCGCTGTCGTCCAGTGGATAGGTCCCGGAGATCAGCAGGTCGGCCACTTTCGCATCGCAATGCAACTGGCCACGACGGTAGCGGCCGAGCTCTTCAAGAAAATCGCCCAGGCGCATGTGTGCGGCGATCAGCATGCCGTCGGTCCAGGCGCCGCTGTTGGCGTCCAGTGGCTTGGCTTCGCTGACGGAAGTGGCGCTGAAACTCAGCTGACGAGCGACGGGCAGCCCCATCGGCGCGTGCCCGTGGCGGATCAATTCGACCTGGCCTTCGAACAGCGCAACTTGTGTGCGATCGGCAAATTGACGGACGTTGATCCGGGCAGCACTGGTTTTCAACAGCCCTTGTGCCGTGTGCACTTCGAACGCTTGTGCGGTGCTCAGAAGGATCTCGCCCTCCAGCAAACGGATCAGCCGCTGCGCGCCATCCACGTCCGCGGCGCTCGCGGTATTGAGCTGCAGCTGACTGCCCGCACCCAGCGTCACCTTGCGTCGCTCGCCCAGCGGGCTGCGGTAGTCGGCGAGCAGGGTCGGCAGCGGATTGTGCTCGCGCATGCCCCAGGTGACGGCAGAACCGGCACCGAGAAGCAGCAGCAATTTGAGCGCCTGACGGCGACTGGAAGACTTCTGCCCGTTCAACGCGGCGTGGACCAATGGCGACGCCACGCCGCGCAAGCGTTGGTTGACCCGCTGCATGTGCTCCCACGCGCGACGATGTTCGCTGTGGGCGTCCAGCCATTGTTGCCAGGCTTGTTGCTGACGCGGGGAGAGCGTGCCTTGCTGCATTTCCATCAGCCAGTGCACGGCCTGTTCGGCCACTTGCGCAGAGAAATCCGGAGCGCGGTTCATAGGGCGAAATAGCAGCGCAGGGCGGCTTTGTGCAGATGACGTTTGACCGTGGCCACCGAGATGCTCAGCTCGGCGGCGATTTGCGGATAAGTCAGGCCATCGACCTGCGCCAGCAAAAAGGCGCGCTTGACCAGACGCGGCAAGCCATCGAGCAGCTGGTCCAGCTCGATCAGGGTTTGCAGGATGATCGCTTTGTCTTCTTCCGATGGCGCGGTCACTTCCGGCATCTGCGCCAGGGTGTCGAGATAGGCGCGTTCCAGATCCTGACGGCGGTAATGATTGAACAGCACACGTTTGGCGAGGGTGGTGAGAAAGGCGCGCGGTTCGATGATCACTGCGGGGTCGCGAGCGCTGAGCACGCGGATGAAAGTATCTTGCGCCAGATCCGCCGCGCTGTCCGGGCAGCCGAGTCTGCGCCGCAACCAGCCGGTGAGCCAGCTGTGGTGGTCGTGGTAGAGCGATTCGACGGGATGGGCGGACGACAAGGGTATTACTCCGGGCGCATCATCGATGCGTTAGAGAACAAGAACTGTTCGCATTGTAGGGGCGGTCGAGGGTGTCCGGCAATCAGATGCTTTTGCGTATGAGAATATTTATCATTAATATTGCACGCTTGTTGGTTCGGCTCGTTGGCCGGACGTTTTTTCGTTTCAGGGTCGAAACATGAAAGGCAAACTCGCCTCACTTCCCATGTCCTATCGTCTGGCCGTCACCTCGCGGGTGCTGGCGGCGGTGTTCGGCGGCTATCTGGTCGCGGCGCTGGCCAGTGTCGCGTTGACGATGTGGCTGCCGTTGAGCCGCGCCGAAGCGGTGGTGACCGGTATGACCATTTCCTTTCTGGTCTATCTGGTCGCGGTGCTATGGTGCTTCGCTTGCCGCACGGCGTGGTCGGCGTGGGTCGGTTTGCTGGTGCCCAGTGTGATTCTGGCGACGGTGTCGGGTGCCGCGCGGGGCTTGGGTTACGCATGAAAGAGGGCTTTCGTCAGTCGATGGCCTGGCTGCACACGTGGACGGGGCTGGTGTTCGGCTGGCTGCTGTTTGCGATTTTCCTCACCGGAACGCTGGCCTATTTCAAGGATGAGATCAGCCACTGGATGCAGCCGGAAATTCCCTCGCGGCCCATCAATGCCGAAGCGAGCCTGACCCTGGCGCAAAGTTACCTGCAGCAACACGCCGCCGGCGCCTCGCGCTGGCTGATCGACTTGCCCGACGCCCGCGATCCCGGCCTGACGGTGCGCTGGCAACAGGCTCCGAACACACCGGGCGAGCGCGGCAAGTTCGAATCCAGAACACTCGACGCGCAGACCGGCAACGAAGTCCAGACCCGAGAGAGCATGGGCGGCGAGTTCTTCTACCGCTTCCATTTCCAGCTGCAAATGCCTTATCCATGGGGCCGCTGGCTGGCGACGATGGCGGCGATGGTGATGTTCGTCGGGCTGATCACCGGCATCATCACCCACAAGAAAATCTTCAAGGACTTCTTCACCTTTCGCCCGCGCAAAGGCCAGCGTTCATGGCTCGACGGGCATAACGCGGTCGGCGTGATGGTGTTGCCGTTTCACTTGATGATCACCTACAGCAGCCTGGTGATTTTCATGGCGATGGTCATGCCGGCGAGCATTCTGGCGTCCTATAACGGCGACGTGCGCACCTTTTACGACGAAGTTTTTCCGGCATCGAAGACCCCTGAGCGAGCCAACCGGGCGGCGCCGCTGAGCCCGATGGCTCCACTTCTGGCCAAGGCCAGCGAGCAGTGGGCGGGAGGCAGCACCACGCGGCTGACGGTGAACAATCCGGGGGACGCGAATGCCTCGGTGGTGCTGTCGCGCCGTGGCGACCGCGTCGTCCACGATTTCGGGCGCGCGGTGACGTTCAACGGCGTCACCGGCGAGCGCCTCGGCAGCACGCCGGAGCAGCCCGTGGCGATGGCGGTCGGCGGCACGTTCTACGGTTTGCACATGGGCCACTTTGCCGGGTCGACATTGCGCTGGCTGTATTTCATCTGTGGTCTGGCGAGTACCGCGATGATCGGCACCGGGCTGGTGATCTGGCTTGGCAAGCGCCAGCTCAAACACGCCAAGAGCGGCGTGATGCCGTTCGAATTGCGCTTGGTGGAAGTGCTGAACATCGCCAGCATGGCCGGGCTGGTGGTAGCGGTGGCGGTGTTCTTTTTGGCCAATCGCCTGCTGCCGGCAGATCTGGCCGGGCGCGCCGATCAGGAAGTGAATGCGTTTTTTGTCGCCTGGGTCTTGAGCGTGGTGCATGCGTTGCTGCGCAAAGGGCGCAAGGCCTGGGTCGAACAGCTCGCGCTGGCTGCCGTGCTGTTTATCGCGGTGCCGCTGATCAATCTGACCACACCGTGGAATCTCGGGGTAACACTGGCGCAAGGTGACTGGACGCTGGCGGGTTTCGATCTGACTTGCCTGGGCGCAGGTCTGTTCCTCGGCTGGGCCGCATGGAAAATGCAGCGTGCCGGCGGCGCCGTCAGCGTGAAAAAAACATCCCGCGAAAAGCCGCGACCGATCGCGCTTGAGCAGGAGGTCAGCTGATGTTGCTGGCGTTGTTGCTGTGCTATGCCGCCTTCAGCGCGTTGTGTCTGTCGATGCCTCGGCACCATGATGAACTGCTCGGCAACAAACCCTCGGCCCGACGCGCACGGGGTCTGAAACTCGCTGGTTGGCTGTTGCTCGGGCTGTCGCTTTGGGCGGCAGTCGCTGCACACGGCTGGAGTTTCGGTCTGGTCGACTGGTTCGCGGTGCTCATGCTCAGCGCCTTGGCGTTGGTGCTGTTGCTGCCGTATCGCCCACGTCTGGCCCTCGCACTGGCCGGGTTGAGCCTGCTGGCCAGTCCGGTCGCTGCCTGGGCGCAGGTCTGACATGCTGATCGGTCATCCCCCGGAATCCCGCGACGACGAGCCACACGGCGCGCGTGCGCATTTTCTCCAGGTGTTCCTGTCGCAGCGCTCACAGATGGAAGCGCTGGTGAATCGGCGCGTCGGTTGCCGGGCCACGGCAGCGGATCTGGTGCAGGATCTGTTCCTGCGTTTCTGGCGACGGCCGTTGGTGCAGGTCGAAGAACTCAGCACCTACCTGTTGCGCTGCGCCGGCAACATCGCCATCGATCACTTGCGCAGCGAAGGCACGCGGGTGCGGGTCAACGAGGGTTGGCAACCGGATGCGCCGGACAGTCACGGCAGCGAACCGCAAGCCGCGCTCGAAGCGGGCAATGATCTGCGCCATGTCGAGGCGGCGTTGCGTGCCTTGCCCGAGCGCACTCGGCAGATCTTTTTGCTCAATCGCATCCACGGCCGCAAATACGCAGACATCGCCAAAGCCATGGGCCTGTCCCAAAGCGCCGTGGAAAAACATATGATGCGCGCCCTCGAGGCCTGCAAGGCCAGCCTGCGCGAACCCGCGCCACGCCTGCCAGGGAAAGCACCGTGAAAGTCACCGACCGCGTCACCCCGACGCCTGCTCAGGAGCAGGCCGCGCTCGCCTGGCTGAGCCTGCTGCACGACCGCCCGAGCACCGGCGATCAACTGACCTTCAGCCAATGGCTGCGCGCCGACCCGGCCCACGCCGAGGCTTACGCCCAGGCGCAAGTGCTCTGGGAGTTGAGCGAAAGTCCGGCGCGTACCTTGGCCGATGAAGAGGCGTTGGCGTTGCAGGGCTACCTCAATGCGATGGATCGTCCGCGTCGTTCAACGCTGCTGCGCTGGTCGGGCGCGCTGGCGATGGCCGCGTGTCTGATGCTGATGATCAGCGTTGGCACGGGATGGCAGCCGCAGCGCTGGATCGATGATCTGGGTGCCGATTACGTTTCGGCACCGGGCGAGATCCGCACCGTGACCCTGGCCGATCAATCGCAAGTCACGCTGGATGCCGACAGTGCCATCGCGGTGGATTTCAGTCATGGCGAGCGGCATGTGCAATTGCGTCGCGGTGCCGGATTTTTCAGTGTCACGCATACGGGGGATCCGTTTGTGGTCGCGGCGGAGAAGGGCGAGGCGCGGGTGCTCGGCACGCAGTTCGAAGTGCGTCTGCAGCCCGGTGGTGCGCAAGTCACGGTGCTGTCCGGGCGTGTTGGCGTGACGGCGGATCGCAACGCGCAACAGCAGATTCTGACCGCCGGCCAGCAAGTGGCTTACGGGCAGGGCAGTGCGGAAAAACTGCACCCGGTGGACAGCGAAGCGCAACTGGCCTGGCGTCAGGGCTGGCTGAATTACTACAAGGCGTCACTGGCAGATGTGGTGGAGGATCTGCGGCGCTATTACCCGGGACGGATTGTTGTGCTCAATGATGAGTTGGCTGCGCGCAAGGTCAGCGGCAGTTTTCCGAGCAAGGATCCGCAGGCGGTGCTCAGTTCCCTGCAAGGTGTGATGGGGTTTGAGCAGCATCAGGTGTTGGGGCATCTGATTATTTTGCGCTGAGCCTGCCGGCGCCATCGCGAGCAGGCTCACTCCTACATTTGGAATGTGTTCCCCCTGTAGGAGTGAGCCTGCTCGCGATAGCGTTCTTTCAGACAGCAAAAAATATTTTCAAATTTGTGGTGAGGTAAACCACAGCCCCATCCGTGTAGTGACTGAAACTGCGAGTCATTCGCATCCGTTGCGGTTCTACACAGGTCATTGAGCAATGAAGTCCAGGGCAAAATCGGGTTCGGTCAAACAGTGGTTGGGTGTTTCGGCATTGAGTTTTTCGGCGTTGGCGCTGTTGCCGCTGAGTGTGGCGCTGGCCGCTGAAACCGTCAGCAGCCCGACACAGACACAGAAACAGTTCAGTTTCTCCCTGAGCGCCAAACCACTGCCCCAGGCCCTGAGCGACTTCAGCCGCGTCACCGGGCAAAGCGTGGTCTACACCGACGAAGCGCCGTACGGCCTCAACGCTCCGGCGGTCAGTGGCCAGATGAGCGCCGAACAGGCGCTGCAACGCCTGCTCAGCGGCTCCGGCATGACCTTTCGCCGTACCGACAGCCACACCCTGGCGCTGGAACCGCAGCCCAGCGCAGGCGCACTCAATCTTGGCGCGACCACCATCACGTCGATGCGTGACGAGTCGATGAGCTATCAGCCGCCGCAGACCAGTTCGGTGATGCGCTCCTCGGCTTCGCTGCAGGAGATTCCTCAGACCGTCAACGTGATTCCGGCCCAGGTCATTCGCGATCAGTCCCCGCGCAATCTCGACGATGCGTTGGCCAACGTCAGCGGCATCACCCAGGGCAACACCTTGGGCAGCACGCAAGACTCGGTGATGACCCGCGGCTTTGGCGACAACCGCAATGGCTCGATCATGCGCGACGGCATGCCGATCGTGCAGGGCCGTGGGATGAACGCGACGGTCGATCGGGTCGAAGTGCTCAAGGGCCCGGCCTCGTTGCTCTACGGCATTCAGGATCCGGGCGGCGTGGTCAACCTGGTCAGCAAGAAGCCGGAACTGACTCAATACAACGCGCTGACCCTGCGCGGTTCCACCTACGGCGACGGCAAGAATGGCAGCGGCGGCACCTTCGACAGCACTGGTGCGCTGGGTGAATCCGGGCTGGCCTACCGGCTGGTGCTGGATCATGAAGACGAAGATTACTGGCGCAACTACGGCACTCACCGCGAGACGCTGATCGCGCCGTCGCTGGCCTGGTTCGGCGAGCGTACCAAGCTGTCGTTCGGCTATGAACACCGCGAGTTTCTCACCCCGTTCGACCGGGGCACGGTAATCGATCCGCGCACCAACCATCCGCTGGACATCTCGCGCAACGAGCGTCTGGACGAGCCGTTCAACGACATGGAAGGCCGTTCCGACCTGTACCACTTCGAAGCCGACCACGAACTCAACGACGACTGGAAAGCCCATTTTGGCTACAGCTGGAACCGCGAAACCTACGACGCCAGCCAGGTACGCGTGACCGCCATCGACACCAAAAAAGGCACGTTGACCCGCAGCATGGACGGCACGCAAGGCGCGATCAGCACTGACCGTTTCACCACCGCCAGCCTCGAAGGCAAAGTCAACCTGCTGGGCATGCAACATGATCTGGTGTTCGGCGTCGACGACGAGTACCGCAAGATCTACCGCGCCGACCTGATCCGCCAGAAAAGCCTGAGCACCTTCAGCTACGTCAATCCGGTGTATGGCCGTGAAGTCGAAGGCACCACGGTCAGCCCGGCGGACAGCGCGCAGACCGATCTGCTGCGCAGCGATTCGGTGTTTCTGCAGGACTCGATACACCTCAACGACCAGTGGATTCTGGTCGCCGGCGGACGCTTCCAGGAGTACGACCAGTACGCCGGCAAAGGCGTGCCGTTCAAGGCCAACACCGACAGCAACGGGCAGAAATTCGTACCGCGCGCCGGTCTGGTGTATCGCTACACCGACGAATTATCGTTCTACGGCAGCTACACCGAATCGTTCAAACCCAACTCGACCATTGCCCCGCTCAGCGGCAGCAGCACCGTGCTCGACGGCAGCATTGCGCCGGAAGAGGCCAAGTCGTGGGAACTGGGTGCGCGTCTGGATATGCCGGGGCGCATCACCGGCAATATCGCGCTGTTCGACATCAAGAAGCGCAACGTGCTGGTCTCCAATTCTGAAGGCCCGACCACCATTTACAGCGCGGCTGGCGAAGTGCGTTCCCGGGGGCTGGAACTGGACCTGACCGGGCAGTTGACCGATCGCTGGAGCCTGATCGGCGCCTATGCCTACACCGATGCCGAGGTCACCGAAGACCCGGACTACAAAGGCAATCGCTTGCAAAACGTGGCGAAGAACAGCGGTTCATTGTCGGCGGTGTATGACTTCGGCAGCGTGATCGGTGGTGATCAACTGCGGGTCGGTGCCGGGGCGCGGTATGTCGGCGAACGCGCGGGCAATGCGGTGAATGATTTCGACCTGCCGAGCTACACCGTGGCCGATGCGTTTGCCACTTACGACACCAGACTCGAAGGGCAGAAGGTCAAGTTCCAGCTCAACGTGAAGAACCTGTTCGACCGCACCTACTACACCTCGGCGGCGAGCCGGTTCTTTGTGTCGATGGGCGATTCGCGGCAGATTTCGCTCTCCAGTACGCTGGAGTTCTGATTCAGGACCGCGTCATCGTTCATCGCTGGCAAGCCAGCTCCCACAGGTTCTCGGTCGGGCACAAATATCTTGAACGGCCGGAGACATTGTGGGAGCTGGCTTGCCAGCGATAAGGCCCTGATAGACACCTGAAAAGTTCGGATCTAACGCAAAAACGCCTGTCGATAATCCCCCGGCGTCCCACCCAATACTTGCCGAAACCGGTTGGTGAAATGACTGGCACTGGCAAACCCGCACGCCAATGCAATCTCCCCCAGCGGCAACGCCGTGCCACGCAACAATTCCCGCGCCCGGTTCAAGCGCCGCGCCAGCACGTACTGATGCGGCGGCAGGCCGAAACTCACGCGAAACATCCGCGCAAAGTGGTATTCCGACAGCGCACACAATCCGGCCAGTTGCCCGAGGCTGATCGGCTCGGCCAACTGATTGTCGATGAACTCGACCAGTTGCCGCCGCTGATGGGGCGCCAGTCCGCCCTTGAGGCGCACACCCTGCCGGGCGCCGACCTGGCTGAGCAGGGTATGGCTGATCAATTCATGCGCAATGCTGCTGGTCAGCAGGCGTTCGGCCGGTTCGTCCCAATTCAGTGTCAGTAACTGACGAAAGCGTCGGGCCTGCTGCGGATCTTCCAGAAAGGTCTGCTCGCGCAACTGCATCTCTCGCGGCTCGCGATCCAGCAGCGTGACGCAACCCAAGGCAAATTGTTCGGCGCTGAAATACAGATGAGCGAGACGCAGATCGCCGTTGATCACCCAGCCCGATTGGTGATCGGCGGGCAGGATGCACAACTTGTCCGGTCCGCCCTTGCGCCCCGGTTGGCCACGGCGAAAGGTGCCCGTGCCCCCGGCGATGTAGCAGGAAAGCGTGTGGTGGCTCGGCGTTTCGTATTCCTGGGCATCGTGGTGGTTGGTCCACAGGGCCGCAGACAAGCCGTCACCGAGATCGGCGCTGTGCAACAGGCGTGCATTCGGCGAGCGGTTGAGGGCTTGGAAGACTTGCAGGGTATCGATAGCGGCCATATTCGGTTCTCTCCAACGCCTTGCATCCTACTCCGTAGCTTTCGCGCTGCCAGCCTGTCGAGCGACAAAAGCGCAAGAATCTGCAAGCGCCCCGATCGTTGCTGTCGCACCCTGAACCTCCATACAACACAACCCTGTGGCGAGGGCGCTTGCTCCCGCCGGGCTGCGCAGCGGACCCATCAGTGAGTGCTGCGCACTCAAGCGCGAGCAAGCTCGCTTGCCACAGAGTGCCCGGTGTTCTCAGGAGTTTCGTCATGAACCTTTCGCTGTATCTGCTGACCGTGCTGATCTGGGGCACCACCTGGATTGCCCTGAAATGGCAACTGGGCGTGGTGGCGATTCCGGTGTCGATCGTTTATCGCTTCGGTCTCGCCGCGCTGGTGCTGTTCGTGTTGTTGCTGCTCAGTCGGCGGCTGCAACCGATGAATCGGCGCGGACATCTGATCTGTGTGGCGCAGGGGCTGTGCCTGTTCTGCGTCAACTTCATGTGCTTTCTGACCGCCAGCCAGTGGATTCCCAGCGGGCTGGTGGCGGTGGTGTTTTCCACGGCCACTTTGTGGAATGCGCTCAATGCACGCGTGTTCTTCGGTCAGCGCATTGCGCGCAACGTGTTGATGGGCGGGGCGCTGGGTTTGTTCGGTCTGGGAATGTTGTTCTGGCCGGAACTGGCCGGCCATCACGCCAGCCCCGAAACGTTGCTTGGTCTTGGCTTGGCGCTGTGTGGCACCTTGTGTTTTTCGGCGGGCAATATGTTGTCGAGTCTGCAGCAGAAGGCAGGCTTGAAACCCTTGACCACCAATGCCTGGGGCATGGCCTACGGGGCGGCGATGTTGTCGGTGTGGTGTCTGGTCAATGGCATTGCGTTCGACATGGAGTGGTCGCCACGTTACGTCGGGGCGTTACTGTATCTGGTGATCCCCGGTTCGGTGATCGGCTTCACCGCGTACCTGACGCTGGTCGGACGTATGGGGCCGGAACGTGCGGCGTATTGCACCGTGCTGTTCCCGGTGGTGGCACTGAACGTGTCAGCGTTTGCTGAAGGTTATCAGTGGACGGCACCGGCGTTGCTCGGGCTGGTGTTGGTGATGCTGGGTAATGTCTTGGTGTTTCGTAAGCCGAAAACGCTGGTGGCGCCGGTGCAGGGGAAGTTGGTATGAAACAAACGATCACTGAACATCAGCGCTCGACTTTCAAGGTGATGTAAATCATCACCGGGAATATGAAGTCAATGATATGCCGGGCCCAGTCCTTGGCATTCCATGATTGTGAGGTGTCCATGTCAAACCATTCCACCCCCACGGTTTGCAGGCACACGTAATAAATGAAAATTGCCGTCAGTATGCCCATGATCGAGAACTTTTTTGCCTCGTGGAATACCTCTGCAGGCGCGTTGATATGCCGATAGAGTTGATAGGTGCCTATCAGGCATAACGTCGTATACGTCACTTCCAGCGTGATGATGAACCAGTAGATCCGGTGATGAATCATCGGTGAATCGATGGCTCGGTACTTTATGGACTCATTGGCGGTGGTAGTGTCCATGCTCAGGATATGAGCCACGTACGTGTAGTTCGAGTCATAGTCGGTAAAGTTGTGAATCATCACCAATACACCAAAGAAGCTGATGTAAGCCATCAATATAACTTTGCTGTAGCGAATAACTTTATCGGTTGTCAGGTTGGTCACGGGATTAGCTCTCCATAGCAGTGGTCGATCATTCGATTGCCAGGCAGAGCTTATAATGCTGTTGTTTAATTGGCTTTGTTGTTCAATTTCAAGTTGTGTAGGGCGGCAACTAACGGGCAAGTGCGGTTCTGCACTTGCCCGTCATTTTTTATCCGCGCCAGACTTGCGGATTGACCAGATCCTGCGGGCGTTCGCCGAGCAGCGCGCTGCGCAGATTGGCCAGTGCACGATTGGCCATGGCTTCGCGCGTTTCATTCGTGGCGGAGCCGATGTGCGGCAATGTCACAGCATTTTTCAACTGGAACAGCGGCGACTCGGCCAGCGGTTCTTTCTCGTAGACGTCCAGTCCGGCGCCACGGATGCGATTGTTTTGCAGGGCTTCGATCAGCGCCGGCTCGTCGACCACCGGGCCACGGGAGATGTTGACCAAAATCGCCCCCGGCTTCATCAACGCCAATTCGCGATGGCTGATCAGGTGGCGGGTTTTGTCGCTGAGCGGCACCACCAGGCAGACGAAGTCGGCTTCGGCCAGCAGTTGGTCAAGGCTGCGGAATTGCGCGCCGAGTTGCTGTTCCAGTTCGGTCTTGCGGCTGTTGCCGCTGTAGATAATCGGCATGTTGAAGCCGAAGTGGCCACGGCGGGCGATGGCAGCGCCGATGTTGCCCATGCCGACGATGCCCAGGGTCTTGCCGTGGACGTCACAGCCGAACAACGGTGCGCCGACGCTGGCCTGCCATTGGCCGGCCTTGGTCCAGGCGTCGAGTTCGGCGACGCGGCGGGCGCTGCTCATGATCAGGGCGAAGGCGAGGTCGGCGGTGCTTTCGGTGAGCACGTCCGGGGTGTTGGTGAGCATGATCCCGCGTTCATTGAAGTAGTCGAGGTCGTAGTTGTCGTAGCCGACGGAGACGCTGGAGACTACTTCGAGTTTTGTGGCTGTTTCGAGTTGGGCCTTGCCGAGTTTGCGGCCGACGCCGATCAGGCCGTGGGCGTGGGGGAGGGCTTCGTTGAATTGGGCGTTGATGTCGCCGTTCTTCGGGTTGGGGACGATGACGTCGAACTCTTGTTGCAGGCGTTCGATCATGGGCGGGGTGATGCGGCTGAAGGCCAGGACTGTTTTTTTCATCGCTATGGGCTCGGCTTCTGGGCTTTATTGCCAAGCAAGCTAACATTTCTGTTTTGGGTTGTCTTGGCGGCCTCTGGGCCGACCATGCTTTGGGTTGATGGGGGACATATCCGTTGCTTCGGGTGCTGCTGCTGGCGGTTTCGCTCTTACAGCGACTCCCTTTGGCAAACGCCCCAAAGGAAGCAAAGGTCTTGGCCCCTGCGTTCGGCCCTCGCTTAGGCTCGGGTTCCTTCGTTGCGGGGTTCATCCGGGGGCATCGCCTCCGGTTTGCTTCGCTGCACCTCCTCTCGATGTATGCGGCTTCGCCGCATGGCGCTGCGCGCCTACCCCCGGATAAACCCCTCCACTCAGCCTGCCGATGGGGCCGGCACGGCAAGATCAAGAGCTTTCGGCGAGCTGATACTCGGCCATTTGAGTGGTGAAGAGCATGCGGTCTGTCTGGACTGCTTTGCTTTTCTGTAGGAGTGAGCCTGCTCGCGATGGCGGCCTGACAGCCGACCAGGCTCTAACTGACTCACCCAATCCCTGTGGGAGCTGGCTTGCCAGCGATGGCGGTCTGACAGCCGACCAGTTTCCAACTGACTGACCCAATCCCCCTGTGGGAGCGGGCTTGCTCGCGAAAGCGGTGTGTCAGTCACCGAAAGTGTTGGATGTGCTGACGCCTTCGCGAGCAAGCCCGCTCCCACAATGGCTCAGCTGTGTGCTGCAGGTTGGCTGATTTCCACGTTGTCCAGCACCCGATTCACCGCCAGCTCGGCCAGCATGATGATCTGCTGGATCGCCAGTATCGTCTGTCGCTGCGGGCTTTCGACATAGGCCGCAATGTCGCTGGTCATGATGCTTGCCGAGGCCAGTGATTCGCAGGCGTGAACCAGCAGGCTTTCGTTGTCCATGTCGGGGACGACCTGGAACATGCTGCTGGGTTTGTGGAATCTCACAGCGGCGGCGGAAGGTTTCAGGTAATGGTCGAGTGCACGCTCGGCGGCGTCGTGGAGCTTTTTTGAATCGAGGGATTCGTAGGGGGAGGTGCTTTCGGCTTGGGGCGGATTGGGTGTGGGTTTGATCATGGTGGAACTCCATTCGGGATGTGGAGTTCGCCACGTACTGCGACCAAGCAATAGGGTGGCGAACCGTACGCAGGTTGGTCGACCAGGGAATGGAAACCCGGCAGGGCCAAGGCCCTCCCACGCACAGCTCGCCATTAAGCAAGCTTAAAAAGTGCGCCATTCTAAACCCGGACGACCAAGTCCGGTCGTTGATTCGTCAACGACCCCCTGAGCCTATCCACCCCACTTCCGAGCCACAACCGTCAAAACCTGTCGGAAAACTCCCTTCAAATCACCGCTTTTGTAGGAGCTGCCGTAGGCTGCGATCTTTTGATTTTTAAACATCAAGGGCAAAAGATCGCAGCCTGCGGCAGCTCCTACAGTGAACACCGTGTGTTGAAAATCAGTTGGCGACGCGGGCTCCGGCGAGGCTCCCACTCAACTCATACGCCGCCAGTTCCGCCTGATGCGCCGCCAATATCTCCGGCAGTGACCCGCGCAAATACTCGACCCAAGTCTTGATCTTCGCATCCAGGTATTGCCGCGACGGGTAGATCGCGTACAGGTTGAGTTCCTGCGAGCGGTAGTTGGGCATCATCCGCACCAGCGTGCCGTTGCGCAGGCCTTCGATGGCGGCGTAGACCGGCAGGACGCCGACGCCCATGCCGCTGATGATCGCGGCTTTCATTGCGTCGGCGGAGTTCACCAGGAACGGCGAGCTGTTGATGGTGACCATTTCCTGGCCGTCCGGGCCGTTGAAGGCCCACTTTTCCAGGGGGATCACCGGGCTGACGAGGCGCAGGCAGGCGTGGTTCAGCAGGTCTGCGGGCTTTTGTGCGCAGCCGTTGGCTTTCACGTAGGCCGGGGAGGCGCAGACGATGCTGTAGGTGATGCCCAGGCGTTGCGAGACGAAGCCCGAGTCCGGCAGTTCGCTGGCGAGCACGATGGACACGTCGTAGCCCTCGTCGAGCAGGTCCGGCACGCGGTTGGCCATGGTCAGGTCGAAGGTCACGTCCGGGTGGGTCTTGCGGTAGCGGGCGATGGCGTCGATCACGAAGTGCTGGCCGATGCCGGTCATGGTGTGCACTTTCAACTGGCCGGCGGGGCGGGCGTGGGCCTGGCTGGCCTCGGCTTCGGCTTCTTCGACATAGGCCAGGATCTGTTCGCAGCGCAGCAGGTAGCGCTTGCCGGCCTCGGTCAGGGCGATGCGCCGGGTCGTGCGATTGAGCAGGCGGGTTTGCAGGTGGGCTTCCAGGTTGGAGACCGCGCGCGAGACGTTGGCCGTGGTGGTGTCGAGTTGCACGGCGGCGGCGGTGAAGCTGCCGGCTTCGGCCACACAACTGAAGGCGCGCATGTTTTGCAATGTGTCCATGGGGTGCTCTCAAGGGAGATGGCAAATTGTGACACGAAGTTTCAGGGGCTGAGACCCCCGACCAACGGATTATCTCGTTAACGGTAACAAAGATTCACAGGAATCCCAGCTTATCGCCACCAAGGCGCCCACCTAGAATTGCGCCGTTCCCTGTAGGAGCTGCCGAAGGCTGCGATCTTTTGATCTTGTTTTAAGGGATCAGGATCAACTGATCGCCGCCTGCGGCAGCCCCTGCACAAATCCCCGCCTTATCCTCTTTCAGGAATTCGCAGCTGTGCCGCGTCGCATCAACAGAGCGCTTTTGCCGCTCAGTGTTCTGGCTTTTACCCTGGGTCTCAGCGGCTGCATCTCAACGCAAGGAATCGCCCCGCATAGCAAGGCATTGGAAGCCGACGCACTGGCCACTGACGACGCGATTGCTCACGCCGCCAAAGACGCCCACTGGCCCACCGCACAATGGTGGCAAGCCTACGGCGATCCGCAACTCAATCACTGGATCGACCTCGCCGTGCAGGGCAGCCCGAGCATGGCCATGGCCGCGGCGCGGGTGCGTCAGGCCAAGGCGCTGGCCGGTGTCGCCGAGGCCGCCGAGTCGTTGCAGATCAATGGCGAGTCAACGCTCAAGCGCCACAACTGGCCGACCGACCAGTTCTACGGCCCGGGCGAGCTGGCCAACACCACCACCTGGGACAACAACGCCGCGCTGGGTTTCAGCTACGCCCTCGACCTCTGGGGCCGGGAAAGCAATGCCAGCGAACGCGCGGTGGATCTGGCGCACATGAGCGCCGCCGAAGCGCGGCTGGCGCAGCTGGAATTGCAGAACAACATCGTGCGCGCCTACATCGAGCTGTCGCTGCATTACGCCCAGCGCGACATCGTCGCCGCGACCCTCAAGCAGCAACAGCAGATTCTCGATCTGGCGCAGAAGCGTCTGGACGGCGGCATCGGCACGCACTTTGAAGTCAGTCAGGCGGAAACGCCTTTGCCGGAGACCCATCGGCAACTGGATGCGCTGGACGAAGAAATCGCCCTGAGCCGTAACCAGATCGCCGCGCTGGCGGGCAAAGGCCCGGGCGCCGGGGCGCAGTTGCAGCGGCCGACGCTGGCGCTGGGTGCTGCGTTGAAACTGCCATCGGCATTGCCCGCCGAGTTGCTCGGTCAGCGCCCGGATGTGGTCGCCAGTCGCTGGCAAGTGGCGGCGCAGGCACGCGGCATCGATGTCGCGCATGCCGGGTTTTATCCCAACGTCGATCTGGTCGGCAGCCTCGGCTACATGGCCACCGGCGGCGGAGCGCTGGAGTTTTTGACTGGCAAGAAACTCAATTACAACGTCGGCCCGGCAATCTCGCTGCCGATCTTCGACGGTGGGCGTTTACGCAGCGAATTGGGTGAAGCCTCCGCCGGGTATGACATCGCCGTTGCGCATTACAACCAGACGCTGGTCAATGCGCTGAAGAACATCTCCGACCAGTTGATCCGCCGCGAGTCGATGGACAAGCAGCAAGCCTTCGCCGCCGAGTCGGTGGCTACTGCGCAGAAGACCTACGACATCGCGATGATCGCTTATCAGCGTGGCCTCACCGATTACCTCAACGTGCTGAATGCGCAGACCTTGCTGTTCAAGCAGCAGCAAGTGCAGCAGCAGGTGCAGGCGGCGCGCTTGAGTGCGCATGCCGAGTTGGTGACGGCGCTGGGTGGCGGCCTCGGGGCTGGCAATGATGTGCCCACTGCCGAGCAAACCCAGGCCCCGAAAACCCCGACCCTCCTGCGGTGAACACACAACCCAATGTGGGAGCGAGCCTGCTCGCGAAAGCGGTTTGTCTATCGACATCAATGTTGAATTTGAAAACGCATTCGCGAGCAGGCTCGCTCCCACAGGTTCTGCGATCAGACCGAATCTCATTGAGCACATTTGAATGACTCCCTTGCCCGCACCTCTACGCTGGCTCTACTCCCTGGAATGGCGTCGGGGTTTGTTTGACTGGGCGCGCAGCGATGGCGTGACCTGGGTGTATATCTTCAAGGTATTGCTCGCCGCGTTCCTCACGCTGTGGCTGGCGATGCGCCTGGAGTTGCCGCAACCGCGCACGGCGATGATCACCGTGTTCATCGTCATGCAGCCGCAGAGCGGCCAGGTGTTCGCCAAGAGTTTCTATCGTTTCCTTGGCACCCTGGCCGGGTCGGCGATGATGGTCACGCTGATCGCGCTGTTCGCGCAAAACACTGAGTTGTTCCTCGGTTCGCTGGCGATTTGGGTCGGCATCTGCTCGGCCGGTGCGGCGCGTTGCCGTAACTTCCGCGCCTACGGTTTTGTCCTCGCCGGCTACACCGCCGCGATGGTCGGCCTGCCGGCGCTGGCGCATCCGGACGGTGCGTTCATGGCCGCCGTCTGGCGGGTGCTGGAGATCTCGCTGGGGATTCTCTGCTCGACAGTAGTCAGCGCCGCGATACTGCCGCAAACCGCCAGCGCGGCGATGCGCAACGCGCTGTATCAGCGCTTCGGGGTGTTCGCGTTGTTCGTCACCGATGGCTTGCGCGGACGCAGCAAAGCCGAATCGTTCGAAGCGAGCAACGTGCGTTTTATCGCCGAAGCCGTGGGCCTGGAAGGGCTGCGCAGCGTCACCGTGTTCGAAGACCCGCACATGCGTCGGCGCAACGGTCGCCTCAGCCGTTTGAACAGCGAGTTCATGGGCATTACCACGCGCTTCAACGCGCTGCATCAGTTGCTGGAACGCTTGCGCGTGAATGACGAAGAACACGTGGTGGCCGCGATCAGGCCGGGCCTGCAGGATCTGGCGGAAGTACTCGACGGCTTCAGTGGCCGCGCCTTGACCAGCCCGGACGCGGCACGTTTGGCGACGGCATTGGCCACGTACAAGGAAGGCCTGCCGACGCGCGTGCGAACCTTGCGCGGGATTTTCCAGGAAACCGGTCCGAGTGAAGCCGAACAACTGGATTTTCACACCGCATACGAACTGCTCTATCGTTTCGTCGACGACCTGCACAGTTATGCACAGACCCACGCCTCGCTGGCCGATCACCGCCACGAACGTGAGCGCTGGGACGAGCCGTTCACCCCGCAAACCAACTGGTGGGCTGCTGCCGCTTCGGGGATTCGCGCCTCGTTCATCCTGATTGTACTGGGCAGCTATTGGGTCGCCACGGCGTGGCCGAGTGGTGCGACCATGACCCTGATTGCCGCCGCGACCGTGGGCCTGTCTGCCGCCACGCCGAACCCGAAACGCATGGCGTTCCAGATGGCCTGCGGGACTTTCCTCGGAGCGGTGATCGGCTTCGTCGAGATGTTTTTCATCTTCCCGTGGATCGACGGTTTTCCCTTGTTGTGCGTGATGCTCGCGCCAGTGATTGTGCTCGGCTCATTCCTCGCTTCGCGGCCGAAATATGCCGGGGTCGGTCTCGGTCTGTTGATCTTCTTCAGCACCGGTTCGGTGCCGGACAACCTGACCATTTACAACCCTTACACCTTCATCAACGACTACATCGCCATGGTAATGGGCATGCTGGTGTGTGCCGCTGCCGGCGCGATCATTCTGCCGCCGAACAGCCGCTGGTTGTGGAAGCGCCTGGAGCAGGATCTGCGCGAGCAAGTGGTCTATGCGATCAGCGGCAAGCTCAAGGGCCTGGCATCGAGTTTCGAGAGTCGTACCCGTGACCTGCTGCACCAGGCTTATGGCCTGGCGGCAGGTCAGCCGACGGTGCAGAAGAACCTGCTGCGCTGGATGTTCGTGGTACTCGAAGTCGGCCACGCGATCATCGAGTTGCGCAAGGAACAGGCGATCCTCCCGGTGCATCCGGCGTATGCCGAATCGCAGCCGTGGCGTCAGGCGATCCGCGTCATGGGCCGGGCGCTGGTGCGACTGTTTCTGCAACCGAACCCGAGCAATCTGGAGCGCGCACTGGTGGCGGTCGATCACGCGATCAGTCGGGTCGCCGCGACCGACGAGCCGTTTGCGCCGCACTTCGACACGTCCGCGTTACGCCGGGTGAAGAGCTATCTGCACTTCATCCGCACCTCGTTGCTCGACCCGCAATCACCACTCGCTGCCTATGCCGTCGCCAAGCCCGAAGGACTTGCCCATGCCTCGTGAAATCGCCTTCCACGGCGTGTACATGCCGACCATGACCCTGATGTTTTTTGTCGCTGCGGCGCTGGCCTGGGCCTTGGACCGGTTCCTCTCGGGGTTCGACCTGTACCGCTTTTTCTGGCACCCGGCGCTTTTGCGTCTGAGTCTGTTTACCTGTCTGTTCGGCGCCATGGCGCTGACTGTCTACCGTTGAGAACGTTCTGATGAAAAAGTTTTTCAGCCTGCTTGCGACCCTGCTGGTGCTGGCCCTGGCACTGTGGATCGGCCGGACCCTGTGGGAGCACTACATGAACACCCCGTGGACCCGCGACGGCCGAGTGCGGGCGGACATCATCAACGTCGCGGCCGACGTCACCGGGGAAGTGGTCGACGTGCCGGTGCGCGACAACCAATTGGTGAAGAAGGGCGATTTGCTGATGCAGATCGATCCCGAGCACTACCGCATCGCGGTCAAGCAGGCGCAGTCGCTGGTCGCTTCGCGCAAGTCGACCTGGGAGATGCGCAAGGTCAACGCGCATCGCCGTGCCGACCTCGACAACCTGGTGATCTCCAAGGAAAACCGCGACGACGCCAGCAACATCGCCGACGCCGCGCTCGCCGATTACCAACACGCACAAGCGCAACTGGAAGCCGCCGAACTCAACCTCAAACGCACTGAAGTGCGCGCGGCGGTGGACGGCTACGTGACCAACCTCAACGTGCATCGCGGTGACTACGCGCGCATCGGCGAAGCGAAAATGGCCGTGGTCGACATGAACTCGTTCTGGGTCTACGGCTTCTTCGAAGAGACCAAACTGCCGCACGTGCGCGTAGGCGACAAGGCCGACATGCAACTGATGAGCGGCGAAGTGTTGAAGGGCCACGTGGAGAGCATTTCCCGCGGCATCTACGACCGCGACAACCCGGAAAGCCGCGAGTTGATCGCCGATGTGAACCCGACGTTCAACTGGGTGCGTCTGGCGCAGCGGGTGCCGGTGCGCATTCACATCGACGAAGTGCCGGAGGGTGTGTTGTTGGCGGCGGGGATTACTTGCACGGTGGTGGTGAAGCAAGAGCCTGTGGATAACTGACAGACCACGCCGACTGAATCGCGAGCAGGCTCACTCCTACACTGGATCTCTGCCACACCGAAGATCCCTTATAGGAGTGAGCCTGCTCGCGATAAGGACAACCCGGTCTTTCAGACCAAAACCGAGTAATCATTCAGCGCAAAACGTCTCCTGCAAATGCCGCCACAGCACCCACCCGGCCTCGGTCTTTTCAAACACCACCGTCGACCGGCGATCGGTGCGCAACCCGCTCGCATCGCTCTGCTGCTCGCGATAACTCAGCGTCGCGCCATGCGCATGTAGCGCAATCCCGCGCAGCTCACTGAGCTCGATCCTGAACCCGGGCTTCTTCCCGCCTGCCGCTTGAAACAGCGCACGCAAGGCTTCGATATCCAGCGTCCGGCCCAGCGGCGTGACCATGGAAAAATCCGCAGAGAACCGGCTCAGCAAGCGCTCCATTTCGGCCGAATCCTGCTCCACGGCAAACCAGCGTTCGATCACCAGATGGGCCTGGATCACTTCATCAAAATATTCGTTGTAGTCAGTCATGTGGATTTTTCCTGAAGGGGAGGTGGGCTCAGCAGGGCGAGCACTTTGGAGGCGTCGAAACGCAGCACGGCGATCATGGGCAGCAATGAGAGCAAGGCCGCCGCGACAAAGCAGTATTTGAATCCGTGGCCGCCCAATGCGCCCAACAGCGAACTGAGCAACGCGGCGCCAAGGCAGAAACCGAGCTGGCGATTGATGTTCCACAGAGCGCTGGAATGCCCCATTTTTTCTGGCGCGATGCCGACAAACGCCAGACTCTGCGCGGTCACGCTGCACAGGCTGCCGCCCAGTCCCATCAAGGCATAGGCAATGACCAGCGGCGCGGCGGCGGGTTGTTCGATGCGCATCAGCAGGACAATTCCCAGGCACTGCAAAAGCATCCCGGCGATCAGCAACGGTTTGGGGCCGATGCGGTTGAAACTGCGTTTGCCGAGCATGATCGCCACCCCCGATGCGGCTGCCCAGGACAGCATCAGCGCACCGGTCTGCGCCGCGCCGAAACCGAGGTCGTGCAGGTACAACACGGCAATCATGTTGGTGCCGGTAAACACCCCGGGCACGAACAGGTAGATCAGCATTGCCAAACGCAGTGACGGACTCTTGAGCAGTTGCAGGTCGAGCAGCGCGTCGGGTTTGTGCCAGCCATCACGCAGGTACATCCATAAGGTCAGGACGCCGAGCAGCAGAACTCCGGCGGCGAGGTGACGGGTAGCGGCGGCGCTCGCCAGGCTCACGGCAATCAACAACAGAGTCAGAGCTGCCACCGCTAGCAGCAGGCCGCGCATATCCAGTGTCGGGCGTTCCGTGCCGGGTTGATCCGCTTGCAACCAGCGCAGACCGAGGCCGAACGCGAGCAGCGCCAGCGGCATGTTCAGATAGAAAATCCAGCGCCACGACAACGCCTCGACGATCAGGCCGCCCGCCGCTGGCGACAGGGCTGGCACCATCAGCGCGACCATCAGCACTACGCCGGTCAGGTGCGCGCGTTGCGTCGCTGGATACTGCCGATAAGCCAGGGCCTGACCGATCGGCAGCAACAAGCCGCCACCGAGCCCTTGCAGCAAACGCCAGCCGATCAGGCTTTCAATCGACCCGGCCTGGGCCACCAGACCGGAAGCGATTCCGAACAGCAGCAACGAGCCGAGAATCAGCCGCCGCTCGCCAACCCGCGCCGCCAGCCACACGCTCAGCGGAATGATCAGCGTCAGCCCGAGCATGTAGGCGTTGGTGATCCACGCCAGTTGCGTTACCGAGGCTTGCAGTTCCCGAGCGATGTCCGGGTAGGCAATGCTCGCGGCGAACATGTTCAGCAGGTCGAGGGCGAACCCGAACAGATACACCAGCGCAACTTTCGAGCGATAGGCCATGGCAGTTTCCCTGTGACGAGACGTGCAGGGTAGGGCGCTTTTGGCGTTAGGAAAACGCTGGTTTGCCTGCTAGTTTGTCAAAATAATTTTGACAGGGAGCGCGCTGGATATGGTCAGCCTGGACCGTTTTGACACTTTCAAAGCCGTGGTCGAGGCCGGGTCGCTGACGGCGGCGGCTGAGACGCTGGGCCAAACTCGGGCGGTGGTGAGCTTCAATCTCAAGCGCCTGGAAGAAGAACTGGGCGTCACCTTGCTCACGCGTAACACTCGGCAACTGGCCCTGACCGATGCCGGCGAGCGCTTCTATCGGCGCTGCCTGCGCACCCTCGACGAAGCGCGACTGGCGATCGAGGAGGCGCGCTCCGAGCATTCGCAACTCAAGGGCACGTTGCGCATCACTACCACCGTGGAATTCGCCCTGGCCCAAGTGGTGCCGGCGCTGGAGGTGTTTCGCCAGCAACAGCCGCAACTGAACATTCACTTGTCGACATCCTCGACCCACGCCGATCTGATCTCCGAACGCTTCGATATGGCGATTCGTCTGGGGCGCATGCACGACTCCAATCTGCGCGCGGTGCAGTTGTCGAGGTTCGAAGTGTTTGCGGTGGCGGCGCCGCAACTGGTCGAGCGCTTCGCGCCGGTCGCCACGCTGGCGACGCTGGAGTCGATGCCGACGCTGGGCCATGGCCGAGTTCCGGAAATGACCGTGACCGACCCGGCCGGCAGCGAGCATGTCTACCAGCCAAAACCGGGGACCACCGCCATCGTCGCCGACAACTCGGCGACGCTCAGGGCGTTTGCGCTGACTGGCCAAGGCGTGGCGATTTTGCCGCAGTGGCTGATTCAGGAGGATCTGCAGGCCGGGCGATTGGTGCGGTTGCTGGCCGATTACCGCTTTGCCCCGCAGGGTGTCTACGCGCTGTATCCGGATACCCGGCATTTGCCGCTGAAGGTGCGGGCGTTTATAGATTTCATGAAGGGTTGGGGTTGAGTGTTGGCTGATCTGGCCCCTTCGCGAGCAAGCCCGCTTGTGTCTGAGTAAGGGAATAAACTCTGGGGTGAGAGGGGTGGATGGCAAGCTGTGAGTCCGCGGTGCTTGAAGCACGAGTGGGAGCAAAGCTGCCATCCACCTTTCTACTCTGGCCCATAAGCCCGAACAGTTGGACGAGCGCCACTCGAATCACAAGCGTGGGCAAAGCCAGAGCACTCTCACTTCTGAGTGTAAGAGGGTTTTGCCATGATTTCCTGGGTCGGCATCGATATCTCCAAATCCAATCTGGTCGTCTGGGTTCAACCACAGAAAGACGGCTTTGAAGTTCCCAATACC
>NZ_OBDS01000015.1:0-222373 GCF_900215165.1 Pseudomonas sp. LAMO17WK12:I5 | reverse complement strand
ACACCTGTATCACATACCCGATTTGCTGAAGCGAGGCCAACCGGTCACGAGTCAGTACCCGAATTTCTTGACGACCATAGAGCGTTGGAACCACCTGATCCCATCCCGAACTCAGAAGTGAAACGATGCATCGCCGATGGTAGTGTGGGGTTTCCCCATGTGAGAGTAGGTCATCGTCAAGATTAAATTCCGAAACCCCAATTGCGAAAGCAGTTGGGGTTTTGTTTTGCCCGCAGAAAAGTATTTTCCTGCCAATACAGGCCCTAACTGCTTGTTTTTGCCCTGATCTGACGCGAAATCCAAGCCCGACTGTAGGACAAAACACGACTAGCCATGGTGGTCGGAAAATGGATAAAGCCATGGGCGGACGAGGGCAGTAGATGGATTTCAACCGGTGCTGATCGTTGCCAGCGCTCAGCCAGTTCCAGCGTGTCATCGCGCAGCGGATCCAGTTCACCGGTGAACATCAACGCCGGTGGCAATCCGCTCAAGTCGCCGTACAGCGGAGACAGTGGCGCCTGCCGGCGTTCATCATCGCTCAATCCTGGAGTCAACAAGCGTAGCGCCTCGACCATTCCCGGGCCGTCGAGTACCAGCGTTTCAGCAGGTGCTGCGTGCACGCTTGGGGTGCCGGCGAGATCGTAAACGCCGTAATAGAGCAGGGCGCCGCTGACCCGCTGCAGCAGATCGGATGATGCTTTGAGCGCTAACAGAGTGGCAGCTGCCAGATGCGCGCCTGCCGATTCGCCGACAACGATTACCGGCAGGCCGACGAACTCCGTGCAATCATCGCTCAGCAGCCAGCGTGCAGCGCACAGACAATCCTGCATGAGATCCTCAACTGGCGTATTGACTGCCAACCGATAGTCGACCGATACCACCGCCACGTTGCATGTCTTGACCATGGCGACATTAAGGTCGTCGTTCATCCGTGCATTGCCGATCACCCAACCGCCACCGTGGTAATCCAGCACCACACCTTGAGCCTTTCCTTGCGGGCGGATGATTCGGACAGGCACTGACACACCTTGCGAATACACCACAGTGTTTTGCGCATGCAGGTCATGCTTGAGCGGTTTGTCCGCGCTGACAATCTGACTGGCACGCAGCAGTGCCTGGATCAAACGCGGCGTCAGCCGATTGCGGATGCGAAAACGCGGCAGCCAGGCGAGCTTGCGATTGAAGCGTTGCATCTGCGCCAGATCACTATCGCTGAACTCAAGCACATTCTTAGCCAAATCCTTCCTCCTCAGGTTGCAGCGCCGGCTCAATATTCCCCACCTGCGGCAATGTCTCAGGCACCGCCAGCCACAACAGCACAAACGCCACTCCGGCAATCACCGCCAGGGTCAGAAATGCCGCGTTGTAACCGGCCTCCTGCAGCACAATGCCCGCCACGCTGGCACTCAATGCTGCGCCCAGACCAAACACCGTCGAGAGAGCGCCGAGGCTGATATTGAAGTGTCCAGTGCCCAGCGTCAGGTCTTTCACTACCACCGGGAACAGCGCACCGAAGATCCCCGCGCCGACGCCGTCAAGCATCTGCACCGCTACCAACCAGTAAGGGTCGGCGGATAACGTATAAAGCACGCCACGCAGCGGCAGAATCAGGAAGCCTGCGAGTAGCAGCGGCTTGCGTCCCCAAACATCGGCTTTGGCCCCGACCAGCAAGGCGACCGGCACCATGACCAGTTGTGCGGCAACGATACAGGCCGAGGTCAGTGGCGTCGCCATCTGCAAGTTGACCTGCGCCAGTTTCTGGCTCACCAGTGGCAGCATCGCTGCGTTGGCCAGGTGAAAGAGGGCGCAGCAGATGGCGAACATCAGCAGCGCCTTGTTGGTCAGCAACACCGCCAATCCCGAGGGCGCTTTACTGTGTGTAGCGTCGCTGGGGTCAAGGCCCCGGGCCAGATCATGGTTGATCGCATTGGCATCGACGAAGCTCACGGCGATTACACTGCACAGCGCCATGACCGCCATCAGATAGAACACCGCCACCGGCCCGAACAGGTATGCGAATCCACCCGCCAGCAGCGCCGCGCAGGCGTTGCCGGCATGGTTGAAGGTCTCGTTGCGTCCGGTGCGTCGGGTGAACGCGCGCGGCCCGGTGATGCCCAGGGTGATCGCCGAAATGGCCGGAGCGAACACCGATGCCGCGGCGGCGCTCAGCGCTTGGGTGATCGCTACCAGACTGAAGGACGTCACGAAGGGCAATACCACGCAACTGCCGGTCACCAATAACGCGGCAATCGCGATCACTGCTCGTTTACTGCGTGTGTTGTCGACCAGGGCACCGGCGGGCGTCTGGGTGACAAGGGCGGCAATGCCAGCGAGGGTCATCACCAGCCCGATGCTGGCCGGCTCCCAGTGATGAACCGCCAGCAGGTAAATGGCCAGATACGGCCCGAGACCATCGCGCACATCGGCGAGGAAGAAATTCAGGCTGTCCAGCGAGAGGTTGTTGCGACGATTGGTATGAGTGACCACGCTGGCATCTTCAATAAACGAGGTTCGGCGAAATGCCTCAACCTCCGCTAAGTCAGTGACTTGTCACCTGCGGATTTAGTTTCCTGGCGGATGCCGACGGCACACACTTTTTCGCTCGGCGCTCGCCCCAGCAATGGCAAACCGACCAAGGTCAGACCGATACCGAGTAGCGCGCTGGCACTCAGCGGATCGTCGAACTGCATCCACGCCCACAACAGTGTCACCGGTGGCGTCAGAAACAGCGCGCCACTGATGCGCTGTATGCTGAATTGTTGCAAGCACAGCCAATAAAATCCGTAGCCACCAAACGTCGAGAAGATCACCAGCCACAGCACGCCACTGACGAAATCCGCAGTGATGGGCGGGCGCAATTCACCCTCAAGGCCAGCCAGCAGCGCAAATACAGGAATCACCGCGCATACCTGAATGAACAGCGCCGTGGTGGCCGGTATTGCAATGCCCGGCCGGGCTTTTTCAAACAAGGTGGCCGCCGCCAGCGACAATACCGCCAGTAACGGTAAGCTGTAGGCCCACAACGCCGCACTGGCCCATTCGACACTCGCGGCGCTGGCCAGCAGCATGCCGATCACGCACAGCGCCAAACCCAACCATTGCCAGCCACGTGTGCGCTGCCCCGGAACGCTGCCGGCCAGCAGCACAATTGTCAGTGGCAACAGATTGGCAAACAGCGACGCAATGCCCGGCGTGACGCCAAGTTGAATCGAGGCGGCTATCGGTCCGATGTAGCCACCCATCGCGAATAGCCCAAGCAGTGCCTGATGCCACATGTCCTTGCCGCGTAAACCACGCAAGCCGGGCCAGGCGAACGGCAGCAACAGCAATGCCGCCAATACAAAACGCCACAACGAGGCCAGGTATACGCTGCCCTGATCGGCGACGTAGCGATAGCCAATGAACCCCGAACTCCAGCTGACCACCATTGCCATCAGCAGTAAAAAACGAACAGGCATGACGTTCATCGCATGGCACCTGACAGAGGAATGAGTTCGATGATATGAATCAAGCACTGATGCATTCAAACGATACGATCCGCACCACTGATGCAGGAATTCTCAAGCATGGCCGAAGCCCTTGATATCGAACTGTTGCGCACCTTTCAGGCAATCGTGCGCTTCGGGCAATTTCTCGCCGCCGCGAGTTTCCTCAACAAGAGCCCGTCAGCGGTCAGCCTGCATGTGCGGCGTCTGGAAGCGCTGGCGGGCGGGCGCTTGCTGGAGCGCGATAACCAGACGGTCAACCTCACGCCACTGGGTCGACGCTTCGCCCTGCAGAGCGCCGATTTACTACGCCACCACGATCAATTGCTGGCGAGTTTCAGCACGCCGCTGGCCAGCGGGCGGGTTCGCCTGGGGATTTCCGAGGAATACGCCGGCGCGGTCCTGGGCTGTACGTTGCCGCACCTGTCGGCAGATTTTCCGCACATCGAGTTGGAAGTCGAAACAGGTGCCAGCGGTCGGTTGAGTGCGCGTCTGGAACGCGGACAACTGGATCTGGCGTTGCTGGTGGTCGTCGCAGACGCGCCGCCATCGACGCGTTGCGTAAGGATGCTGGGCCTGACCCAGCCCGTGTGGGTCGCCGCGCACAATTACACGCAGGATCTCACCCGGCCGGTACCGCTGGCCTTGCACGGCAAGGGTTGTCCCTATCGCAGCGTTGCCGTGGATGCATTGAGCGAGCAGGGACGCCGGTGGCGCGCAGTGATTGTCAGCGCCGGTGCCAGCGCGCTGGAAACAGCCATCGAGGCCGGACTGGCGGTGGGCATTGTTGATCGTGCGCAAGTGCGACCCGGCATGCGCGTGTTGAGCAGTGAGGAGGGGTTACCCGAGTTGCCGCTGCACGAGTTGCGCCTGATGCAGGCATCGGGTGAATTGAGTGAGGCGGGGGAGGTTCTGGTGCGCTTGATCGGTGACGGCTTCGTGTTGTGACGCGTTGAGCGACGGCGGCCTCCGGGCAGGGCCGCCGTCAGTCATTACATCAGTTGATGCGCGGATGCTGCTGCACCAACTCCTTGCGCTTGGCTTCCAGTTCGGCGATTTCGGCGTCGATGTCTTCGATTTTCTGCTCGATGTTGTCGTGATGTTCCTTGAGCAGTTCCTTGGCTTCCTCAAGATCCGACGCCGCCGGTGCGGCACCGCGCAGCGGTTTGTTGGCGGTCTCTTTCATGGTCACGCCGGTGATCAGGCCGACCACGGCAATCACCATCAGGTAGTAGGCCGGCATGTACAGGTTGTTGGTGCTTTCTACCAGCCAGGCCACGGCAGTCGGGGTCAGGCCGGCAATCAGCACCGAGACGTTGAACGCGGCGGCCAGTGCGCTGTAGCGGATGTGCGTGGGGAACATTGCCGGCAGGGTCGAGGCCATGACGCCGATGAAGAAGTTGAGCAATACCGCGAGGATCAGCAAGCCGGAGAAGATCAGGCCGATCTTGCCGCTGTTGATCAGCATGAACGCGGGGATCGCCAGCAGGAACAGACCGATGCTACCAACCACAATGAAGGGCTTGCGGCCGATCTTGTCGCTGATAAAACCGATCGCCGGTTGTACGAACAGCATGCCGACCATGATCGCGATGATGATCAGCACGCCACGGTTTTCGCTGTAGTGCAGGTTGTGCGACAGGTAGCTCGGCATGTAGGTCAGCAGCATGTAATATGTGACGTTAGTCACCGCCACCACGCCAATGCAGGTCATCAGGCTGCGCCAGTGTTTGGTCGCGACTTCCTTGAACGAGACCTTCGGCCCGCCCGCCAGACCTTCACGGTCGCCTTCTTCGAGTTTCTCGACGTGCTGTTGAAACGCCGGCGTTTCTTCCAGCGCATGCCGCAGATAGAGGCCGATCATGCCCAGCGGCAGGGCGAGGAAGAACGGCAGACGCCAGCCCCATTCAAGGAATTTCTCTTCGCCGATGATCGTCGAAATCAGCACCACCACACCGGCGCCGAGGACGAAGCCGGCAATCGAGCCGAAGTCCAGCCAACTGCCGAGGAAGCCGCGTTTGCGGTCGGGCGCGTATTCGGCGACGAAGATCGAGGCGCCGGTGTACTCACCGCCGACCGAGAAACCCTGGGCCATTTTCGCCAGCAACAGCAGGATCGGCGCCCAGATGCCGATTGACTCATAGGACGGTATCAGGCCGATGGCGAAGGTACTCAGCGACATGATCACGATGGTCGCGGCCAGCACTTTCTGTCGCCCGTATTTGTCGCCCAGCGCACCGAAGAACAGCCCGCCCAACGGACGAATCAGGAACGGCACCGAGAAGGTCGCCAATGCAGCAATCATCTGCACGCCAGGATCGGCGCCGGGGAAGAAGATCTTGCCCAGTGCATAGGCGACGAAGCCATAAACCCCGAAGTCGAACCATTCCATGGCGTTGCCCAGTGCGGCGGCGGTGATCGCCTTACGCATCTTGGCGTCGTCGACAATCGTGATGTCTTTCAATCCGATGGGATTGACCTTGTTTTTCCTTGATTTCATGCGGGTCACTCATAGCTGAACGGATTCGATGCCATTGTTTTGCTGGCATGGGTTCTTTCCGTCAGATACAAGAAGACACGAAAAAATTCACTGCTCAGGGCATTTTTGTCGTTTGCCCGTGCAGATGCATGGCGCAAGCAGCGGCTCCCACCCGGCGGCGATTACGCAAAAGCACAAGACGTCAGGCTGAAAACCCGGATAATGGCCGCCAATTCGTTTCTGCTCTCTGGTAAACCCGCATGGAAATCAAGGTCAACTTTCTCGACAACCTTCGACTTGAAGCCAAGTTCGACGACTTCACGGTGATCGCCGATCAGCCCATTCGCTACAAGGGCGATGGCTCGGCACCGGGGCCGTTTGACTACTTCCTGGCGTCGTCGGCCTTGTGCGCGGCTTATTTCGTGAAGCTGTACTGCGCAACCCGCAACATCCCGACCGAGAATATTCGCCTGTCGCAGAACAACATCGTCGACCCGGAAAACCGCTACAACCAGATCTTCAAGATCCAGGTCGAATTGCCGGCAGACATTTCCGAGAAGGATCGTCTGGGCATCCTGCGTTCGATTGATCGCTGCACGGTGAAGAAAGTCGTGCAGACCGGCCCCGAGTTCGTGATCGAAGAAGTCGAGAACCTCGACGCCGATGCGCAGGCCTTGCTGATGCCGCATTCGACCTCTGAAGCGGGCACCTACATCGCCGGCAAAGATCTGCCGCTGGAGCAGACCATCGCCAACATGTCGGGGATCCTCGCTGATCTGGGGATGAAGATCGAAATCGCTTCGTGGCGCAACATCGTGCCTAACGTCTGGTCGTTGCACATCCGCGATGCGCATTCGCCGATGTGTTTCACCAATGGTAAAGGCGCGACCAAAGAGGGCGCGCTGGCCTCGGCATTGGGCGAGTTCATCGAGCGCCTGAATTGCAACTTCTTCTACAACGACCAGTTCTGGGGCGAGGACATCGCGACCGCCGAGTTCGTGCATTACCCGAATGAGCGCTGGTTCAAACCGGGCCCGAAAGACGAGCTGCCGGCAGAGATTCTCGACCCATACTGCCTGGACATTTACAACCGCGACGGCGAGCTCAAAGGTTCGCACCTGTACGACACCAACTCCGGCAACACCCAGCGCGGCATCTGCTCGCTGCCGTTCGTGCGCCAGTCGGATGGCGAGGTGGTGTACTTCCCGTCGAACCTGATCGAAAACCTGTTCCTGAGCAACGGCATGAGCGCCGGCAACACCCTGGCTGAAGCCCAGGTGCAATGTCTGTCGGAGATCTTCGAGCGCGCGGTCAAACGCGAAATCCTCGAAGGCGAGATGGCTTTGCCCGACGTGCCGCAGGAAGTGCTGGAGAAGTACCCAAGCATTCTCGCCGGGATCAAGGGCCTGGAAGAGCAGGGCTTCCCGGTGTTGGTCAAGGACGCGTCGCTGGGCGGTGAATTCCCGGTGATGTGCGTGACCCTGATGAACCCGCGCACCGGCGGCGTGTTCGCCTCGTTCGGCGCGCACCCGAGCCTGGAAGTGGCGCTGGAACGCAGCCTGACCGAGCTGCTGCAGGGCCGCAGTTTCGAAGGCTTGAACGATCTGCCGCAGCCGACTTTCTCGGGCCAGGCCGTGACCGAACCGAACAACTTCGTCGAGCACTTTATCGACTCCAGCGGGGTGGTGTCGTGGCGCTTCTTCAGCGCCAAGTCTGACTTCGAATTCGTCGAATGGGACTTCTCAGGTCAAGGCGAAAACTCCAACGCCGAAGAAGCCGCAACCCTGTTCGGCATCCTTGAAGACATGGGCAAAGAAGCCTACATGGCGGTCTACGACGACCTCGGCGCCAATGCCTGCCGGATCCTGGTGCCGGACTACTCGGAAATCTATCCGGTGGACGACCTGATCTGGGACAACACCAACAAGGCCCTGCAATTCCGCGCCGACATCCTCAATCTGCACAGCCTGAGCAAGGTCGGTCTGCGCAACCTGGCCCAGGGCCTGGAAAACAGCGAGCTGGATGATTACACCGACATCACCACGCTGATCGGCATCGAGTTCGACGACAACACGCCGTGGGGCAAGCTGACCATTCTGGAACTGCGCCTGCTGATCTACCTCGCCCTGCAGAAATTCGAGCAGGCCAAGGATCTGGTCGAAGCCTTCCTGCAATACAACGACAACACCGTCGAGCGCGGCTTGTTCTATCAGGCGGTGAACGTGTGTCTGGAAATGGAGCTGGACGAAGACCTGGAACTGGCCGATTACGAAACCAACTTCCGCCGCATGTTCGGCGACGAGCGCATGGACGCGGCGATCGGTTCGGTCAATGGCAGCGTGCGTTTCTACGGTCTGACACCGACCAGCATGAAACTCGAAGGGCTGGATCGTCACCTGCGTCTGATCGACAGCTATAAGAAGCTGCACGCGGCGCGGGCTAATGCGGCGGCGTTGAATCGCTGATAGCAGACGGTCACTTCTGCTGAGTAAACCTGTAGTGAGGGGATTTATCCCCGATGGCGCGCAAAGTGGGCCGGGCTTCTTCAACCAATAAAGAAGCGGGCCTGCTACGCAGTCCATCGGGGATAAATCCCCTCACCACAAATAAGTATTGTGGGGACATGGAGTCGGCAAAATGACTCTCACGAATACTGCTGTGTACTTGAACGCCAACGCCATGAACCGCATGGTTCAGGACGGCACACTGGACGCCAATCCCGTCTCCGCCGCAAAACCTGCGGGAACCCGCCGCTAATTCTGAGTCCACTGCACAACCCCATGTGGGAGCGAGCCTGCTCGCGAAGAGGGCGTGTCAGTCGCCATCGCTTTGGCTGACAGATCGCATTCGCGAGCAGGCTCGCTCCCACATTGGATTTCTGGCAGCCGCCAATCCTGAGTCCACCCAATAACCCTGTGGGAGCTGGCTTGCCAGCGATAGGGCCGTTTCAGCCAACATCATTATCGGTGCCGTCAGCGCTTGCACTGCGCCTGCACCACCTGGCAAGTGTTCGGCGTCCCTCCGGAGCGGCTCGCATAACGCATGCAGTTATTCATCGACTTCTTGCGCGCCATGCTCAAAGTATCGCCCCAGGCCAGACCCCCTTCGCCGGAAGTGGGCACGGCTTTGGCGTAGCAGTTCGAGCCGTTGGTGGCGTAGCGCTTGCTCGAACAGCCGACTGTCAGCGCCAGGGTGGTGGCGAGCAGGGTAAGTAGCACCCAGGACGAGCATTGGCGTGCGGTGATTGTGGTCATCTGGGTTCCTCGTTGGGTCATGCGCATCAATTGCCTCGCCCACAGGCGTTGGGCATTATCCAGCAATCGACATAAGGAAGCGTCCCCAATGCGTGCACCCACACTACACCTGATGTGCGGCAAGATCGCCTCGGGCAAATCGACACTGGCCAAATCACTGACTGAGGAGCACCGCGCGCTGGTGCTCAGTGAGGATCAGTGGCTGTCGCGGCTGTATCCGGAGCAGATCCAATCCGTGGCGGATTACCTTCGATGTGCGCGGCAGATTCGCGGCGTGCTGGGGCCGTTGGTGATCGATGTGCTTAGCGCGGGGGTGAGTGTGGTGCTGGATTTTCCGGCCAATACCGTGGCGGATCGGCAGTGGCTGCGAGGGCTGGCGGATACTGCAAAAGTGCCGCATTGCCTGCACTATCTCGCGGTGGATGACGATACTTGCCGCGTCCGGCTACATGCACGCAATGCGCTGGCCGAACATGAGTTTGCGGCGTCGGATGCGGAGTTTGATTTGATCTCCAGCTACTTTCAGGTGCCGGAAGTGGGCGAGGGGCTGGAGATCGTCATGCACGGAAATCGCTAGCAGGCTAGCTCCCACTTTGGATCTCTGGCAGCCGCCAACCCTGAGCTCAACGCAAAAAACTGTGGGAGCTGGCTTGCCAGCGATGGGGCCGTGTCAGTGGCCATCACTTTGGCAGGCTCGCCCCAATCGCCAGCAGGCTAGCTCCCACAATGATATCCACCGCCTGATCCACGCTGACATTCGCGGTGTCGAGGCACAGAATCGGCTGCGTCCAGGCCTCATATTCGTGATTCACAACAGAAAACCAACATCGGTGATGTCAGCCCCGTGATGTCTGATTGCCGCTGCTCAACCCGACGACGATGCTCACGTCGATCCGAGCAAATCACTTCGATGTTGAGCAACGGCGCTCCCGAGCGAGCCGCGATGTCGGCCCACGTCGCGTGCAGAAGTGGATGAAGAACTTGACCTACAACGCCCACATCCGAACCAGGGCAAATTGCAGATCCACAGTGACGCATGTCCGGCCATCCACCCATTCATCTTCGCGAAGGCGCCGTCCGGTATTGGTTTCGCGCTCGCCTTTGGCGATGACCAGGACGAACAGGCGGGTCGGACACTCGAAAGAGCGCAACCGGTCAACATCGGCCCGCACCGACCAATCGCCTTCCAGGCACTTGGCCTGCGAGACATCGCCCAGGCATTTGATTTCGGCGACCATCCTCGGCGCGCCGTTGTCGTCCAATGAGTACAGGTCCGCTTTGCGTCGGTCGCCTATCGGCAGATCCGTCCAGATCTCGATCTCATCTTCGAACCAGGCTTGCAGACTGATCTGGGCTTGAATCCAATGCTCGCGGCAACTGTTGAGTTGCAGCACTTGCTCAAGATTCTTCTCCATGCCTTGAAAGGCGCGCTCGAACAAACCGAGCCATTGAGTGGTGTCCATTTCACATTTCCTGTGTCAGTCCATTTGGGGGAGAGATTATGGACGGAATCTCCTTTAACCGAAAACCCCAGACTCATCACCGCCAGACATCATTCCTGTGGCCAACACAAACAACTGTGGGAGCTGGCTTGCCAGCGATGGGGCCGTGTCAGTCTCCATCCTTCCCGACTGATCCACCGCCATCGCTGGCAAGCCAGCTCCCACAGGGTTATCTGTTGCTCCCGGAATTTGCGAAACAAACTGATCCCTGACGGACAAAAAACGCAGCCCACGGCCCGATCGCGCAACCATTTCCTTGCGCAGTCGTTCTGTCATATTCGGTATCAATTGATTGCAGATAGTAGCCAGCCCAACGCTAATTCCAATGAGGCTGCACTGTGTTTCAACGTCTTGTGTGTTCGCTGTCCGTTCTGAGCCTGTCCATCGCCGCTGCCCACGCTGCCGAGCCTGTGGTGCTCGACACGCCGCGCCTGCAGAGCATCGACAACTTCCGTGATGTCGCCGGCCTGACTACTGCGTATTCCACCGCCCACGACGGCACCATGCGTAGCGGCGTGTTTTACCGCTCCAACGCGATCACGCCGTCGGCAACGGATCTGGCGACCCTCAACATCCTCGGCATCAAAGCCGTCTACGACCTGCGCACGCCGAGCGAAATCGCCGGCACGCCGGATACGATGCTGAGCGGTGCGACCTACCAGAACATCGACATTATCGGCAGCACTACCTCGGGCGCGAACATCACCAGCGTGTCGTTCAAAAGCGCCGCCGACGCCATCGCCATGATGGAGCAGACCAACCGCGCCTTCGTCAGCGACGCGGGGATGCGCGATCAGTTCGGCAAGCTGTTCAACGAACTGGCTACCACCGACGGCGCACAATTGTTCCATTGCACCGCCGGCAAGGACCGCACCGGCTGGACCGCCGCCGTGCTGCAGAGCATCGCCGGGGTCGATAACGCGACCATCATGGCCAACTACCTGGCGACCAACGATTACACCGCCGCCCGCGTCGCCGCGACTCTTAAAGCAATGCCGCCAAGCATGGCTTCGGTGTACGCGCCGCTGCTGGGGGTGCAGGCCAGTTACCTCCAGGCCGGTCTGGATGAGGTCACCGCCGAATACGGCAGCATGGACAACTACCTCAAACAAGGCCTCGGCCTGTCCCAGGAAACCATCTACGTGTTGCGCGGCAAACTGGTCGAGTACAACAGCCTGCCGGGTCAGGCCGGATTGATCGGCAACGCCGCTGCCGGTGCCGAATTGTTGCGCGAGTTGCAGAACACCAGCCTGTCCGGCACCTACAGCGCCTACAACTACTACCTGCAATCGGCGATTGATGCTGGCACCCTCGACGGTGTCGAGTCCCAGGTCGGCGGCCAGGTTCACGCCGACGCCGCCAGCTACCTGCTGCGGCAGAACGCGTTGATCGAACAAGCCGCCGCACCGTACGCCAGCGGCACCGATCTGAAAGTCGGCCAATACCGTTTGTGGACCACCGCGCTCGCCGGTTACCTCGGCACCGACGGCTCGTCCCACGCCGAGAGCAGCAACGAACACAGTCAGGGCCTGATGGTCGGCCTCACCCAGCGCTTCTCCGAACAACTCAGCGCGCGCGGCGGCTTCGGCTACAGCAAAGGCACCGTCGGCGGCGCGGGCGGCGAGGCCGATACCGATTTCACCTTCTTCAACCTCGGCGCGCGCTACGGCTTCACTAGCCTGGAACGTGGCCTGTTCGTCGACGCCAACGCCAGCGCCGGCTACATCGATTACGACAGCAAACGCAAACTCGGTGGCGGCCTCGGAGCGGCCAAGGGCGACACTCACGGCAACCTCACCGGCGCGACGTTGGCGCTGGGTTACCGCGCACCGGTCAACGGCATGATCCTCGAACCCAGCCTCGGCTTGCGCATCAGCCACCTCGACCTCAAAGGCTTCCAAGAGAAGGGCAGCGAACTGGCACTCGACGTCGACGACAACACCGCCACCCGCCGCAGTGCCGTCGCCAACCTCAACGTGGCGTTTGCCCCAGTGGCGATGGGCGCCTGGCAACTGGTGCCGGGCGTACGAGTCGGCTATGAACGCACCCTGGGCAACAACGACGTCAACAGCCAGGGCCACCTGCTGGGCCTCGACATCGAACAACGCGCCGCCTTCGACAACCGCGACCAGTTCAGCGGCGGCGTCAACCTGATGGCCAGCCTCGGCGCGGTCAGCGTCGGCGCAGAAGTCGGTGCCAGCGGCGGCGGTGACAGCCACGGTTTCAGTGGCAGTCTGAAGGCCAGTTACGCGTTCTGAAGCAGGGACAACCGCGCAAGGTCAAGGATGACCACCATTGACAAAGCACCAGCAAAATATGGTGGAGCAGGGAACGGCCAACTCTGAGTCACCGCAAAAACCTGTGGGAGCGGGCTTGCTCGCGAAGAGGCCGTGTCAGTCACCATCACCTCGCTTGACCCGCCGCATTCGCGAGCAAGCCCGCTCCCACATTTGGATCCCCGCCAGCCGTCAATCCTGAGTCCGCCACATAACCCCATGGCACCGACCAGCCGCCGATCTTGAGTCCACCAACTAACCCTGTGGGAGCGGGCTTGCTCGCGAAGGCGTCATGACAGCCAACATCACCATCAACTGACCCACCGCATTCGCGAGCAAGCCCGCTCCCACATTTGGATCCCGGCCAGCCGCCAACCCTGAGCCCAGCACATAACCCCACGGCACCGACCAGCCGCAATCTTGAGTCCACCAACTAACCCTGTGGGAGCGAGCCTGCTCGCGAAGGCGTCATGTCAGCCCACATCACCATCAACTGACCCACCAGCATCCCCGCCGATAAACCAATCAACCACGCCCCCTCAACTGCGCCGGACTCACCCCATACGCCTGCTGAAAATACTGACAAAACCGCCCGACATTACTGAAGCCAAAGCGCAAAGCCACCTCCGTCACCGACCCCGAATGCCGCTGCCCCAGCGCCTCGAAAGCGCGCTCCAGCCGCACCTGCCGCTGATACGCCACAATCGACATCCCGACAAACTGTCGAAACCCATCCTGCAACGCGCGCTGACTGACATTGCTCAACCGCGCCAACTCAACCCCACTCACCAACTGCTCGGGATGCGCCTGAATAAACTCCATCGCCAACTTCACATGCCGCGGCGCCACCCTCGGCGCCGGCTGGTGCAAAGCCTCGGTAAAATTGTGCGGCCACGCCTCCAGCACCGCATCAATCAACATCTCGCGCAACCGCGACGGCATCAGCGTCCCGCTGTTGAGCAACAAATCAAACTCCGTCCCCGTCGCCAGATCAATCAACGCCTTGATCCCCTGGAACGCCGACGTGTGCAGATCCACCACCGGCTCAAACACAATCTTCTGCACAATCGGCCGCCCCAACAACGCCGCCAACCGCTCAGTCAGTTGCCCCCGATTCACCGAAATCCCGTGCTGCGCATGATTGTCGAGAAACCGCATCGAACGGATATCCGCCTTATCAATCGCCAACCCCACCTGCGCCACACCGACGGACTCGGTACGGTGGTTGAACACAATCTTGCCCGCCGTGGGAATCACGAAAGTTATCTCGTCCTGCGGGTCGGGGAAGGTCACGGTGAAATCGCCGTGGTAATGCATGCGACGGAAACTGACGCCATCGTGTCTGCCGTAAACGCCGCCGATAATGATGTTGGAGGGGATCGGCGGGGTGTCGGCGTAGCGATTGCCGAAGAGCCGGGAGAAGAGGGCACCGAAGTCTTCGGAGTGGAGGTTTTCGGAGCGGAGGATGATTTTTTGGCGGGGGTTTGGGGACACCTTGAGGGCACCTTTGGTTGGGGCTCTTGGATAGGGGGATTGCTAGTCGCAGGGGAGGTTAGCAGCTTGGGGTGACAGGTCTGTGACGGGAATTGAGTCGAGGGAGGGGCCGCATGCTGATGCTGCTTCGTTCGCAACTTGGCCGTGGTCTAAAAAACTATTCAGGGCGCTCATGGAATTCAGCAAAAATATCCGCCATGAAATCCATGAAAACGATGGCTCGCTGAGGCAGCAGCCGATTAGCCAGGTAGACAATTTGGATCGGGACGGGGGGCGCCACGTATTCGTTAAGCAGCAATTGAAGATTGCCACTTCTCAGCCCTTCCTCATAAAGCCATTGCGGCCCCTGCGCGATGCCCAACCCTGCATTGACGTACTCACGGATCGCCTCAGGCGAGTTGACACGCAGTCGTCCGGAGATCGGGACATCCGTATCCCTGAACCGCCAGTTGGTTCCAGTGGATAGAAGGGTATAAATGAGGCAGTCGTGTTTCTTCAGGTCATCAGGCGAAGAGGGAGTGCCACGTTTTTCCAAATACGCACGGCTGGCAACGCACACACGCTCGAACCAAGCCAGTGGCCGGGCTCGCATTGCACTGTCCTCCAGGTGACCGATACGAATCGCGAGTTCTACCCCCTCGTCGACCAAATTGACGTAGCGATCATTGATTTGAAGATCGAGCGACAGTTCGGGGTAGCGGCTTAGAAAACTCGCGACGTGCGGTACGATGAACGTGTGAGCCAATGCGGTCGGGCAAGCGACGCGCAGCAACCCGGACGGCGCTACGTTTCCTCTCAGTGAGGACTCGGACTGTTCCACTGAGTCCAGGATACGCCGCGCATCTGCGTAGTACCGTTCACCCTCGGGCGTGAGCATCAGCTTTCGTGTGGATCGGTGAAGCAGCCTGGTTTGCAAATGGTCTTCAAGCGCAGCGACGTAACGACTGACGCTCGGTTGCCCTAGTCCCAGATCACGCCCCGCAGCAGAAAAACTGCCTGTCTCGACAGCGCGCACAAAACAGCTCATCAGTAACAACCGGTCCATCACACCCCAATTCATGCGGATTTCGCATGAGATCTATTCTATTTGCCCATCTTATCAGTGCGCTGGCATGAATACATAGTTGCTCTCAGAGGGCCAGTCGTCCATTTGGCGGCCCAAAAAGAGAGGAAATTCAGATGTCCCGTTTACAAGGCAAGCGTACCCTGATCACTGGCGGTACGAGCGGCATCGGTCTGGAAACTGCCAAGCAATTTCTCGCCGAAGGCGCACGTGTGATCGTCACCGGTGTCAATCCTGAGTCCATGGCAAATGCTCAAGCAATTTTAGGTAGCGAAGTCCTGGTGTTGCGCGCCGACTCAGCTAGCGTCGCAGCCCAGAAGGAGCTGGCGCAGGCCGTTCAGTCTCATTACGGGCAGTTGGACGTTGCCTTCCTCAATGCTGGCGTATCCGTCTGGAGGCCAATCGAAGACTGGAACGAGGAGATGTTTGATCGCTCCTTCGACATCAATGTCAAAGGCCCTTACTTCCTTCTGCAAGCACTGCTGCCGACGTTCTCTAATCCTGCGTCGGTGGTTCTTAACACCTCGATCAGTGCACATCTGGGCGCCGCGAACTCATCCGTTTACGCCGCAACCAAGGCTGCCTTCCTGAATATGTCGAAAACGCTCTCTGGCGAGCTTCTACCGCGTGGTGTTCGAGTCAATGCGGTCAGCCCTGGTCCGATCGACACGCCGCTGTACGACAAGGCGGGTATACCCGATGCCTACCGCGAGCAGGTCAATAAGGAGATTGTCGCGACTATCCCATTTGGCCGTTTTGGCACGCCTGAAGAAGTAGCCAAGGCGGTGCTGTACCTCGCGTCGGACGAGTCTCGCTGGACGGTGGGAACGGAAATTATTGTTGATGGTGGTCGCGCGCTTTAACGAAATAGGCGCGTCTTCGAGTCTGTACATCCCGCTTCCTGCCCGGAAGCGGGAGTTGTCGAAATGACAGTGTTGATGTCCATTAGGCAATACCCTCCGTGGCACCAGGCTAGCTAGCGGCCACAGAGGCCTTACGAGTTACTGCATCGGCACAACATTATCCAACGCCTGATTCACCGCCAACTCCCCGAGCATCACCACCTGCGCAATGCCCAGCAGCGTCTTGCGAATCGGCCCCTCAACCAGCGCCGCGACATCCCCCAACATCACCGTCGCCGAACCCAGTGATTCACTGGCGTTCGCCAGCAATTCCTCGGTGGCGATTTTTGGGTTGGCTAGAAACATGGCGTTGGGTGTGTAGGGCGTGGCCATGATTTGGCTGGCGGGATTCAGGTAGTGATCGAGGGCGCGTTCGGCGGCTTCGCTAAGTTTTCGGGAATCGGGGGATTCGTAGGGGGAGACCGTTTCGGTTTCGGGTGGGTTCGGTGTGACTTTGAACATGATGAAACTCCTGGGAAAGCGATTAAGGAGCCATCACGCTTCGCTACCAAACGAAGGGTGGCGGCCATGCACAGGTTGGTAGACCGGCCCAGGAGCCCGGCGCGCCCTAGGACGCCCTACGCATGACCACCATAAAACAGGGACGAGAAATCGACCTCTGCATAAGGGGAGCTATGCGACCTGGAAGTGCCGGGCTACCAAACCCGATCGCTGCTTTTCAGCGACCGACCCACGATAGAACCCGCACTCTGGGCGCACAAGCCGGCGGATTCTGGCGTAGTCGTAGGCAATGGCGCAAGGCGTTGTAGCCTCGGGGGCGTAACACCGGGTGTCGTATAAACAACACTGTTTAAACGCTTCATCGCGCGCCGTTGCCAGGGGCGCCCTCGGCGAGCAGTTGTCTCATGTATTCGCGTTCGGTTGCGCCGGCCAGGACGCTGATGGTGATGGCTTCGAGCACGGTGATGTGTTGTTCGTTGACGACACTGACTTCGGCGGCGCGTTGTCTCGGGGTTTGCATGGGGGCCTCGCTGCTTATGCGCGGGATGTGTTCAGGGCATTCGAGCAGGGTGCTTCGCCGGATGATTTTCCACGTGAGGATTATGAGCGGTCGTGGGTGGAGCGTTTTCCGGTGGAGGGTCTGAACTCGCTGGGGCGTGCGGGGCTTGGGTTGAAGTGAGTGGGATTGCATCTTCGCTCGGCGGACGCCGGGCGAAGATGCTTTGGGCCATCGCGATCAGTAATCCCAGATTGCCGGAATCCAGCGGAATGCTTCGCCGTTGACGGAGACACGGCCAACCGAAGGGAAGGGCAGGTGCGTGGCGACAAACAGTTCGCCGCTGGCGGCGGCTTCCTGCAGCAGCCGTACGCGCACGCGCACCGCTTCTTCGGGGTCGTGCTCGAAGCCGTTGTGCCAGTCCGGGTGGTCGAAGGCTACCGGGAACAGGGCGTCGCCGGCAAAGGTAAGGCGTTCGGCGCCGGACGTCACGTAGATCACGCAATGACCCGGGGTGTGGCCGCCGGTGAGCCTGGCGACCACGCCCGGCGCCACTTGGTATTGGTCTTCGAAGATCCGCAGCTTGCTCTGGTACTGGTCGATGAACGCGTTGGCGGTGGAGCGCAAGACGTCCGGGACCGGCGCGGGCATGTCGGTATAGGTGAAGTCCGGCGAGGTCCAGAAGTCGACTTCGGTGGCGGTGACGTGGATACGCACATCGTCGCGCAGACGGGTTTTCACCGCATCGACGAGCAGGCCGCCGATGTGGTCCATGTGCATGTGGGTGATCACGATATCGGTGACATCCGCGAGGTCGATCCCGGCCGCCGCGAGGCGTTTGGGAAACTGCCCGGCGCGCGGGAAGCCGGGGAACTGGCCGCCGAGGCCGGCGTCGACGAGGATGACCTGCTCGCCGCTGCGCACCACCAGCACGTTGAGTGCCCAGTCGAACGCGTCGGGGCCCAGGTACATCTCTTTGAACCACGCGGCGCGGTCGGCGGGATCGGCGTTGGTCGACATGGTCTGGGTCGGCAGCGGCAGCACGCCGTCGCTGATGACCATGACGTCGATGTCACCGAGGCGCAGTGCATAGCGCGACGGCACCAGTTCTTCGGTCGGGGTTTGCAGGGTTGCGTTGTTGGCGGTGAAGGAATCCAGAGGCAAGGTCATGGTGTTCTCCTTTTTATCAGGCAAGGTAATCCGGGGGGCGATCAGGCCACCGGGATCATCGGGTCGGCAGCGGCGAGGGCGGTGCGCCGGTCAGCGGCTGGCGGGTAGATCCACACGCTGTTGATTTGCGTCTTCAGTTCCTTGGCTTCGGCTCGCACCAGTTTCAGTTGGCGATCCCAACCTTCGGTGTACACCGCGCCCCAGGCACCCAGATCCAGGCAGGTCACGTACTTGGGCTGACGGTAAGTGGTTGGCGCCACACCGAGCAGATCGGCGACGGCATTGTTGCCGGCATGCCGACCGAGGCTGATGGCGTGCTGGCAGGACATGACCGAGAAGTTGCCGACGTCGTCGGTGGCGGCGCGGGCGACATCGCCGGCCGCGAATACGTGATCGAGACCTTGTACTTTGAGGTTGCCATCGACGTGCAGACGCCCTTGGCCATCGCGCTCGGCGTCGAGTTGTTCGGTCAGCGGGCTGGCGCGGAAACCCACGGTCCAGATCACGGTGTTGCTTTCGATGTAGCGACCGTCAGCGAGTGTGACGCCGTTGGCATCCACGGCGGCGACCGTCGCGTCGACGATCCATTCGATGCCCAGGTCTTTTGACGCCTCAATGATGGACGGACGAATACCGTCGCCCATGGTTGCGGCGATGTCTTTGCTGCGATCAACGATGATCACCCGAACGTCTTGCTCCGTACCAAGAATGGCACGCAGACGGCTGGGCATTTCGGTCGCGGTTTCGATACCGGTGAAGCCCCCACCGGCGATTACCACGGTGTTACGCGCAGCGCTGACAGGTTGCTTGGCCAGCGAGTGGAGGTGGCGCTCGAGGCGGTCCGCCGATTCGATCTGGTCGACGTCGAACGCATGCTCTTTCAGGCCGGGGACCGGTGGACGGGCCAGTTGGCTGCCGCTGGCCAGCACCAGGCGATCATACGTCAGTTCACCGGGGCGGCCGGCCTTATCGCGATACCCGACACGCCGCGCCTGGCTGTCGACGCTTTCGGCGCTGCCTTTGACGAAGCGCACGCCCACGGCATCGAGCAGCGCATCCAGCGGCGCGTACATGCTCTGAACATCGGGCTCGTAGAAGCGCGGACGAATGCGCAGTTCGGCTTGCGGTGCGAGCAGTGTGATCTGCACATCGTGGCGGTCATGCATATCCAGCAAGCGCGCGGCGCTCAACGTGCTCCACAGCCCGCCGAACCCTGCACCGATCACCAATAATTGCTGTTTCATAATGTGCTCCCTGACGCAGATGGATGGATAAACCGAGTCGTGATTGCGACTCTGGCGTGACGATCACCGGCCGCCGCAAACTGCTTGCCGTACTGCATGGCGCTTAATCGCCCGCTGTCGAAAGCAATGCTATGGCGCAGAAGCTGCGGGCGCAGTTGTCCATCGGTGTGTGCGGGTTACGCATGGGTCGAAGGGGGTTATACGAAGGTATCGGGCAGGTACGCCAAACTGTAGGAGCAGCCGAGGGCTGCGATCTTTTGATCTTGTTTTTAAAGATCAAAGTCAAAAGATCGCAGCCTTCGGCAGCTCCTACAGGGGAGGTGTACGGTGCAGGGCGATGTCAATGTGCCTGAGCAGGTCTTCGGCGCGGAAGGGTTTGGTCAGGCAGGCGATGACGCCGGGGGGGGAATTCTTCATTTCATCGGGACGGGCGGTGACAAAAATCACCGGAATGCGCCAGCCTTGTGCGCATAACGTTTCGTGCAATTGGAGGCCATTCATGCCTGGCATCTGGATATCGGAAATCAGACAGTGCGTCTGCGCCGGACCTTCCGACTCAAGGAAAGCCTGACCTCCCGAATAGCCAAGCACTTGATAATCACTGGCGCGCAACAGGCTTTCCAGCGCACGGCGAATGGCCTCGTCGTCGTCAACCACGGCAATGACAACTTTATGCTGCATAGGGCTCCCTGGCCGGATGGGCACGCATGGCGACTCCTGTCGTTCTTGCACCATACGCCGTCGGCAGCGGCGCAAAACTATACCTAGGTATAGCGCGGCCAGCCCCTTTGCCAGTCAGTGCTGACGGCGTCAGCCTTCGCGGCTGAAGCGGCTGCGATAGTCACGCGGTGAAATCGACAGATGACGCTGGAAGCAGGTGCGCAAACGCTCTTCGTCGCCGAAGCCACTGAGACGCGCGACTTGGTCGATGTTGTGCGTCGAGGTCTCCAGCAAACGCCTGGCTGCTTCGAGGCGAAACAGCTCGATGGCCCTGGAGGGCGTGTGACCGGTGCTCTGTTTGTAGACCCGGGTGAAATTGCGCAGGCTCATTTTGGCCTGTTCGGCGAGGCGTTCCACCGTCAGTTTCGGATCGCTTGAGTGATCCATCAGCCACAGGTGCAGCGAATCGAACTGCGGGCTGCCGTGTATCTGCGATTGCAGCAAGGTGCTGTATTGCGCCTGACCACCGGGACGCTTGAGGTACACCACCAATTCGCGGGCTACCTGCAACGCCACTTCACGGCCACAATCTGCCTCGACCAGCGCCAGAGACAGATCGATTCCTGCCGTGACCCCGGCCGATGTCCAGACCGCGCCCTGTTGAATGAAGATCGCATCGGCATCCACCTCGACCGCCGCAAAGCGCTCGCGCAACGTGTCGCACATGGCCCAGTGCGTGGCGGCGCGGCGACCGTCGAGCAAACCGGCCTGAGCCAGCAGAAAGGCGCCGCTGCACACCGAAACCACACGTCGCGCGGCCTGGCTTTCATGCCGTAGCCACGCGGTGAGTCCGGCGTGATCGTCGAGGGTCTGGCAAATATCGGGCGCGCCGGGCACGACCAGGGTGTCCAGCGCGGCCATGTCGAGCTGGCGCAGCGCCCGGGTGTCCACGGCCAGGCCTTCGATGGTGTTGACCAGGCCGCCTTCAAGGCTGGCGGTGTGCAGTTGATAACCGGGTTGGCCGCGTTCGGCCAAGGCTTTGCTCGCCGCCCAGAACACGGTTTGCGCGCCACTGAGGTCGAGCAGACTCATTCGCGGATAGGCAATAAACACCACGTCGCGCGGCTCGGATTTGGGCCGGGTGAGGGTTTGCAGAGAAACGCTGGACATGGAAATCGGGCCTGTTCAAACGGTGGCAGAGGGGCGGCGGCGTGGCCGATTTTCAGGGGTTTCTGGCCTGTCGGCAATGCGTTACGGCTGCTAGCCTGTTGCGCGACCGTTTGGCTGGCCTCTGGCTGCGTTCGCCATCATGGACTAGATTTATTCACCTGCACATCGCACGCGTTGCGATCTCGCCGAGGACTCACGATGACCCTGTGGTCGCATTCCAGCCCCAGCACAACACCGCCCGCGTTGGGGGAGCCGGTGGTTTATGTGGTCGACGACGACGCGTCCATGCGTCAGGCCCTCGACGGTTTGCTGCGCTCGATCGGGCTGCAGGTGCAGACGTTCGAAACCTCCCGGGACTTCCTCACGTCGGCCAGACGTGATGCCCCCGGCTGCTTGGTGCTCGATGTGCGTTTGCGCGGCGAAAGCGGCTTGATCGTTCAGGAACAGATGGAGAAAAACGGTCTGCGCATTCCCGTGGTGTTTATGACCGGCCACGGCGACATTGCCATGACAGTCAAGGCGATGAAGGCCGGGGCGGTGGATTTTCTGGCCAAGCCTTTTCGTGATCAGGACATGCTCGACGCCGTGGCCAGCGCGTTGGCCCGTGACAGTGCGCGACTGATCGCCGAACAATCCGGCGCAGCCCTGCGCCTGGCCTACGAGACACTGACGGTGCGTGAGCGCGAGGTGCTCGGTTTCGTCATCAGCGGGCTGATGAACAAGCAGATTGCCGCTCAACTCAACCTCAGCGAAGTGACGGTTAAAGTCCATCGCGGCCAGGTCATGAGGAAACTTGCCGTACGTTCGGTGGCCGATCTGGTGCGTATCGCCGAGGCGTTGGGCATCGAGCCGGTGCGGCGCTCCAGTTGAGCTGAATACGCGGGGGAGATTCACCGCGTGGCAAAAACCCTTTGACGGTGTCGACCCGTATGGCCAGCAAACAGCAGATTTTGTGGAGTGACGGCGAGCGGGTGTTTTCCCGTGGGCGCGGTAAGGGTGAGGGCAGTCCCAGTGTGCTGGTGATGCGCCCGACCCTTGATCAGCCGTTGCCTGCAACTCTCGACCGATTGGCACACGAATACAGCCTCAGGGATTATCTCGGCGATCAATGGGCGTTGTCGCCGCAAACCCTGGAGCGTGCCGGCGGGACAACGCGCCTGGTGTTCGACGACCCCGGCGGCGAGCCGCTGTCACGCTTGCTGGTCGCACCGCTGGACACGGAAACCTGCCTGTTGCACGCGATCAACATCGCCGTCGCGCTCGGCCATGTGCATCAGTGCGGGCTGGTGCACAAGGATCTCAAGCCGCAGCATATTCTGGTCAATTGCCACGACGGGCAGGCTCGTCTGACTGGCTTCGGTCTGGCCTCGCGTCTGCCGCGCGAACGTCAGGCGCCTGCGCCGCCGGAAACCATCGCCGGCACGCTGGCCTACATGGCGCCCGAACAGACCGGGCGAATGAATCGCTCGATCGACTCACGCAGCGATTTGTATGCCTTCGGCGTGACCTTGTATCAGATGCTCACCGGCTCGTTGCCGTTCAGCGCCAATGACCCTATGGAGTGGGTGCATTGCCACATCGCACGGCTGCCGATGCCTGCGTGTGAACGGGTCGCCACGTTACCGGTGATGCTCTCGCGTGTGGTGATGAAGCTGCTCGCCAAGACGGCCGAAGCGCGCTATCAAACGGCCGCCGGCGTCGAACATGATCTGCGCCGTTGTCTGGACGAGTGGCGGCGGACCCGGCAGATCCAGGTGTTCACGCTGAACGAGCAGGGCGCGATCGACCGCTTGTTGATCCCGGAGAAGCTCTACGGGCGTGAGCGCGAAGTGCAAACGCTGGTCGACGCCTTTGCCCACGTGGTAAAGACTTCTTCGCCGAGGCTGGTGCTGGTGTCGGGTTATTCGGGCATCGGCAAGTCCTCGGTGGTCAGTGAATTGCACAAGGTATTGGTGCCGTCGCGGGGGTTGTTCGCTGCCGGCAAGTTCGATCAATACCAGCGCGACATTCCCTATGCGACGCTGGTTCAGGCTTTTCAGGGACTGGTGCGCACGTTGTTGGGCAAGCGGCGTGAGGTGCTCGCTGACTGGCGAGCGGCGTTGTTGCAGGCACTTTCACCGAACGCGCGGCTGATGACCGAGCTGATCCCGGAACTCAAACTGATCATTGGCGAACCGCCACCGGTGCCGGATCTTGAGCCGCAGCAAGCGCAGCAGCGTTTCATGGCGGTGTTGCAACGTTTCATCGGCGTGTTCGCCCGGCCCGAGCACCCGCTGGCGCTGTTCCTTGATGACCTGCAATGGCTGGATGCGGCGACGCTCGATCTGCTGGAAGACCTGCTGACTCGCTCGGACCTTGGGCACTTGTTGCTGGTGGGGGCTTACCGCGATAACGAGGTCGATGCCGATCACCCGCTCAATGGCAAGCTCCAGGCCATGCGCACTGCCGGCGTGCACATCGATGAGATCCGCCTGGCGTCGCTCGCCGGTGTGCACATCGAGCAACTGATTGCCGAGTCCCTGCGCTGTCCTCCCGCAAGCATCGTTGCATTGGCGCGGCTGGTGCTGGACAAGACCTATGGCAATCCCTTTTTCGTCATCCAGTTTCTGCACGCCCTGTTCGAGGAGCAGTTGCTGGTTTACGACCATCAGTTCAGCCGCTGGCGCTGGGATCTGTCACTCATCAACGCCAAGGGCTACACCGATAACGTAGTCGATCTGATGCTCGGCAAACTGGCGCGCCTGCCGCTGGACACTCGTCAGGCGCTGCAACAACTGGCCTGCCTGGGCAACGTGGCGCGGATCGACACGTTGGCGACCGTGCTCGACCTGTCGACGGTGCGCGTACGCGCGGTGCTGTGGCCGGCGGTGCGTCAGGAACTGATCGAGTTGCACGAAGGCACCTGTGCCTTCGCCCATGACCGCATTCACGAGGCCGCGTACTCGCTGATCGCTGACGTCGAACGCGCGCAACGCCATCTGCGCATCGGCCGGTTGCTCGCTTTGCAAACGCAGCGCGAAGGGCGCGAAGAGGCAATCTTCGAAATCGTCGGTCAACTCAATCGCGGCGCCAGCCTGATCAGCGCCCGCGCCGAACGCGAACAGTTGGCCGAATTCAACCTGCTCGCCGGCCAGCGCGCCAAGGCGTCGACCGCTTACACGTCAGCGCTGACTTACCTGGGCGCGGGCGCGGCGATGCTCGGCGAGCAGGACGCTGACAGTCGCCATGAACTGGGGTTTGCCCTGGCGCTGAACCGCGCCGAGTGCGAGTTCCTCACCGGGCAACTGCCGCTGGCCGAGGCGCGTTTGACCGCGCTGGCCGAGCGCGCCATGACCACCGTGGAACGGGCGGCAGTCACCTGTTTGCAGATGGATGTCTACTTGCTGCTCGATCGCAGTGATCGCGCAGTTAGCGTGTGCCTGGCGTATTTGCGTCAGGTTGGCATCGACTGGACGGCGCATCCGGACGATCAGCAAGTGCGTTTCGAGTACGAACAGATCTGGACGCAACTGGGTGAGCGCAGCATCGAGCAGTTGATCGACCTGCCACTGATGGAAGACCCGGCCGCGCTGGTCACGCTGGATGCGTTGAGCAAACTCTTCGCACCGGCGTTGCAGTCGGATGCCAATCTGGCCTGCCTGACCATCTGCAAGGCCGTCAGTCTGAGTCTGCAACACGGCAACTGCGATGCCTCCTGCATGCTCTACGCCAACGTGATGCGAGTCGCCGGCCCGCGCTTCGGCGACTATGCCGCCGGTTACCGCTTTGGCCGTTTGGGCTGCGATCTGGTCGACCGCCGTGGACTGACGCGATACGAAGCGCGTACCTACCTGTGCTTCTCGATTTTTGTGGTGCGCTGGATGCGACCGGTGCGTGAGTGCCGCGAATTGCTGCGCCGAGCACTCAGCGCCGGCAACCGCATCGGCGATTTGCCTTATGCGGCCTATGCTGGCAACAGCCTGATTTCCGATCTGTTGTTTATTGGCGAGCCGCTGGCGCAAGTGCAGGATCAGGCCGAGACGGGGCTGGCCTATGCGCAGAAGATTCGCTTCGGTCTGGTGGTGAGCTTCATCAGTTGCCAACGCGCGCTGATTCGCATGCTGCGCGGGCAGACGCCGCAGTTTGGCTGTTTCAACGACGAGCACTTTGACGAGGCAAGTTTTGAGACGAACCTTGCTGCCCCGGATCTGGCACTGGCTCGCGGCAAATATTGGGTGCGCAAACTGCAGGCGCGCTATCTGGCCGGGGATTATCCGGCGGCGGCCGTCTGCGCAGCGCAGGCACAGGCGCTGTTGTGGGTGATTTCCTCGTTTTTTGAAGAGGCCGAATATCACTTTTACGCCGCCTTGACTCTGGCCGCTGCCGCCGAATCAGACCCTGATCAACGGCAACGCCTGAGTGAACATCTCGATCAACTGCAAGTCTGGGCGCAACAGTCTGCGCAGACTTTTGCCAGTCAGACGGCGCTGGTCGCTGCTGAAATCGCTCGGGTTGCAGGGCAGTTGATCGAAGCACAGTCGTTGTACGAGCAGGCGATTCAACTGGCCCAGGACAGCGGTTTTGTGCATGTCGAAGCCTTGGCCAACGAACTCGCCGCGCACTTCTACAGCGCCCGTGGTCTGGACAAAATCGCCCACCTGTACATGCAGGACGCGCGCTACGGTTATCGGCGTTGGGGCGCCGAGGGTAAGGTGCGACATCTGGAGCGATGCCACCGCTATTTGCGCAATGAAGAGGCGTCACCCAGCCCGACCGCGACCATCATCACCCCGGTCGAGCATCTGGATCTGGCCACGGTGCTCAAGGTGTCCCAAGCCGTTTCAGGCGAAATTGTCCTGGATCGACTGATCGAAATGGTCATGCGCACCGCCATCGAGCAGGCCGGCGCCGAGCACGGCCTGCTGATTTTGACTGACGGTGAGACGCCCTATATCGCTGCACGCACCAGCGTCGGCGACGACAGCACGCAATTGTGCAATGAGCCGGTGAGCACCACAGCGTTGGCCGAGTCGGTGCTCTATCAGACCCTGCGCACCGGCGAAAGTCTGTGCCTGGACGACGCCGTCACCGATCCGGCCTTCGCCGCTGACCTGTACATTCATCAGCGCGGCGCGCGTTCGATCCTGTGCCTGCCATTGATGAATCAGGGGCGGATTGCCGGGGCGCTGTACCTGGAAAACAACCTGTCTGCCGGTGTATTCAGCCCGGCGCGTTTTGCCGTGCTGCGACTGGTGGCTTCACAGGCGGCGATCTCGCTGGACAACGCGCGGCTGTATCGCGACGTCGCCGAGCGTGAGGCGAAGATTCGTCGGCTGGTCGACGCCAACATCATCGGCATCATCGTCTGGAATATTGAAGGGGAGATTATTGAAGCCAACGACGCGTTTCTGCGCATGGTCGGTTACGAACGCGAAGATTTGCTCTCGCGCAAGGTGCACTGGCGGGACATGACCCCGCCGCCATCGCGCGCGGAAAGTGAAGTTGCGCTGGTGACCGCGATCCGCACCGGGCGTGCCCAGCCGTTCGAAAAGGAATACATCCGCAAGGACGGCAGCCGCCTGCCGGTGATCGTCGGTCTGGCCGCGTTCGAAGCCAGTCAGCAGCAGGGAGTGGCGTTTGTCCTCGACCTGAGCGAACGTAAACAGGCTGAAGAACAAGTGCGCGAGAGCGAACGCCGATATCGCCAGGTCCAGGCGGAACTGTCCCACGCCAATCGCGTGGCGACCATGGGCCAGTTGGCGGCGTCCATCGCCCACGAAGTCAACCAGCCGATCGCGGCCACCGTGACCAATGCCAACGCCGCGTTGCGCTGGCTCGGTGCGCAACCGGCGAACATCGACGAGGTTGAGCAGGGCCTCAGGCGCATCATCAACGATGGCAACCGCGCGGCCGAGGTGCTCGGACGCATCCGCGCACTGATCCGCAAGACGCCACCGCAACGCCAGGCGCTGAACCTCAATGCGGTAGTGGGCGAAATGGTCGGATTCACGCGCGGTGAGGCGGCGCGATGCGGGGCAGTGGTCAGCACACAATTGGCCAGCGATTTGCCTGCGGTATTGGCCGACCGGGTCGAATTGCAGCAGGTCCTGCTCAACCTGATCATCAATGCCCTGGAAGCAATGGAGGTGATGGAGGCGGGCGAGCGCAGACTGCTGATTACCAGCGAATCCGTTGCAGATGACGTTCGGATCATGGTTAGCGACTCCGGGCCGGGATTCGCCTGCGAGCGTGCGGAGGAAGTGTTCACCGCGTTCTACACCACCAAATCGGCCGGTCTGGGCATGGGCCTGTCGATTTGCCGCAGCATCATCGAAGCCCATGGTGGACGCTTGTGGGCGGAGGCCAATTTGCCGTTGGGTGCGCGAGTGTTATTTACGCTGGCTGCGTGCAAGAGCGCCGCAACTCTCCAGTAGTCATAGCCGGGGAGGCAGGTGACGGTCGTCTCGGGATCTTTGTTGACTGGGCTGGCCTCTTCGCGAGCAAGCTCGCTCCCACAGGGGGGGGCGGTGTTCGCGAATAGTGTGGCGGACGCAAAACCTGTGGGAGCGGGCTTGCTCGCGAAAAGGGCATCCACGGTGTGTGGATTTATTCATCACCATTCTGGACACAGTGTTTGTCCAACCGACCGATTTTTGCCGTGCGCTTGAACCCCTAACATCGTCTCCACTCCGTGAACAAACACGGTTCCCCCACGAGACGGTGAACATCATGAAACTGGCAAAAATCGCTCTTCTTCTGGTCTTCGGTGGTATCGGCGCGCAAGCGTTTGCAGCTGACGAGACCGCGCAAGTCGAGGCCTACAACGCCGCCGCTCAAGCAGACATCGCCCACGTGGTGTCGATCTCCGAAGCGGCCAATCAGTGCGGCGCGGTGCCGGTGCAGATGACTTATGACGACTCGACCGGTGCACGGCATGTCGTGCAATACCAGGTGATGGGCAGCGGTTGTTCCAACGGTTGATGTCGGTGCAGGCGCTGGAGGGTCGACACTCCGGGTCTGCGGCACTAAGCGTTGGCAAGTTCCTTGGCGCCGGCCATGCCTTCATCGGATGCCAGCAGTTGCGGGATGGCGGTTTTCAGGAACTCCACCCAGGTCTTGATTTTGGCGTCGACGAATTTGCGCGACGGGTAGATCGCGAACAGGTTGTATTCCTCCAGGCGGTACTGCGGCAGTACCCGCACCAGCGTTCCTCCGACCAATCCTTCGACGGCTGATGCCAGCGGCTGAATGCCGATGCCCATGCCATTTCTGATCGCCGTGGCCATGCCGTCGGCGGTGTTGATGTGGAAGGGTGAGTCGGGGATATTCTGCGTTTCCATGCCTTGCGGGCCTTCGAACACCCAGTTGTCTGCGGGCATCACCGTGTTGACGATGCGCAGGCAGTCGTGCGCTGCGAGGTCGGCGGGTGTGGCGGGGTGGCCGCGTTTGGCCAGGTACGCCGGTGAGGCGCAGAGGATGCTGTAAGTAGTGCCCAGGCGTTGCGCGACGAAGCCGGAATCCGGCAGGTCGCGGGCGAGGACGATCGACATGTCGTAGCTTTCTTCGAGCAGATCGGGCAGGCGATTGCTCAGGGTCAGGTCGAACATCACCGTGGGGTGAATTTCGCGGTAGCGGGCGATCGCATTGATCACATAGTGGTTGCCGATGGCGGCCATGGCGTGGATCTTCAGACGCCCGACCGGCAAGGTCTGCGCGGTGCCGGCTTCGTCATCGGCCTCGCGCAGGTCATCGAGGATTTTTTCGGCGCGCTGCAAATAACGCACGCCGGCTTCGGTCAGGGCGAGGCGGCGGGTGGTGCGGTTGATCAGGCGCGTGTGCAGCCGGGCTTCGAGGCTGGAGACGGCTTTGGAGACGTTGGTCGTGGTGGTGTCGAGCACGTCGGCCGCAGCGGTGAAGCTGCCGCTCTGGGCGACGGCGACGAAGCAGCGCAGGGTCTGAATGACGTCCATCGTTGTTGTTGGCTCTGTGGCTGGGATGGCCATTCTAGGGTTTGCTGTGGGGAGTGTTGCAAATGTTTGCGAACGAGTGGCGCGCGCATGGCGGGTGAAGGGCTTGAGGACATTCTGGCGCCGGGGCTTGCGGTGGTGTTCTGCGGGATCAATCCGGGATTGCTCGCGGCGGCGCAGGGGCATCATTTTGCCGGGCGCGGCAATCGCTTCTGGCGCACCTTGCACCTGGCCGGGTTCACATCGCATGAGGTGCCGGCGGAGGAGGATCGAAGCATCCTGCAATTTGGCTGCGGTTTAACGGCGGTGGTCGATCGGCCCACGGCGCGGGCGGATCAATTGGCGGCGCAAGAGTTCGCCGCTGCCGCCCTGAGTTTTGAGCAGAAGATCAGCCGCCATGCGCCGCGCTTTGTGGCGTTTCTCGGCAAGGCTGCGTATGCGGCGTTGACGGGGCAGAAGGTGGTGGCGTGGGGGCCGCAGGCGAAGACCTTCGGTGGCGCGCACGTGTGGGTGTTGCCCAATCCCAGCGGCCGGAACCGCGCGTTTACGCTTGAACAATTGGTGGTGGATTATCGGCAGTTGCGTAGGGTGGTAGAGCACCAATAACTGCGCGATCGGGATTCAAGCCCGGCTCGCGAGGCCGGGCATGAATCGGTTCCGTACAAGTGCAAGGTTTGCGACTCAGCCCGGTGCAGCTATACCAGCAGGTAGTTGTCCAATTCGTCGATAACGCTCATCGATACGGCCCGTTGTGCGCTGATCCGTGTATCCAACTCTCCAATAATCTGCTTGTCTCTCTCGGTACGTATGGCACCAAACAGATCCAGCTTGTCCAGCAGATAACAGACGAACGTCATACTCAGTGCGGTGGCTGCGCCGACGAGTATGGCCGTAAGCATCCCGGCGATGGGGGTGAACAAGGGCACGCTCAGGATGAGCTTCTCGACCGCTTCTTCAAGCGCTACACCTCCCACGACGACACCGCCTGCCGCGAGCAGCTTTAACGCTTCATGCGCAGCCTGCGAAAAACTCAGTTCCTTGGGAGGAAACAGGAACGTCTTCAGCGCCTTGAGCAGAGAGAAAATGCCTTCACGGATCATTCGCACGGCACGCTTGCCAGTGGTGACGAAAAGGTTGATCAGCACCGTTACCGCATTGGAAACGAAACCCGAGACAAAACCGCCGCTGAAGCTATCGAGCATTTGCTCCCATTTTGCAGAGACAGTCGCGCCGACGCGTTTCAGTCGCTCACCTAAATCGGCGAACAGGGTTTCGTTCTGACGACCGTTACGGTAAAGATCCTTGATCTCGTCCAAGGCACTGCTGAAAAGCTCGACCATGAGCATGCCAAAGCCTGCTGGGCGCCCATTTTCAACCCTTCGGTGACGCCGGTCTGTGCGGCATGCGTAGTGTAGAAAGCGGCTTTTTCGCCGGTGGTGGGTTGGTGTTTCTCGGCGGTCGCTTCACCGCGCTCTACGGCTTTCTTGAGGTTGTCTTCCTGGATGCCGTAGTGCTTTTCGTTGGTTTCATCGCGGCCATTGGCTTTCCTTTTGGCCCATTCCTGCTTTTCGACATCGCTCATGGATTGGTTGATGATGCGCCGGGTCGAGATCAGGTTTTCGGTATCGGTCGCAAAGTCGGCGCGCCGGGTCTTCGATTGCATGAAGCCGCCGTCCTTGTGATAGGTGTGCAACGGCACGATGTGGTCGGGGCTGGTCTCGCTGCCAAGGACCGTTTCACCGGTATATCCATCAACCAGTTTATTGTAAGTGTCTGACTGATTTTCGTCTTTACCCAACTGATCCTTGGTGAACGTTGCGCCCACGGATTGCTTCGATTTTCCGGCGAATTGCTTCTCTTGGGAGTTCTTGGTGTGGGTGTAGTCCTTGCGGTTGTACTCGTCATCGGTACGGGCATAAATGCCTTGCCGGGCATTGTGAATGGTCGTCACGCTGCCGCCTTGTTTGTCGTACACCGACAGTACTTTACCCAGACCGAGCGGCCCGGCGATGGCACCCACGATATCCCTCTGCGCCTTGGTCAGAAGGGCATCAACCCGGGCACTTTCGAACTGCTGCTCGAGTTGTTCGAGCAGTAAGCGTGCCTCATCAGGGGCTGATTTTATCGAGACGGACAGCGACGCGTGGTAGTCGAGGCTGGCGAAGCGCGAAGCGTTGCCTTCGGCAGCGAGGAGAGCGGCCACGTCTTCGGGCGCTGCGGCGACGTGGATCAATGGGCGGTTTGCAAGTCGCGTGCGCAAGGCTTGCTGCTTTTTAAACTGTTCGAGTTTACTCACTGGCGTGTTCCTCAGACGCTTTTCAGTTCGTTCCAGGCCTGCATGAACGCAGCTTCCTGAGGATGTACGGTGGAGTCAGCGTGCACGACGAGGTTGATGATTTCGTCGAAAATCGCAATATCTACCCCTGAGTCTTGCGCCAGGGCATAGGCTTCACTGACGGTGGGAGGCTCGCGGTAGAGCGATTCGATGCGTTCAAGCACGACCGGCGGCGTGGTGCCCGAAGCAAGCCCGGCAATGAACAGTTCAATACCTTCGCGCTCATCATCACCGATGCCTCCGTCGCAGTGGGCGGTTGCGACGGCTACGGCATGCAAGGCGATAATGGCGTTGAAATGCTTGCCGGCCACCTTGAGACTCTCAAGGGCGCTGGCCAGATTTTCCTGAAGTACGCTCACTTCTGCCACGTGCTCGGCTTTGGCGTCTTTGCGACCCTCCTCGTAGCTCGCCTTGCGCAACTGGGCGTCACCATCGAGGTTTGCCCCAACCATCGCACCGGCGACACCGACACCCACTGCGGCAGCAAGGGTGCCTGCTCCTGCAAGGGAACCAGCCAATGACGCGGCACCCAAGAGCGAGCCTCCCCCTGTAAACGGGGCAGCAGCGACGGCACCGACGCCGATGGCCGCACCACCGAGCACCTTCCAGTAATTGAGTTCCTTTTCGCCAGACGCGACGTCATCGACGTAATCGCAGGTGGCATCAAAGCCTTTTGTCACGGTTTCACGTGTTGTGTCATAGGCATCGAAGACCGCGTCCCCGACGGTTTCTGCTGCCTGGGACAGCGTTTCAACGGTGGCCTCATAGGCGTTGGAAGCGGTTTCGGAAACGACGTCGGCGACAAGCTCCGCAACGTTGGCGACTGACTCGCGCGTTGTGTCGTAGGCATCACTGAGCACATCAGCGGCATTTGACGCGGTGCGGCTGGTGGACTCGTAAGCATCGGATACGGTATCGACGACCTTGTCAGCGACTTCGCTGACAGTTTCTTTTGTCGAGTTGTACGCCTTGGACAAGGCGTCACCGATGCTCGAGAAAATCCAGGTAGTGCCTAGCGCATCGCGTGGCATCTGTGCGCGATCCTGACTCAGAACGTTGGCGCCGTAGCCTTGGCCGGATTGCAGGAAATTGCGTCGATACACAGGTAAGCCATCCATGGTTGAAAAAGAGAGAGGAGATTCTCCATGATGGCTGTTTGATGTCAATATGCCTATTGGGTAATGGTCTATTGCAATTTCAAGGGAAGGAATCGATGACGAAAGAGTACGCGGAGTACGAAGTTCAACGGGCGCTGCATTACGTATGCTCGGCCGAAAGTCACACGCAAGCACTGGAGCGCTTCAAAGAGGAAGTCGAGTTGCTCGGTGACTGGCGCATCATGTATGCATCGGCTGAATCAGGCGGGCCGTTTGCATTGGAGCGAGAGCAATTCAGTGGCCAGGGATTCGTTTCTACCATGCTGCGTGGCAAATCCGTCTGGATCATCGACAAGACTTCTGCATTGTCCGAGACGCGGGTGAACTACATGTTGGTCAGTTCGCTGTTCATGGATTCAAACACGGCCAGTTATATCCGGAAGCTGTCATATGTCGAGTCTGTTTCCGAGGAGCTCGAGGCCATTCGTGCAGACTTGCAACGCACATTCTGCGCAGACGATCTCGCGCGGTTGAACTCTTACATTTACCTGTGCGAAGCACAGAAAAAATGGATACCGAAAACCCGCCAGCGCTGCAAGGAAACGATCGCCGCTGTATACGCTCTCTCGCTTGATGAGGCCCCGCTAAGTGAAGGCTGGGGGACGCGTTATCGTAATCGATACCAAGATCAGGCCGAAACCTGGGCGGAGAACTGGATCGCAGGTTTTGAACAGACTCGGGAGGGGGGGCTGGATGTTGCCCTGACTCAGCAAGTTGCTGCGGCCGAGTGCATGATTCTGCGAGCGAAAATTCTGGAAAACAGCTCAACCGCATCGCCAGAAGCGAAGATGGAGGCGTTGCTCAAATTCATGCACGATGAACTGCGCATCTTCATGCTGCGTGAGCTGATTGTTTGCGCGGATATTCTCTTTCATACCCAAAAAACCTCACTGTCCAGGAAGCTCAATTCGGTTCTGGACAAAAAAGACCCGTTGCTCTTTATCAATAATTGCGCCTGGGATCTGTACATACTCAGAATCATGGAATCGTTGGCTAATCCCCAACGATTGAAGGGAGCTGATTTCTGCCTGGATCGGTTGATCACCTTCGATGAGGACCTCGCGGATATTATGCGCCTGACGGAGTTGCGCGCTGTCGCCGTTCACCTCGGTTCCCATAGAGCCTATCCGTTCTTCAATAGTGAGTTGACCGGCTGGCTGGCAGGGTTGATCGGCCACAGGCGCATGGCCGCCTTTGCTGAAAATCTTCAGGAAGAGGCTTTCAATCACCGCGCCGATTTCAGGAGTGTGGAAAATGTACAGAGAGTTCTGGCGCAGGATCGGCTTCGGCTGATGGAACTGAAAGCACAGAAACTTGGCAGGCCCTTGAAAACCTAAACATTGAGTTGATTTTGCAACTGCGCAAAAAGTTGCGCAGTTGCTTCGCCAATTTCACCCGAGAATTCCCTTCAAGCCTCTCTAAATCAAGCCCTCCAGCCAAGTGCGCAAGAAGTTGCACAGTACTGCGCAACTTCTTGCGCACTTTTTTCTGTTTATCGAAGTTTAAAACGCCGGAACGCGAAGGTATTGCCGCCAACCCATTGATCCGAAATGGCTAGAAGATGGCTGGCACGGAACTTGATATCCGAGCAGGCACCCGGGCAGGCAATGGTGCCTGTCGGTTGTGTATTTTCGAGCAAGGAGAGCATCCCCATGGCAACACCAGCGTACATGTCCGTCACTGGCGAAAAACAAGGTCTGATCACTGCCGGTGCGTTCACCGCCGACTCCGTGGGCAACACCTTCCAGGAAGGCCACGAAGACCAGGTCATGGTTCAGGCCTTCACCCACGACGTGATCATCCCGCGTGACCCGCAATCCGGTCAGCCAACCGGTCAGCGCGTACACAAGCCAGTGGTCATCACCAAGGTCTACGACAAGGCTTCGCCTCTGCTGCAAGCGGCGCTGACTTCCGGCGAGCGCATGAGCGAAATCGTTATCCAGTGGTACCGCACTTCTGCTCAAGGTACTCAAGAGCACTACTACACCACCAAACTGGAAGACGCGATCATCGTCGCCATCAACAACAAGATGCACAACTGCCAGGACCCGTCGAACGCCCACTTCACCCACCTGGAAGAAGTGCAGTTCACCTACCGCAAAATCACCTGGACCCACGAAGTATCCGGTACTTCGGGTTCTGATGACTGGCGTGCTCCAGTCGTTTAATCGCGACTGATGGTTGTACCACCCCGGCCAGTGCGGCTGGCCGGGGTGGCTTGTACCTACAGATTTTTTTGCGTGCGCCACGCTTCATGGAATGGCGTCAGTCGCAGCATTGCGCGAGGAACAAGGGATGTTCTCACCGGCCAATCAGCCTCATTTCAATCTGACCATCGATGGCGCGGACAGCGATTTCCAGGTGCTGTCGTTCACCGGGAAAGAGGCGCTCAACACCCCCTTCGAGTTCGAGCTGGAACTGGTCAGTGAGAAAGCCTCGATCAACCTCGAAAGCCTGCTGCACAAACTCGCGTTCCTGCAGCTGTCGCCCAGCGGCACGGGGATTCACGGGCTGATCTACAGCATCGCCCAGGGCGAGGCCGGCAAGCGCCTGACCCGCTATAAAATCTCCCTGCGCCCGCAGCTGTCGTACCTCGCGCATCGGGTCAACCAGCGCATCTTCCAGCAGATGACCGTGCAACAGATCATCAGCAAGGTGCTGGAAGAACACGGCATTCTCGCCAGTGACTATCACTTCCAACTGAGCGCGATTTATCCGGAGCGCATCTACTGCGTGCAGTACGACGAAAGCGATCTGCATTTCGTCCAGCGCCTGTGTGAGGAGGAGGGGATTCACTACCACTTCCAGCACACCGCCAGCGGCCACAAACTGATGTTCGGCGATGACCAGACGGTGTTCCCGAAACTGGCGCCAGTGGCTTATCAGCAGGACTCCGGACTGGTCGCCGATCAACCAGTGGTCAAGCGTTTCGGCCTGCGTCTGGCGACCCGCACCAGCCGCACCACACGACGTGATTACGACTTCGTCAAACCGAAGATCGAGCTCGAAAGCGATGCCAAGAGTAGCGCCCAGCCGGATCTGGAGGATTACGATTACCCGGGGCGTTTCGTAGATCGCGAGCGCGGCAAGCACCTGGCCAATCGCGCACTGGAGCGCCATCGCAGCGACTATCGTCTGGCCGAGGGCAGCAGCGATCAGCCGATTCTGGTCAGCGGGCATTTCCTCGCCCTCACCGAACACGCCAACCCGACGTGGAACGATCTGTGGCTGCTGACCGAGATCTTCCATGAAGGCAAGCAGCCGCAAGTGCTCGAAGAGTCGGTGACCAGCGACACCACCGATAACAAGGACGATTTCCACCAGGGCTACCGCAACCGCTTCAACGCGATCCCGTGGGATGTGCCGTACCGCCCGCCGCTCGACCACCCGAAACCAAAAGTCCTCGGCACCCAGAGCGCCGTGGTCTGCGGCCCCGAGGGCGAAGAAATTTACTGCGACCAGTACGGTCGGGTGAAGGTGCAGTTCTTCTGGGATCGCGAAGGCGAGCACGACGACAAGACCAGTTGCTGGATGCGTGTGGCCTCGAACTGGGCCGCGGAAACCTTTGGCGCGATCAACATTCCGCGGGTCGGCATGGAGGTGTTGATCACCTTCCTCGAAGGCGATCCCGATCAGCCGCTGATCACCGGTTGCCTGTACCACGGCGCGAATCTGCCGCCGTACAAACTGCCGGACTTCAAGACCCTGGCCACGGTCAAGAGCAAGGAATACAAGGGCAGCCGCGCCAACGAACTGCGCATCGACGACACCACCAGTGAGATCAGTATTGCGCTGCGCAGTGATCACGGCGCCAGTGCGATCAACCTCGGCTACCTGACACACCCGCGCCCGAGCGGCGGGCAGCCGCGTGGCGAAGGTTTCGAGTTGCGCACCGACCGCCATGGCGCGGTGCGTGCTGGCGCCGGTCTGTTGATCACCACCGAGCCGCGCCCGAACGAATCGAAGCACCACAAAGACCTGCCGGAAACCGCCGAGCGCCTCGCCACCGCGAGCGATCAGCAGGACGGTTTCGCCACCCAGGCCAAAGAGCTTCAAGCGCAGGAGGCGGGCGATCAGGACGACGTGGCCAAGGCCTTGCACGCGCAGCATCAAGGCGTGCTCGGCAGTGGCCCGGCGAACATGACCGCCAATGAATTCCCTGAATTCACCGAGCCACATCTGGTGCTCGCCAGCCCCGCGGGCATCGCCCTGACCACGCCGCGCTCCAGCCATATCGCCACCGGCGAACACCTGGCGCTGAGCAGCACCGGGCACACCAGTTTTTCCATTGGCAAACGCCTGCTGGCCAGTGCCAGCCGTGGCATGCGTCTGTTCGTGCAAAGCATGGGCTGGCGCCTGGTCGCGGCGTCCGGCGACATCGACGTCAAGGCCCTCAAGGACAGCATCAACCTGCTGGCCAAACTCAACATCACTGCCAACGCCGACCGCATCACCATCACCGCCAAGACCGAACTGGTGATCCAGGGCGGCGGCAGCGCGACCACCTACAACGCCGGCGGCATCACCCACGCCACTACGGGCCCGTACACCGCGCACGCGGCGAACTTCGCCTACACCGGGGCGAAAAGTCTCGCCGGGGTATTCCCGGAACCGCCGAAACCGGGCAAAGGCAATCTAGAGCTGTTCAACCAGTACGCCGGGCGCCAGGGCATCAAGGAAGGCGACTACGAAGTTATCGACGCCCTCGGCAAAAGCATCAAGGGCAAGCTCGACGCCAAGGGTTTCGCCAGCGTCGCCGGCGCCGCCCCAGGCCCCGCGCGAGTGGTGTTCGGCAAGGATCCGGCGGACACCTGGAGTGAGGGCAGCTACATCGGCAAAGCGGAATGGCCGCTAAAACCGCCAGCCACTGAAGACGTGCCGAGCCAGGTGCAGGCGATGGTTGCGCAGGTTCTGCCGAACAAGAACTGGGACATGCTGGAGAAGGGCAAGGAACTGGCGCAGAGCGGCATGGGCGCCATGCAGACCGCACAGGGCGCGATGCAGACGGCGCAGCAGATGAAAGGGGCGGTGCAGGGTGGGGCGGCCGGGTTGCCGAAACTTGCTAGCGCGGCGTTGCCGAGTGCTTCGGTGATATTGGGGGCGGCGAGCAAGGCAGGGAAACTGCCAAGCCTCCCGGCCCCGTCCTTGCCCAAACCATCGCTCAAGACGCCTGGCCTGCTGAATGGGGAGGTGCTCTCATGACTGAGGCAGCCGTTACCAAGAAGCGCGAGCCGCAGGTCGCTATCGTTCCGCTCAACACGCTGGACGTGCAGGACGTAGGTCGTGGTGCCGCCCGGTTTGATGCCTGGTTGCGATCCATCAGCGGTGGTGTCGTCACGCTCGATCGAATCAAAGGAGTTGCCGGGTCGCTGCCGGTTGTCGGCAACATCATGGCGCTGGTCGATGCGCTGGGCGACATCGTCACGCTTACCAGAAGCAAGCAGCGGGAGTTGCTTGATTGGGTCAGCCTGGGGATCAACCTGATCGGTGTTTTACCTGCGCCTCCGACCATGGCGGCTGCTCGCATGAGTTTGCGTCCGACCTTGTTTCTGGTACGTCAGGAATTGCGTAACAGCGTCAAGATGCTGTTGGGCGATTCAATGATCGAAGTGCTGGTCGGGCATTTGAACGCAACCATCGTCGGCACGATCGATGACTTCGTGAAACAGGCTCAAGGCAAACTCTCGGGCATTCTCGCCGATGCAGGAAAACTCGGCGAAAGCGCAGTCACCGAAATTGCCAAGGGTCTTGAGGCCGTTGTAAATGGCAAGCTTGATTCAAAAGGCGATGCGCGCGCGGCTGGACAAAAGATCACGGCGGCGGGCAATCAACTGCTCAGCGATCCCAAAGCGGCGATCAGTAATATCTTCGGGGCGGCATTCAGTGCCTACAAAGCCGTGGGTAAAGGGGTTGCCAACAGCGCGGCGAAGAATCTTCTGCCGGATCAGGCCAAAAAACTGGTGATGACGCACACCGGCTCATTGAGAGCGATGGGGCCTGAGATCAAAACCCAATTGAGCAAGTTAGGTGACCCGGGAACGCGTCACACGATTGGTTGGTTGTTGCAAATGCTCAGCGGTGCTGTGTTGACGTGGCGCAAGCGTCGTGGGCATGGACAGAGTGCCAGCGTTAAACCCAACGCCACCAGTAAGGCTCAGAACAAGGCAGGTGAAGGACGACTCGAGGCCAGCAGCCATCAGGCTCCTGCGAGCGCCAACGCCAATGGCAAAAAAAATGGTGCTTGTGCGGGTACTTGCAACAGCATCAGTTTTGCGTTGGGATCCGAGTCACTGAGCCATACCGATTTCAGCCTGCCGGGTCCATTTCCTATCGAGTGGGTGCGCACCTACAGCTCCCGGTTCGATGCTTTTGACAATGGCGAATTAGGGGCACGGTGGGTAACAGAGTTCACGACCCGATTCGACTGCAAGGACGATGGACTGGTTTTTTTTGGAGCCGATGGTCGTAGCATCGATTTCCCCCTGCCCAAGCCAGGCCTCTTTCACTATGACCCCGTTGAAAATCTCACGCTGGTTCGTTCCGCTGAGGATCAACTGCTCGTTTGCTTCGGTTTCGAGCGCAAGGAAACCTATGTCCGTCGTGGTCGTTCCTTTTGGCTGACGGATGTCAAAATGCGCAGTGGTGCCGGGCTGATGCTGCATTACGAGCATCGTCATGGGGACGCCCTCGTATTATCCGACCTGATCACCTATCAAGGTGACGTCACGAAAGTCCACTTGCACGTCGGAACGCTGCTTGATAATCAAGGACGCTTGACCGGTCTCTGGGAGATTCGTGACGGCGCGCCTGTACGGCAATTGTGCCATTACCAATACGACCTCCATGGCGACTTGATCCAGGCGCAGGATGAAAACGGTGCGGCCTGGAGTTATCAGTATCAGCATCACCTCCTGACTCGGTATACCGATCGCACCGGCCGCGGTTTAAATCTGCAGTGGGATGGCCACACATCGCACGCCAGGGCTGTGCGCGAGTGGGCGGATGACGGCAGTTTCGATACTCGCCTTGAATGGGACGAAAACATCCGTCTGACTTACGTCACTGATGCCCATGGCAACGAGACTTGGCATTACTACGACATCAAGGGCTACACCTACCGGATTCGCTATGCCGATGAACGTTCAGAGTGGTTCTTTCGCGATGATGCGAAGAACGTGATTCGTCACGTTCATACAGATGGCACCACTGATCGCTACAGCTATGACGAGCGCGGTAATTTGCTCGAGCACATCAGCCCCGACGGCAGTGTCGCTCACTACGCCTACGATGATCTCAACCAACTGATCAAGGTAAGTGATGCAGAAGGCGGTCAGTGGCAACGAGCTTACGATGATGCCGGCAATCTGGTGGAGTCAGTCGATCCGCTTGGCAACAAGACTGAGTACGCCTATGACAAAGCAGGTCAGTTGATCGCTATCAAGGATGCAATTGGCAACGAGAAAACGCTTGAGTACAACGTTGCTGGTCAGCTTCTCAAATATACCGATTGCTCTGGCAAGACCAGCGAGTGGGAATACAACGATCGCGGTCAGATGATCTACTTTACCGATGCAGCGGGGCAAAGCACCGAGTATCAGTACAAGGCCGGGCATGTCGCCTTGATAACGCATCCGGATAAAACCGAGGAGCAATTCGAGCGTGATGCCGAAGGGCGTCTGCTCGCTCATGTTGACGGTCTGGATCGCTGTACGACGTGGAGCTATAACGCGGCCGGTCTGGTTGCCGAGCGAGTAGACGCCTGCGAGCAAACGCTTCGTTACCGTTGGGACCTGCTAGGCCGTTTGATAGCACTCGAAAACGAAAACGAGCAGCGCACCCAGTTTCACTATGATCCTGTCGGAAGATTGCTCGAGGAAAAAGGCTTCGACGGTCTTGCCACACGCTATCAATACGACGCTGAGAGCGGGCGGTTGGCGAGCGCCATCAGCGGTGAGCGCATCATTTCGATGGCGTTTGACCCAATGGGGCGGCTTGTTGAACGCCATGCGAGCCTGGGCAATGCGACTCAAAGCGAATCCTTTGCGTATGACGGTAATGGCAACATGGTTTTGGCCACGAACGACCAGAGCCGGTTGCTGTGGTTCTATGATTCGGCCGGTAATCTGATCAGAGAGCACCAGCATTATCAGGATCTGGATGCACCGCTCGTTGCCATCTGGAGGCATGAGTACGATGCCCTCAATCAGTGTGTCGCCACGACTCGTCCGGATGGTCATCGGGTGAGTTGGTTGACGTACGGCAGTGGGCATTTGCTCGCGTTAAAACTGGATGATCACGAACTGGTCGGCTATGAGCGAGATGATTTACATCGCGAAGTCGCTCGTTATCAAGGGAATCGCCTGCGCCAGACGCAAAAGTGGGATCCGGCAGGGCGGCTACAGGAGCAACTGCTCGGTCGAAGCGACGACAATTCGACGTTGCTCAAACGCCAATACCAATATGATGCGGTCGGCCAGTTGACCGAGCTGAACGATACTCGTCGCGGACCGCTTACCTACCGTTATGATCCGGTCGGGCGACTGATCAGCGCAGCAAGTCGCCTCGGCGTTGAAAACTTCGCGTTCGATCCTGCCAGCAACCTGCTCGACGAGAAGGTGACAGAAGTGCGCCGGCCTCTTGATCAGGCCCCGGCACGTAGTCGGTTGGTAGACAATCTTTTACGTGAATACGTCGGTACTCATTACGAGTACGACGATCGTGGCAACCAGACATTGCGTTGGCACAATGGTCAACGCAGTCGATTGCAATGGGACCTGTTCGATAGGTTGGTGCATTTTGAGGATGATCGTCTTTCGGTCAGATACGCCTACGATGCCTTGGGTCGCCGGTTGTATAAGCACTCGACAGCCCATTATGTGAACCGTCCTGAAGCAGGTTCGCACTGGAATAAAAATGAGCAGGGGCGCATTCAGCGCTTGCTTGGCTGTGGCTTGACCTTGTACGGGTGGGACGGGGACAACCTTTCCTGGGAAAGCAGTCCCGCCCCTATTGATGGGGGGACAGGTCGCACCGTCCATTACGTTTATGAGCCCGGCACATTCGTACCGGTGGCTCAAGCCCTCACACACGCCTCGATTGATCTGTTGAGTCAGCCTGAATATGTCGGCGGCGACAATCTTGAAGATGATCCGCTGTGGAGTCACGCTCCTGAAGCACAACCGTTCGATGCCCTGGCCTGGTATCAGTGTGACCATTTAGGCACACCATTGGAACTTACCGATCAAGACGGTGAGATCGCCTGGAGCGCTCAATACAAAGCGTGGGGGCAGGTGAAAGAACAGACATCAGCCTCGGCAGTGCGGCGCGGGCTGACTAATCCCATTCGTTTCCAGGGTCAGTACCACGATCACGAAACAGGCTTGCACTACAACCGCTACAGGTACTACGACCCCCATGTAGGTCGCTTCATCTCGAAAGACCCGATAGGTCTGATGGGCGGTATCAACCTTCATCAATACGCGCCTAACCCGACGCAGTGGGTGGACCCTTTAGGTCTGGTCAGAAAGCCGCCATCCAAGCGCGCGCTGAAGGACGGTGCTGGAGCCTCCGCTAAAGACATCGCTGCGAGCAAGGTCGGCGGCGGTAGTCGGAAAGGACAAGCGGCATGTCGCAAAAAACTTATTGCCAAAAGCAAACCGGTGGGTGTGTACAAGTGCTGGCGGTGCGGGCATACCTCTAGCAATCCTGATGACATGCACTTGGGGCATAAAAATGTGGCGACCTCGAATGGCGGCAACCTGGCCGATGTCAACGTAGATCTTGAGGGCGCATCGTGTAACCTGAGTGCTGGAAACAGCGGTTACGTGAAAGAAGGGATGTCGTGTGTCGAACGTGGAAGTTGTGGAGCGCCATATGGACGATAAAGAATTGCCTGTTCTGATTGAGGTGTTTGTATCAGATGACGATGGCCCTGTATTCGAGGAGCTCCCTGCAATCGCGATGGGGCAGGATACTTATCAGCTGCTGTCCTCACCTGGTCTTGCGTTGAATTTGGCTCGAGGTGATGTCATCTCGATAAAAAACAAAAACACCCACGCTGAAGTCCTGAAGCGCGGAGGGAATTTTTGTATTCATATCTACGCCGACTACATCCCCGAGGACGTCATTGCACAACTGGAAACTGATGTCGGCAATGAACTGGGTGGAACGCTGGATGGTGTTTTCGAAGGCAACCTGTCACTGGCTGTGCCGTCAAGCAATGGCATGGACAGCATCAATGCGTTTTTTGATCGGTTCCGCGAGAAAACCGGACTCGAATGGTATTACGCCAATATCTATAAAAACATTGATGATGAAGATGATGAAACGCTGCTCAATTGGTGGTTGCAGAGCTGACTGATAGACCAGCAGACGGCAGGTTCACGAGACGAGGATCAAGTCAAAGGAGTGACAACATGAAAGACGCCATTCGCTTGGGCGACGCCACCACCCACGGTGGCAAGGTGCTCGAAGCCTTCTCCCAAACCGATCTCAACGGCAAGCCTGTTGCCGGAGTCGGTCACAAGGTCAGCTGTCCACTGTGCAAAGGGGTTTTCCCGATTGCAGAGGGCAGCAGCACCTACACCGTTGATGGCACGCCCATCGCTCTGGACGGTATGAAAACCGCTTGCGGCGCTGCGCTGATTGCAAGCGGCCCGAAAGGGGCTGTGATCAGTTGAATCAACATGTACCGCATCGGCATATGCCGGGCATCACCTGATGTTTGTTGCATGAGTGTTGGCAGGCCCAGGCCATCAATCATTTCTTTAAAGTCTCGAACTATCTTACGGATGAGATGCAGTCATGACGACTGAAACGCCTGTCGCGAAAGTACGTGAACCTCAAGTGGCGATCGTTCCGCTCAACACCATTGACATCAAGGATGTCGGACGCGGTGCAGCCAGATTCGATGCCTGGCTGCAATCGATCAGTGGTGGAGTAGTCACTCTTGAGCGCGTCAAGAACGTTGCCGGAGCGTTGCCGGTGGTGGGCAACATCATGGCCTTGGTGGATGCGCTCGGAGACATTGTTGTCCTTGCCAAAAGCAAGCAACGCCAGATTCTGGACTGGGTCAGCCTGGGTATCAATCTGATCGGTGTTTTACCGGCGCCACCCACAATGGCCTCGGCGCGTATGACCTTGCGTCCGACCTTGTCGCTGGTGCGTCAAGAACTTCGTAACAGCGCCAAGATGCTGCTGGGCGATTCGCTGATCGAAGTCCTGATCGGACATTTGAATGCCACCATTGTCGGTACGATCGATGACTTTGTAGAGCAGGCCAAGCCGAAGCTGGTTGAAATACTCGACAACGGCGGCAAGCTTGGCCAGAACGCGGTCAACGAAATCGCCAAGGGCCTGGAAACGGTCGTCAACGGCAAGCTTGATGCAAAAGGCGACATGAAGTCGGCGAGTGCCAAGATGAGTGCGGCCGGAGGTCAGTTGTTGCATGACCCGAAGGCAGCCATCAGTAATATTTTCGGCGCAGCCTTCAGCGCCTACAAGGCTGCCGGTAAAGGTGTTGCCAACAGTGCGGCAAAGAATCTGTTGCCGGACAGTGCCAAGGCTTTGGTGCTGAGCAATACCAGCATGCTTCGTACTATGGGTGTGGAGTTGCGCACTCAAATGAACAAGCTGGGTGATCCCGCTGTTCAGCATTCAATCGGTTGGCTGCTGCAGATGCTGGCAGGTTCTGTCATGACCTGGCGCAAGCGTCGAGCACATGGTCAAGGGGCCAGCGTCAAGCCGGATACTACTTCAAAGACTCAGCACAGGGCTGGAGAGGGGCGGCTTGAAGCCAGCAGCCAACAAGCGCCAGCGACGCATAACTGCAAAACATGTAAAAACGGCGTCATGCCGGGCACGGTGCATAGCATCAGTTTTGCCCTGGGCTCTGAATCGCTGAGCCATACGGATTTCAACCTGCCTGGTGCATTCCCTCTCGAGTGGACACGCACCTACTGTTCGCGTCTGGATGCGTATGACGCCAGCGAGATGGGCGCCCGCTGGATTACGTCGTTGACTACCCGTTTTGACTGTGTTGGCGGGAGTCTGGTGTTCCATGACGCTGATGGTCGCAGCCACGACTATGTGCTGCCCGAGACAGGGCAGACTCACTACGATGCCATTGAAAACATGACGCTGGTACGGGTGACCGATGACCAGCTTCTGTTGTGCAGAGGGTTTGAACGCAAGGAAACCTATCTGCGTCGTGGACAATGTTTCGTGCTGGTCGGCGTGGTTTTGCGCAACGGTGCGGGAATCATGCTGCACTACGAGCATCGCCACGAAGGAATGCCGGTGCTGTCCGACCTGATTACCTATCAGGGTGATATGGCCGACGTCAGATATCACCTCGGCACCCTGCTTGATGAGCACGGTCGCGTGAAGGGGCTTTGGCTGATCAGCGACGGTGTTCCTCAGCGTCAACTGTGTGCCTATCACTACGACAGTGTCGGTGATTTGATTCAGGCTCAGGACGAGAACGGTGCGGCCTGGAGCTATGAGTACCAGCATCATCTGATCCGTCGTTACACCGACCGGACCGGACGGGGCATGAATCTGGAATGGCAGGGCACAGGCGCTGATGCGCGGGCCGTTCGCGAGTGGGCGGACGACGGCAGTTTCGACACGCGCCTTGAGTGGGACGAGAATATTCGCCTGACCTATGTCACCGATGCGTACGGTAACGAAACCTGGCACTACTACGACATTCTTGGTTATACGTACCGCATTCGCCATCCGGATGAACGTTCCGAATGGTTGTTCCGTGACGAAGCGAAAAACCTGATTCGACACGTACATGCTGACGGCACAACTGATCGCTTCATCTACGACGCGCGTGGCAACGTCGTCGAACATTTGCGTGCCGACGACAGCGTGCTGCATTTTGCCTACGACGATCTGGATCAACTGATCAAGACCAGCGATGCAGAAGGGGGGCAGTGGCAGCGTGCTTATGACGATCATGGCAACCTTGTGGAAGCAGTCGATCCCCTTGGTAACGTAACGGAGTTTGCCTACAGCGTGGCAGGGTTGCCGACAGCGATCAAAGACGCCGCCGGCAATGAGAAGAAGCTCGACTACAACGATGCCGGTCAACTGATCGAGTATGTCGACTGCTCAGGAAAGACCAGGGCCTGGGAGTACAACGAACTCGGACAGATGATCTGTTCTACCGACGCGGCCGGCCAGAGTACCGAGTACGGGTATCGACTGGGCCATCTGGCCTGGATCAGGCACCCGGACAAGTCCGAGGAATATTTTGAAAGAGACGCTGAAGCCCGGTTGCTCGCGCACACGGATCGTCTTGGCCGCTGCACTACCTGGAAATATACAGCTGCCGGTCTTGTAGCCGAGCGCATCGATGCTGATGAGCATACATTGGTCTACCGCTGGGATCGTCTCGGGCGCTTGCAGGCGCTGGACAACGAAAACGAGAGCCGGGCGCATTTCCTCTACGACCCGATGGGTCGCCTGCTGGAAGAAAAGAGCTTTGATGGTCGTATCACCCGCTATCGGTATGATTCTGATACGGGCCATTTGAGTCATATCGTCAACGGCGAGCGTGTGATTTGCGTGAGCTTTGATGCCATGGGACGCCTGATTGAGCGGCGCGCCAGTCAAGGTGAGAAATCGCAAAGCGAGCGCTTCATTTATGACGGCAACGGTAACCTGATTGAAGCCGCCAACGCAGACAGTCGTTTACAGTGGTTTCACGACCTGGCCGGCAATGTGCTGCGCGAGCATCAGCATTACCTTGGGCTGGACCAGCCCCCGGTAGTTGGCGTGTGGCAGCACGAGTACGATGTGCTCAACAATCGGGTCGCGACAGTTCGTCCGGACGGGCACCGTGTCAGCTGGCTCACCTATGGCAGCGGTCATTTGTTGGGGCTACGCCTGGACGAGCACGAGCTGATTGGCCTGGAGCGCGACGACCTTCATCGTGAGATTGTCCGGCATCAGGGCAACCACCTGCAGCAGTCGCAAAAGTGGGATTCTGCCGGTCGTTTGCAGGAGCAGGTGCTGGAGCGCAGTGAGGACGGTGCGACGCTTGTCAAACGGACATATCAATACGATGCCGCTGGTCAACTGACTGCGATCAACGATACCCGAAGAGGCGCGATTTCATACCGTTACGATCCTCTCGGTCGACTGTTGGAAGCAGCGACACGACAGGTGGTTGAAACATTCACCTTTGACCCGGCCAGTAATCTGCTTGATGAAAGGGCGAGTGAAATTCGACGACCACTGGACCGGTCTCCGCGCCAGGAGAGGCAGGTAGACAACCTGCTACACGAGTACGAAGGTAATCAGTTCACATACGATGAGCGCGGCAACCTGGTCGAGCGTCTGCAAAACAATCAGCGGAGCTTCCTGCAATGGGATCTGTTTGACCGTTTGGTGCGATTTGAAGATCAACGCTTGTCGGTTGAATTCGCCTATGACGCTCTTGGACGTCGTCTTCACAAAAACTCTGTCGCCCATTCCAAGGGGCGTCCCGAGGCGGGGTCGCACTGGAACCGGAACGAGCATGCACGCATACAGCGAGAGTACGGCTGTGGCTTCACGCTCTACGGCTGGGACGGTAACCGACTTGCCTGGGAAAGCAGTGCCGCGCAACTGGATGGCGGTGCCGGACGCACGGTGCACTACATTTTCGAGCCCGGGAGTTTCATTCCTGTAGCACAGGCCATACGACATGCCCCGATTACACTGACGAATCAGCCTGAGTATCAGGGAGAGTACAGCCTGGATGACGATCCGTTGTGGAATCGCAAGGTCACGGTTCAGCCAATTGACGTTTTGCTCTGGTATCAGTGCGATCACCTGGGTACGCCTCAGGAACTGACCGACTCTGAGGGGCAGTTGGTCTGGACGGCTCAGTACAAGGCATGGGGGGCGATATCGGAGCAGCAATCGCAATCGGCCCGACAAAGTGATGTGAGAAATCCTATAAGATTTCCGGGGCAGTACCATGATCATGAGACCGGGCTGCATTACAACCGGCATCGTTACTATGACCCGGCGGTGGGGCGATTCGTCAGCCAGGATCCGATCGGTTATGCGGGCGGTCTGAATTTCTACACCTATGGTCCGAACCCTACAGGGTGGGTGGATCCGATGGGCCTGACGGGGGTCGATGTCTATCGGGCCATGAAAACCGACGAAAAAGGAAAGCCCATTGCTGACTCGACCGCGCGTGGCCTAGGGGTACGTCCTGTCGATATTCCAGTTGATAAAGATGGGAACGTTCATCCCAATACCGGTGGGATGTCCGTAGCGCCGGATACTCCGCAAAACCTGCCGGATCATCGGCGCCCCTCCACGTTACCCGGCGGAACCGGCAAAGACAGCGCCTGCAAATTGAATACCGCTTCACTTCCGGAAAGTCTTCGTTACGTGCAAGACAAAAAAACTCACGGAACCATTCAGCCTAGTAAGGCCATGCCACTTTCTGATTACCAGAAGGCACTAGGGTCGACGGCTGAGCATTGGGAGAAACAATGATGAAAACGCTTGATAAACCGTTGGACGATGAACTGTCCGGCGCATTGAGGAGGGGGGATGATCTTCTTTCGATACGGGAAATCCTGCTGAAGTATCGAGATAAGGGTTTTTCGGCGATATCGGTTAATGAACTGTTGGGGTCAATGCGCGGTGATGCCGATGAAGAGTTGGAGGATCGGATTCTGGAGGTGATGGATATCGTTACCGGGTTTTGTGCACCAGCTCTGGAAGTCTGGTAAGCGGCGGGTTTGGAATCGAGAAGTTTCACTGGAAATCTGGGAAATGAGCATGAAAAACACTGCTGTGATCCTTGCACTGACCGCCACTTTCGGCCTCTGCGCCCTGGCCCGCGCAGAAGCGCCAGATCCCGCTACCCTGAAAAGCATGTATGACAGCGGTCGCAACATGTCGGGCCTGATCAAGCATTGCGTCGACAAGGGCTACCTGAAAGCGGACAGCACGGAAAACGCCAACAAGATGGTGGCGTTCGTTGCGAATATGCCGGGCGCGTTCGACAAGGCTGATGGCGACAAGAACGAAAGTCTCGGTCGCAAAGGCGAAGTGTTGGCCGACGGTCAATACAAGAGCCTGCAAGGCAACCTGCCGCCGGATCTGAGCCTCAAGCAATGGTGCGAGCAAGCGGATCAAGGGATGCGTGAGGGGCTCAAGCAAGTCGGCTTGTAAACTACATCGAAGAGAACACTTGCCATGAAATCCGAAATACCACCCACCGACGCTTCGGCACTCATCGACGCTCGAATCGCTGAACTGGCCGATTGGCGTGGTGCCATCCTCGGCGAGATTCGCAAGGTTATTCATCAGGCCGATCCCAAGGTGGTGGAGGAGTGGAAGTGGCGCGGCGTTCCGGTGTGGTCGCGGGGCGGGATCATTTGCACCGGGGAGACCTACAAGACGGCGGTGAAGATGACCTTCGCCAAGGGCGCGGCGCTGGCCGATCCTGCGGGGTTGTTCAACGCCAGCCTTGAGGGCAACACCCGCCGGGCGATTGATTTTCATGAGGGCGACACGATCGATGAACAGGCCTTGCAAGCGCTGATTCGCGAGGCGATTGCGCTGAATTTGTCGAAGTGAATCGTGGCGTTTGCCTCGGCTCAGAAATAACTGGCTGTTTTAAAACAAATTTTTTTGCACTCAGGGCTTCCCAGATCAAAAAAAGGTTGGTAAATTGCGGCCCATTCTCGCAGAGCTTGTTACAGAGCTTGAGATACAGGGGCGTCGCCAAGCGGTAAGGCAGCAGGTTTTGATCCTGCCATGCGTTGGTTCGAATCCAGCCGCCCCTGCCATATTCAGAAAAAACGCCAGTCCGAAAGGGCTGGCGTTTTTTTATGCGCGCGATTTGTGGCTGGGGCTGACAGTTGCCTGAGCCGGAGCGGGGGACTGATGTAAACTGCCCGCGCGAAAGTCCCGGCGGGTTATTGGCCGGCGACCCTCAATCTCTCCAGACAAGAGACTTTCATGGCTAATCAAGACCTCAGCTTCACCCCTGATCCGGATGCAGATTCGATTTCCTCCGACGTTGTCGGTTTCAACGGCATTCTGGTTTCGACCCAGATCCCGACCCGCGCCGACGGCAGTCTGGAGCTGGGCGACATCACCCTGCAAAGCGAATGCACCCTGCAGGCGCTGAAAGTGGCGCTGGAGCGGGCGGGCAGTTCGATGGATCGCGTGATGCACCTGACCATCTACCTCACCGATATGGCCGACCGTGCGGCGTTCAACGAAGTCTACAAGCGCTTCTTCGCCAAGCCATGGCCGGTGCGCGCCGCTGTGGGCGTGGCGTCGCTGGCGGTGGAAGGCATGCGTGTGGAAGTCACCGCAATGGCCGCCAAGGCCTGACCGCCCCCTGTAGGAGTGAGCCTGCTCGCGATAGCGGTAAATCAGCCACCATCAACGTTGACTGTGCCACCATCATCGCGAGCAGGCTCACTCCTACAGGAGACTCTCGTGTCGGATTGGAGCGAGGTCATCTGCCACTTGGCAGCACAGGCGTGCCGCTCGGGCGTTTCGCGGCTACAATGCGCGCCTTAACCGTGACAGCCTGACTAAAAAAACTATGTCCTTGCCCAAGCATCATCTGGAATTGCTCAGCCCCGCCCGTGACGTGGCGATTGCCCGCGAGGCGATCCTGCACGGCGCCGACGCCGTGTACATCGGTGGCCCGAGCTTCGGCGCGCGCCACAATGCCTGCAACGAGGTGAGCGAAATTGCCGAGCTGGTGGAGTTTGCCCGCCGTTATCACGCGCGCATTTTCACCACCATCAACACCATCCTGCACGACAACGAACTGGAGCCGGCGCGCAAGCTGATCCACCAGTTGTACGACGCCGGCGTCGACGCGCTGATCGTCCAGGACCTGGGCGTGATGGAACTGGACATTCCGCCGATCGAGCTGCATGCGAGTACCCAGACCGACATCCGCACCCTGGAGCGGGCGAAATTCCTCGATCAGGCCGGTTTCTCGCAACTGGTACTGGCCCGCGAGCTGAACCTGAAAGAAATTCGTGCCATCGCCGACGAAACCGATGCCGCCATCGAATTCTTCATCCACGGCGCGCTGTGCGTGGCGTTCTCCGGGCAGTGCAACATCTCCCACGCGCAGACCGGGCGCAGCGCCAACCGTGGCGACTGCTCGCAGGCCTGCCGTTTGCCGTACACCCTCAAAGACGAAAAGGGTGGGGTGATCGCCTACGAAAAACACTTGCTGTCGATGAAGGACAACAACCAGAGCGCCAACATCCGCGCGCTGGTCGAGGCCGGTGTGCGCTCGTTCAAGATCGAAGGTCGTTACAAGGACATGGGCTACGTGAAGAACATCACCGCCTATTACCGCCAGCGCCTCGACGATGTGCTCGAAGACCGTCCGGATCTGGCCCGCGCTTCCAGCGGCCGCACCGCGCATTTCTTCCTGCCGGACCCGGAAAAGACCTTCCACCGTGGCAGCACCGACTACTTCGTCACCGATCGCAAGATCGACATCGGCGCGTTCGACTCGCCGACCTTCACCGGCCTGCCCGTGGGCACCGTCGAGAAAGTCGGCAAGCGTGACATGCAGGTGGTGACGCAGGAGCCGCTGTCCAACGGCGATGGCCTCAACGTGCTGGTCAAGCGGGAAGTGGTGGGTTTCCGCGCCAACATCGCCGAGCCGAAGGGCGAGTTCGAAGAAGACGGCGAGAAGCGCTACCGCTACCGCGTCGAGCCGAACGAAATGCCCGAAGGCCTGTACAAGCTGCGCCCGAACCATCCGCTGAACCGCAACCTCGACCACAACTGGCAACAGGCACTGCTGAAGACCTCCGCCGAACGCCGCGTGGCCCTGAGCTGGGTGGCGCGTCTGCGTGAAGAGCAGCTGGAACTGACTGCCACCAGTGAAGAGGGCATCAGCGCCAGCGTGACCCTGAACGGCCCGTTCGGGATGGCCAACAAGCCGGAGCAGGCGCTGGAGCAATTGCAGGATCTGCTCGGCCAGCTCGGCACTACCCAATATCACGCCATCGACGTGAAACTGGACGCACCGCAGGCGTTCTTCATCCCGAACTCGCAGCTCAAAGCCTTGCGCCGTGAAGTCATCGAAGCGCTGACCGCCGCCCGCGTTGCGGCGCACCCGCGTGGCAGCCGCAAGGCCGAAACCACGCCGCCGCCGGTGTACCCGGAGTCGCACCTGTCGTTCCTGGCCAACGTCTACAACCAGAAGGCCCGCGACTTCTATCACCGTCACGGCGTGAAGCTGATCGATGCGGCCTACGAGGCGCACGAAGAGGCCGGTGAAGTGCCGGTGATGATCACCAAACACTGCCTGCGTTTCTCGTTCAACCTGTGCCCGAAACAGGCCAAAGGCGTGACCGGTGTGCGCACCAAGGTCGCGCCGATGCAGCTGATCCACGGCGACGAAGTGCTGACCCTGAAGTTCGACTGCAAGCCGTGCGAGATGCACATCATCGGCAAGATGAAAGGCCACATCCTCAACATGCCGCAACCGGGCAGCGTGGTCGGCCACATCAGCCCCGAAGACCTGCTGAAAACCATCCCGCGCGCGCCACACTGAGTGACGGGCGGGCGTGGCGCTACGGTGTCACGCCTGCTCGGGCTCGCGCTCCGCGAGGTCTTCAAGCAAGTCGGCTGACGGCACAAAGAACAACCCCCCGGTGACCGCGGTGCTGAAGTCCAGCAAACGGTCGTAGTTGCCGACGGGTTTGCCGACAAACATGTTCTCCAGCATCTGCTCGATCGGTTCCGGCGAGCGCGCGTAACCGATGAAGTAGGTGCCGAATTCGCCAGCCCCCGGGCGGCCGAACGGCATGTTGTCGCGCAGGATTTTCTGCTCCTGGCCGTCCTTGGTGATGGTGGTCAGGGCGCTGTGGGAATTGCTCGGTTTCACCTCTTCACCGAGTTCGATGTCGGCCAGTTTGGTGCGGCCGATCACCTTTTCCTGAGCTTCGACGCTCAGCGCATTCCACGCCTCCATCTTGTGCAGGTACTTCTGCACCAGCACATAACTGCCGGATTCGAACGCCGGGTCTTCGTTGCCGATCAGGGTGAAGTGGTCTGCCTTGCGGCCCACCGGGTTCTCGGTGCCATCGACGAAACCGATGATGCTGCGCATGTCGAAGTAGCGGAACCCCTGCACCTCATCCACCACGGTGATCGCGCCATTGAGTGCGCTGCACAACTGGGTCGCCAGTTCGAAACACAGATCCATCTGGTCGGCACGGATGTGCAGCAGGATGTCGCCCGGCGTTGCGACGGCACGACGGCCCTCGACGCCGAACTCGCGGAACGGATGCAGCGACGCCGGGCGCGGGCTGCCGAACAAGGCGTCCCAGGCGTTGGCGCTGAAACCGCAGACACATGACAAGTTGCCGTTGGGCACACGTTTGCCGACCGAGCGGGTGAGGGCGGCGATGTCGCCGCACCAGCCGCGCACCTGACTGGCGGCGTCGCTGCCGGGCAGCAGCGTGGCGACGATGAAAATCGCGCTGCTGGTGATCGGGTTGCAGATCGCTTGTGGCTCGGGGGTATCCATTGATGAGGTCATAGTCGGTTCCATATGCGCGGGGCCAAGGTCGGCGCTCAGTATGAAACCAAAAACGTTTCATCGGTATCTCAGAAGCGACCCAGTCGATAGGCATCCATCGTCGGCACGCCGGCATTGGTCGAGGGAGACGCCAACTGAGCAATCATCTGCGCAGTCACCGCCGCCTGCGTCAGCCCCAAATGCTGATGCCCGAACGCGAGCAGCACTTTACCGTCGCCGACCTTGTCGATGACCGGCAGCGAGTCCGGCAGCGACGGACGAAAGCCCATCCACGGCGTCGCGTCTTCAGCGTTCAAATCACGGCGGAATAAGCCCTTGCTCAAACGGTGTAACTGCCAGGCGCGTTCCATAAACGGCGGGCGCTCCAGACCGGCGAACTCAACGGTGCCGGCCAGGCGCAAGCCGCCGGCCATCGGCGTCATGATGAACTTGCGCTCCAGCGACGTGACGGCGAACGGCAGTCGCTCGTGCTCGTGGGGCAACATCAGGTGATAGCCGCGCTCGGTGTCCAGCGGCACGCGTTTACCGGTCAGCGCAGTGGTGAGCTTCGCCGAATGCGCGCCACAGGCGATCAGCACCTGCCGCGCGGTGAAACGCCCCTGATCGGTGATCAGTGACACGCCATGCGCCTGCAACTGGCCGCCCTGAACCTCCTGCTGAATGAACTGCACGCCGGCCATTTTGGCCGCACTCACCAGTTCGCACACCACCTGATACGGGTCGAGAAAATGCCCGGTGCGCGGGTAGAACAACCCGCCCTGAATCTGTTCGCTGAGCTGCGGCGCGGTGTCCCGCACGGCGCTGGCCGACCAGAAGTCCACGGGCACCTGTTGCTGACGCATGCGAGTCTGCAAGGCGTCGATCGCTTGCCGCGACTCGGCGCGCTCGAACACCAGCAGCGAGCCGTCCTCCTTGAGCAGGTCGGGGCGGGCGATGCTGTGCAGCAGGCGCTTCCAGGCGTCGAGGCTGCTTTCGTTGAGCGCGCGCAAACCGGCCACGGTGCGCTGAAACGGAGCTGGGCGCAGGTTCAGCAGCAGGCGGCTGAACCACGGCACGGCGCACGGCAGGTACTTCCAGTCCAGGCGCAGCGGCCCCATCGGGTCCATCAGCATCGCTGGCAGACGCTTGAGGATCGACGCATCGGCAATCGGAAACACCTGCTCGGTGGCCAGATGCCCGGCGTTGCCGAACGAGGCGCCATGACCGGGCGGCTGCTTGTCGATGACCACCACCCGTTTACCCTGACGCGCGAGTTGCAGAGCGCAGGCGACGCCGATGATGCCGGCGCCGATCACCGCGATGTCGGCGTTGTCCGTTGTGAGGTTGTCGGGCATGTTCAGGCTTCCCTCTGGCCGTCGAGCAAGCGTCGTAGCTGCAGCGGATTTGCCTGTTTCAGCGGCGGCGGCAGCAGGCTGTCGGGGAAATCCTGATAACACACCGGCCGCAGGAAACGCAGGATCGCCGCCGTGCCGACCGAGGTGCTGCGCGAATCCGAGGTGGCCGGGAACGGCCCGCCATGCACCATCGCATCGCACACTTCGACCCCGGTCGGCCAGCCGTTGACCAGCAGGCGTCCGGCCTTGCGTTCCAGTGTCGGCAACAAGGCCCGGGCTTGATCCAGATCGGCGTCATCCAGGTGCAGGGTGGCGGTCAACTGGCCTTCGAGGTGTTCGCAGATCTGACGGATTTCATCGTCGTTGGCGCATCGCACGATCAGCGATGCCGAGCCGAATATTTCACCTTGCAGACGCACGTCAGCGATGAAGTCTTGCGCCGGAGTGACGAACAATTGCGCCTGGCACTGGTTCGGCCCTTCAGTCGCGAGACCGCTCGCCACGCGGTGCGCCTGCGGATGTTCGGCCAGCGCGCCGACGCCTGTTTCATAGGCTCGGAAGATCCCCGGCGTAAGCATGGTCTGCGCCGGACTGCGCTGGATCAGTTTGGCGGCAGCCGCGATGAAACCGTCCAGCGCTGCCCCTTGGCGCGCAATGACCAGCCCGGGATTGGTACAGAATTGCCCGGCACCCTGAGTCAGCGAGGCGACAAAACCCTGCGCCAACGCCTCACCGCGAGCGGCTAGCGCTGCGGGAAACAGCAGCACCGGATTGATCGAGCTCATTTCCGCGTACACCGGAATCGGTTCTGGCCGCGCTTGCGCCGCTCGGCTCAGAGCGAGGCCGCCGCTGCGCGAGCCGGTGAAGCCCACAGCCTTGATGCGCCAATCGCTGACCAACGCAATGCCGACCTCGTTGCCGGAGCCGAACAGCAGCGAAAACACGCCTTCAGGCAAACCGCATTTTTTCACCGCGCGAGCCAGCGCCTGGCCGACCAGTTCACTGGTGCCGGGATGCGCGCTGTGCGCCTTGACGATCACCGGGCAACCGGCGGCCAGCGCCGAAGCGCTGTCGCCGCCGGCTACCGAGAAGGCCAGCGGAAAGTTGCTGGCGCCGAACACCGCCACTGGCCCCAGCGCAATCTGCCGCTGGCGCAGATCCGCACGCGCAGCGGGTTGACGCTCAGGCTGAGCATTGTCGATCCGCACATCCAGCCATTCGCCGGCACGTACGGTGCGGGCAAAGGTGCGCAATTGCCCGCAGGTGCGTCCGCGTTCGCCTTGAATCCGTGCGCGTGGAAGGCCGCTTTCGGCCACGGCACGGTCGATCAGAGCATCGCCAAGGGCTTCGATCTCATTGGCGATGGTTTCGAGAAATTCGGCGCGCGCCTCCAGGGACGTCTCGCGATAACGATCAAAAGCCTGCCACGCCAGTGCGCAGGCCTGTTCGACATGTTCTGCAGTGCCACCGGCATAGGCCGGTTCCAGCACTGCGTCGGTGGCGGGGTTGATCGCGCGGATCGCTTCACGGCTGCCGGCAACAGCTCGGCCGCCGATCAACATGTGGCCTGTCAGAGTCATGACGCTTCCTTGATAAAAGAGGTGAAGCCCCGGCATCACACCGGGGCAGGGGTTGCGGTCAGGCGAGGTTCTGTTCGGCAGACCAGTTTTTGTACCACTGGCGGAACAGCGCGTACTGGGTCTCGGCGTAACGGCGCTGGGCATCGCTCAAGGCGTCGGTTTCGTTGAAGTGCAGGGCGTATTCGCGGTCGCCGTTGAGCACCATCAGGTGCTTGTAATACAGCACCAGATCGCAGCCTTCATCGAACGATGACAGCACCGCCAGCGCCGCTTCCAGTTCGCGGGCAAGACGTCGGGCCTTGGCATCGCCCTTGGCTGCTTGCTTGCTCAGCGCCACCAATTGCAGCACTTCGCGCGGCAGGGCGTTGCCGATGCCGGTGATCGCGCCGGTGGCGTTGCAGTTGACGAAGCCGTGCACCACTTGCGTATCGACACCGACCATCAGGGTCACGGCATCGTCCTGCGAGGTGATGTTTTCGGCGGCGTAGCGCAAGTCGGCGCCACCGCCGAACTCCTTGAAGCCGATCAGGTTCGGGTGTTCGCGGCGCAGTTCGAAGAACAGGTCGGCGCGGGTGGCGAAGCCGTAGTAGGGGCTGTTGTAGATCACCGCCGGCAAGTTCGGCGCGGCGTTGAGTATCGCGGCGAAGTGGGCTTTTTGCGCGGTGGCCGAAGCACCACGAGACAAGACGCGGGGAATTACCATCAGGCCATGGGCGCCGACTTTCGCCGCATGCGCGGCATGGGACACCGCTTCACGGCTGTTGACCGCGCCAGTGCCGACGATGGTCGGCACCCCGGCGGCGACCAGACGCGCCACGCCTTCCTGACGCTCAGCCTCGGTCAGCAACGGCCAGTCGCCCATCGAGCCGCAGTAAACCACCGCGCTCATGCCGATATCGATCAGCTCGCGACCCTTGGCCACCAGTGCGTCGAAATCAGGTTTGCGCGCGGCGGTGCACGGGGTCATCAGCGCGGGAATGCAGCCAGTGAAGATGTTATCGCTCATTGTTGTAGCTCCTCGGGACATTCATTCAAGTCGAAAAAACGGGGCAGGTCAGATGCCCCAGGCGAAAGGATCCTGCTCGTCGATCAGCAGGGTGGCGTCGGCGGTCATGTAGGCGCGGCCGGTGATGAACGGGCGCACGCGCTCGCCATGCCATTCGAAGCGCCCTTCGAACTGGCTGCCGGTGATGCTCGCTTGCGTCCAGACCTGGCCTTCGGCGAGTTTGCCGTCGGCGGCCAGACAGGCGAGTTTGGCGCTAGTGCCGGTGCCGCAGGGCGAGCGGTCGTAAGCCTTGCCCGGGCACATGACGAAGTTGCGGCTGTCGGCGTGGGCGTCGTCGGCAAACAGTTCGACGTGGTCGATCAGCGCGCCGTCCTCGCCATGGATGCCCTGGGCCTCGAGAGCCTTGAGCATCGCCCAGGTGTAATCGGTGAGGGCTTCGACGTTGCTCATCTGCAGGTTCTGGCCGTGTTCCGAGACCAGGAAAAACCAGTTGCCGCCCCAGGCGATATCGCCGAACACGCGACCGTAGCCGGGCACGTCCACCGGCACCTGTTTGCGGTAGCGCCATGCCGGGACGTTGCCCAGAGTCACCGCGCCGTCCTCGTGCAGGGTGGCGCTGACCGGGCCGACCGGGGTGTCGATCTTGTGCACGCCCGGTTCGATCTGCCCCAGGTAATGCAGCGAGTTGACCAGGCCGATGGTGCCGTGGCCGCACATGCCGAGGTAGCCGGCGTTGTTGAAGAAAATCACCCCGCAGGTGGCATCCGGCGACACCGGCGCGCAGTACAGCGCGCCGACCAGCACGTCGTTGCCACGTGGTTCCAGCAGGCAGGCGCGGCGCCATTGATCGTGGCCTTCGCGCAAGGCATCGCGCTTCTCGGCCATGCTGTTGCCGGGCAGCTCGGGGAAGCCCTTCATCATCAGGCGCGTGGGCTCGCCGCCAGTGTGGGAATCGATGATGTGCAGTCGTTTCATGGGTTCGTCCCTTGAGTGAAGGTCAGGCGTGAGCAGGGCGCTGGCCCGTTGCCGAATGGGTGGAGGATTCAGCGGCTTCGCTTTCGTCGTCCTCGGTTTCCAGACGAATCAGGCGTGCCGGTACGCCGGTGGCGGCGCCCCAGTAGTAGATGCCCAGCGCGCAGACCGCGACGATCACGGTGTCGAACGGATGGCTGAGCACGCCGATACCACCGAAACTGCCGAGCTTGGAGAGGACGATGGTCACCGCGTAGAAGCCGATCAGCCACGCCGACGAGCGCACTTGCTGGCCGAGATTCAGGTGCGCGCTCGGCACCATGCGCCCGCACAGCAGGTAGATGACAAACATCAGGATTTGCAGGCCGAGCAACCACGACACGGTGCCCCAGCCCGACCAGTAGACAATCAGCGCGGCGATGATGAACGACAGCGGCCCAAGCACGCTCATGCCCTTGACCCGGAATGGACGCGGCATGTCCGGAGCGTTACGGCGCAGTGCGGCCACCGTCACCGGTGCCACGGCGTAGCTCAATACCAGCGCGGCAGAGACCACGTTGATCAGCGCTTCCCACGACGGGAATGGCAGGGTCCAGAACACCGACAGGCCAAAGGTCAGCCACAGCGCCGGGCGCGGGATGCCGGATTTTTCGTCGATGCGGGTGAAAATCTTGAAGAACGTCCCGGTCTGCGCCCAGCCATAGATCACCCGTGGCGTGGCGTTCATGTAGATGTTGCCGCAGCCGCTGGGCGAGATCACCGCATCGGCCACCACCAGATACGCCAGCCAGCCGACGCCCAGTGCCAGAGCGATGTCGCGGTACGGCAGGGCCAGTTCCTTGGCGACGCCGGCCCAGCCATTGGCGAGCATTTCGGTCGGGATGCCGCCGAGGAACGCGGTTTGCAGCAACACGTAGATCGCGGTGGACAGCAGCACCGACAGGATCAGCGCAATCGGGATCGTGCGTTGCGGGTTCTTCACTTCACTGGCCACGGAAATGATCGGCGTCAGGCCCAGATAAGCAAAGATCACCCCACCCGCCGAGACCGCCATTTCAATGCCGGACAGACCGAACGGCGCAAAGCCGTGCACTTCGAAATTGGCCGGTTTGAAGAAGGTGAACAGCACGCCGATCACCAGCAGCGGCACGATGAACTTGAACACGCTGACCAGATTGTTGGCCATGGCGAAGGTCTTCACGCTGCGGTAATTGAGCAGGAAAAACAGGCACAACAACCCGAACTGGACGAACCACCCGAGCACGGTCGGGTCGCTGGAACCGGCCTTGGTCAATTCGGGAAACCACGCCGCCGCATATTGCCGCGAGGCGACTACTTCGATCGCCACCAGGCTGGAAAACGCGATCAGCGTGATGAAGCCCATCAGGTAACCGAGCAGTGGCCCGTGGGAGTAAACCGGATAACGCACCACACCGCCGGCACGGGGCAGCGCGGCGCCCAATTCGCAGTAGACAATGCCCAGCAGCAACACGGCGAAACCACCGAGCAGCCAGGAAAAGATCCCTGCCGGGCCGGCGATGGCCGACACGTGACTGGCGGCGAACAACCAGCCCGAGCCGAAGATCGCCCCCAGTCCGATGAACGTGAGGTCTATCAGTGAAAGTTGTTTCTTGAACTTGCCTTGGCCTGTCATAGCGTCGCCTTCTTGTTGGTTGTTGGAGGGGCGTGCAGTGGCGCTACAGTGAACTCATCGGGCGATGGGCGATTGATGTTTTTTGCCGGTGATGATGACGAAATCAGCACAGTGGCCAACGGCAAAGGCCCGGCTCGACAGGCTGTCAGCCATGGGGCAATCTGCGTGCAAGTGATAAAACCGAGTGGGGAGTGAGAGGTATGCCGCAGAACGCGTTTGCGATCCTGAGCCAGCACAACGAAGCGAGCCGACCGCAATGCCTCGACGATCTGCTCGCCGGTATGGCGCTGCTGTTGCCGATGCTCGACGTGATTCCCAACGCGGCGATCTTCATCAAGGATCTGCAGGCGCGCTATGTCATGGCCAACCAGACGTTGGTGCAGCGCTGTGGTTTGAAAGACCTGCGACCGTTACTGGGCAAGACCAGCGCCGAGGTGTTTCCGGCGCAATTGGGCCCGGGCTACACCGAGCAGGATCGGCGCGTGCTGGAAGAGGGGTTTGTACTGGAGGATCAGCTGGAGTTGCATCTGTACGGCAGCCGCGAACCGGGCTGGTGCCTGACCCACAAGCGTCCGTTGTACGACCGCAACAATCGGATCATCGGCCTGGCGGGAATTTCCGTCGATTTGCAGACCGCCAGCGAAACTCATCCGGCGTATCAGCGGCTGGCGGCGGTGGACGAGTACATTCGGGCGAACTTCAATCAGCGCGTCAGCCTGAGCGAACTGACGCGCATCGCCGGGATTTCAGTGGCGCAACTGGAGCGTTACTGCAAGCGCGTGTTCCACCTCACGCCGCGGCAGATGATCCAGAAAGTGCGTCTTGAGCACGCGCATCGGCTGTTGCACGGCGACTTGCCGATCACCGAAGTGGCGCTGCAGTGCGGTTATACCGACCACAGCGCGTTCACCCGGCAGTTCAAGGCTTCCACCGGATTCACCCCGCGCCAGTACCGGTTGGCGACGGCGCAGTGAGGCTTGCCCGTCAGGCCTTGACCCAGCGCTGCCGGCTCCAGGCACTCAGCGAATCCACGCCCAGCACCAGAATCAGCATCGCCAGAATCACCGTGCTCGCCTGCGCTTCCTGAAACAGGCTGAGGCTGACATACAACATCTGCCCCAAACCGCCGGCACCGACAAAGCCCAGCACGCTGGCCATGCGAATGTTGTTTTCCCAGCGATACAGGCAATAGGCGAGCAATTGCGGGGCAAGGTTGGGCAGGGTGCCGTAGCAGAAGGCGAGCACCGGGTTGCCACCCTGCAAGCGGATCGCTTCGGCCGGTTCCGGCGGGGTATTTTCCAGCGCTTCGGCGAACAACCGGCCGAGCACCCCGGTGGTGTGCAGGGCCAGCGCCAGGGTGCCGGCATTCGGGCCGAGGCCGGCGGCGAGCACCATCAGTGCCGCCCACACCAGTTCCGGAATCGCTCGCAGACCGTTGAGCAACAGGCGCGAAGCGCTTTGCAGCGGCCAGCCGAAACGTCCGGCGGCGGGCAGCGCGAGGAGGATGCCGAACACCGCCGCGAGCAGGGTGCCGAGGGCCGACATGGCGAGGGTTTCCAGCGCGCCCTTGAGGATCGCCTGCAAATGTGTGGCGCTCAGATCCGGGCTGAGAAAGCGCTGCGCGTAGGCACCCATCTGCTTGAGGCTGGTGGCGCTGCCCAGTTCACCAAGGTCGAGTTCGAGGTAGCCGAACGAGGCGATGACCGCGACGCCAATGCCGACAATCAGCAACAGATTAATCAGACGATTCATGTCAGCCTCCAGCGCAGCAGGCGGCTGAGTTGATCGGCACCGAGCACCAGAATCAGGAACGTCAGCAACATGCTTGCCACTTCACCGCCGGCGAACATGCGCAGCGACAGGTCGATCTGCTGGCCGAGGCCACCAGCGCCGACAAACCCCATCACCACTGACGCACGAATCGCGCACTCCCAGCGATATACCGTGTACGACAGCAACTCCGCCGCGACATTCGGCAGAATCCCGTAGGCAAACGCCGCGAGTCGTCCGCTGCCGGCCTGCATCAAGGCGTGCGCCGGGCGTTGGTCGGTGGATTCGAAAATTTCCGCGTAGACCTTGCCGAGCATGCCGCTGTAGGTGATGGCGATCGCCAGTACACCCGCCGCCGGGCCGAGGCCCACGGCGCGCACGAACAGCAGCGCCCAGACGATCTCCGGCACGCTGCGCAAGAAGATCAGCAGCCCGCGCACCGGCCAGCGCAGCAAGCTTCCGATCCGACTGGGAATGCCGCTGCGGGACGCCGCCGACAACGACAGCGCGCGGCTGGCAATCAGGCTCGCCGGTACCGCCAGCAGCAGCGCCAGAGCCATACCGGCGGTGGCGATGGCCAGGGTTTGCAGGGTCGCCTTGAGCAGCAACTGGAGAAAGTCGTGGTCATGCGCCGGTGGCCAGAACCCGGAGATGAAACGGCCCATTTCGGTCTGGCTGTTGCTGTGCAGCAGCACGCCAAGGTCCAGTTCGCTGAGCTGGATGCCCGGCCACAGCAAGGCCAGTGCCAGCAGGGTCAGCAGTAATCGCGGCGCGGCAGCAGGGTCGCGTGAATCAGCCCTCAGCATCGCGGGATCTGCACAATCAGCGGCGCACTGGGCGTCGTCGGGCTTTGCAATTGCTCGTTGGCGTACAGCGTGTCGAGCATCTCGCGGCTGACCTGTTCGGCCGGGCTGTCAAACAGGATCTGGCCGTCGCGCAAACCGATGATGCGCGGAAAGTGCGCCAGCGCCAGTTCCACTGCATGCAGGCTCGCCACCAGCGTGACGTTGTGTGTCCGGGCGTGCTGCGAGAGGATCGACAGGGTGTGCCCGGCGAGCACCGGGTCCATCGCCGACACCGGTTCGTCCGCCAGCAGAACCTCCGGCGCCTGATACAGCACCCGGGCAATACCCACGCGCTGCAATTGGCCGCCGGACAATTGCTGGCAGTGAGCGAAGAGTTTGTCGCCCAGATCCAGTCGTGCCAGGGCCGCACGGGCGCCGGGAATATCCGTCGGGTGCAGCAGATTGAGCAGGCTCTTGCCTAAACTCCACTGGCCGAGTTTGCCGGCCAGCACCGCCGTTACCACCCGCTGGCGCGGCGGCAGCGGTGGGGCTTGATGCACCAGGCCGATGCGCGCACGCAGGCGTTGCCGTTGACGGGCCGAGAGATGCCAGGGACGTTCGCCCAGCACCTCGATTTCACCGCTGCTGGGGCGCAACGCGGTGGCCAGCAGGTTCAACAGACTCGACTTGCCGGCCCCGGAAGGACCGATGATCGCCACCTGCTCGCCGGCGCCAATCTGCAGGTCGACGCCGCGTAGCGCATCGACCCCGTTGGCGTGGTGCAGGCGGGCGTGTTTGAGGCTCAGGGTCATTTCAACAGATCGGCAGCGCGAGCAGCTTCCTCGATACCCTTGTAGTTTTCGGGCTTGGTGTCGATGAAGCGGCTGGCCGCCTGCAGATCAAGAATCTTCTTTTGCTCGGGGTTGGCCGGGTCGAGGTCGAGGAAGGCTTTCTTGATCTTCGCCGCCAGCGCCGGGTCTAGGGTGCCGCGCACGGTCCAGTTGTAATCGAAGTAGGCCGGGGTGGTGGCGAACACGTGGACCTTGCTGGTGTCGACCTTGCCGGCGTCCACCAGTTTCTGCCAGACGCTGGCGTTCAGCACACCGGCATCGACCTTGCCCGCCTGAACCCAAGCCACGGTGGCATCGTGCGCGCCGGAATAGGCAACGCGGCTGAAATAGGCTTCAGGCTTGATGTTGTCGTTCTTCAGCATGAAATAACGCGGCATCAGGCTGCCGGAGGTGGACGACACCGAGCCGAAGGCAAAGGTTTTGCCCTTAAGGTCGGCCAGGCTCTTCACGTTCGGGTCGGCGGTGATGAATTTGCTGGTGAACTGCGCATCCTGCTCGCGCTGCACCAGCGGGACCACCGGGGTGGTGGCGTCGGTCTTCAGGCGTGCCTGAACAAAGGTGAAACCACCCAGCCAGGCCATGTCGAGGCGGTCGGTCGCCAGCGCTTCGACCACGGCCGGATAGTCGGCCACGGGAACGAACTGCACCTTCATGCCCAACTGCTGCTCCAGGTACGCACCGAGCGGCTCGAACTTGCGCAGCAATTCGGTCGGGGCTTCGTCGGGAATCGCGCTGACCCGCAACACATCGGCGGCATGTGCCATCAGAGCGGAAAAAGACAGGGCCAGACCAGCAGTCAGTGCCAGGGTTCGTTTGAGCATGGAAATCTCCGTTTCATGAGCGTCGCATTCTAAGCGCCACCGGGCGCGGTGTCGCGCGCGGGCGCTCAATCAGGTTAGACGAAACGGCGAGGTTATACGCAGCCGCGCTGTCAAAGGCCAGCAGCGGTGTCCGATGATGTTTTACCCCGGATTACGATCATGGGGTTTCCGGGAGTTTGGCAATCACCTTGATCTCGAACTGAAACCCGGCCAGCCAGGTCACGCCCACCGCAGTAATCGTCGGATACGGTGCGCTGCCCCAGAACTCCGGTACCACTTCCCAGATGGTTTCGAAGGTCGATTGTGGATCGATCATGAACACCGTGACGTCCACCGCATCGGCGAAGCTGCCACCGGCGGCGTCGAGAATCGCATTGAGGTTATTGAACGCCAGGCGCACCTGGTTCTGCAGATCCGGCTCGGGCGAACCATCTTCACGGCTGCCGACTTGCCCCGAGACGAACAGAAAACCGTTGGAACGAATCGCTGGCGAATAACGATGGCGCTCGTAAAGCGCATGGCGGGCTGGCGGGAAAACGACGTCGCGCTGGGTCATGGGTGTCTCCATCATTGTTTGGTGGTTGTTGATGGAGTGACTGTAGGGGCTTGCGCCGAGGCGATAAACGCGCAAGCTTGGCGTTCACTGTTTGCAGATTCCAAACAATCCGAGGGCGCAAAGTGGACCGTTTCGATGCAATGCAGGCGTTCGCCCGGGTGGTCGAGGCGGGCAGTTTCACCAAGGCTGCCGAGACCTTGCACATGAGCAAGACCACCGTGACCCAACTCGTGCAGCAACTGGAAGCCCGGCTGCGGGTCAGGTTGCTCAACCGCACCACGCGCAAGGTCAACGTCACTGCCGATGGCGCAATCTATTACGAGCGGGTCATTAGGTTGTTGGCCGATATGGACGACGCCGAAACCAGTCTGTCCGGCGCCTCGGCATTGCCCAGAGGACGCTTGCGCGTAGATGTGCCGAGCCCGCTGGCGAGGCTGATTCTGGTGCCGGCATTGCCTGAGTTTCATGCGCGTTATCCGGACATTCAGATCGACATGGGTGTCAGCGACCGCATCGTCGACATCATCGATGAGAACGTCGATTGCGTGGTGCGCGGCGGCGAACTGCTTGATCAGTCACTGATGGCGCGGCGGGTGGCCGATCTTCAGCTCGGGGTTTTCGCCGCGCCGGATTATCTGGCCCGCGCTGGCACGCCGCAGCATCCACGCGAGCTGGAGGACTCGCATCATCGGGTGGTCGGTTTTCTCTGGGCGCGCACCGGCAAACCCGTGCCTTACGCCTTGCACAATGGCAGCGAACACCTGCAGATCAAGGGCCGCCACGTGCTCGCCGTCGATGACGGCAACGCTTACCTTGCGGCAGGTCTGGCCGGCATGGGTGTGCTGTGGTTGCCCAGGTACATGTCGCACGCGCATCAGGCTCGGGGCGAATTGGTGCCGCTGTTCGAAGACTGGCAACTCGAGCCGATGCCGCTCTACGTAGCGTACCCGCCGAACCGGCATATCAGCCAAAAGCTAAGGGTATTTATCGATTGGATCGTGGAATTGATGGCGCACCATAGCAATGGCCCGGAACTTGCTGAGCCGCGCTCCGGGACTGTCAAATAACTAACGAATAACGCCAACCATGACAGTCGCTTGCTCTGGATGCACCGCTATTCACTCAAGGAGCGTCACCCGTCATGAATATGTATATCGATATTGTCGGTGCGTGCAATTTAAGCTGCCCTTCGTGCCCGATGGGCAACTCGGAAAACGTCAACTTCAAGAAAGCCATGCAAGTCGACATGTTCCGCAAGATCGTCGAGAAGGCCCGCAACGAAGGGGTCGAGACGATCTTTCTGTACAACTGGACCGAGCCGTTGATCCATCCGCGAATCGGTGAGTTTGTCGAGATCATCAATGCCGCCGGTTTGCAGAGCGGTATCAGCTCCAACTTGAACCTGGCCAAGAACATGGAAACCGCCATGCTGGCCAACCCGTGGTTCTTCCGTATTTCGTTGTCCGGGTTTTACCAGGAGACTTACCAGCAGGGGCACGTGGGCGGCGACATTGAAGTGGTCAAGGCCAACATGATCAAACTGCATGAACTCAAGCAGCAACATGGCTTGAGTACGCGCATCGAGGTTTACTACCACCGTTATCTGGACAACATGGAAGAAGAAGGGCTGATGCGCGAATTCAGCCAGAGTCTGGGTTTCGAGTTCTCCACTGGGTATTCAGTGATGATGCCGCTGGAGAAAACGCTGGCGCTGATCGAGCGCGACCCTTCGGTGACAGATACCGATCATGAAACCCTGAAAAGGCTGGCGCTGCCGCCCTTCGACGATCTGGTCAATCTGGTCCGTCAGTATCCCAAGCAGGCGTGCTCGCTCAAGGATGACTGGCTGGTGCTCGACTGCAACGGCAATACCGTTTTGTGCTGTTCCGTTTTCAATCAGACCGAATACCAGGTCGGCAAGTATCTGGACATGCCTCTGGCGCAATTGACCGGCCTGAAGTCCACCCAGAAAAATTGCGTCGACATGTGCAATCGCTGCGCAAAAAACGGCTTGCACATCTACTCGACCCAATCCAATCGGGGGCCGCTGGAAAGTCACGCCGTCAACCGCATTATCGACTTCCAGCGGCGCACGATCATGGGGCTGCCGGTCGAAAGCGAAAAGCTTGGGCGAACCGGCGAAGTCAGTGCGGATAACTTCGACGAAGCGCAATACCTGCATATGAACCAGGACGTCAAAAACGCGATTTCCACGGGCGCGTTCACCAGCGGTTATCAGCATTACGTGCTGTTCGGTCGTCTGGAAGGCCGGCTCGGTGCGGGTTATCTCACGGTCGTCTGACCGTGCGGATCAGGTCCCGCCAATTCAGTTGCCACAAGCGTGATTGACTCTTTGGCCCATCAAGCCAACTATCGGCGCATAACAACATGACCGATGGGCCAGACCTTGATCGAACGACGTCAATTCAGCGGAGGCATGAAGGGCAAAAACCTCCGCTATCTGAATGAGCAATCCGCCGAGACCCGCATCACCCGCACCGGTTTTCTGCTGCTGGAACACTTTTCGCTGCCGGCCTTCACCCAGGCGCTGGACACCATCATCACCGCCAACCTGTTGCGCGCCGGACTGTTCAGCTCGCGCACGTTCGGGCTGGGCGAGGGTGAGGTGATCAGCGATCTGGGGCTGGTGATTCGCCCGGATGCGCGGATTGACGCCGCCAGCCTTGCGGATCTGGACTTGCTGGTGGTGTGCGGCGGCTACCGCACCGAGCTGAAGGCCAGTGAAGAGTTGATCAGCCTGCTGCGCGCGGCGGCGGAGCGCGGGGTCAGTCTGGCCGGTTTGTGGAACGGTGCGTGGTTTCTCGGCCGCGCCGGGCTGCTCGATGGTTATCGTTGCGCGATCCACCCGGAACACCGTCCCGCACTCACGGAAATTGCCAAAGCCACTCAGGTCAGCAGCGAACCTTATGTGATCGATCGCGACCGGCTCACCGCGTCGAGCCCGTCCGGGGCTTTCCATATGGCGCTGGACTGGATCAAGAGCCTGCACGGCAAGGCGCTGGTCGAAGGCATCGAGGACATTCTGGCGTTCGAGGAGTCGCGGTATCGGCGGATCAAACCGGATGAAAACCTCTGCGTCAGCGCACCGTTGCGTGAGGTGGTCAAACTGATGGACGCCAACCTCGAGGAACCGCTGGAGCTGGAGCAACTGGCGGTGTACGCCGGTCGCTCGCGGCGGCAGTTGGAGCGCTTGTTCAAGGAGCAACTGGGCACCACACCGCAGCGTTACTACCTGGAACTGCGCATCACCGAAGCCCGGCGCCTGTTGCAGCACACCGAGCTGTCGCAAATGGAAGTGCTGGTGGCCTGTGGTTTCGTTTCGCCGAGCCATTTCAGCAAGTGCTACAGCGCGTTTTTCGGTTATCGACCGTCCAGGGAAAAACGCCTGGTCAAATAGACCGAGGCGTTTTCTGTCTTCGGCCTCAGAGGTGATCGGCGTCGATCACCGCCTGAGCAAACGCCTGCGGATCTTCCTGCGGCAGGTTGTGGCCGATGCCGCCGTTGATCAGGCGGAACTGGTACTTGCCGGTGAAACGTTTGGCGTAATCCTCAGGCGCCGGGTGCGGCGCGCCGTTGGCATCGCCCTCGAGGGTGATGGTCGGCACGCTGATGGATGGGGCGCTGGCGAGTTTCTGTTCCAGCGCCGCGTATTGCGGTTCGCCCTGCACCAGGCCCAGACGCCAGCGGTAGTTGAACACGGTGATCTCGACGTGATCGGGGTTTTCCAGCGCTTTGGCGCTGCGGTCGAACGTGGCGTCATCGAAGGCCCATTTCGGTGAGGCGAGCTGCCAGATCAGCTTGGCGAAGTCGTGGGTGTTTTTCCGGTAACCGTCCCGGCCACGGTCGGTGGCGAAGTAGAACTGATACCACCACTGCAATTCGGCCTTGGGCGGCAACGGGTTCTGCCCGGCAGCCTGATTGCCGATCAGGTAGCCGCTGACCGAGACCAATGCCTTGACTCGCTCCGGCCACAGCGCCGAGACGATATCTGCCGAGCGCGCGCCCCAGTCGTAGCCACCGAGCACCGCTTGCTTGATGTTCAGGGCATCCATGAAGTCGATCACGTCGCTGGCCAGCGCCGCAGGCTGCCCGTTGCGTGGCGTCTGATCGGAGAGGAAATGCGTGTCGCCATAACCCCGCGCATACGGCATCAGCACCCGATACCCCTTGGCGGCGAGCAACGGCGCGACCTCGTCATAGCTGTGAATGTCGTACGGCCAGCCGTGCAGCAGAATCACCACCGGCCCCTGCGCCGGGCCGGTTTCGGCGTAGGCCACATCCAGCAACCCGGCCTTCACATGCTTGAGCGGGCCGAACGGCGAGGGCGCGGAATACCTGACGTTGTGCTCGCCGGGTGCCGGCTGCGCGGCGGCGGCCGTTGGCATTTGCGTCGCCGTCAGCGCGCCGAACAGCGCCACGGCGAGGATGTTCATACGGTTGAATGCTGCGTTTTTCATGCTGAAGTCTCCTTGGCAATCCTGTCGGGGGCAGGTGCGGGCTGAGCCCGGCAAACCTTGCAGGCATTTGAACTCCGGCACGTATCTGGCCCATGTCGAAAAAGCGCGCTGATTCAAGTTCATGTATCGCCGGGGTGTCTGTACACACTGTGATACACAGCCGGTGTGCTTTGTATGGCCGTGTATCCAGCTCTGCACGTGATACACGGCGAGACCAAACGCGGGTTTTCCGACACATGGCCGCTACACCCGGCAGTCACAGTGCAGGCCTTCACACCATGACTGTCGAGAGGGCAATTGCATGCAACGCACACTGATTCTGGCCACTGTGGCCGCACTGGTTTCATTCACCGGCCTGGCGCAGGCGGCAGACGCTCAGGCCATGAGCTGGCAGCAGGGCTTGAGCCGTACCGACCTGATTCGTCAGGACCTGGGCGCCGCGGATCGCGAGGTGATACAGGCACGTATCGATTTCGAACCGGGTGTCACCGCGCCGCGGCATGCGCATCCGGGTGTCGAAGTGGCGCACGTGGTCAGCGGCACGCTGGAGTATCAACTGGAGGGGCGGCCGGCGGTCACGCTAAAGGCCGGTGACTCGCTGTTCATCCCGGCAGGCGTGGCCCATGTGGCGAAGAACGTCGGCCAGGACCAAGGCGTGGAACTGGCGACCTATGTGGTGAAAAAGGGCCAGCCGCTGCTGCAGCTGAAACCGTGATCGGGCTTATCTGGCGCGCAGCAACTTGCGGTAATCCACCGGCGAAATCCCGCGGGCCTGACGGAAGGAATGGCTGAAAGAACTGGCCTGCGAGTAACCCAGCATCAGGGCGATGTTCATGATGCTGGTCTCGGTGCGGCGCAGGTAATGGTCGGCCAGTTCCATGCGCATGGTTTCCAGCACCTGATTGAAGTTTTCCCCTTCGGCCGCCAGTTTGCGCTGCAAGGTGCGCGGCGAAATCGCCAGCTGCCGGGCCAGGCTTTTCAAGCTGAAATCGCCGGTCGGCAATTGTTCGGTGAGCAGCGCGCGCAAGCGGTCAGTCACGGAAAATGCCGGGTACGACAGGCACAACTGCCAGTCGGCCTCCAGCAACATGCTGCGATGCATGCGCGGGTCGGCACCCTGGATCCGCGTCGAGAGCGTCGACTCGGCGAACACCAGCGCATTGCAACCGGCCTCGAACTGCACCGGACAGCCAAAGAAGTGTTCATACAGCGCCGGTTCGCCCACCGCCGAATGCATCATCCGGACTTCCAGCATCGGCTGATTACTCGCGATCAACCAGCGGCCGAACGCTGCCCAGCCGACCATCAGCGCTTCCTGATGCAGGGCGCAATAGGGCTCCAGTTCACTGATGCGTTGATCTTCGAGGGTCACGCGGCCGTCGCCGATGACGATTCGGGTCTGGCTGGACGGACTGTCGTAAACGATCTTGCCGAAACGCAGAATCATATTCAGCGATTCGCCCAGTGTCGCGCTGGTCATCAGCACATAACCCAGTACGCCGTAGGTGCCCGGGCGTACGGCGGCGCCGACCAGCAGGCCGAAATGCGGCAGGTTGCTGCTGAGCGCCGCCAGTTCCAGCAAGGCACGCAGTTGGCGCATGGGAATGCGCACGATCGAGTCGGACAACTGCTCGCGTGAGAGTCCGGTCTGCTGCAACAGCCAGTCGCCATCGCAGCCGTATTGTTCGGCGACATCAAGGACGTGGTTAACGAAGGCAGCGCTGGAAGTGGCGGGTCGCATGGGGGGAGGGGAAGTCCGGTAATCCGGTGATCTTGCTTTTCCGAAAGGTGAAGAAAGCGACGTCGCCAAGGCGCGCGGCGTCAATAGACCCTACATGCGCCCGATCACCGGAATACCGGTGCCAGTGACGGCCGACGCTTGTTCCGAGATCAGAAACAGAATGACCGCCGCCAGTTGAGCGGGCGTCACCCAGCGCTGATGCTCGGCGTCGGGCATGGCTTCACGGTTTTGCGGGGTGTCGAGCACGCTCGGTAACACGGCATTGACCGTGATGCTCATGTCCTTGAGTTCTTCGGCGAGGCTTTCGGTCAGGCGCAAAACGCTGGATTTCGAAGCGGCGTAAGCGCCCATGCCCAGCCCGGCCTTAGCCGCCATGCTCGATCCGATATTGACGATGCGTCCCGCCGAGGATTGCAGCAGCAATGGCAGCAAGGCTTTGCTGGCGTTCAATGCGGTTCGAAGGTTCAGCGAGTAGAGCCGATCCCAGGCCTCTATCGCACTGCCCAGCAACGGCTCCCACGCATAGCCGCCGGCGCCGTTGACCAGGGCGTCGAGGCGTCCGAAATAGCGGTTGATCTGGTGGGCGACTGCCTGGCAATCGGCAAGGGAGGTCAGATCGATGCCGGACAGGACCAGTCGATTGTGGGAACTGGGAATCGCCATCGTCGCCTGATCGATCAGCACCAGATCCGCGCCCTGGGCTGCGGCCATGTCCGCCAGGGTCTCGCCGAGATTCCCCAGGGCGCCGGTAATCGCCACAACGCGCCGTGAGAGTGACTGAGTCATCAAGAGTCCTTTCCTTTTTAAGGGCGCATACTCTAATGATATCGGTGGCCCGTGGCATGCTTTTGGATGTCAACTTGTTGTGCAAAAGTGCCAAAATTTTATGCTTGGCAAGACAAGGGGAAAGGGTCGTGAAACAGGCGTCAGAAAGTTGGCTTCTGACGGTGGGCGCCAAGCGGATTCTGAAAGCCTGGCGATGGTTTGGTCTGGCATTCTTGTCGCTGTTTCGCCAAGCGCAAAGCCTGTGCGGAATCTTTAGCACGCTTTTTTCCGGACGACGCAGTACAAATCAGAAGTATGTTTTTTGCGTCACATAATCTGTTGCTGCAGCAAGTCAGTGCTGCTTGTATCCTTGCGCGCGACAAGGACACGCGGCTGCAGTCATCGAGTCGGTCGACCCGCCGCAGGAACGGAAACCGGACTTTCCCAAAGGTAGTAATGTGAAGCGTGATACCCGCCTGGTTGTGCTTTTGTTGTTGGTGATCGGTTGTTCCCTCGGGTCACTGACGGTGTGGAAAGTGCTGGCCTCTCGAGAGCGCGCACTGGAGGAGGTAAACGTTCATGGCCTGAACCTGACCCAGGCGCTGGCGACTTATTCCGAAGGGATCGTTCGCCAGAGTTCGTTGCTGTTGCTCGGGATCGTCGAACGTCTGGAAACCGAAGGCAGTGGCCCCCCGCAGATCCAGCGTCTGAGCGCACTGGTCAATCGTCAGGAACCGCTGATGCCGCAGCTCAGCGGCATCACCATCTACGACAACCAGGGCCGTTGGCTGATGTCGTCCAACCGACCGATTCCGGCCGGGGCCAACAGCAGTGATCGTGTTTATTTCATCCATCATCGTGACGACCCGAGCCGCGAGACCTTTATCGGTCCGCCGATCCAGAGTCGCTCCAATCAGGAGTGGGTGATCACCGTCAGCCGCCGTTTCAATGATGCGCACGGCGAGTTTGCCGGTGTGGTGGCGGTGACCCTGGGAATCGAAAACTTCCTGCGCCTGTTCGGCAAGATCGATGTGGGCCAGGAGGGTGCTATCGGCTTGTCCTATACCGACGGTACGTTGCTGGTGCGCTATCCGTTCCGCGAGCAGGACATGGGGCGTAACTTTTCCAAGTCGCCGATCTATGAGAAGTATCTGGTCGATCGATCGGTCGGCACCGCGTCATTTACTTCCAGCCTCGATGGCGTCGAGCGGCTCTATGCCTTCCGCAAGAGCGACCGGCTGCCGCTGATCACCACCGTCGCCCTCGGCAAACGCGAAGCCCTTGCTGCGTGGCGCATGGAGGCCTGGCTGTCGGCAGTGGTGGTCGCGGGGTTGCTGGGGCTTACCGGGCTCATCGGCTGGTTTCTGATTCTCGATATTCGCAGGCGTACCAGGGCTGAAGATCAATTGCGCGGGACGCAGCAGCAGTTGCTTTCCTCCAATCGTCAGCTTGAGTTACTGGCGATGAAGGACGCCCTGACCGGCCTGGCCAACCGGCGCTGCTTCGATGAGAGCCTCGCCATGGAAGCCCGACGCGCACAACGTGACGGCACGACGCTGGCGTTGCTGATGATCGATATCGATTACTTCAAGCTGTTCAACGACTCGTTCGGGCATGTCGCCGGCGATGCCTGCCTGCAGAAGGTCGGCACAATTCTCGAAGGTTGTGTGCGGCGCCCGTCGGATCTGGTGGCGCGTTACGGCGGCGAAGAAATGAGCGTGATCATGCCGGCCACCGACAGCGACGGTGCTGCGGTGGTGGCGCAGATGATCCTCGATCGTTTGCAGCAGGAGCACATCCTGCACCCTTCCAGCCCATTCGGCCGGCTGAGTGTGAGTATCGGCATCGCTACGGCCTCGGGGGCGCAACTGCAATCCTTGCAAGGGTTGATCGAGGTCGCCGATCAGGCGCTGTATAACGCCAAAACGCTGGGGCGTAACCGGTTTGTGAAGTGATTGGTGGGCATTAATCCGATAGATCGCTGTCGGGCTGACTTTCACGCCGGGCGGCGAACCCGCTGGGTGTCTCTTGATGGCGGACACCCGAACTGGCGACTGTATTCCCGGCTGAATTGCGACGGGCTTTCGTAGCCCACTCGATAGCAGGCACTCGCCACATCCAGCCCTTCGCCGAGCAATAAGCGGCGGGCTTCCTGCAGGCGAAGCTGTTTCTGGTATTGCAGTGGACTCATGGCCGTCACGGCCTTGAATTGATGATGCAATGTGGAGCTGCCGAGACTGGCGACCCGCGCGAGTTCTTCGATGCGCAAGGGTTGGGTGTAGTGGTTGTTCAGCCAATCGATTGCCCGCGTTACCCGGCGTGTTTGCGAGTCAACGAGGGCAAGCTCATACAGACGACGACCGTGCACACCTCGCAGGAGCCGGTAATACAGCTCGCGAAGGGCGAGGGGCGCGAGCATGCCGATGTCTTTCGGTGTTTCCAGCAGCCGGACCAGCCGAAGCATGGTTTCCAGCAGAGGCACATCGACCTTTTCAATGAACAGGCCAAGCTCCGGCTCGTCCGGGACGCCCGTCGGGGGCGCATCGGCGATGACCTGCGCGATTTCCGTGGCTTCGAAATCAATGCGGATACACAGATAGGGCGCCTCCGGGCTGGCCATCAGCACGCGCCCGGACACGGGAAGTGTCACTGAGACCACCAGGTAACTGAGCGGGTCGTACAGGTAATGGTCGTCACCCAGGCCGACTTCTTTTTGTCCTTGCACGATCAGGCAAAGTGCCGGCTTGTGCACAGTGTGGATCAGCTCCGAAGGTGCGTCAAAACGGATTACATGCAAGGGCGCTACGGCGGTCTCATAGACCCCGGGTGCGCTAAACCGTTGCGTCAGCAAGCGAACCAGTTCGTCACGGTAGATGGCCGTGTTTTGCAGGATGAAAGCATCGCTCTGTTGCATTTCAGGCTCTCACAAGTGTCCATGAGCGTCTGCCCGGAACTGTCCAGGCAGACGATATTCACCCGACATCATTAAAGTGCTCATTGCCGATAAAGGACCATGCCGGCGTGATACAGCACGTCGTCATGAAAATGCCCGTCAGCGGTGAAGCCGGTGTCGTCCCAGTACTGGATATAGTCACCGGTTATTTCGTAGCGACCTTCATAAGCACTGTTATTTTTACCACGGGCCTCGTCATAACGCCCAGTGGTCAGAAGCTCGTGACGGATGAACCCATCAGCGGTGACCCACATCCCGGCGTAACGATGGTCAGGCGTGGTTTGTCTGGCATTTTTCATCAGCTTTTCTCCTCAGTCCTCATTCAATCCGAGCGGCCTGCCGTGGCCTGTGTCTGCATCCGTTGCGTGCTTTCAGATTACGTAGCAGAGCGCAGAGGTGTCAGAACAAAACTGCCGCAGATTTGCCTGATCCTCTCGGGCTTGCGGGCGGATCTTTCCTGTAATGGCTCAACCGGCCGTGACGGTCATGCCGCCGTCGGCCATGACAACCGAACCGACCATGAAGCTGGCACGGTCCGAGGCGATGAACGCGACCACTTCGGCGATTTCTTCCGGTTGTGCCGCACGGCCGATCGGCGCGGCCTCGCCGTGTTGGGCGAGAAATGCCGGGCCATCGTCGACTACATTGTTGAGGATGTTGGTCACCACATCTCCGACGCCGACGGCATTGACGCGGATGCCGTGGCCAATGACTTCAAGCGCCAGGGTGCGCGTCAGTTGCGCGAGTGCGCCTTTGGAAGCGGTGTAGGCGGCGATGGTGGGGAAGGCGAAGTAGGAGGCGTAGGACGCGATGTTGACGATCGAACCGGATTTATTCGGCATCATCGCCTTGACCGCTTCGCGGCTATGCAGAAATGCCGCCGTGGCATTGACCGCCTGAATGCGCTCCCAGTCTTCGCGAGTCATGTCGATGACCAGCTTGTTGATGATGATGCCGGCGTTATTGACCAGAATGTCCAGTCGACCAAATTGCTCGACGGCCAATGCGACCGCGCGTTCAGCGGCCCCGTCCTGAGTGATGTCGGCTACCAGTGGTACCAGCCCGGGGCGAGCCAGCGCCTCTACCTCAGGGCTGATATCTTCGGCGATGACTTTGGCGCCGCGGGCATGCAGCAGTAGTGCGATGGCCTTGCCGATGCCACTGGCCGCGCCAGTGATCAGAGCCACTTTACCGGCCACTTCGTTTGGTGTGCTGTGCTTGATATCGGTCATGATGTTCTCCAGCATTTTGATCGAGTAGGGATTGGCCGGGTCGGCGCCCGCAAGGCGCTGTCATCGGCGACGGGCCTACTGTCTCGCAGCGGGGCGAGGTCGGCTTTCGGGAGATTGCCCCGGCTGTCGGGGTTTTGCGCTGAATCTCAGCAAAAGGGCATGTTCATGACCAATACCGGGCAAACGGCGTTGCAACAGAAGTCCACTTCCTCCCAGGACTTGCGCATCACCGGGCAGTCGATGGGAGACTACCTGCCGGGCGAGCCGCAGGCGTTGCCAGCGTGTCCGGAAATCAAGGACATCGTGATCCGGTTTTTTACCCATGGCAGCGTGGTTGAACCCATTCTCGTGCCTGCGGTGGTGGAACCGCTGCTCGTCCTGGTTCTGGCGGGGTCGGCGAGGGTGGAGGAGCGCGTGCCGGGTGGCGAGTGGGAAGCGGCGGAGGTCAGCGCGGGCGATTTTTTCCTCACCAGTTCCGACGAGCCTTATGAGATGCGCTGGCAGACTCAAGGGGCCGACACCTTTGAAGTCATGCACCTTTATCTGGGGCTGCCGTTGATCGAGCACGCGTCGCGTGAGTTGTTGGGGGATTACGGGGGAGCTGTGCGTTTGCGTGATATTTCCGGGGCACGCGACGCGCGCGTCGCGTTTGTCATGGAGCAGTTGCGCACCGAACTGGTTCTGGAGCGCTCGCCCAGCGCTCTGTTTGCCCGCTCGCTGGCACAGGCGCTGGCCGTACATCTGGTGCGCAGCTATCGCGCCGAGGCCCGAGGCGGACGTCGGAGCAACGCTTTGCAAGCCTACAAGCTGCGCAAAGTCACTGACGCCATGAGTGCGGATCTGGGCGCTGAATTCAGTCTGGCAAAGCTGGCCAGACTGGCCGAGCTGAGCGAGTACCACTTCAGCCGTCTGTTCAAGCGTGCGACGGGTTTTTCGCCTTCGCAGTACTTCATCCGCTTGCGCATGATTCGCGCGCGGCAGCTGTTGCTCGAGACCGGGCGCAGTGTCATCGACGTCGGCCTGGAGGTCGGCTATTCAAGCCCCAGTCACTTCTCTCAGGTATTTCGTCGCGAGGTGGGCGTAACGCCCAGCGAGTTCCGTGGGGCTTGAGCATCGCTGCTTTATCTGTTTTGCAGATTGATGCACACCGACACGAATAGGCAAAAGTTGCGCAGGTTTCGGCACGCGCCGAGCAGGCATGTGCCCTTAATCTTTTCGACGTACCCCGCAGCAACGCCCGCAACTTCAGCGGTCGCTGCTGAACTTAAATGCTGAGAGCAGGAGCTACGGATATGTCGAACATTCACAACAAAGTCGTGCTGATTACCGGTGCAAGCAGTGGTATTGGCGAAGCGGCGGCCAGGCTGATCGCCAGCAAAGGTGCCCATGTGGTACTCGGTGCCCGCCGTACAGAGCGTCTGGACCAACTGGTCAGCGAGATCCGGGCCGAGGGTGGCTCGGCCAAGGCCCGCGCACTGGATGTCACCGATCTGCAATCCATGCAGGCGTTCGTGACGTTCGCCAAGGCGCAACATGGCAAGATCGACGTGATCATCAATAACGCGGGCGTGATGCCGCTGTCTCCCCTGGCCTCGCTGAAAGTCAATGAGTGGAACCAGATGCTCGATGTCAACGTGCGCGGGGTGCTGCATGGTATCGCTGCGGTCTTGCCGGACATGCAGGCGCAAGGGTACGGGCAGGTTATCAATATCTCGTCGATTGGCGGTCTTGCGGTCTCTCCAACCGCCGCGGTGTACTGCGCGACCAAATTCGCCGTCCGCGCCATCTCGGATGGTTTGCGCCAGGAAACGGACAAGATTCGCGTCACGGTGGTGTGCCCGGGTGTCGTCGAGTCGGAACTGGCCGATACGATTTCCGATGAGGAGGCACGCGAGGAAATGAAAGCCTTCCGGCGTGTGGCGCTCAACGCCGACGCCATTGCACGAGCCCTCGCTTATGCCATCGAACAGCCCGACGATGTTGATGTAAGTGAGATTGTGGTACGTCCGACGGCCAGCCCGCACTGAGCCATCCTGGAAGGCAATCGCTCTCAGGCTCAAAGCAGTCGTGCATCAACGGCTGCTTTGGGCCGCTTCATTTTCGAGGCCGCAACGAAAACCATCTGTCGCGCCGTCAGTCGCCGCCGCTGAACACTCCAGAACCGCAGCCCTCTACCGACTTACAAGTCACCCGGGGGTAATGACCATGAGCGACGTTCGGAAAGAGCAGGCGTTGGCCGCCTGGCGAAAATTACTGGAAGAGCCAGAGATCCGTATGGACGCCGAGGATCAATACGACGAGTTGCTGAAAATGGCCGACACCATGGAGCAGGAAGGGCTGATTACAGCAACAGAATGGCGCCAGTTGGTGCGCAAGGCCGGTGCGAGGTTCGCCCAGGCCACCGAGGGGCTTTCGGGCGGAACCTGAGAATTTGGCGGGGCAGGGCGCAGAGCGACGGTGCCGCATTGACAGCGGCAACTGTTGTTAATGGGAATCTGTATTAATTGCGAATAATTTTGTATAGCATGCGCGGGAGTTTTTTGGCGGATTCACCCCCTGCATTGGCCTATTCGTAAAGGTTTCCCTCTCCATGCGTCGAACCCTGCTTTCCATTTGTGTGCTGCAAGCATTGTCGCCTGCCTCATGGGCTGATCAAACGGGGGCATCACCCTCAACGCTGGAGCTGGACGCTACCGATGTCATCGGTACGGCGAATTACGAAAGGGCGGACGGCCCGGTGCAGGGTTATCGCGCGACGCGCTCGGCCAGCGCCACGCGTACCGACACCTCGATCCATGAAACTGCGCAATCGATCAGTGTCGTCTCGAAGGATGCGGTCGAAGATCTGGGCGCCACCCGATTGCAGGACGCGCTGGACTACGCCGGCGGCGTGGGGCGGGCGAACAATTTTGGTGGGCAGGGTCTGACCACGTTTACCGTGCGTGGCTTCACCACTGGCGAGTTCTATCGGAACGGTTTCCCGATCAACCGCGGCTATCCGAACATGCCGGATGCCAACACAATCGAACGCCTCGAAGTGCTGCGCGGCCCGGCCACCATGCTCTACGGTCGAGGTGATCCTGGCGGCACCTTCAACGTGGTGTCCAAGCAGCCGTTGCCTGAAAGCAGCGTCACCCTGGGCAGCCAACTCAACGATCAGGGCATGAAACGCGGCACGCTGGACGCTTCCGGCCCGCTCGACGAAGAAGGGCGTCTGGCCTATCGCTTAAACGTTGTGGGCGAGGGCGGCGACACTTTCCGCGATCATGTCGAAACCGAGCGCTACGGCATCGCACCGGTGCTCACCTGGCAGGCTACCGACGCGACCAAGCTGATTTTTGAAGGCGATTTCATGCGCAACAACGCGCCTCTGGATCGCGGCCTTACCCGTTACGCAAAACAGACGGGAACCGCTTCGCGCGACAGTTTTTTCGGCGAAAAAGACGCTGGCAAACTGCATAACGACAACAACATGGCCCAACTGCGTTTCGAGCACATGCTCAATGACGACTGGACCCTGGGCGGCGGGTTCCAGTGGCTCGACGGTTCGCTCAAGGGCAACGCAATCGAGGCCAATGGCATTGCCGATGACGGCCGCACGTTGGGGCGCAATTTCAACTATCGCAAGCTGGAGTGGACCGACAAGGATACCCAGCTCAACCTGACCGGGCATTTCGATACCGCGGGTTTGCAGCACACGTTGCTCACCGGTATCGAGTACGAGGATTACGACTACAAGTCGATCATCCAGCGCTCCAGCGGCGCCGTCGGTGCGTACCCGATCGACATCTTCGACCCGGTCTACGGCCAGCCGCGCCCGGCACTCACCCGCACGCCGACACACGACAAGGAAAACCTCAAGACGTATGCCGCGTTCGTGCAGGATCAGGTGGCGTTGACCGATAAACTCAAGGTGTTGGCCGGGGCGCGTTTCGAGCGCTTCGAACATGACTACGAAACTTACGTGCCCGGTGGCAAGAGCTGGCAGGCCAGTGACAACGCGGTGACTCCGCGCATCGGCGTGACCTATGACCTGACCGAGACATTGGCGATCTATGCCGACACGGCGCGCTCTTTCAAGCCGAACACCGGCGCCAGTCGCCAGGGCGGAGGGTTCGAGCCAGAGAAGGGCAAGTCCTATGAAATGGGACTCAAGTGGGAAGCGCTGGATCAGCAGTTGAGCGTCGACGCGGCGATCTATCAGATCGAAAAACGTAACGTGCTGACCACCGACCCGGTTGACTCGACCTTCAGCGTTGCGGCCGGCGAAGTGCGTAGCCGCGGTTTCGACGTCAACGTGGCCGGCAACCTGACTCCCGAATGGCGGGTGATGGGTGGCTACGCCTATGTCGATGCCGAGGTAACCAAGGACAACGTGCTGCGCTCTGGCACGCGGCTGATGAACATCCCGAAGAACAGCTTCAGCCTGCTGAACATGTATGAATTCCAGGACGGCACCTTCAAGGGACTGGGCCTGGGCACCGGCCTCAAGTACGTCGACGAGCGCGCCGGCCAAACCGCCAACACCGCGTTTTCGATGGGCAGCTATACCGTTGTCGACTTGCTCAGCTTCTACAAGATCAATGACAAGGTGCGGCTTAATCTCGACGTGAAAAACCTGTTCGACCGTGATTATGAAGAGGGCGCATTCGGCAACGTCTATGCCTACCCGGGGGCGCCGCGAACCGTGCAGATCGGCGTTTCCTACACCTTGTAGCAGGGTGGAGCAAAATTCTCACAGGCCACAAATGAAACAGCCCTGAATATTCAGGGCTGTTTCTTGTTTATCCGATAACGCTTGAAACGTTCTTGCTGTAGCCGCTGCCGGCCTCCGTCAGATTCGCGTAAAAGATACAGCCGATCAGTCTCGCGAACAGGCCTAACGTATCCGCCAGATCCGGGTCGTCGAAAATCACCGCCCTGGAGTCCAACGCACACAGCGCGCCCCAAAGTTGTCCGTCAGGAAGGAAAATGGGCGCGCCTGCGTAGCTTTCAATCAAATATTGCTTCACCACGGGGCGTGTGGAAAATCTGCCGTCGCGACTTATCTGCGGCACGAAAAGCACCTGAGGGTCTCTGCGAAACTCACTGCACAGCGTGGTTTCCAATTCCAGCGTGTCGCCGGAGTTGATCCCAAGCTCGATCGGATCGTAGGCGGAACAGACGATCCAGTCAGTCTCGGTGAATTTCGCGATCGCCGCGAACCGCGTCCCGGTCATGCGTGTAACAAGCTGCAGAATATTGGTTGTAGCTTCAATTTCAGCGATAGAGGAACGTTCCTCTGCGCTTAGCAACGCTCTGTCAATGGTGTCACTGAGGGGCATGCATTGTTCTCCGGTCATGATTTTTTAAGTTGGCGACTGCTAAACGCTTTTGAAACTGCTCATTTTGATACTAAACAAAATGGATTCGTTCACATCAAAGGTTCCTGATGGCTGCAATAGCGAAGCGTCATTGGCGTGCGGCTTGAGGCGCCGTTATCGGCGGCGTAGCCTTGATCTCATAAATGTTGGATGTCGCATTGAATGAAAGGTGAGGAAAGTGGAAGGCGTAGTGTTGAGCGAAAAGATGCAACGTGAAGCTGATCGGCTCCTGGCGCAGATTGTCCGGGCAGACTCGATGATCATCGCCGTGAAGGCGGGGGCTCGTGCGGATGGCTTCGTGCTTGGGCTGGAAACCAGCGAGGTTCTGCGTGCCGGCGATGCTGAAAAGCTGTACGTGATTTTTGAAGCGGCTTTGGTCGAGCGGCTGAAAACGCTTTCTCGCAGTTGAGCTGCAGAACATTTATCCGCTTGAACTAACGATTGACCGGTAAGTCAGGGTAGTTATCTGCCACTCTGATTTTGAGGTTATCAATGCGCAATTACACCATCGAGTACCTGTTCAACGGCGAGTCCCGTACGCATCAACTCGCGTTGCAGCAGTCGAAGCTCTCCATTCACGACGCTGCCATGCATCTGCTGGAACTGCATTTTGGGGATGCTGAGAACAGTCTGATCATGCCAACAGCTGACTCGACTGCTGAAGAGATACTGGAGCAGGCCAGTCTGGTGGGTATTACGCAAATCGACGTGAAGGATGCAGGCGCTGACTGATTTCTTCTTCGCTCGCCCCCGGCCCCTGCGCGATGCCCAATCCTGCGTTGACGATACTCACGTATACACTCAGGCGAGTTGACACGCTGTTGATCGGAAATCGGGACATCAGCATCCTTGAACCGCCAGTTGGTTCCAGTGGACAGGAGGGTATAACTGAGGCAGGCGGCGAAGGCGTCCCTTATGGCTCCTTTTTGTGCGCATAAAAAAGGGAGCAAAAAAGGGTACGGACAAAAAAGGGGGTTGATTTATTTCCAAAATATAAATCAGTTCCCATTTTAGTGGTCGCCATTTTAGTCATTTCGGAACACCTCCTGCCAAATCGAAGGCATAGCTGACGGTCTCTGGCGGCTTGTGGTTCTTATTGAACGAAAAAACTTTTCCGCCAGCGAGAGCGGCGCATGCTAGGCGCTCCTGCTCGGCAATGTTACCAATGAGCGAAGCGTCCATAGATGCTTGAGCGGTTCTGTAGCGGGTCAAAAAATCAGGTGTCGGGCGCAGCGCACTACCTGTGCACTCGGCGTAGTCCTTTTCTTCGACGGCCTGCCCCGCGAGGTCACGCATGGACCTACCGGCGAACGTTAGGCGTTCGCACCATTGTTGCTGCGGCTGAAAGCGTTTGCTGTGGGCGTATGTTTCGGCTGAAACCCGACCTGCCGCAGCTGCTTTGGCTTGTGGCGACCCGTCGGCCGCGCAGTTCAATTCCGTCCAGGGGGTACGCAGTTCAGATGTAAGCAGCAAACGCGAACGTTCTGCGTCCCAGCTGAAGATCGCCTTACGGTAGTGGACGGGTGCATCGATGAGCGAGCCGACGTTGATCTCCCGGATTACGCCCTTCGACACTTCTTGGTCGTCGCCCACAGCGGTGTATCCCTCGTGAGTGTGTGCACTGAAGTAGACAGGGGTTACGAAGGGAAACTCGTCGTGCAGCTTTAGCATCCACTGTGCCGAACTGCGGTCAAGGGCGCGAAGCGGATAGTGGCCGGTCAGCACTACCGCCTTGACGCTGCGCGTCGGATCGTCCCGCCATGACTTGAGCTGCTCTACGACTAGGTCACGCTGGCCTTGGCGAATAGTGCCGACATTGGAGTTCGACTCTTTCGACAGAAACTTAAAGCTCGGCACGCTGGGCCAATCAGTTGTGTCGAGCAGGATCACACCAAGCTCCGCACTGGTGACATTGCCAAGCTGTTTAAGGGGGACGCGTACGGATTGGAGCAGCGAGCCCTTGTTCCATTTATTCACCGAGTTGCCGGTGTTCATTGTTGCCGTGTACTCGTATGGGGTGTGGACAGTCAACTGCGAATTAACGAGCGGAGGTGTTGCTTTGCCCGCCGCCACAAGTACGCGTCGGTGATAGTCCGAGGCGTTGCAGAAGGTATCAATTGCAAGTGGGAGTTTTCCGCCGCTCTTCAACCGCAGGTAATCACAGTTGAACTGGTGCGGCCATTCGCGAGCATCTGGAAATGGGCGCAGTCTGTTGGCATCAGATGCAAGCGGATTGTCATCCAGCTGGCCGCAAACGGCGTTGAAGTGCCCCTCAAGTGAGGGATCGATGCTGTGGTTGACAGTAATTTTTCGGATGTAAAGCCAAGCCGTTCCCATCCAGCCGCCATAACTCATGTTCCCCTGAAAAATTCCATCGTGATTACCTTTGGCAATGTAGACGTTTGGAGCAGATAGAAAGGACAAGCGCTTAAGGCGCTTAAATTCGGAGTGGCATGAATAGTCCAAAAGATCGCCTAGGTGGATCACCGGTGGAGTCCCGTCTTGCTGAGTAATTCTCCGCATCACCGACTCGGCAACATACTTGGTGTAGAGATCCTGCTCGACGGAGCGGATGGCGACGTCGCTGGTGTCCTGCGCAAGGCGCGCGGAGTAGTACGTCGGATCGCCGAACAGCTCTCTCTCCTGATTGTCGGCCATGAAGTAGACAACGGCCATGGGGAAGTCGCCGCCGGCAATCGGCGTGGCAGATGGAGAATCTGGCAGAACTCGGATGGTCGAGTAGCATCCTGTCAGAACGGAAAAAAGGAGTGCGACGCTTATGCGCGCTAAAACGTGATTATCCATGTGCCTTGTCCACCATCAGAGCGTACGGTTGGAACTTCCACCCAGAGCCTTAGATTAGGCGACTGAAAAGTGGGACCGTTTTCATAAGGAGCAACGATTAAGCCAAAGGGCGAACGAAGTGAGCGGCAGTTAAGCGCATTACAGTTTCCGCTACTTGTGTCTGGTTGCGCTCCTTGCATGTGCGTAGCTCACTGTTCAATCTGTGTAACGCGCCAGAAAAACGACATGCGGTGAGCAAGAAAGGCGACATAGCTTTTGGCCATACCATGGAGCCTAGCAGTGTATCCATAGTCTGCAATTGGCCGATTCTGTCAAAAAATAGCTTCACCTCTCCATTCCCCTGGCAGAGTTTCTCTGTCAGTGAGCGCGGGGATGAACAGCATGATTGGGTTGTTACCGGAAGGGGAGCAGCACTCGTTCAATCTGGAAAACCACGTCTCACCCCACCACCTTTTACGCAGCATTGACCAGTGCTCGGATTTAAATGACCTGTGTACCCACCTGAAAGTAGTCGCCGATCAGCATTTGATGGCGAATGTTCATCCGTGCCTCAGAGAAAAGGGGACTGATTTATTTTCTGAGAAATAAATCCGTCCCCATTTTTTTGGTCCCATTTTTTTGCGCCCCCATTTTTTGCCATTTTTTGTTCCGTATTCCATGAAGAACCATTTTTTTGATGTGCGGTATGTGCGTTATGGAATGGCCACCCAGGTTTTTATTCCGTTTTATTTAAAAAAATATTGGACAGTGTGATTTTGATTGACTAGTGTCATTTTGCCTTTGCAGAGATATCCATAAAATTAATGTGCAAGGAAGCGATCTTATGCGATTAACTCCTAATTTTAGTTCTGGATCGAAACTTGCTTTTCTAGTGGCTACTGTTTTTATGCTTGCTGGTTGTCCCAAGCCTGCATTATATCGAGAGCCAATTGTTAGATATCAGCAGGCGTCGACAGTGGTTATCGAAGGAGCGCGCACTGAGTATGGTCTGGCAAACAGTAGAGAGTACGATAGTCTACTTAATGCTCATCTTGCTAAGCGAGAGCGTATTTCGCTTAGTGAAATTGATAAAGGAGATTGGCGTGTAATTAGCGCTGATGCTTTGGCTGTTCGTATGTCTGCGTTAGACGCTTTGACAAAACACGGTAAGTTATTGTTGGCTCTTGCAAGTAGTGATGCTCCTGACAGAGCAAAGGACGCAGCAAACTCACTTGATGATGCTGTCAAGGGTCTTCGTTTGTCACTTAATAATAATACCGCTCCTGATACGGTAGATGCTAAAGCAACTGCTTTTGCAGGCGTGGTGGCAGAGGTAACAAAACTTACTTTGGAAGCTAAAATTCAAAAGGCTCTAGATTCGGCAATAAAGTCATCTGAAAGTGCTGTTGAAGGACTAATAGTTTCAATTAAAGATGATATGGCTAATTTATATGAGCGCCGTCGCAATTCTTTGAGTTTGTCAAGAAAATCCGCTGTTGATGCCTATAATCTAGAGTTGACTCAGAAAATTCCTGATGCGGAAAAGCTGAAGAAGAATATTTCAGGGATTAAAAAGGCTGAGGAGGATTGGGACGGATTACAACTAATGCTAGGTGCTGGACCTGGTCTTGATGCAATGCTTCAAGCCCATCAGGAATTAGTCGTTTATGCGAAAAGCCCAAAGAACCCTCAGGATTTTTCTGAACTAGTGGAGGCTGTCGATGCTTTTGTATCTAGTGCGACGGTGATAGCTGATTCCATTAAGGTTTTACGTTCCGGGAAGGAGTGATGATTTATGTCTTCTGATATTATTTCTTACACTGATTTGATTAGGGCTGTTGGTGACTTGATAGTTAGGGTTGATGTGCTATCAACCGAATTTGATCCTGGCGTTCCAAAGCGACTTATTTTAGATGATATACGTGATGATTTAGATGTTTTTCAGAGGAAGTTGGTTCGTGCTTATTTCGATACGACGACGCCTCAAATTAAGAGTAAGGTGGATTCTTTAAGTAATATAAACTTTGAAATTAAAAAGACTATCAGTGATCTGGATAAATTTACTAAAACTTTGGAGCAGTTAGTGAAGTTTATAGAGGTGGGACAAGAACTTGTGAAGTTGCTTCCTGTTCCCCTGTCTTTGCGCTCTGCTTTACTGGTATAAGCGCACGCATATAGTTTAGCGTGCGTGGAATGTCAAAAGAGCTGTGCGATATAGTAGTAAGTAGTGCAGTGGTGGGTGCGTATCATATTGACTGTGTTAGCTATTTGTGCGTCTGTGCTATTCTGGAACGGGTTCGAATCCCTATTCCCCTCCACATAAGCCCCCCCTGTAGCTCAATGAGTTACAGGGGTTTTTCTTTGTTTTTTAATGCTCAAATCGCCTCGGGGGCATAAGACGGACAATTTGGGAGCAAAATCCGCTACCTCCTTACCGCTTCAGCCCCTTCCCAAATCCCATCGGTTCTGAGACATGCGAGGTCATCTGTTTAGCATTGGATGGGATCAGCTTGCCATAGTGTTTCTTAATCATGGTGGTGCGTGAGTGAATCCCCCCCCCGGCTTTGTAAACATCCTATGACCGCTTTTGCCGAATGCGGTCGCTCCTGAGCGCCAGCCATCGGCCCAGAGTGTGTAAAACACCATGAACCTCATCGTCGTCGAGCAGTGACATTTGCTGACCGAGAGATCGCACGGTCATGTCACGCGCCATATCGTTCGTAGCTTGGAACACGGCAACGCTGTTTTTACAGCCTCTGGAATGGGCCGAAATCAGCCTTTTTCAGGCCATTAGCGCTTGCATCAAACCGTAGGCACCGATGATTTTCATGACCCGTTTCAAGTTGTAGGCGAGAACATTCAAGCTCATCAGCGCACTCACTCCGGCCAGCTTTCGCGTCAGGAACTGCGTCCGCCCCCATTCATTGTTTGAGCGTCCCGAAGGAAAAGCGAGCACGAGAGGGCGGTCGCGTAAGTTGCCCGGCTTCTGTGCGGTACGCCCGTCGCGGTGTTCGCCACTGCGACGTGGGCGAATCATGTTTCGTCGCGGACCTGCATCAGCGCGAACCCCAGCAGATTCAGGCCTTGCCACAGGTTGGGGTTATTCGCGTTTACGTGATCCTGGGCGAGTCCGATGCCCCAGATGCTGTCAACCGGGCTGGCCTCAACGATGATGCGAGAACCGGTATTCTTGAGGAATGCATTCAACTCCGGGTTTTGCGAGAACTTGGCCTGGTTGGCCCGGACGACAATTGCATACCGGTGTTGCAACCAATCGTGTTCGTTGAATCCACGCACGTTGCGGCCAAGCGCCTTGGCCGCGTTGGGCGTAGGCGCCGTTAGCACTTGAGCGCGAATGTCCTGATCGCCGAATAAGGCTGCTTTCTCTGCCATCATGAAATGTTCGGCAGTCGCGTAGCGTTGCCCGTCGACAACAAATTCGGCTTCGAACCACTGGCTGAAGCACGAAGCGCTGACTCCGTGCCTGCTTCGCTGGTGTCCCCAGAAAAAGACATAGTTCAGCTCCTCTCCAGCGTTGAAGCGGGAGCGGAGGTCTTCCAGATATTTGGAGTCGTGCAATTGGACTTCCTTCATGCTTTGTCAAAACCAAACAATGAACGCAGCCAGCCTGCCGACTTCCGTTCATAGAAGGGCGTGGTTTGCTTGAGCAAGTAATCGCTAAGGCCTGAATCTGCGTCATGAACGCGGTACAGGTCAACGGGTTCGCCATCCGGAGCCAAGTCCGCGGCAACGCTGCCCGCTTCGCGCATGACCTGTTCAAAATCGCCGTCCGCTTCGATCCCGATGATCAGATGAGGCTTTTGGTCAGACGAAGCGTCATGCATCAATGCCAGAAACGCGCGCTTCACATTGCGATGTCTGGCGAGTAGTTGCTTGAGCGAATTGACCATCTTCGAGGGATATTGCGACGGCTGTCCGAGCAGTACCTGAGTGTCCTTTTCGACCGTGCGCTGCACCGGTCCCTGGCCGATCTCATCGGAGAGCAGGTAGCGCACTTCCTCGGGGAAAAATTCTTTCCCGTAAGGAGACTTCGGATTGAGGAAAAGAGGAGTGCCCAGCGTGATTTCAAACAGCGATCTGGCCGGGATCTCTATATAGGACTCCTCGCTGTTTATGGATCTTCGTAGTGTATGCAACGAAGTGAAAAACGGGATGACCGCGGAGCCGTCGGGCTTTTGCCAGTGCGCAATGCTGATGTTGCTGCCTGCCTCAAGGTTGACTCGCCCTTCGCCAGTGCCGGCGGTGCCGAGGACGTAGATATCCGAATTCAGCAGCGTCTTGAAAAAATCAGGTCGGTGGGCGGGTTCATCCGCCGCCAGTCTGAGTGACTTTTCGAGGGTGTTGTCTTGCTGGGTATCCATGATGTCCATCGGCCGTTCCATCAATGCAGGCAAAAAATGGGTGACAAAGAACGCGCAGTTTTTCACGCTGCTGTGAAAACAGGAAGAACTGAAGCCTGATAAATCTGCCGCATCAGGAAGGTAACACCGCGTGATGACGCCGAGCCGCGTGGAAAGAATGCTCTACCTCGCCTTCAGTTCATATGCGCACCGTAGAAGTGGTTGAGCATTATCAACTCAATCACAGCTACAAAAACGCACAGCACGAGAAAGCCAGGACTGAAGACGCGCTTGCGGCCGGATGAGCTTGTATCCATCCAGTTAGCGCCGGAATCGCCGGAAGTCAGCAGCAGGAACATTACCCAGGCACAAGCCCAAACTTTGCCCCAGAAACCAGCATTTCTGAAAGAAGTCATCCGTGTTTTTCCGTATGCCGCTTGATTCGGCAGATCTTTATTTGCTGGTTAAGCTTGGCGGGAGAGCATTTACGCCTCCCAGAGAACGCTTCCGTGCCAAACGAGACGGCCGATTGATTTCTCAACCCCCAGAAACGACAAAGCCCTGAATAATCAGGGCTTTGTCGTATCAAATATGGCGGAGGCGATGGGATTCGAACTCATGGACCTGTTACAGTCGACGGTTTTCAAGACCGCTACGGAAAGCCTCTGAATACGCGGCCTCAGACGCTTTTTCGTTCCAATACTTTTGTTTTGCAGCACCTCTGCAGACCGCATTCTACAAGGGGGGCGATCTGAGTTATGGAACGCATTTTTTGCCTATTTTGATGGTTTGGCGATGGCGCCGACGCGACGATAAACTCGCTCGGTAATGTCGCCTTTTGTGTGCCCAAGCAGCAGGCTGGCGTCACCCACATCACTGATCTCCGATGCCGCCTTTGGTCGAATGTCCCGGAACTGGAATTCACCGATCCTCTTTGCCAGCAGCTCGTCTCCCTGCTCAAGAGCTTCCAGCTTTGCCTTCTCCCGCGCGGCATCCCATCGCTTCCTCAGCATCGTCGCCGTCATCCGTTTACCGCTCCGGTTGATGATCAGGTAGCTCGAAACGTGCGCAGCGTTCCGCTCTGTGATCGCAGCGATCAGAATGCCCAGGCTGTTCGCCTCTCCGGCGGTCGTCATCTGAATGCGCAGCTTCTTGTGCGTCTTGTTCTGCTGAACAGTCAGATATCCGCCTTCAACATCATCCTTCCGCATAACCAGCACGTCTGCCGGCCTTTGCCCGGTCAGATAGGCCAGGTCCATCGCTTCCTTCAGCTCCTGAGCTGCCTTCTTGTACACCGCCTCCCAAACCACATCATTCGCGTAATAATCCCTCGGCGTCTCCTTGTTCTTGCGCACCCCTTGGCAGGGGTTCTCCTTCGTTGTCAGCCCCCACTCTCGGGCGATATTGAAAATGTGGGAGAGGGTAGCGATCTCACGGTTCGCCCGGACCTTCGCCGATCTCGCATCGCGGTACCCGGCAATCGTTGCTGGCGTGATTGAGTCGATCGGGGCGCTGTCGAACATTGGCCGGAGCTGCTTGATTTCCGCCAGGTTGTCCTTCTGCGTGCGCGGTGCTTTCTTCGGCACCACATCACGAATGTACCGGTCGAAGATTCCCTTCATGGTGCGCAGGTCGAGGGGCTTTTCCTTGGCTTCGAGTTCGGCCCACTTCAGCCTGGCCTTGTCGAGATCCTTGCCCAGAGGGATGTCATTGCCGAGCAGGTCGCGGTAGTAATACGCGGTCCAGGTATTACCGTTTTTGCGCTTTCGGGATCGCTTGTACATTCGAGGGGGCAGATGCTGGTGCTCGGCCTTGCGGGGTCGCATATCAGTTCACTCGCGAATAATCAGGTGTCCATACCGGTGAAGCCGGTGGCGGGTTCGGATCGGCAATCGTAGGGCTGATCATGCCCAGCTTCATGCGGGCGTACATCCGCCCCACCAGCGGGCGCTTACCGCGGCTTTCGACAAACACCCACTGGCGATCAATCAGCCAGCGGCGCTGGTATGCGCGGGCCTTGTAGCCGGTGAGTTCGGCCAGTTCCTCATCAGAGAGGATTTCGGTTTCCATGAGGTATTGCTCCATGCCGCGCGTGGCGGCAGAAGGTGGTTTAGGGTGGGTTTGCTATTCACACAGGCCATACGCTGAAGAGCAGGCTGTCGCGTCAGTTGCAATCATCAGGTCGTACTGAATGCCGCCTCGGGCCGTCTTCGACCATTCCACCGCCTGGCGGATGCTCGCGATTTCCATCACCTCGAGGGCTGTCATATCGGCGATCGAGCCTCTGGGGTGCTTGGCGTTTGAGCCCGCGAAGAAGGTGGCCGCGCCGCGCTTGCTTGCCTGTTGCACAAGGCGTTCCCAGCGGTCGATGCGATCAATCACATCGGGGAAGCGCAGGGCTATCTCTCGAAGCTCATCTTTTCGGCAGTTGATACATGGCATGCAACCGACTCGGCCCATACCCTGGGAGTAGAGCGGGTTTGGCTCGATTCCCATATAACGATGTGCCTCGAAAACTGCCGGGATGTCCCACTTAAGGATCGGGCGGTAATTGAACAGGCCCCCGCCGACCTCATCGCACTCAGGCAGATACCGGCGGTTCAGCGACTCGTCGGCACGGACGCCTTGCCAGCTGATCAGCATGTCGCCATGGCCCATCATCGGTATTACGACCTGCTCAAGCATGGGGTCGCGCTTTAATTCCATGGTGCAAAACTGTGCCTTGCGGCTGGGGAATCGTCCTTTCCAGATGCAGAGGTCTAGGAAGGGATTCCCGGTGGGCTGTAGCACCTCAAGGGCTGCAAGTACCACCGGTTCGTCGATGCCCTGCTCACGCCATTTGGTCTCAATGAACTTCCTTTTTCCGGCGATCTGGCGACTGAAGTCCGCCTTAACCCTCGTAATTGGCACGCCCGTAGCGCGCTCCAAGTAATCAAGATACTGGTAGGTCTGCTCGTGTTCGTTGCCGGTGTCGGCGAAGACGGCCTGAAGGTTTTCTGTTTCCAGGGCGATCGCCACCAGCAACGTGGCGGTGGAATCTTTTCCACCGCTGACGCTGACGATGTTCTGGGTAGGCACAGTGATTCCTCGCCCGCCGTACACCGGCAGGCTGTTGAGTTGGGGGAGGGAGTGAGGCTGCAGGTCAGTGCTTTACTTCTGAGTCAGCCTTGATGCTCTCGACTTGCTGCTCGATCGCCGCGAGTACAGCCATGGTGGATTCATAGCCAGTCTCGGCCATCATTCCGCCGCACGCGGCTGCGATGAATCCTGCGAAGGCCTGCGCTTTTTCCGGGTGATTGCCAAAGCCATCGAGCGCTGTCGCTTGATTGAATGTTGGAGCGAGAAGCAGCCACAGCTCCTTCCCGTATTTGGTCGCATCAGTCATCGCCACGGCCCCCTGTAGATCAGGTAGGCCATGTAGAGCGGGGCGAAGATCATGGCTGAACCCTCTTGAACTCGACGACCCAGACCCACGGGTTAGCGGCCCAGTCTCCACCGGTTGACTCCCACAGCTGCCTCCAAGCCGCCGGGTACCAGTCTCGGTAATTCGGTGAAACGTCATCGCTTGCCAGCTCCGGCGGACATTGCAGGCCTTCCGCCCGGATATCGGCGCGGCTGATGTCCTGCAACCGCTCGACGCGGACGTCGGTGATCTCCAGCAGGAAGCGGCAGGCTGCGCGCGGCATATGGATGCTTGGCTTCCACTTGAGACCAAAGTCTTTTCGCGCCTCATCGGAGTGCGATCCGGGCGGATAGTCGGCGCGGTACGCGTAGCGCTGAAGAGGTCCATTTGGATCAGGCCGATGCTCAACGCCTGTGCCCAGCAGATCCATGAACGTTTCGCGCACCCATAGCCGATCGCCTTTCTGGCCATACGGGCATCCGCCGTACATGGCCAGCTCAGCAGCGCATTTCTCTTCAGTCGCACCGAATGCAGCGAAACCCCAGCGCGGATGGTCTTGAACGACGGCGATCCACTGATGTTCGGTGGAGTCTGATTTGCTGCGGCTGGGGATCTGGCTCCCTTTGATAGGGCGACGTGTGACCGTCTTCTGGCCGGACAAGATAGCGCGGACCATCGCTCCATTGAAAAGGATGGGGCGCTCTTTGTGGAACGGCTCCGGCGCCGGCCGCGGCTTGGCCATTTTCGCCAAGCATCGTTTGCAGCTGACAAAATCGCTTTGGTGGGTGCCGTCCCACGCAGCGTCGGAATCTTCGTTCAGGCCGCAGGCGGAGAGCACCCAGCGCTCGTTATCCTGAGTGCACCCTGAGTCGACGATCAAATGGTTTTTTCTGGGCATGACTTCGTCCTTGCCGCTATAGCGGCTGACTTTGAAGGGGGAGGGAGTAGAGGTTTTTGAAGCTACGGCTAGTATCGATATGAGTCAGTAATTGCGGTGGCCCAGATGCTCAACGAGACAGATAAGGTTGGAGAGACGTTCAAGCGTGCGTTCTTCCGCGTCGATGGCGTGGCGATGTACTTCTTTTGGGCAGTTTGGATGGGGTTAGCAGTCTGGCAGCTATTTGATCCAAGTAAGCCAAAAGGCGTGTCTCTCATTTTTCTTGTGGGTGGCATGATGAACCCTTTTATTTTTCTCCTGTTCGGCGTGATGCGCACACCCGCTCCCTGGACTGCGTTACTTATCGTCGGGCTGAATGTTCGCTTCCTGATATTTGGCTGACTTTGAAGGGGGAGGGGTTACTGATATTGTTGCTAGAATTCAGAAAGGAGATTGGATATGAGCGTAAGACCCCCAATACCACCAGAAATTAAACGTGAAGTTCGGCAGCGATGTGGATTTGGCTGCGTTATTTGCGGGCTGCCTATCTATGAATACGAGCATATGCTTGAATGGGCAGTAGTTCAGCGACATGTTGCGGACGAAATAACTCTCTTGTGCCGCCAGCATCATGGAGAAAAAACGAATGGATTGCTTCCTAAGGAAAATGTTCTGGCTGCCAATCTAAATCCATTCAATAAGCAACTCGGTGTCTCTAAGAACTATCTGCTTCATTATTCCGGAGATAGCGTTAAGGTGAAATTTGGCGATAGTGTTTTCTCTTTTGAGGGCATGCCGGAGGGATTTGCTTTTGCACCTCTAGTAATCGATGGTTCAGCAGTGATTATGTTTAAGCGTGATCAAGGAAATTTATTTCTAAGCTTTGCTGCTTGTGATGAATTAAACAAAGTGGTGCTTGAAATTCTCGACAATGAGATTGTCTACGATGCAGGGCAGTGGGACGCGGAGTGGGTTGGCCAGTCTCTGATAATTAGAGAAGCTCATAAGAAAATACTCGTAAAGATAAAATTTAACCCCCCCGGTGAAGTCAGTGTGGTCAAAGGTAGGGTTCTTCGGAACGGGGTGGAAATTATGATAGGTGAGGATTATCTGTTCTTAACGAATAACTCAAGTTTCTTTGGCGGGATTCGGACAATAAATTGTCCTGTTGGTATTTCTGTCGGATATCCAATTCCAGAATGCGGGGTAGGAATTGCTGTGCCTAACGTACCCAGATATTTATTTGATAGATCTGCGGCGAGACGTTTTCTCCGGGAATGCCAATCTCGCAAACGTCGAGATCATAAATAGTTTAATGTTTTTTTAACTCGGGTATTGGTGCGGACGCTTCTGATCAGAGCTCAAGGAATATCAGATCATGGGCATTCACAACCGTCATACCGAGGCGTTCAGCGATCAGCACTTCGAGGCGGGCGCCCTTTGAATGCTCCCAGCCCGGGAGCGTGGCCACGGTGTCGCAGTCCATAAGGGCGGCGATGTCGCGGCGCATGCAGTCGTGCCAGCTTCCGCCGTCGGGGTTCAGTTCAGCGGGGTTGGTGACGGCGTGGCCGCCGGCGCGAAGGCTGGCGGTCATGGCGGCGAACGCTGGGAAGTTGAGGGCGGGCAGGCCGGTCATTGGCCCGCTGAGGTAAATCCGTATCACAGGGCGTCCTATGCCGGGGCATGCCCGGGCGGTGGAGGGTGGGTGAATTTTCCACAAGAGGAATGCAGCAAGGCGGTCACAGACAATCGAGCACTACCGTCAGCGCATCGTGTAATTGCTGACTAATTGCCGAGGCTTCGCCGCATGAAAAAACTGACTGACCTGATAAATCTGGTCGCCGCTGTGGTTCGTCTGATCGACGCGATCATCCGTACGGGCTGGGTATGATCTGCTTGAGGATTCGCCGGCCGATCCAGCGCACGCACGGCACGGCCTTGCTGTTGCCGATCGCCTTGTAACGCGGGCCGTCCGGGCATTCACTGGCTGATTCACCACTGACATCGCAGGAGTACAGTGCGGCTATTTGAGCCTGAAGTACCTCGTCATCGCTGGCCGACCGGGGCAGACACTGTTCGGCAATCCGCATTGCTTTCTTGTATGGCGCCCAAGGGATCAGTGTGTAGTCGTCGAGCATGCCCTGGAGTCGTTCGCACTCACGAGGGGTCAGGCGTCGAACTGACGCGCCGACCTCAGCGGAAGGCATTCCTTGACCTGGTTTGCCACCACCGCAACCAAGCGCGCCAGTGATACCGCCGTCACCGTCTTCATAACGAAGCTCCGATCGAGAGTTCTCGGCGAACGCTGCAACAAGCATGCTGGTTTCGGTGACCGGATTGCTGTTGTTGCGCATATTTCCGGAGCGAAGCGTCGGCGATAGCTCCGCAACCATGACGGCGTGCTGGCTGCCTTGATCAAGCGTATACATCGGATCAGATGCTTCGCCGATACCGATTCCGTTCTGTGATTTGCCCCGTGTTGCGTTTTGGATTGGGGCAACAACGACGTTTGGCCCCAAGGCTGAGTTCGTGTTGTCCAACTGCTTTCCATAGTTGCTCGTCACTGTTTGGGCGACTTCACGGCAGAACACGGCGTTTTCTTGCCCATTGTTCCGGCCGAGAGTGTGAGCTTGATCATTCAGAACGCACGGGTCTTGCGTGCCGTGAACCACCAGGTGGCTGTGGCCGTGATTGGCGTCTTGCCCGGAGCAGCCTTGAAGCCGTCCATAGCTGGCATCCAGTGTGGCGGCAACGCATGGGACGTCATCGTAGCTGTAGCCTCCGGACTTGCGTGCGCCGCCGGCGAGCGTGGGTGCCACGAAGAACGTCTCGCTTTCCACATCGAGCCGACTGTCCTTCGCGGTGAGCGTTGCCGACCGCTCGACTGATCCGCCAAGGCTGTGACCGCCAAACGCCGGCACGCCGCAGAACACACCAACCGCTGGGCCTTCGTCGCCCTCGCAGTTTGGGCAACCGTAAGGGCCTAATGACTCGGCGAAGGCGTATCCACATCCGCACTGGAGCGCAGGGCCGAAAGGAGCTGATCCGGTAACGTCTTGCCCCTCGCCTCGGCGCGGCGCAGTATCCCGGCGCACGCCTTCTCGCTCAAAAAGTACCTCGGTGGGATCGAATCCGTCTCGAGCACTTGCGACAACGAACACACGGCGGCGTCGTTGGGCCAGGCCGAAATATTGGGCGTCCAGGATCCGCCACGCGATTGTTCTTTTGGGTCCATACACACAACCAGCGTCCGGCCATTTCTTCCCTGAAGGCTGCAGTTCGCAGTCTTCCCCAGCAAGCGCGCCAAGAAAGCATCCGAAGGCGTTCCCTTTGTCACTGAGGACACCGGGGACGTTTTCCCAGACGATGATGCAGGGCGGCTTTCGCTGGCCTGCTCGAACATAGTCAACTGCATCTGCGAGCTCCACGTATTTGATGGTGAGGGCGCCGCGAGGGTCGGTGAGGCCTTCGCGCATGCCGGCTACGCTGAACGCCTGGCACGGGGTTCCGCCGACGAGGACGTCCGGTGCGGCGATCTTGCCGGCCAGTACCTGGGCGCCGAGTTTGGTCATGTCGCCGAGATTCGGCGTGTTCGGGTAATGGTGAGCCAGCACCGCGCTGGGGAACGCTTCGATCTCGGCGAACCAGGTCGCACGCATGCCAAGCGGCTTCCATGCAAGCGTTGCCGCCTCGATGCCGGAGCAGACCGAGCCGTAAGTGATTTCCATAGGGGATCCTCGCCGGCTGGCGTGATTCGTAGAAGTGGGGTATTTGTGTTCGGCCCGGCATGGGGCCGGATCGGGGAGTGTTTATGGGGCTTTACAAGTACGTGACTGTAGGCACAGCGAAAAGGATCTTGAAAGGTAGCATCAAATTCACCCAGCCCGGTGCCTTTAACGATCCGTTTGAGCTGTTGCCACAGTTCTTTATTCCAGCAGATACAATTGAGCACACAAGAAATCTGTCCTTTTGTGTGTTGAGCCCTCGAAGATCAGGATTGGATCGTGGGCATATAAGAGGCGATGGAAAGGACAGGAGCGATTTTCAGGCAAGAAATATCGTGTCAACGTTAAATCAAACCGTTGGTATTTTGTGTCTAAGTCGAAATGCTGAAAGCCTCCTCATGTGGGCGCACTACGCAGGGGAGTACTCGGGAGCGCTGATTGAATTCGATGAAAGTCATGAGTTCTTCAACGGATTAAATCCGGTTAAATATCAGAAGCGCAGGCCAGTTTTTAATCTCTCAGATTTTTATGACCGAGTCGTTCCTATTTCTGATCTATGCGTAAAATCCAATGCATGGGCTTACGAGAAAGAAGTACGACTCGTCAGATCTACAAAAGACTTACAGCGCGCCGGTGACGGTGATGGAAAGTATCCAGTGATGACAATGGTTCTTCCACTTGAATGTATTAAGTCTGTTTATATTGGCGAGAGAATGAAGGTTGAAGATCAGAAGGATATTTGGAAGTTGGTCAAAAATACCAATATATCGTTGAGCTTGGCCGCAGTCGCAAATTGGGATTACTCATTTAGGTATGACCAGATAAAATTTTCTGGGTCTCTTCTCGGGTCTCCTATGATCACGCCTCGAACAGCACATATCTTTAAGGATGAGCCTGGTGAGTTCGGTGAAGTGGCCAGGTGGCTAATCAGAAATCATGAGATGTCCGTATTCGTGAACAAGACCTGCTGAAACATTCAACCACTGTCCGTGCCTGTCGCGGCAAACTCTTCAAGCTGCCGCGACCACTTTTCCTTAACCACGATTTCCGGTCGCGACATGCTGGAGAAGCGTTCCGATTCGGCGGCAGGCGCTGCCGCCAGGTTGATGATGAACGTCGACACCGTCTCTTGCCATTCCTCGAAGCTGTGGCGCTCGCCGAGAACCAGCAAGGCGTCATCAAGCGCTTTCGAAACAATCAGCGAACGCTTCTCGGCGCCGATCCGCTCGAGCAACGCCTTCTCCTTGGCGCGCTTGTCCTTCTGCAATTCTGCATTGCTCTTGGCCATGGCCTACCTCTTCAATTCCGCTGGCCGGCAAGTCCAACCAGGTCTGTCGGCGGCGCGTGGCCGCCCGGTTGATGTTTCGTCTCACGCTGCAACCTTCACCTGGTGCCAGGCGCCGGCGGCGTAGAACAGCTTCGCGGCTTGGGCTTCATCCATCGAAACCTCGTCCGGAATGGCGATCCAGCCTGACGCTACCAGGTGGTTTAGGTTCGCGCTGTTGCGTAGTTCCAGGTAGTAATGCTCGATGGCATCAGTCAGGCGCTCGACCTTGTAGATGCCATCGGGCGAGATCTCGACCGACTTGATGTACTCGGCGCCACGCTCGTCCCGACACATGGCGGCGATGTAGATCGTCCAGCGGTAAGAGAAGTCGAAGATCGCGTTGGCGATCGCCAAACTTCGGATCTGCCGGCAGCTCTTCCAGTTCGCCATGATCTGGCTGCCGCTGGGGTCGATGTTCACAACCGCAACGTGGTTGGTGCGCAGCAGCGCCCGGCAGCTGCGTTCGGCCCGGGCGAATCCGTTGTTGGGTTTTCGTTTCGACTTCATAGCGAGTCCGCCATTTTGCGCAGCGCCTTGCGATCAGCGGCCGATATCGGCTTTGGGCGCCGCTTGAGGACCGTTTCAGGGTCTATGCGAGTCGAGCGGGGCGGTGGGAGCGGATTGCGCGGCGGACTTTTCAGTTGATCGATCCGCCCGCCAGCGGCCAGATACTGGGCGACTCGTTCAGAGATCGACTCGGCATCTGGCCGGTGCTGCTCGACCAGGTTGAGGTGGTTGCTGATCATGATTCACCATCAGCGCGAAAGCGCTTTTCGAACAAATGGGTCGAGATCTGGCTGATTCATGAGCCAGCGCCGGTAGTCGCTCGGCAGATCAGAAAAGGCGGTGCCTTTATGTTTGCCGAAGCCGATGATCGTTGGGACGCGGGCGTCCTCGGAAATCTGCCACAGCTCTTCCCAGTCATTGACCGGCCGGCCGAGCTCAGCCTCGAGCTGATCGAGGATCTTCACCAGCAGCAGGCGACAGTTCTTCACGTCGTCGAGCGCTGCGTGCGCGTTTCGGAGCAAACCGGTCGCCTCGGCGCGGTAGTGCAGGTAGATCATTGCCGACTGCGTGTGACTGCCTGCGCTTGGCCACAGCTTCGAGCTCAGGGCCTGGGTGCAGATGCGTTTCACATCTGGCTCGCCGATCACGCGCCAGTCGTAGTCGACGTTGTGCCCGATCAGATAAACGACGTCTCCCGGCAAAGCAAAATCGGTGTGTGGTGGGCAATCAGCCAATTCCTCGTCGAGAATGTGGCTGGTGGCGAGCGCGCTCAACTCAATCGGCTTGCCCGGCTTGTAGCGATGCAGAAACGAGTCGGTTACTGCGAGACTGCTCAAGTCGTTGAGTTTTAGCCAGGCAGCCTCTACCAGGTGTGGATCGCTCAAGCCGGTTGTTTCGCTATCGAAGATGTATGCGGTCATGCTGATTGCCTTTGTGGGGAGAGTTCGTTTTTGCGCTTGTCTTTGGCCGTCACGACCTGCTGAACGAGGTCGTCGAATCCGACGGCAATCGCCTTGGCCGCGTTGAATGCCGATTGCAATGAGGCCATGTCCTTGGCTGAGGCGATATCAGCCAGGGCATCCACCAGCAGCTCCTTGGCGCGCTCTTCAGGGCTGACACCAGAGTTCAGCCAGGCCAGCAACCGCCGGCCGGTATCTGCAGTGATCAGCTCAGGCTCTTCGAAAAGCTTTGTCCGATCCTTGCTTGCCATGGCGGTATGACCGTCGTGGGTCAGGTCCAGCACCACGGTGAACTCGTAATCGGTGCCGTCGCGCTGCTCGGACTTCATGCCCAGCTTGAGGATTTTTTTCCCTTCGCCCTGAACCGTCTCTGTCTTGCTCCGCATGGTGCAGATGATGTGCAGCGAACTGGTCAGTATCTTGTCGGTCAGCCGACGGTGGCGCGGCGTCGTCTCGTTCCACGCTGCCCAGGTGTTGCCTTTGAATTTCTGGTGGGCAAGCTTCTCGTTCGCCTCCAGGCATCCGCCGGAGCCGGTCCACTCATGGGAGTAGCTGTCGATGATCAGGACGTTGTAACCGGCCTGTTCTGCGGCGGTGATGGCTTCAACGTAGCGCTCGGGAGAGTAGGGCGCATTCAGTTCGACCGTGTCGAAGTCTGCGATGTCCGCGTACAGCGAGGCGCTGCCATGCTCGGTGTCGATCACCGCGATTCGCCCGCCAATCCCCTGTGCCAGCAGAAGAGCGGAGTAGGTTTTGCCTGATCCAGATGGCCCGGCAAGTGCCAGCCGTAGCTTGGCCTGCTTGCGTTCGGCTTTCTTGAACATCGCGAGTTTCCTCAGTTCGGTTGGTTGTCCCACTGCTTTTCGATGCGGCGGGCTTCGTCTTCGTACTCTTTGCGCTGCTCGCCGCTGAACTGCTCGGGCGAGAAGGCGCCGACCGTCATCCAGTCGAACTGGGCGGCCAAGCGGGGAGAGTTGTTCATGGGGGCCTACTGTGTGATGCGATCGGCGAGGGCGCTTAGCAGCATCAGGAAGGTGAAAACGCCGAGGGAAGAGAACCCACCGCGCCAGATGATCAGGCGGCGCGCCCATTGGCGACTGGTCACTGGAACACCTTGTAGGTGGTCGATTTTGGAACTTGGCAGGTGCCAGGATCGCTATTGACGACCTTGAGGGTGCCTGCGCCGACCACCAGAACCACGACGAGAATCCAGTAGACGAGATTCATGGCCGAGCCCTCACGGCGATACGTCCGCCTTTCATGGTCACAGACAGTCGCTGCGGGAGGCTGTCGACCAGATCCTCGCGCTTGCGGCCGATCACCTCATTGAAGGGCAGGCCGAAACCGAGGATCGCGATCTTGCGTTCGATATCGGCCAGTTGTTCATCAACAAGCGTTGTCACGATTGGTGTGGTCATGCTGCTGCTCCTTGCGTGACTGAAGCGTTGTAGGAGGCGTAAATCTGGTCAATGCGAGCGCGGTAGTGGCGATGCTCTGCGTCGTCGATGGCTCGAAGCATGAACGCCAACGTGATGCAGGAAGTCGCGGCGGCGCTGGCGTTTGGCTGACCGAGGTCGCGAATCATGTTGTTGATCTCGCCCTCGATCCAGGTGATCGCTGTCTGGTGGTCACGCTGCTGGATGTTCATTTCAGCCCCCAGAATTCGCCGTAGGCGACGACAGCGGCTGCGACACGCTTGGCTCTGGCCTTGCGGTCGATTGTCTCCTGTGCTGCGGCCTGAGCCTGCAACTGAGTGCGCTTCAGCGCCGCGGCTTCATAGTCGTGGAAGTCTTCAGGCCTTGGCGCTTTCGGGCGCCCCCAATCGTCGTAGCGCCTGTCCCACTCTCGGGCCTGCGCACTATCTGCATAGCTGGTTGCCATGGTCGCCTCCGTGGTGGCGGGGTGTTGATCCAACAAAACTCGGATGCACTCATCCACTCCGCTGGTTGCCGTTGGGCGCGGAGGGGAGTGCATTCGGGTGGTGTCGGAGGAATTTCGGGTATGAAAAAGCCCGCGTGGTGCGGGCTCTTGTGAAACTGCGCCGGTTACTGCCGGGCGATGTCGATCAGACGCTTAGCTTCAATCACTGCCGGGTCGCCAGATTGATCAGGCGTCCACGTTGTGTACTCGGCCAGCATCGACTCTTCGTGCGCCTTGTACAGCGCTTCAAGCGCCGCCAGCAGCTCGGGCGCCATCTTCTGCAAATCTTTCTTGTCCACGGGTGAATCCTCATTGCGTGATGATTTCATCATAGCCGCATCGGGGTGTGATCTGTCCGGGGCTCAACCGGAATTGCGCGGATGGGGCAGTCCTGAAGACTACCTGTTGGCACATCCGCCGCCCGAGGCTTGGCCTCAGATCACACCCCGATGCGCTCTCATAGAGAGGATCGGGCAGTTAACGACAGGCTGTCGTGGCGCTGGTTGTTCAGCAGTCGTATGGAGGCTTTTCGCCGATTCGCTTCAGCTTTTCTTGCTGGAATGCCTCGGCGATATCGAAGGCCTTGGTCACGATCAGCTCGGGGCGGTCATCGTTGGCAGAAATGAGGCCGATCATCGCTGCGATTGCGTAGCTTTCGACTTCTTCATGTTCATTGCGAGTCATCGTGGTTCTCCGGTTGATTTCCCGTCTGGCCCTGTCGCCAAGGCCAGCCAGTGAAATCGTCATGCTGCGAAGAGCTCTTGCTGGGTAGGTCGTGGTGCGCAGCGCTGGAGGCCTGCTCTTGCCGCCGACTCCAGCAACTCCGCGTCTTGCTCCAGCTCCGGGAAGCACCCAGGAACCTGGCTTATTGCTTGGCGAAGCTCGGCGGCGTGACTTTGAAGAGCCGGGATAACGATGGAACGCATGTTTCCGACGGTGCGGCGATCAAGGCTGCATTCCCGGCAAAGCCAGATGTAGTCGAGGATGAATTTCGGCATGTCGTCTCTCCGGTTGTTTTCCCAATGCACCCGTCACCAGGTGCATCAGTGAAAAATTCCGTGTTGCTCTCCGCCCCATGCTCGGCGCCGCGGTTTCCCCACCTGGCCGGCGTCACACATTTCGTGTTCGGTGTTCTTCGCCGGCTGGCTTGCATGGTTTGGCGTCCTCCCATATGGGGAGTCCGGCAGGTTCCAGAGCCTGCATGGGGATCGAAGTTTGTGTTTCGCGCTATGCCCGTTTCCGGGGATCGATCCGCGAAGATTCCTGACTGTTAAAGAGCGGCGGGTCTCTTGAGGCCCTTCGCAGTGGCTGTGTGTCGCTGCGATGGGTGAAATATGAACCAATGGTTCATGTTTGGTCAAGTACCAAAAGTACATATTTTCTTCGCGGGCACAAAAAAACCGCTCGAAAGCGGCTTTGAAAACAGAAGCGGAGTTCGTCCTTCCTTTAGGCGTCTAGCGTGACACTCTGTAGCGAGGTAACTCTTGACATCAAAACCTTGAGCTCTGCGCTTGGAACATCACCCAATTCCGTCTGTAGAAAATTCATGACCTCAGGAATATCAGAATCTGTAGGTACGAAAATATACCGAATGTCACCGGGACAGAATTTTAACATGCAGTTATCTCGGGTTTTTTTATTTGCATTAGTGAGTTTGGTTTCGTTGTTATGTGATGCTTCATGCAAGAAGTCGTTTATTTTTTCATGCTGCGGCACGAAGCGCCATTCTGATTCTTGGTAAAAGTCTTTGTTTACTGGCTCTCCGCGAAGTATCATTCTTCCCGAAATCGGTTTTGAATAAGCTAATATATTGCGGATTTCTTTTAGTCCTGCTTTCTTTTTTTTCTGGTCTTCGACAGTCGAGGCAAGCTCAGTCAGATGCCTGATAGACTGGTGCAGGGGGTTGCTACCAGAAAAATATATAACAGGGTTCAAGTTGTTCTTGATTCCCCACTCTTTCGTCAGCCCTAATCCGAAAGAACCGTAGAATTTAACATGCTCTGTGATTCTGCTCATGGGGATGTCACAAAAGCAAACCATAGGGTATGCGACGAAATCTTTCTCAAGCGTTTGCCATGCTATATCTTCAAGGCAGTATCTTGGCCAAAATCCGTTCAGTAATACGGATTTAAGTACATCTAGGTTTTTTGTGAAATGAAACAGCGTGTTTGATCTAGGAAGCATATACGGATAAACCTTATTTAGAGCGCTAAAGCATCCCGCCGCGCCAAACTACACGGCCGATTATTCGAACCTCGTTTATCTCGCCATCACGCAGAATCTCATCCCCATAGCGCGCTTTATCTTGGTTGTCGCTTCGAATAATCCAGCCGTCAATATCCGACTTCACCAGACGCTTCACGATGGTGCCTTTAGTGGCACTCTGCATGGCGAAGATTTGGCCGTCTTTCGGTTCGATCTTCGATTCATCCACTAACAGTACGTCCCCATCGTTGATGGTTGGTTCCATGCTGTGGCCGTTCGCGTAAATGACGTCCAAGTGTCGCTGGTTGAGATGGTTGGCGCGCAGCCATGCAGACTTGAACGCCATCACGCCGCGAATCTCGACATGGGTGTTGTCCTCGCCGGTGCCGGCCGATCCTTGGGCAGTGAGTTGCAGGACGCCCGTGTAGCTCGGGTCATCCTTCAGCTCGAATCCTCTCGGAGGGATTCGAGAGTCTTCGGCCGGAGGGGGAGCGGAGCTTTCGACCATTTCGCCACGGCCGTACTCGAGCCACTCGACGCGTACGCCAAGAGCATTGGCCACGGCAAGCATCTTGGCGCCACCAGGCATTGACTCGCCATTCATCCACTTGCTGGTGGCCTTTGGTGTAACGCCAGCCATTTTCGCAAGGCGAGCGCCTGCACCCCATTCGGGGATGTCTTTTTCTGCCAACGCCTTCTTGAGGCGGGCGACGAACGCAGCGCGCAAATCTTCTATTTGAACCATGGGTACATGGTTGCACGCGCTTGCATGTACTTTCAGTTCCGACATAATATGTACCGCAAGTTCATATTTAACTCGGAGGCCATATGCGGCCACTCAAGAAATCGATCGATGACGCCGGTGGTGTTCCGTCTGTAGCGCTGGCTTGCGGAAAGACCCCGCGCGCCATCTACAAGTGGCTGGAAGCCGACGCTTTGCCGCGCACCGAGTACACCGGCGAAACCGAATACGCCCAAAAGATTGCCGAACTGGCTGCCAAGAAAGGCAAGCCGTTCGACCCTGCCTGGCTGCTCGCCGAGGCCCACCCAAAGAAATCCGCTGCATAACCAATTTCAACCACCAAGGAGCAATCCCCGTATGGGCTTCAAAGACCCCCTCAACCAGCGCCGAGACATCGCCAGGAAGATCCGTCTGTATCCATTGCTCGATCGACAGCTGCAGCGCGCCGCCGACAAAAGCCGCCGGGAGTACGCGACGTATCTGTTCGAGATGTTGGAGTGGGCCGCAGTCAATGGCGCAATCGAAGCGCTCATGCCCGAGGACCTCAAGGACCTCAAGAATATCGCGGGCTAGAGGCCCTCAGGAGGGCACGAATGCAGTTCACAGAAGAAAACGTGCCGCCAGAGACCCGCGCCAAAGTTCACCAACTCATGGAGGCAAGAGGGTGGACGTTTGAAGAGGCGGTAAACGAGATCCTTCTCGAGGCGATCACCTCGGGAGCAACGGTCTTTGTTGGCAGGCACAAAGCACCAGTCCTGACACTGGTGGGACTGAAGAGGTCCTCTACCGGATAGGTGAGGCCCTCACACAGGGCCTGAAGAAGGGCCCACTTTTCAACAGGCATAAAAAAACCACCGGACGAGGGTGGCTTTTTCAACAGCAGTAACAACTGGAGCGAATCATGCACCAATCAATACAAACGATCAATACCCCGGCCAGTGTCGCGACACGTTTTTCGAATTCTGAAAACGTGTCGCGCACCACCATGTCCTCCCGAGAAATTGCCGATCTGACCGGAAAGCGTCACCCCGACGTCAAGCGAGACATCCAAGCGATGGCGAAAGACCTTCTGGAAGATGTGAGCAGTTTTGCTCACATCTATCTGGACGGGATGAATCGCCAGCAGACCGAATACCTTCTTGACCGCGAGCACACCGACTGCCTGCTGACCGGATACAGCGTCGCGATGCGCATGGCGGTCATCAAGCGCTGGCGGGAACTGGAGGAGGGCGCCGGCAAAGTCATAGCCACGCTCCCGAACTTCGCGGATCCGGTCGCCGCGGCCCGCGCCTGGGCTGATCAGGTCGAGCAGAAGCAGGTCGCAGAGCAGGCCCGCCTGCAGCTCGCAATCCAGGTCGAGGCCCAGGCCACGAAAATCCACTCCATGGAGAACCTGTTCAAGGAGGGAATGACCCCGTCCCAGTTCTGCAAGGGGCTCAATGGGGTCAACGTCATGCAGGTGGGCAAATTCCTCGAAGGTCGCAACTGGCTCTACAACGAGAGCAAATCCGGCCTGCGCTTCCGTGTGGCGTCTTACGCCCGCGACAAGTACATGACCGAGCATCAGCACGAAGTCACTCCCCACGGCCGCGAGCCGTTCGTTTCCTTCACGCCGGTTTTGCTCAAGAAGGGCGCCGTGCGCCTGTACGACCTGTACCTGGCCGGCGAGCTGCCCATGAAGAAGAACTGGGACGGACTGTTCACTCACGACAAAGCACTGAGGGCCGCGTAATGGCCGGGGACTGGATCAAAATGCGAATCGACCTTCAGACACATCCGAAAGTATTCCGCATGGTGTCCGCATTGAAAGCGGACAGACTGCGGATCATCGGCGGACTGCACATTGCTTGGAGCATCTTCGACACTCATTCAGACGACGGCGTGCTGCACGGTTACAGCGTAGATGCGATGGACGCTGTGGTGGGCTGGCCGGGCTTTACCCAAGCAATGATCGAGGTGGAATGGGCGTCCGTGCAGGACGACGGAAGCCTTGTAATGCCTCGCTTTGACGAGCACAACGGTGCCAGTGCGAAGCGTCGCGCCAACGACAGCGAGCGCAAGCGCAACGACCGAAAAAACAACTCTGTCCGCAATGTGTCCGCAAGCGATGCGGACAAAACGCGGACCAGAGAAGAGAAGAGAAGAGAAGAGAAGAAAGAGCAAGATCAAAAGCAAGGTGCTGGCGCACCGGCGAAGGCTGGCAAGTTCGACCCACTCACTGCAAAGCCTGAGAACGTGTCCGAGAAGGCCTGGGCCGATTGGTGCCAACACCGCAAGGAAATCCGCAAGCCACTGACCGCCAAGAGCTGCGAGCAGCAGGCCAAGGCTTTGCTGGGTCACGTCGCGCCGGATCAGGTGCTCGCCACTTCGATCTCCAACGGCTGGACCGGAATCTTCCCGGAGAAGCGCGCCAGCAACGTACACCCGTTCCCGCAATCCCGTCACACCGGCTTCGCTGAACGCGATTACCAGGCCGGCCTGATCCAGCGGGAGGACGGCAGCTATGCGCTCTGAGCCAGTCCAAACCACTCCAGAGCTGCCGCCGGGCACCCGGATCCAGCCTGCTGAGTGCGAAACCCACGGCAACTACGACCAGAAGGTTTACGCGGTGCTGGGCCGGGAGCTGAAAAGTAACTGCCCCGAATGCAGCCGTATCGCCCGGGAGAAAGCCGACGCGGCCGAGAAGGCCAACAAGGCGATGGAGCTGCGCATGTCACTCGCTCGCAAGCTGGGCGACGCGCTGATCCCGAAACGGTTCACCACTCGCACCCTGGGCAACTACCAGGCCGAGAACGAAGGCCAGCGCAAAGCCCTCCGTTTCTGTCAGCACTACGTGCAGATCTTTGACGAGATCCTGAAGACCGGTCGCTGCATGGTGCTGATCGGCAAGCCCGGCACCGGGAAAACGCACCTCGGCGCAGGCATGGCCAACGAACTGCTGCACAACACGTCGCGCACTGCGGTGTACCGCACTGTCGGCGCGATCCTGCAGGCGATCCGCTCCACGTACGACAAGCACAGCGAACGCACCGAGGCAGAGATTCTGTCGAGCCTGATCGACCCCGACCTGCTGGTGCTGGACGAGGTAGGCGTGAGCAAGGAACAGCCGAGCGACTTCGAGCTGACAACCCTGTTCGCAATCATCAACGGCCGGTACGAGCAGGAGCGCCCGACAGTGGTGATCTCAAACCTCGACGCGCACCAGTTGCCGGGCGCAATGGGCGAGCGCTGCGTCGACCGCCTGCGCGAGGGCGGAATGATCGTGGTTCCGTTCGAATGGGAATCTCAGCGCGGCAAGGAGGGCTTCTGACATGACCATCGACAAACAGAAACTCCAGTCCCTGCTGTGGAGCGAGGTTGCCGCCTGGAAAGCTGACTGCGCGGAGTGGAAGCGCAACACCGAGGCCCTGCAGGAATTCCTAGGGGAGAAGACCGTGGAGGAGGTGGCGCTTGAGCTGCTGGCCGAGAACGAGCGGCTGAAAGCCGAGTGCGAAATCTTTGCCGAAACCACAATGGGTCAAGAGTCGCTGATCGCCGAACTGACCAAGGATGCCGAGCGCTACCGGTGGCTTCAGCACGGGCACAGTGGCTACATCGAGGTCGTCGAATGGATAGGCCCGCACGCTACCGGGATGATCGGCGAAGACCTCGACGCACTTGTAGACGGTGCCATGGCCAAGGCGGTGCAGCCATGACCGAATTCGCAATCCGCAGTCAACACGATATCAGCCGTCTCATGGGCGTCCTGCACGCAACCGACTTCACCAAGCCCAAGATCGTCGTCATCAAGGACGAGAAACGCCCTGACGTCTGCAACCGCAAGATGTGGGCGATGCTCAAGGACGTGTCCGAGCAAGTCATCTGGCACGGCAAGAAGCTGACCACTGAAGACTGGAAGTGCCTTTTCAGTGCCTCGCTGGAGAAGCAACGCGCAGAGCCTGGGCTCGACGGTGGGTTCGTTGTGATGGCCGTATCGACCCGCAAGCAGTCTCAAAAGTGGTTCAGCGATCTGTTCGAGCTGATGCACGCCTTCGGCGCCGAGCATGGCGTGCGCTGGACCGAGCAGGACAAGTGGGGAGGGCGGTACTGATGCGCGTAGCCATCAAGGAAAAGAAGGCGCCCAAGCCGAAGAAATGCCGCGTCGCCTCCTGCGGGGCCTCATTCGTCCCTCAGCGTTTGGGTCAGGCGGTGTGCAGTCCAGCCTGCGCGCTGAAGGACGCGCCCCGGAATGAGCAGAAGGCGAAGAAGGCAATCGCTCAGCGCGATCGCCGCGAGATCAAAGTCCGCAAAGAGAAACTGAAGACCAGGGCTGACCACCTGCGCGAAGCCCAGGCGGCGGTGAACGAGTACGTCCGCCTGCGCGATGCGCACCTGCCATGCATCAGCTGCGACTCAATGCCGAACGACAACGACCTGATGACGGGCAGCCGCTGGGACGCTGGGCACTACCGATCTGTCGGCGCCTGCCCGGAGCTGCGTTTCGAGCCGCTGAACATCCACCGTCAGTGCGTGAAGTGCAACCGCAACCTGTCCGGCAACGCGGTCGAGTACCGCATCCGGTTGGTGCAGCGCATAGGCGCCGACAAGGTGGCTTGGATCGAAGGGCCTCATCAGCCCCAGAAGCTTACCGTCGAAGAAATAAAAACCATCAAGGCCGAATACCGAGCCAAGACCCGCGAACTGAAGAGGGCTGTAGCATGATCTATCCAGGCGTTCTGAACGCAGTTGTCTCCGCCCTCGCGGCTGAGGCCATCGACAACACCAGCAAACAGGCATGGCAGAAGCTGTACAACTCTGCCGACGAAGAGGAGGGCGGCGATCTGGCGACACTGGTCCGTTCCCGTGGCGCCGACACCATCGACCGTACTCAGGTGGACTGCTGGGTATCTGCCCGGCTGCATAGTGCGCTCGAGCCAAAGCATTGGGACGCGCTTGTGGCGAAGTACAGCACCCACAAGGGACGCAAGGTGCAAGCGATCTCAGCGTTGCAGACCCTCATCAACACCCCGGCCCCGAAGCTGTTCCTGTTCAAGGCGACCACTGCCTGGGCTATCCCGCAGCTGAAGGGGGCGCGGCCGAAGATGGCCACGTCCGTATCCGTCGAGATCCCGCTCGATGCACCGGAGTGGCGTCGCGAAGCAGTGGTGAAGGCGGCTCTGGCGGCAGGCCAGGCCAAGGCGAAGAGAGACGAGTCCCGATCGGCCGACATGATCGTGCTGAAGGACAGCTTCTACGACATGAACACCTGGGACAACGACGGGACGCCGGAATCGACTCGACGCCGGTGGCGGCAGGATATCGGCAAGGCTGCTGACGTCTTGGTCGACGAGGCTCTGGCGCACGCTGCCGACATTCTGGAGGCGGAAGGTCTGCTGATTGAACAAGCTGCGTGATTGCCTGTTGACATCAGTGAGCGGATGAGCGAAATTAATCCCATCCTGTCATTCCTGCGCGTATCGAGGAGTGACAACCGAAACCCGGCCACCGTGCCGGGTTTTTTATTGCCTCGAATTTACCTGTAGCCAGGACAGCCTTCGGGAAGGCCTGGACGTCGATAGCCGGATAGTGCGACGTACGGAATCAACGCCGGCAGCCCGCGCACCCTGACCTCAAACTTGCTTTCGGGGTGGCGCGAGACTGGATCAGCGAGATCGATGCAATGGGGCGTTGACGTTGAGAAGGCCTTTGGCCGACAGCTCGGAAAGACGAGCGCACCTATTAAGGGCCTCTGCATTCGCAGGGGCTTTTTCGTTTGAGGAGCAGGGCGATGTCCGAAGCAGAGAAGCAGGCGGTTCAGTGTGTGGTTGACGCAGTGGTCGGTGGCGATCTCGGTCGCCTGAAATCGGGTCTGGCCCGGCTTTCCGAGTTGCCGGGCTACGAGTTCTCCACGGTTACTGGGCAACTGATGAACACCGACCAGCGTGAAAAATTTTCGCTGTTCGTGATCGGCTACGAAAGCCCGTTCTACTACCGTGACGGCCATGTGTTCGGGGCTGTGTATACGCCGTCCGAGTTCATGTGCAAAAAAGCCAATCCATCTGGCGAAGGCCTGCCATTCGAGCAGGTTTGTGACGCGGTGCAGAAGGCTCGTGGCGAACACGATGAGAAGGTGCTGAGGAAAGCACTTGGCCTTAAGGCCGCTCTCGAAGAGATGGAAGACTTGCTGAAGCGGCACTCGTTCGCGGATTCGAAGCTGACCAGCCTTGCGCATGTTGAGCTGCACAAAGGGCAGGCGCTGCTCTTGGCTGCGCTTAACCCAGTGAACGCCAACTAATTTTGGCCCCTTGATCGGGGCCTTCCATTTTCGGCTCCCCACACCCATAGCTCCGAGCTGGGAGTGCAGCGGGGCCGACCTATTCACATGCACCCACGGAGTCGAGCGCATGGAGTTATTGCAGCGCCTGCTCGACAAGATCGACAGGTTTGAATTGCTGATCGCAGGACTGGTCGGCGCTGTCGTCGCAAGCTGGTGGCACAAAGACGATCTGGCCGACTGGCGTGCCTGGATGATCTTTCTGGTCACTGGCATTGCCTGCTCGCTGTACCTGACGAGCATGGTCAGCACCTACTTGGGTGTGACCGAACCGAAGATCGTTGCGGGCATTGGCTTCTTGCTGGGCACCTTCGGCGGATCGCTGCTCGCGGCCATCAACCGAGCCATCAAAGCCGCTGACCTCTGGGCACTCATTCGCCAGCGGTTCGGGGGAGGCAATCCACCATGAGTCTTGAACTGATCAACTCCATCGCCTGCGGCTTGATTGCCTTGTGGGCGACCTGGTGTGTTCTGAGCGGTCGAGTGCGGGACGGCATCCTCGGCAAGCTGATCTATTCGGCGATCGCCATCAGCGGGTTTGTGGTGATGAGCCGCAACCAGAACATTTTCATCATCGGCCCGACCACCGCCGGAATCACGTTGCATGTCTCGCTGGCCCTTGCCGGTATGCGTCATATCTTCATGGTCATCTGGTGGCAGAGGGTGAAAGCTTGGCTCTGCCGAACGTTGAACTGTGAGCACTGCCTGCGCTGTGACAAGGCGCCGGGCGGGGTCGAGCGTCGATCCAAGTAAGTCGCGACACGTTTCGCGAATCAGCAAATTGTGTCGCGACACCAAAAGGAGAGAGTCATGAGTAACGGACGTACGAATCCAACCTGCAGGGGCGACATAAGGCTCGGCACCGGCTGCGGTCACTGTGAGCGCTGTATTGGTGTGAAGCCCGTCGCCGCTTCCAGCAATTTGTCCCGCCTACATCACGCGCTCCCGCTGAGCCAAGACGTCAGCCAGACACTGAACGAGCTGGATAGCGCGATCGCCAAGGCCATCGACGCTGCCAAGGCTGCCGGTCTGCCTCAGGGCCTGATCGTCGCCGAGCTGCACGGGCACGCCCACGCACAGACCCACACGATGGTGAATAAACAGATCTAGCTGTTGAAGTCGGCTAATTGCGACCTCAAGTAGTGGTTATCCCCTAACGTAAAGGAGCAACGCGATGTCTGATATTCAAAAAGGTGATGTGGTGCAGCTGAAAAGTGGTGGCCCCCAAATGACCGTTCAAGAAGTAGATGATTACAGTCCTACCGGGCCAGAAGAGGGCGCGCACTGCGTCTGGTTCGAAAAAAACAAGCGCGAAGATTCTGTTTTTGACGTGTGCTTGCTCGAAAAAACCAACTGATTCTTTTCTGAACCAGCCGCTCTCACTGACCCCGCTCCCCGCGGGGTTTTTTATTTGGACCACCTATGACAACCAAGCAACCCGACTGGGAGGCGATCGAACGAGCCTACCGGGCTGGTCTGCTTTCCCTGCGCGCCATTGCCTCAGAGCATGGAGTGGCGCACAACACGATTATGAAGCGCGCGGAAAAGGAAGGCTGGCAGCGTGACCTGACGAGCAAGGTCAGATCCGCCGTAAAGGACAAGGTGACCAGAGCGGTGACCACGGATGGTGACCAGAAGAAACTGGTCACTGATGCCGAAATTATCGAGGAGGCATCCGACCAGGCTGCGGCTGTCGTGCTGGCGCATCGGTCGGGCCTGGCCCAGTGGCGTGGCATTGCGAGCAAGCTCAGCGCCTTCCTCTCCAGCGTCACGGTCACTGAAGAAAACCACGGCGACTTCGCTCGGTCACTCAACGCGGGCGTCGATGCTCAGCTCAAGGTGATCAAGGGCGAGCGCCAAGCATTCAATCTCGATACGGAAGAGGGTGACAAAACAGTCGACACCCTGGCCGCGATGATGGACGAACTATCGAAGGACGCCTGACATGAAGCCCGAGCACATGAAGCTGCTCCGGGATAAGCGTTGGCGGTTGAACAATCTCTACTTCATCACCGACAAGCAGGGCAAGAAAGTCCGCTTCCGGATGACGGACGAGCAGATTGAATACTTCGACGGGATGCATACCCGCAACATCATCCTGAAGGCTCGGCAGCTCGGCTTCACCACTGAGTGCTGCATCATCCAGCTGGACGCTGCCCTGTTTGAGTCGGCCAAGTGCGCACTGATCGCCCACACCCTGAACGACGCCAAGCGCCTGTTCCGGGAGAAGGTCAAATATGCCTACGACAACCTGCCTAAAGAGATACGCGCCGCCAATCCTGCTTCTAACGATGCTGCTGGTGAGCTTGTGTTCAGCAAAGGCGGATCGCTCTACGTGTCCACGTCCTTCCGGGGCGGGACTCTACGGTATCTGCACGTATCCGAGTTCGGGAAGATCTGCGCCAAGTTCCCCCACAAGGCCAGAGAGATCGTCACCGGCGCCTTCGAGGCTGTCGCCACCGATTGCTTTGTCACGATCGAATCGACGGCGGAGGGGCGTGCGGGCTACTTCTTCGACTACTCACAGAGCGCCGAGAAGCAACTGCTGTCCGGCACGCCGCTTGGCAAGCTGGACTGGAAGTTTTTCTTCTTCAGCTGGTGGAAGAACAAGGCCTACTGGCTCGACCCGGCTGAGGCGATCATCCCGCAGCGGCTGACCGACTATTTCAACGAACTGTTCGCCAAGCACGGCATCGACACCAATCCAGGCCAGCGCGCCTGGTACGCCGCCAAGGAGAAAACCCTCGGCGACGACATGAAGCGGGAATACCCGTCGATCCCAGCCGAAGCCTTCCAGCAGTCGATTGAGGGTGCCTACTACGCGCAGCAGTTCACCAAGCTGTATGCGGCTCAGCGCATCGGCACGCTGCCGGACAACAGCCACCTGCCGGTGATGACCTTCTGGGACATCGGCGTCGGCGACTCCACGGCCATCTGGTTCGTGCGGCAGGTCGGCAACGAGTACCACGTCGTCGACTTCTACCAGAACAGTGGGGAAGGCCTGCGGCACTACATGAAGGTGCTCAAGGACAAGGGTTACACCTACTCCGAGCACTGGGGGCCGCATGACATCGACAACCGCGAGTTCGGCAGCGATGCCAAGACGCGCCGGGAAATGGCGCGAGAAGGCTATGAGATCGACGGCCAGCACTACCGCATGACGTTCCAGGTCGTGCCTAAGATCGGCGTGGACGACGGTATCGACCAGGCTCGCGAGATCCTCGCCCACTGTGCCTTTGACGAGGCCAAATGCGAAGAGGGGATCACTGCGCTGGAGAACTACCGCAAAGAGTGGGACGACAAGAAGGGCTGCTGGAAAGACCGGCCGCTTCACGACTGGGCGTCTCACCCTGCCGACGCATGGCGCTACTTCGCTGTCGCGAAGAGCAAGCGCGTAGCAGTCACGCACATTCCTGTCACATTCAGCTTCTGAGGCCATCCATGGCGAATTTCAGCACTCCCCGGGCAGAGTACGCACAGGCCCTGCCTGGCTGGCAGCTGGTGAAGCGCTGCGTAGCCGGTGCGCGAGAGGTGCGCAAGCACGACGAATACCTGCCGATGCCAGACCCGGAAAACAAATCACCGGAGAACCTGGCTCGCTACAAGCAATACAAGAAGCGGGCGATGTTCCTCAACATCACCGGTCGGACACGCACCGGTCTGATGGGGGCGGTCTTCCGCAAGACTGCCGAGCTCTCGCTGCCGACTGCGGTTGAGTATCTGAAGGAGAACGCCAGCGGCGACGGTACCAGCCTTGAGCAGCTATCGAAGGAGTCGGTTGGCGAGTGCCTGGATAGCGGCCGAGGTGGCTTTCTGGTCGACTTCCCGACCGTGGCCAATGAAAGCGGTGTCAGCTCGATGGCTGATCTCGCCACCAAGAGCGCCTTGATCCACCACTACGGCGCCCTGTCGATCATCGACTGGGATGAGCAGGTGATCGATGGCGTGAAGCGTCTGGTGTACGTGAACCTGCGGGAATGCGTGTCTGAGTTCAACGCTACCGATCTGTCCCGCGAGACGTACACGCAGAACCGGGTCCTGCTGCTGGTCGATGGGCGATACATTCAGCGCGTCTACAGGGAGGGCGAGGAAAGCGTCGAAGAGACGCAGCCTACCGACAAGGCTGGCCAGCCCTTCGATCACATCCCGTTCAGCTTCTACGGCGCCCAGAACAACGACGCCAGCATCGACAAGTCGCCGCTGGAAGACCTGGCCGACGTCAACATCCTGCACTATGGCAACAGCGCCACGGTGGAGGAGAGCGGTTTCATCAGCAGCCAGCCGACGCTGTTCATCACCACCAGCATCGAAGCCGACGAGTTCGCGAAACTGAACCCGAACGGCATGCACATCGGCTCGCGGCGCGGACACAACCTCGGAAAGTCCGGATCCGCAGTCATGCTGCAGGCAACCGAAACTCAGCTCGCCCGAACCCTGATGAAGGACAAGGAAGAGCAGATGCTGATGATCGGTGCGCGCGTCGTTCAGAAGGGCAGTGGCGCCGAGACGGCGGAGGCTGTTCGAATCCGGTACAGCTCGGACAACAGCGTGCTGGGCACTATCGCCGGCAACGTATCCGAGGCGCTGAAGCGCGCCATTCTCGACGCCGAGCGCTTCATGATGGATGCGCCGGACGAGAAGGGCACGGTGTTCTGGCTCAACCAGTCGTTCTTCGACGAGACGATGACCGCGCAAGACATCCTCGCCCAGGTGCAATTGTGGCAGCAGGGCTTCATTGCGAAGTCGGATGTCCGGGTAAACCTGCGTCAGGGTGGTGTGCTTGAAGCTGATCGCACCGACGATAAGATCGACGAAGAGCTGGCCAGCGCGCCACCGGTAGGCGGGAACGATGAGTAATGAAGGCTTTCTTGAGGACGCCGCCACGCGGCACCAGATTTACGTCCAGCGATATGCCGGCGGAAACCTGAAGCGTGTGGCGTCGTTCATCAGCAAAGCCATCAAGACCGCTAAGCAGCGCGTTTCGGAAGGCCTGAGCGCTTACGGTACGCGTCGGTACAACTCTCAGATTGAAACGCTTCAGGGCGACTTGCGGGGCATCTACGACGACCTCAAAGAGCGCACGCAGCTGGATCTCAGCGAGTTCGCAACGTATGAGGCGCAGTTCAACGCGACCATGTTGGGAAAGGTTGTCCGTGCGGTTGTTCAGCTCAACACGCCATCGGCCGAGATGATCTCCGCCGCTGCCCTGGCCGATCCGCTGCAGCTTGAAGCACGCAAGGGCATCCAGCGCATCAGCATCAGTGGGGCGCTCGACCAATTCGGAACCAAGAAGGCCGCCGAGATCATCGGCGAAATTCAGATCGGTTCGAGCCTAGGCGAAACCAGCCAGCAGATCAGCCGCCGACTGACCAGCATTCACCAGTTGCAGCAGGATCAGGCCGGCGCACTGGTCCGCACCATGACCAACCACATCGCCAGCACGGCGCGAGTGGAGACGCTGAAGGCGAACGACGACATCCTCGCAGGAATGCGCAGGGTGGCGACCCTGGACTCGAAGACCACGCTGTTCTGCATGAGCGTCGACCAGACGATTATCCCGTTGGATGGGCCGAAGCCGCCGTATCACTGGGGCTGCCGCACGACGCTGATTCCGGTGCTGAAGGACGAGTTTGCACGCGAGATCAAAGGCTCGACGCGGCCCTCAATCGGCCCTGACGGGGTGACTCTGGTGTCGAGCAAGACGAGCTATCAGGAATGGCTGGCACGGCAGCCGGCGGCGTTTCAGCGAGACATTCTCGGACCGAACCGGTATGCGTTGTTCAGTAAGGGTGAGCTCACTTTGGACAAGTTCATCGACGACAACGGCAAAACGCTCACTCTCCAGCAGTTGAAAGACCTGGAGCCACTGGCGTTTGAACGAGCCGGACTTTAGAGTGGTGAATTGCCATCACTTTGGACTCTTGGTTCGCATGAAATGGATGTTAGGAATTGGTGCGCTGTTCGCATGCGTGCTTTGTGGATTACTAGGGCTGATCGCCGGGATTAATATGAACCCGACGTCAACCGTGAAATTTGTTCCCGACATGGGAAGTCTCGCTGATTGGGTTGCGGGCATAGGCTCAATGTGCGCCGTCTTCGCAACTGTCTATTTCGGATGGAAGCAACGACAGGAGTTATTGCCGAAGCTATCTGTCAAAGTCTCGGGTTTCGTGATGCCGGACGGAATTTCCAGTTTGATTTCGAGTTTCTCGCTGAAGCTTGCTAACTCAGGAAGTGTTCCTATTGATATCGATGGTGTCTGTTTCCACTCCGATTACAGTGACAATGGATTGTGGCTTGATCCCACAATGATTTTTCCTGGTAGCCAGTCGTTCGTCACCTCCCTTGCTCCGGGAAAGGGGGTGAGTGTTCTGTTCAACAGGGCTGCTTTGCAAAGTCTGAAGGCGTATGTGCGCGATCATTGTGCGGGTAATTCCGAGGGCCTAAAACTGACTGTAATAACGGTACTAAAGAGTTTCACCGTACCTGTTGATCCTAGTCTCCCAAAAATACAGGAGACGTAGGAGCGAGAACGCTCCGCAAGGTTCCATCCCTATTCAATCCAGCCTCGCTACCCAGCGGGGCTTTTTTTTGCCTGCAGGCAGGGCCTGCACAACGTCTCTGGGAGACAGCAATGACCTTGAAATTCCAACTGGACAGCCTCGAAGGCGTCGACGAATCCATCCAGTCCCTGTACGTCGAGAAGGACGGCAAGTTTGTCCTCGGCATCGAAGGGTTGCCACAGCCGGAAGATGTTTCCGGCTTGAAATCCAAAGTCCAGGAGCTGCTGGACGAGAAGAAAGCCGAGGCTGACAAGCGCAAGGCTGCTGAAGAGCAGGCTCGACTGGATCGCGAAGAGGCGCTGCGCAAATCCGGCAACGTGGAAGAGCTCGAAAAGTCCTGGTCCGAGAAGTACGCGCGCCGCGAAGCTGAGCTGACCGGCCAACTCGAAAGCACCAACAGCACCCTTCAAGGCCAGATCCGGGATCTGACCGTGGGTCGTACTGCGACCGAGATCGCGACCACTCTGGCCATCCCTGGCAGCGCCAAGGCATTGCTTCCCCACATCGAACGCCGGCTCAGCGTTGAGCAGCGCGACGGAAAACCAACCGTCGTCGTGCTGGACGCGGCCGGCAAGCTCTCGGCGGCAACGCTGGATGAGCTGAAAGCAGAATTCACCAACGATCCGGCCTTCGGTCCGCTGATCGCTGGTAGCAAGGCATCGGGCGGCGGGGCCGGCGGTGCTGGGAAAGGCGGCGGGGCCGCAAAAGGAAACATCGGCGGCACCAAAGAGGAACGACAGGCCGCAATCGCGAGCCGGTTCCCAGACCTCCCTCAGAAATAAGGAAAATCACTCATGTCCCTGTCGCAAATGCAGGTCTTCAACGAATACGTAATGCCGGCGACCATCGAGACGCTGGACCAGATGCTGGTGGCGTTCAACGCTGCCAGCCGTGGCGCCATCTTGCTGTCGCCTGATGGATTCACTGGCGACTTCCTTCAGGAGTCGTTCTTCCAGACCCTGGCTGCCGCCCAGCGTCGGGTTGATCGCTACGCGGCCAACGGCGCCGCACCGATCACTGACCTGACCGAGCTGAAAAACTCCTCGGTGAAGGTGGCCGGTGGCTTCGGTCCGATCCGCTACGAGCCATCGCAGATGACCTGGCTGGAGCGACCGACCGCTCAGGGCATTGAAGTCGCTTCGCGCGCGTTCGCCGAGATCCTGCTGAAGGATCAGTTGAACACGGCGATCGCCGCACTGGTTGCCGCGATCACCGCTCAGGCGGCAGCCGTCAACGACGTCTCTGCAACCGCTGGCATCAGCCAGGCTGCACTGAACACTGCCCACGCGAAGTTCGGCGATGCGAGTCAGTCGCTGGTCACCCAGATCATGCAGGGCACCACCTACCACAAGCTGGTCGGCCAAGCGCTCACCAACAGCGAACAACTGTTCCAGGCGGGCAACGTCCGCGTGGTGGACATCCTCGGCAAGATCTCGGTTGTCACCGACGCGCCGGCGCTGATGCAGACCGGTACGCCGAACAAGGAAATCGTTCTGTCCCTGGTGCAGGGCGCCGCGATGGTCCACGACGGCCGCGACATCATCAGCAACGTCCAGACCACCAACGGCAAGGAGCGCATCGAAACTACGCTCCAAACCGATTACACCTTTGGCCTGGGTCTCAAGGGTTACACCTGGGACACCACCGCCGGTGGCAAGTCTCCGACCGACGCCGAACTAGCGACCGGCACCAACTGGGACAAGACCGCCACCAGCATCAAGCACACCGCTGGTGTTGCTCTGATCGGTGACGCCTCCAAGTAACCCCTGACTGTTGAGCCGGGCTTTGTGCCCGGCTCCGCGAGGACATGATCATGAGCAACAAAATCTGGTATCTGCCCGGTCCGTTCCACCAATACGGGGAAAATGTAAAGGCGCTGGCCAAGGAGCGCGGCTTGCGCATCGTCGACGCGAACGTCACCGAAGACCGCGAGGGTGAAGCCTTCGATGTGCCTGAAGTGACACTGCGACAGGCTGCTCCCGCGACGGTTCTGGTGATCGATGGCCAAAGCGGTGTTGAAGGCGCAGCGCTGCAGGAGATGATCGGCAAGTTGAATGCAGAGCGCGACGGCATCGTGCTGCTGATCGAAGCGGCCGAGGGTCTTGCTCCGCTGGAGCATCCTGGCGCTGGCGAGCTGCCGATTCGCCTGTTCGATGCACTGACCGCCATTCATGAGGGCGTCACTGCTCTGAAGGCCAAGCGCGATGAGCTGGTTGGTGAAGTCGAATCTCTAGGTGCAGAAGTAGCGCGCCTCAAGGCTCTGGCTGAGCCTGTCGACAATGCCGAGAAAATCGCCGGTCTCAAAGCGCAGCTCGACGCTGCTGGTGTGCAGTACCGGGCCAATGCTTCGCTCGAAGCCTTGGAAAAGGCTGTCGCAGAACTGCCGAAGTCGTAATACCCGGGGCTGCGGCCCCACTCATTCAAGCGGAGGCCTGATGGCTACCTACATCACCGTGGCGGACGTTGACGCCATCCTCGGGGCTTCGTGGGCTCCAGATGACAAGAAGGCCCGGGCGGTGTTGCAGGCGAATGCCTATCTGACTTCGCTCAACCTGGTCGGTGTCGATATGGACGCCATTCCCGAAGAGGTGAAGCAGGCCGGCGCCGAGCTGGCGGTTGTCGCTTCTGAGGGCAAGCTGTACCAGCAGCAGACCGAGGGATCGCTGGAAGCCAAGACGGTGAAGGCCGGATCGGTGACCACCAGCAAGACGTTCGCCTCGATCGACACCAGCAAGTCCACCGCGCTGCCCGATGGAATCCAGTTCGCGCTAGGGCTGCTCGCGCCATGGCGTGCCAGCGGCTTCAGCTTCAACGTGTACAGGTGACCCATGGGCCTACGTGAAGAGATCCAGGCAGATCTGGCTGAGGCCTTCGACACTGATCTTGCGGACGCCGTGAAGCCATTCAGCGGCGGCGTGACGCTGCCAGGAACGTGGGATCCGGTCAATGAAGTGGCGGGCGATCCTGTGGTCATCGCCTACACCGGCCGGGGCGTGTTCGACGCCTTCAAGATTGCTCAGGTCGATGGCGTGAACATCCGCGCCACCGACCAACTGCTGATCGCGTTAACCAACGAAACCATCGGCGGGGTTCCGGACATCGGCCACAAGATCAACGATTTCGACGTGGTCAACGTCCAGACCGACCCGGCCGGCGCCCATTACGAAATTCAACTGAGGAAAGTGTGATGGAAGATTTCATTTTGCAAGGCTTGGATTCGATGGCTTTGGCACTTGCTGAGGCCGGTCACGTCTGGACAGCAGAAGAGCGCGCCGCTTATGAGTCACTTGTGGCCCGACTTCTGAAACGAGATTGAGCTGTGGCCACCAAAGCAGGTTGGAGCCATAGCCTCACGGACTTCGCCGATCAGGCTGGCGAGGACATCACCCAGATGGCGCGCGTCATCGCGACTGCCATGCTTACGGAGGTGGTGAACCGCTCGCCGGTCGGCAACCCTGACCTGTGGCAGGCCAACGTGGCGCTGCGCACGAAGAACGTGGCATTGGCGGATGCGTATGACGCGAACGTCGACGCCCGCAACGCTGCGCGCACCGGTGGCCGGGCATTCAAGAAGCTGACCAAGCGCGAGCGCGAAGAGAACTACTTCGTCAAAGCGCAGGCAGCGGGGAAGGGGTACATCGGCGGCACGTTCCGAGGCAGTCACCTGGTGTCGATCGGCGCCCCCGACATGACTGTGACCGACAACATCGACCCGTCTGGCCGCGAAACGATCAGCAAGGGCAGCATGCTCATCAAGGCATCGGGCCAGTTTCCCGTCATCTACATCCAAACGAACAGTCCCTACGGCGAGATGCTGGAGCAGGGGCATTCCACGCAGGCGGCCGGCGGGGTTTATGACCTTGCCTTCATCGGCGTATCCGAGGCCTATACATGACCTTCGAGCAAATCAGGGCGCTCATCACCGCGCGCATGGTCGCCTTCACTGGCATTGACCAAGCGCGGATCGATTACCCGAACCAGCCGGCAGTGTTCACCCCCCCAGCAACCGGCCTCTGGTGCCGCCTGAATATCCAGTACGCCTCGGCATTCATGGCCGGCATGGCCGACCGACCGCACACCCGAAAGCCTGGGCAAATCAGCATCCAGTGCTTCGCCCGGGAGCGCACCGGAACCAAGGCCATCAACGAACTGGCCGACGCGCTCGAAGCGCACTTCGCCTACTGGATGTCCGGGGACCTTGAATGCATGGAAGCCAGCCAAGTGGTCGCCGGTGAGTTCGAGGGCTTCTACCAAATCAACGTCAACATCCGGTTTCGCGCCGGCTAAGGCAGTCCGCAATATTGGCGAAGCGCGAACCAGCGAGGAGATACTCCCAGTTTCTTCGCAGCGTCTGCGCTACCGCGATATTTATCCAGTGTGTCCGCTTTTCCTTCTGGCCACTCAGAGAAGGCATGAACGATTATTGCTGATGCCTTGTGGAGTTCGACCCCGTTCAAACCGTTGCTGTAATACTCCTGAGTCATTTGCCCAAGTGGTTCGAGCCGGAGGAAAAACTGGTGCCTCCAATGCTCCTCATGACTTTCACACTCTCTCAGAGTCAGCTTTTCTTTAATTAAGCATTTTGTTGATTTGTACTCCTCAATCAGTCGAGCGCATGTCAGCCAAGCAAGTCGATCAGGAGCCGGCGGCCTTCCAGCAGGTGTTCCCTCGCACAAGGCCGTAAATGCGCGTTCCAAGCTTGACTTCGCATGATTCAAAAGATGGGTGTTCTTGCGATCTTTCGAAGCCTTCCGTATTGCCCATCCTGCAAAGACTGCTGACAGTCCGCCAGCGATTGCTGCAGAGGCTTGTGAGATATCGACAACAAGCTTCCAGGTATCGGCATCCATCAGCGCTATCCCTTATTCCATAAGTAAGGGCTCGATCCTAAGCGATGAAAGTTCATCTGTTCTACAGCCAGCCCCGCCTTGAGCGGGTTTTTTTATGCCCGCGAATAGGAGGCTCCAATGAGCTCTGGCGCAAAAGTCGTTTCACACATCATCCCCGAGGTGACGCCGGGTGTTACCCCGGCCGGCACCTGGGACACGCTGCGCCTGACCGGCAATGCGCTGACCCCGACCGTCAACACTCAAGTCAGCGATGAGATCACCGATACCCGCCTGAGCCAAGGCTCGGTGGCCACCAGCATTGATATCGGCGGCGACCTGACGGCGGAGTTCTCGTTCGCCTCGTTCGATCAACTCCTGGAGGCCGCGTTTTACGGCAACTGGACCGGCAACGTGCTGAGCGTCGGTGACACCCGGCACACCTTCAGCATCGCCAAGGGTTACGACGACGTCGGCGTCTACGGAGTGTTCAAGGGGGCGCACGTTTCTACCTTCGCGCTCGACATCCCGTCTGACGGCAAGATCACCGCCACCTTCAACATGGCGTGCCTGGACTACGCCGATAGCGAGACCCCGATCGTCGTCTCGCCGAACGCACCGACCACCACCCCGTTCCTATCGAACAACAACGTCGGCACGATCCTGGTGAACGGCCAGTCGCTGGAAGGCGTGGCCTGCGTCTCGGCCATGACCGTCAACCTCGACAACAGCCTGCAAGCGCAGCGCTGCCTTGGCTCAGACAGTCTCGGCCCGGGTGCGCACATTGCGACCGAAGCGGCGATCACCGGCAGCATCACGCTCGCCTGGTCGAAGCGGGCGTGGGAGATCTGGAAGAACACCTTCACCCGCGCGCCAATCGGCGTCGTCTTCCCGATCACCGACAGCCTGGGCAACAAGTACACCTTCAACTTCCCGGCGGTGGAAGTGGACGGCGAACTGCCGAATGGCGGCAAGCGCGACCTGATCGAGGTGACGCTGAACTACACCGTGGCGAAAGTCAGTCCGACCATCACCCGCGTTCCGTTCGTGCCGGTGACCAGCGTCTCGGTGGCGCCTACGACCGCCTCCATCGCGGTAGCCGCGACTCGTCAGCTCACTGCGTCGGCATTGCCGGCCGAAGCCGCGCAAAACGTCACTTGGACCAGTTCGGCGCCGAGCGTTGCCACTGTAAGCTCTTCTGGCCTGGTCACCGGCGTCACCGCTGGCTCCGCGACGATCACCGCTACCAGCGTGTCGGACGTCACCAAAACCAGCACGGCGGCGATCACCGTCACTGCATAAACCTGCTCGACCTTTGGCAGCCCCGACATTCACGCCGGCCGGGGCTGCCCTTTTATTGGCGCGGCGTTGAGGAATTACCATGGCTCTGCAACTGGGCAAAAAGAAGCCGGCAGTCACCGGCGAGCGCTGGGCAAACTTCGACAAGGACACCAAAGTGCTGCTGGCCGGCATCGACAACCCTGAGTATCAGGTCGCGCTGGAGCGCATGCGCCGCCGTATTCAGCGCAACGATGCGCGGTTTGAAGAGGGGCAGGTGGGCGTGGTCGCCGGCGAGAAGACCGAGCACCAGAACCATTCGATGCTGCTGGCAAGCTTCATCGTGAAGGACTGGGATGGCGTATTGGACGCCGAGGGCAACCCGATCAAGTACAGCCCGGCGATCGCCGCCGAGCTGCTGGAAACCAACATCGAGTTCTTCGTCTTCGTCCTGCGCGAGGGTGCAGCTGCCGCCAACGACGCCGCTGAAGAGCGAGCTGAGTCGGTGGGAAAGCCGTCTGCCGTTTCGAGTGGGAGCAAGAGTGGGGCGGGGAAAGCGAGAAGCGCCGCGCGGTCTACGCGCGCCTGAAGCTGGCGGTACCGGATGAGCCGGAGAACGACCCGATCACCGCGTACTTGCTGAATCTCTTCCGCAACGTGTGCCGCGGCCGCCGGTACATCGCCGGCATGGCCGGGGCGTTCCCGCTGCCACTGTCGGCGCGGGAAATTTCCGATTGGCTGGAATCGCATCCGTCGTCGCTGCCGCGCGATGAGATCGATGATGTGATGTTTGCTCTGGATGCGGTGTGTTTGGCGGGTGACGAAGAATAGCTACCGTTATCGGCCATTATTTTGTTTCTGGCCGGTCAGCAAGCAGTCTCAATGCCTCCGAGCCTCAAGCACGCTGTCGAGGTCGCGAGCCAAATCGTCAGCGAGAATTCCTAGAACGGTCCACATCGCTGTTATTCGGTTACGAACAGCAATGGCGTGCGTGCTTTCGTCCTCGCCCTCTGGATCATAGGATGCGCTCACCTTAAAAAAGCTGAGAGCAACCGGCTCGCTCTGCTTGAAGAATTTCAGCAAGAGCGAACCTAGCCGCGCCGGTTCATTCCGATGACCCAAGGCGTTCCGCAGGTTGTTGAGGGATTTAACAGCATCCCAAAGATCGGGTGAGGCGGCCAGTCCCGCGATTGATTTGCAAAGCTCTGTAGCTGTGCCAAAAGTGAATATGTCGTTTCGGTCGTGTGGACGAGAATAACGAGCAACGCCCGCAGAGATCACATCGTGGAGCCGTTCTTCAATCATCATGTGGCCTCGAAGCACGGCTGTTAGAAGGGCGTCATCGCGGTCGAAGGCTTGGTGAAATTGCGTGATCTTTCTACCGACATCCTTCGCGAACATTTCTCTCTTCATTGTCATCCTTGGAGCGTGCGGTATAGAAGGGCGCGAACGAGTAGGGGGGTTACTCCTTCGGAAACTTTTTACGAGACTTTGGGCCTTTGGCTGTTTCGTTTGAGCCCGGAGGACCATCTTTCAATGCGTTCATCACCGTAAGCATGGCTTCCATCACGGCCTCATTCAGATCTTTTTTGGTGACCGGCCGCTCTTGGTCTAGTGGCGCCAGCAGCTTTTCTTTCGAGACACCACGCGTGATGGGCATTTGTTCTGTCGCTGGCAGATAGAAAGGGTGCTCGGGATTCATGCGATCCCTGTCACTGATGCCCATTTCATCCGTATCGCTGATGCTGCGCTCCAGTCGAGCGACAATTTCAGCAGTAAGAGAGCGCCGATTCCTCTTGGCAAGCGCTTCAAGCTCATCCTTTAGGGATGCAGGCATACGAAAATTGACCTGAAGGTCTACACGGCTCATTTGGTGGCGCCTTTCACTGAAAGTAAAACGAGTAAAAGGATGAAGCACTTTGCTATAGACGGCAATAAAGCAAAGTGCTTTAATTAAAACCAAGCAAAGTGCTATACAAGGAGTGATCTGATGAGCAGGAAAGATCCGCAGTTCAATTTGAGGTTGCCGGAGGAGGTAAAGGAGTGGGTAGAGCAAAGTGCGAAGGAGAATTGCCGGTCCCAGACCGCCGAGATTGTTTTCTGGCTGACGGCGGCGAAGAAGCGGCAAGAGCAAGCAGTGACTTGAAAATGAAGAAGCCCCAGTGCGGGAACACTGAGGCTTCGGAAAACGAGATCAACTTCGAGGAAGAAATCGTCATGTCGAATATTAGCACAAACGTAATCCCGTTCAATTTTGGCAAGCAGCAGGTTCGGACCTTTCTGATCAATGATCTGCCGTGGTTTGTGGCGACTGACGTCGCATCCGCTCTGGAGTACCGGATTGCCGGAGACATGACGCGCAATTTGGACGAAGACGAAAAGGGTACGCAGATTGTGCGTACCCGTGGCGGCGACCAAGAAATGCTGGTCATCAATGAATCCGGTCTTTACTCGGCCATCCTGCGGAGCCGAAAGGCGGAAGCCAAACACTTCAAAAAATGGGTGACGTCCGAGGTTCTCCCAGCCATCCGCAAGTATGGGAACTTCACTGATTACCATGGTGCCATGGGTGACCTCGTTGGAGCCGTCATCGGCACCAGCGGGGAGAACGTACTCGATCGCGTGATTGATCAGAAGGCCTCACCAGTCCCTCACTCGCTGCAGCGCAGCTTCAAACAGACCATGAAAAGCCGTTTGCGCTCGCGCTTCAATGTGCACCGCACTGCGCTGATTCCGGCTGAGTGCCTGTCCGACGCCTGCAACTTCGTTGCAGCCTACGCGCTGGAAGGGGAGTGGATCGGTCGGCCCGATACAGATGGCCTGTTCTTCAGCAATCAGGAAGTCGGCCACATCTATCTGCTGATGAGCCGACACTACTGGCTCCAGGAAGACCGGTCGGCAATCCTGTCTTCGGCGCGCACTCTTGATTCGCGAGTGCTGATGAGGGTGTTCGATCAGATCAACGAGGCGCGAAGTTCCTTCGCTGCGCTCGATGCTCGGAGGTCGGAAATTTACAGCATCTATCGCGCAAATGGCTGCTCACCCGGTGGCTATGCAATTGTTGCTTGATCTCAACTGAGCCACGACCCCGCATCTGCGGGGTTTTGGCGCTTCCTGCGGATGGTGGTAGATTGCTGCCATTACTCAGGGAGATTTGGCATGCAAAACGATACCGGGCCGCTTGGGATGCTGGTTCTGTTGTTTGTGGTGTGGATGATCTATTTCATGCCAACGCTTAACGCTTATCACCGCAAGCACCCGAACTTCAACTCGATCCTTCTGCTGAATCTCTTCCTCGGCTGGACGCTTATAGGTTGGGTGGTCTCCATCGTATGGTCGGCATCTTCCATTGCGCCGATTGAGCCGATTAGGGTTCGTCCGGAAGCTGAGCCAGCCGAGGATAAGTATCAGAAGATCGAGCGCCTCGGCAGCCTAAAAGAGAAGGGGCTGCTTACCGAAACTGAGTACGAGGCTGAAAAGGCCAAAATCTTGCAGAGCTGAATGCCTGCACAAATAACCCGCTTCGGCGGGTTTTTTTATGCCCGGAGAAAAGGTATGGCTCAAACGTCACGCTTGGTTTTGGAGATTGATAGCCGAGATGCAGAGCAGAAAGCATCGGATACCCGGAAGGCTTTGGAGGCTCTCGAAAACGCCGGGCTTCGCGTCAAGCCAGCTATGGACAAGGCCGGAACCGGGATGGAAGGTGCCGGGAAAAGTGCCGATAAGGCTACAAAGTCCTTTGCTTCTGAGCGAGATGAAATCGAATCTCTGCTCGGCAGGATCGATCCGCTAACCAAAAAACTTGGCGAGCTTGACCGCCAAGAGCAGGAACTGGCACGCCATCGCGCGGCTGGAAACCTTGATCTGGATACTTACTCGGACTACCAATCGAAAATCAGCGCCACTCGGACCGAGCTGACCCGCTTCAACGACTCCATGACTCGCACGGGCAACACAGCGAAACAGACGGCCGCCGCGATGAGAATGCTGCCAGCGCAGTTTTCCGACATCTTCATTTCGCTTCAGGGCGGGCAGGCGCCGCTGACGGTGTTTTTGCAGCAGGGATCCCAGATCAAAGATTCCTTTGGCGGGATCGGTGCAGCCTCTAAAGCATTGGGCGGCTACCTGATGAGCCTTGTGAACCCCTTCACTGTGGCGGCGGCGGCAGCGGGAAGCCTGGCCCTTGTCTACTACGATGCCGAGAAAGAGGTCAGCGCCTTCAATAAGGCCCTGTTTTCTGGATCTGCGAACTCCGGTCAAACCTCTGCGAGCCTTGCGAAGATCTCAAAAGACACCGCAAGCATCACCGGCAACCTCTCCCAGGCTAAAGACGCGGTTGTAGCTCTAGCAGCCAGCAGCGGCCTGAGTCAGGTGCAGTTCAAGAATTTGGCCGAGGCGTCAGCTTCGATATCTGAATTCACTGGAAAAGGCGCCGGCGAAGTCGCCAAATCTCTTGGAGATATGGGCGACAACGCCACTAAGGCGGCTGAAAAGATCAGCGCACAGTATGGGTTACTCACATCTGCCCAGTACGAAGTGATCGTTGCGCTGGACAACCAGGGCAAAAAACAGGAGGCGCTTGATTCGCTCAGCGAGTCACTGAATCAAAATGCTCAGGAGCGGCTGAAAAAATATCGCGAGTCGCTTTCGGAAGTTGAGCGGAACTGGAACGATATCGGTGCCGCTATCAGCAATGCTTACTCCAACGTCAAAAGTTCACTGTTTCCCGACCTGAATCAGGAAATTGCGAACCTGGAGAAGGTGCTGGAGGGGCGGAAATCGGGCGGGTTCCTTTCGAACTTCTTCAGCGATGAGCTCGGCCCGGACAGCCAGTCGACGAAGTTCATTGAGGCTCAACTGAAGTCGCTGAAGCAGCAGCGAGACGTTGCGGCGTCAAAAGCTGAAATTGATGCAACTGCCACTCGGCAGAATCAGGATCGCATTGCGGCCGAAAGCAAGTGGGCGTCGATCACCAGCAAAAACATGTCGGAACAAAAGAAGCTTGCGCTGGACATAGCCGAGGCAAGGAGGGTGGGCGTCGAGGCTGGTAAGTCGCAGGCCGAAATTGACAAGGAAGTGGCCGACATTCAGGCCAAGTTCGACAAGAGCCAGGCAAAACCGAAGGCTGTAACCGAAGACGCTGGCCAGCGGATGCTCGATGAAGCTCGGCAGCGCTACGCGGTTCTCCAGCAGCAAAACGCACTCATCGGCAGCCAGGCTGACGGAACAAAGTCACTCGGCACCGAAGCAAAAAAGCTGCTCGAGTTGGAACAGCAAATCGCCGATCTGAAGGATAAAAAGACGCTCACGGCCGCCCAGAAGCAGATCCTGGCCATGGCTGATCTCAACCTGGCGCAGCAGAAGCAGAATGCGGCGCTGGAAAAGCAGACGGACCTGTTGAAGTCCGCCACTGAACAGCGTCAGAAGCTCGCGGCGTTCCAAGAGAACCTGCAATCGCAGCTGAAGACCGCTCAGACCGGTTTGGACAACGATTTGGCAGGCCTCGGCATGGGCGACCTGCAGCGTCAGCGGCTGAAGGAGCAACTGAGCATCCAGCAGTCCTATCAGTCGCAGTTGGACCGGCTGACCTACGACTACAACAAGAGCAACAAGTCGGCCGACAAGACGGAGCTCTACAACCAGGAGACCGAAGCCCTGCGTTCGGCGTTGCAAACCCGCCTCGCGATGCAGCAGCAGTATTACTCGGACGTAGACAAAGCCCAGTCGGACTGGTCGCTCGGCGCCTCATCGGCGTTTCAGACCTACTCCGATCAGGCCCGCGACGTTGCCGGTCAAACCCGCAACCTGTTCACCAATGCCTTCAGCAACATGGAAGACGGCATCATCCAGTTCGTGAAGACCGGGAAGCTGTCGTTCAAGGATCTGGCGGACGGCATCATCGCCGACCTGATCCGCATCCAGGTTCGCCAGGCTGCGGTGGGAATCTTCGGCACGCTGTTCAGCGGTCTTGCTGGTGCTGGTGCATCTGCTGCTGGTAATGGCTTTGCCGCTGGATCGGCTGCAGCGACATCGTCGAGTCTGGGCGCTTCGGCGGCCGGCTACAGCTCGAAGTACGGCTTCTCCGACGGTGGCTACACAGGCGACGGCGGCAAGTTCGAGCCGAAGGGCGTGGTGCATGGCGGTGAGTTCGTGGTGCGCAAGGATGTGGTCAGCCAGCCAGGCGCTCGGGAATTCCTCGAGCGCATGAACGCGAATTCGAAAGGGTACGCGGATGGCGGTTACGTCGGATCGGCTGCCGTAACCACGAAGTCCAATGTCGTGCCGATCTCCTCGGCGTCTCCCGCTGCCCCGGTCATCCAGCAAAGCTTCAGCTTTCAAGGCACTCCAGATGACGCCACCGTCAACATGGTCAAGGAGGCTGCAATGCAAGGGGCGAAGGGCGGCTACGAGCTGGTCGTGCGCGACCTGAAACAAAACGGAACCATCCGCCAGCTGATCGCGCGGCGATAAGCCTTTAAGGAGTACCGCATGGCTCTCACGTGGCCGGCTTCGCTGCGCCCGTCAGAAATGACGTGGGGCATCGTCAACAACAGCAGGGCGTTCACCTCGACACTCTCGAACGCCCAGCAAATCATCGGCTACCCGGGCGCCTACTGGCAGTGCACGCTGACCTTCGGGCTATTGACGAGGGCTCAGGAGCGCGAGCTGTCGGCGTTCCTTGGGAGACTCGACGGCATGATGGGCACCTTCAACCTTCCGGCGTTCACCCGGCGCAGGACGAACAGCGTCGGCGCACTGACGGTAGTTACTGGTAACGCTCAGGCGCGATCGATGGTCATCGGCGGCGCAACGGCGAACGCGCCCGCTTTCAGCGCCGGCGACTACATCACCATCGCCGGCGAGATGTTTGAAGTCACCGATCCTGCATCAGCAAATGCGCAGGGCAGAGTGACTGTGCTGCTCAACAAGCGGATCCGCAAGGCGCTCACGGCCGGTACCGCCGTCGAGTACCTCAACCCCTACTCGGAAATGCGGATGACCTCTGACACCTGGTCCATGTCCGTGCGCCCTGTGGTGTCGAACGGCAGCTATCAATTCAGGGAGGCCTTCTGATGCCCTCAGCATTCCCGTTCAGCCAGAACGTGGTGAACATCATTGCCACCGGACGGTTCATGCCGGTGTACGCCGTGCAGCTCGACTTCGTCGACGGCATGGTCTTCGCGCATACCGGCACCGGCGACCTGGTGGTTGACGGCATTACCTATCAGGGGGTTGGCAATTTCGGCCAGGTCAGCCAGTCGCAGGAAAGCGACAACTCCGGTTCGCCGATGTCGGTCGAGCTGACCCTCAGCGGCCTGGATGCCTACATCCTCTCCGAGACGAACGTGCGCGGCTGTCGCGGCCGGATGGCCAAGGTCCTATTCGTGGTGTTCGATGAGGCCGGCAACTACGCGGCGGACATCCTGTTTTCCGGCCGAATGGATGCAGCCAAATTCTCGTTCGCCGGCAACGGCCAGGACGGCAACAGCATCACTGTGCCTGTGGTCGACCGGATGGCCGAGTGGAGCCGCACCGGTACCGAACGCTTCACCGACGAAAACCACCGCGCGCGCCACGACGGCGACCGGTTCTTCTACGCCATCGCCCAGATGTCCGAGTGGCCCATTTACTGGGGCTCGAAGAAGGACGCGCCGACATTCACCTATGGAAGTTAGCCATGCGCTACCGAGACTGGACAACCCGTCTAAACGACGTGATCAAGGCCGCCCAAGAGCGGCCTTTTTCATGGGGCGAATTTGACTGCTGCCTGTTTGCTGCGGACTGCACGGCGGCGATTTGTGGCGTCGATCCGGCCGAGAACTATCGCGGCAAATACACCACGGAAACCGGCGCCAAGCGGCAGCTGAAAAAGCAGCACGGCAGCCTTGAGGCTGCATGGGATGCCCATTTTGCAAGGGTGCCGCTGACGTTCATCCAGCGCGGCGATGTGGTGCTGTACGACGCGCCCGGCGGCCGGAGCATGGCTGTTTTCTGGGCTGGTGATTATTGGGCAACAACCGACGACGGCGCAGCCCGTGTCGTATGCGAGCCACTGGCCGCGTGGAGGGTTGAATGAGCGGCGGCGTCAGAAAACTTGCCTCGGTTGTGGTTGGTGCAGTTGTTGGCTTTGCCCAGGGCGGCCCATGGGGAGCGGTCGCCGGCGCGGCGCTGGCCTTCTACGCATCGGAACAGCAGGAAAAGCTCAACACCAAGTCGCCACTGCGCGACAACGAGCCGTCGGCGCAAACCGTGCGATCGTCGAAGGCACCGGTTCGCTTCATCCTCGGCCGCGTTTCCACCGGCGGCGTACTGGTCTGGGCGCAAGAGCAGGCCGGCGCGCAGGGTGAGGGCGAGTGGCTGCACTTGGTGTACGTGTTGTGCGAGGGCCCGATCACTGCGCTTGAAAACATCTACCTTGGCGAAGAAGAGATCGGCAGCTACGGTGCGCAGGCGACGTATGAGCTGGTGGTCAACCCGACTCAGGTGAACGCCTTTCTGAAGGCCAACTGCCCAGACTGGAAGGACAGTCAGATCGGCCGGGGCCTGTCATTCGTTCGGGTTTCGCTGCAGTACAGCGCAGAGAAATTCCCGTCGGGCATTCCGGATACCCGTTTCGTGGTGCGCGGCCGCAACGACGTGTACGACCCACGTACCGGTACCGCGGTTTACAGCGCCAATACCGCGTTGCATCTGCTTTGGTTCCTGCGCGCGCGTTGCGGTGTGCCCGACGACGAGATCGTGTTCGAAACCTTCGCCAGCGCGGCCAACGTGTGCGACGAGGCCCTGACCAATGCCGATGGCTCGACCAGCCAGCGCTATCGCAGCGGCTGCGTCATCGGTGCGGACGAGCAGCGCACAGGCGTGCTGCAAAAGCTGGAAGCAGCTTGCGGCGGGCATCTGATTCGTGTCGGCGGCCGCTGGATGCTTCAGGCTGGCGCGTACTACGGCCCGTATGACTTCGAGATTACCGAAGACATGGTGATCGGCACTGTCACCGGCAGCACCGAGCCAACCAACGACTCGGCAATCAACACGGTCCGGGGCACGTTCATTGATCCGTCGCAGTCCTGGACGGAAACCGACTACCCCGAGGTCAGTGTCGCTGAATGGATTGTTGAGGACGGCGGCGAGGCGGCAGAAACGCTGACCTATTCCTACGTCACCGATCCGTATCAGGCCCAGCGCCTGGCGAACATGGAGTTGCGCCGTCGGCGCGCGGGCGGGGCGATCAGCATTCCGATGAACTTCGCCGGCTACAACTGCCGGCCGGGGCGCGTGGTTCGGGTCAACTTGCCATCGCTGAACATCCTGGGCGAGTTCATCGTTTCGGACTGGTCCATGGGCGACAGCGAAGGCTGCACCGTCCAGGTCAAGCAGTACGAGGCAGCAATCTTCGATGATGCGGTGGGCCAGCCGTACAACCCGATCGGCTTTATCAATCTGCCGGCCGGCGGTCTCGGCACACCGAGTGCAGTCACATGGACGCAGGACACCACTGCCGAGGTGACTCAGGGCGTGCTGTCGTGGCTGCCGCCGACGGGCATCGTCAAGGAATACATCGTCATCGTCCGACAGGGCGCGAGCGCGGTGCAGTCGCACAACGTTCCTGCCACCTCGACGGAGATCGCCATCAACGGCCTGCCATCCGGCAATTACACAATGAGCGTGGCCGCGGTCGGGCCAATGGCGCGTTCCGGCGAGGCAACGATCACCGTCAGCATCAACGGGCCGCCCATTCCAGAAAGCTGCGTGGTGCAGTCCTCGATCGACAGCATCGTGCTGATACCGAGCAACTCGCAAAACGGCCTGAACGGAGGAACCTACGAGTATTTCTTCAGCACTTCGCCAACGGCAACGGCTGCTGATGCCGAGTATCTCGGGCAGGGCCTGACGTTCACCCACAACGGTTTGGGTTTCTGGACGAACTACTACTACTTCATCCGCTCGTCCAATGCCTATGGCAAAAGCTCCTTCCTTTATGTCCCGGCCCAAACCTCGAACGATGTTTCGGCTTACCTCGCAGCTCTGGCTGGGAAGATTGGCCGTACCGAGCTTGGGCAGGACATTGTCAGCGAGATCGACAAGATCCCCGGCCTTCAAGAGCAGATCGACAACATTGCCGACGCGCTCGAGTACGACCCTGCGTCAACCTATCTGAAGGGCGACACCGTGCGGGTTGGGCGGCGCCTGTATCAGGCCGCGCTGGCAGTTCCAGTCAACACTCCACCGCCGAATCCTACCTACTGGGATGACATTGGCCAGGTCTTGGAGGAGGCCAATGCACTGGCCGCTCAGGTCTCGAAAAACACGCTGGATATCGAGCATCAGGGAGACCAACTGACCGCTCAGGCGTCCAAGCTTGATGGCGTCTACGTGCAGGTGAATCCCGCGCTCGCTGGCGACACCGAAGGGTTTGCTGGCTCTGACCAAGTTTATGTTGGGGTGTGGTCGGAGCAGTCAGCGCGGCTTGAGGACGGAATCGCCACTGCCAAGCGGATCGATACCGTACAGGCGGACGTGAACAAAAACAGCGCCACAGTGCAGACGGTCAGCCAAGCTGTGGCCACGCTTGACGGTAAGGCCTCAACGATGTGGTCGGTGAAGATGCAGGTCACCGCCGGCGGGCAATACGTCGCCGCAGGCATCGGTCTTGGGATTGAAAACACCGGTGCCGGCCTGCAGAGCCAGTTCTTGGTCAGCGCTGATCGCTTTGCCATCGTCAACACCATTGCCGGCGGCGCTATATCTGTGCCGTTTGCGGTACAGGGCGGCCAGGTTTTCATGAACTCCGCATTTATCCAGGACGGCAGTATCACGATGCTGAAAATCGGTCAGTACCTGCAATCCGACAACTATGTTGCCGGGTCACTGGGCTGGCGTCTTGATAAGGCCGGCAACTTGGAATTCAACGGGCCAGCACCTGGCGGTGGCCGTCTTACGATGACCAACCGAGCCATTAAGGTGTTCGACCAAAACGGCGTGAAGCGGGTACAGCTGGGAGATCTCGACGCATGACTTATGGAGCGAGAGTCTGGGACGAGAACGGCAATCTGGGGATGGACACCAATAGTTTCACCTACCAGGTGCTCTGGCAGGGCGTGATCGACTTTAGTGGGGTCACGCCTAGTTACACGCTGAATATTCCAGCCTTCAACCCGGCCAACTGCGTATTCATGATCATCCCGACGAGGGGGCAGGACGTGCAAGCGTCGGAAACCGATGGCCTGGGAAACAGCAAGTCATATCCCTACGTGACCACTTCAGCTGGACAGGTTGTTGTGAGGAACAAAAACCCATCAGCCAGTGCTTCGACGACCGCGACGCGAATTGTCGCAAAAGGCTTCGCTATCAGGTACGGGACATGACTTTTGGCTTTCAGAGCATCAACGACAACTCGTTTGTTCAAATCGATTCCGAGGCACCCAGGTTGTGCGTCCTCACCAAAGGCACCTATTCCGGCGTTGCAACCGCATTAGGAACGTTTGCCCGGGCGGTGACCAGCCAAGACCCGCCGATGGTGTTCATTCGTCCTGATCAGGGCGGTGCGATTCAGGTTCCCATTTCTGTGTGGTTCACCGGCGGTCCGGGTAACTGGACTGGTTTTGCCATGAACGCATCAAAGGTCAACGAAACGCTAAGCGGTCAGTATTTCGTGGCTGCATGGGCTTCGATGGGTACCGCCACGTACGGGATGCGCCTTTGGGACGGTGCTGGCGCGCTCGTCTACGACAGTGGCGCGCCCGCGGTCGTCGTCACGTTCGCCGCTGGCAACTGGACTTATCTGGGTACAGAGCAACTGAGCGTCGGGCGCCGGTACATCTGGGGAATCAATAAGGCGCTCGGTGTTGGGGAGTATGTGTCCCTCAACCCCTTCACGATGAACTGCCACAACGATGGAACCGGTGGCGGTTGCGCACTCGGGGTCGATTACGCAAACGGCCGAATCATGATGTACAGCCTAGCCTTTACGGCTTGGACTGATCAGGGACACCGGCCATTTCTCTGCGCCAAGCTGGTGGCTTAAACCGCGGCGCTTCAAACAAACGGAAATATTTCATGGCAAAGCAGACGATCAATCTCGGCAATGCTCCTACCGGCGTGGGCGGCGATACGCCTCGCAGTGCGTTTACCAAAACCCAGGGCAATTTCGACGAGCTCTACGCGGCGCTGGGTGCGAGCGGTAATCCTCTCACTCTTCCGGCAGCCTTGCCGGTGGCGCAGGGCGGTACCGGCGGAACCACACAAGTCGCGGCGCGTGCAGGCCTTGGCCTGACATTGACCGCGTCGACCGCTGACCCGACCATAGGTCGAGTGTTGAAAGTTGGGGATTTTGGTTGGGGCGGCCCATCACTCGCCGAATCTACTTGGAACAACGCCAACACGACCGGGTTTAGCAATCAGCCCCAAGCCATTGGGGGGCCTATCACCGGCTCATCCGGATGGTACGCAAACGGAATCAACATCCTTTATGGGTCTGATGTCCGCATAAAAACGCAGATCGCGATCCAGGTGAACGGCCCAGGCTTCGCGACTCGAAATCTCCAGATGGATTTGAGCTCAGCGACGCCATGGGTCTATTTCTGGAATACCGGCAATACCACCGTCGATGGCAGCGGTTTCATTAAAAAAGCCTCGCCCATTGTCCGCATCAGCGATCCTTCGAACACTACGCGAGATGATCTACTTGATGGCTTCACTGTCGCCGGATACGGCGCAGTCAACGACGAGGCAAAGGGTGTAGTGGTTGAGCGTCTTGAGCTTGGCCGATATCTGATTTCTGGGTGTCTTGGTCTTGCCGTCGACGGCTGGCAGGTGAACTCACCGTCTGACCGGAACGGCGGCAAGTTGCTGGGGCTGGCCGCCGGAGAAAACCAGCCTGATGGCTCGATCATTGTCGAATTTCGGAAGGTCAAGTACAGGCTGACTGATGATGGTGATCTTGAACAGATCCCGGGCCCGCTGATTGAGGCGCCTCTGGATAACTGGATCGACGTCCGGCTCGAAATGCCTCCGGCCGCGCCATACGTTCCGCCGCCGCCCTCGGAAGATGACGGTACCGTCGAGACAGAACCGCGAATCTGACTCACATGTATTCAAAGAGCCCGCCATCGAGCGGGATTTTTTTGCCTGGAGAAAAGTGATGCCTGTAACCGAAAAAGATCGCGACATCCTTGCCCGCACTCTGTGGGGCGAGGCCCGTGGGGAAGGAATTGCCGGCCAGATCGCCGTGGCCTGGACGATCCGCAACCGTGTGTTCGATGGAAAGACTAATTCGTGGTGGGGGGAGGGCTACGCCGGGGTCTGCCAGAAGCCATACCAGTTCAGCTGCTGGAACAAGCCCGACCCGAACTATCATTTCCTGATCGGCTTGAAGGAAATTCCGTTCCGCGAGCTGGCGCAATGTCGGATCGCTGCTGACCAGGTGATCGACGGCAAGGTGCCGGATCCCACCGGCGGCGCCACGCACTATTACGCGACCAGCATCAAGGCGCCGGCTTGGTCGGCAAAGGCAAAGCTGACGCTCAAGTTGGGCGGGCACGTATTCTTCCGGGATGTGCCGTGATGGTCGTTCCGTGGAAAGCGGTCGGTGTGTTGGCGCTAGTGCTCGCTGGCTTCGGCAGCGCCTGGCAGTTTCAGGATTGGCGATATGGGCAGCAGTTTGCCGATCAGGCAAGGCTGCATTCAGAAGTCCTTAACCAACTGACCCAGGCTGCCGCGACCGCGCAACTGGTCGAGCAAGATAAGCGGTTGGCGCTCGAGCAGCGGCTGTCAGCCAGCGAGCAAACCCACTTCAGGAAAATGACCGATGCCCAACGTGACCAAGATCGCTTGCGCGATCGCCTTGCCACTTCTGATTTGCGGCTGTCAGTCATCCTCGACGCAACCGACGCTTCCAAAGGCTGCGGCCTGCCAGCCACCGCCGGCGCCGGCAGCGTGGATCATGCAACCGTACGTGCCCGACTTGACCCGGCGCATGCTCAAAGAATTATCGCCATTACCGACGAAGGCGACCGGGGGCTGATCGCGCTACAGGCATGCCAGGACTACGTGCGGTCCGTTTCCCGCTGATGAGGGAAAGGATCTTTGAACGGACTGTCTCCGCCGAGGATCCGAATCTGGGTTCGAAGTTCGGCTATGTGCTTGTCTTTCGCCATCAGCTCCCAGTTGCTTTTGGTCTCTATGTCGGTAGCTCGCCGGCTGGCATCTGCCGCTTCAGACTTCGCAACGCCCAATTGAGAGCGGATGGTTTCGCACTCGGCCGACGCGGCAGCGTGCATCTCAACCAGCTTGAATATGCGCTCCCTGGACTGTTGCAGCTGAAGGTTCAGTTCCTCGAACTCATTTTCGTAAAGCGCGAGCTGGTGCCGGCAGGTTTCGAGCGGCGTAGGGCAGCCGAGCCAGTCGTCGGTGTCTTCAATTCCGTAGCGGTCCATCATTGCGCCTTGCTGATACTGTTTGAATATACAGTAATCGAGGCGCGTAGATTGAGCGAGGGTCTGGCGACGGACTGTAAGGATTAACGCCACACGGTCGACCGGTCTTCTTGATGAAGCCAGGGCGGCTACAGAGTCAATGGACAGCAGAGGACCGGGGGGCCGAAGCGCCCTCAAATTTGGAAATTTCTTTCACCCAGAAGCGGCGATATTTGGTCTGATCTGGAGGCAACGGATTTTGATTTGGCCAAAAGTTTTCAGCTTTTAACCCGGCACGGTAAGCCTCCCACTCTTTTTCCTGCGCTACGTCCTGAGCTTTTTTCTCGTCATCGAACCAGCCAAGTACATAAACCTCGCCCTGATCCATACCGTGCTCGATTAGAAGATAGATCTCTTTCATACGCTTGAACCTGCTACCACCAATTTGAAAAATCCCCAGCCGGGGGCACTATCCTGCCTATCGGCGATGTTTTTCATTTATTGAGCTTTATCGATGAGCGTCGTGAAGTCAATTTTGATGGTGAGCTGCTCGACTCGGCGAGATGCTCACTACGGCGTCATCACGACGGCGAGCGTCATCTTGATGAACTCCTCGTTTCGGTCGATCGCTTCCAGGGCGCCGCGCACGTTTTCAGCAACGTCGGTCGCGCCACGTCGTTCGATCCAATTGGACAGCTCCATGATGGCCGCTTCCAAGGCGAGCTGGTTTTCGTTGATCTTGAACAGCAGGGAAGGGAGTAGGTCGGAGTTGGGCATTTTGGTTTCCTTGGCAGCCAAGGCATCAGCGTAGCACCGTGTTACATGAAGAGTGTTTTAACGATTGGCAGGACGCCGGAGAGGGGAGAAATCGGTCGGAGTTATGGAACGCGCCCACAAAAGTTATGGAACACATGTCGAAAGGCAGAAATTTTCGTAAACGCCAGAAACGACAAAGCCCTGAATAATCAGGGCTTTGTCGTATCAAATATGGCGGAGGCGATGGGATTCGAACTCATGGACCTGTTACAGTCGACGGTTTTCAAGACCGTTGCCTTAAACCACTCGGCCACACCTCCGTTTGCGTTGCGGGCGCCATAATACCTGAATGAAACACACTGTCAAACTCTGTGCATGGCTTGTTACAGAGCGTCTGTTATGATCTTTGCCACTGAACGTTTCAAACCAACAGGAGTGTCGCCATGCGCGAACAGGATTACGCAGTTCACAACAGCGTGCAGGCTGAGCAGCTAGAGGTTAGCCGCGTCCTGCGCAACACTTACGGTCTACTGGCGCTCACCCTCGCATTCAGCGGTGTGATGGCTTTCGTGGCCCAGCAGATGCGTGTCGGCTACCCGAACATTTTCGTGGTGCTGATCGGTTTCTACGGTCTGTTCTTCCTCACCAACAAACTCCGTGATTCCGCGTGGGGCCTGGTGTCCGCCTTTGCGCTGACCGGTTTCATGGGTTTCCTGCTCGGCCCGATCCTCAACCGTTACCTGGGCATGCAGGGCGGCGCAGAAGTGGTCAGTTCGGCATTTGCGATGACCGCGCTGGTGTTCGGTGGTCTCTCGGCCTACGTGCTGATCACCCGCAAGGACATGAGCTTCCTCGGTGGTTTCATCACCGCCGGTTTCTTCGTGTTGCTGGGTGCAACGCTGGCGAGCATGTTCTTCCAGATCAGCGGCCTGCAACTGGCGATCAGCGCCGGTTTCGTGCTGTTCTCGTCGGTGTGCATTCTGTTCCAGACTAGCGCGATCATCCACGGTGGCGAGCGCAACTACATCATGGCAACCATTAGCCTGTATGTATCGATCTACAACCTGTTCATCAGCTTGTTGCAGATCTTCGGCATCATGAGCCGCGACGACTGATCGCTATTTGTGAATTAACAAAAAACCCGCTTCGGCGGGTTTTTTGTTGCCCGTGCGAAAGCGTAGTGGCCTTTGGCCGAGATTTTTTCAAGAAATCATGGCGCCTTTATGGAATTGGCCTACACCTAAGACAAGGAAGAACGGCAGGCGGTCGACAGGAGTCGGCATGCAGTAACACCTTCTACAGCCCCCGCATCCCATTTTTCTTCTTCTGTTCAAGCCCGTAGCTTCGCCCGGGTTGTCGTATTCGTTCATCCGGAAAACAGGAGGTTCTCCAAACCAGCCTACCCAGATTCAACCGTGAGTTGCTCTCGGCCCGCAAGCCGAGTCCCTGATTAACAAAAAAATAATGGAGGCCCTGGTGGTCGGACTCGATTCATGGGTCGCTGCAGGCGTTGTCCCAATCAAGGAGATCATCGATGAACCAGCCCCAAGGAAAGCGTGCCGTATTGGCTATCACAACAGCACTGTTCAGTGCCTCGACTCTTGCCGGTGTCTACCCCGATTTTGGCTATCAGCCACCCGCCAGCCAATATTCAGGTCCGTTGTTCGAACTCAGCCAGAGTTACCCGACCCAAGCTCCCCAAGGAGCGCTGCCGGATTTTTTCAAAAAACTTCCGGCCAAACCCGACAACAACTTTGAAACCTGGCGTGCCTACATGGAGGAGGTGAAGCACTATTGCCTGGAAGGCAATGTCGAGGTCGATTGGAATGTACAGAAGAACAAGCTGCGTCAGTGGTACCACATGCCTTGGCAGCACTATGGCCCGCTGGGGCGTGAAGGTATTCATGGTCTGACCAAGGAAGCGCAAATTCCGGTCAAACAACTGGCACAGACGCAGATCGCCAGCGGCCAGACCTACGCCGTGGGCATTTACAACGACATTGGCGCCTACACCATTGGCGAGGTCTGGAAAGATCCGAACAACCCGGATCCTGGCTTCACTTCGCAACCCAAAAGCTTTGCCAATGGCACCGTAGTCTGCAAGGCATTGTTTGCCGATATTGATCGCACCACCGTACCGTTCCTCGTCAACCCGGTGTTGTGGCAAGGCTATATCACTGAAACTTTCACGTCCGCAAATCGCAAGATCAAAGATGTTGCGCTCATTCAGATGGACATCGCCGTGCGTGATACCCGTATGAGCGACACCGGCTGGATTTTCGGCACCTTCCAGTACAACGGGGCTAAAACCGGCAAAGCCGGTTGGGACAATCTCGTTCCGGTCGGGATCATGTGGGGTAACGATCCGAAAGAAACCGGCAATGACTTCACCAATCCGACGCCGACTGAAACCAGAATCAACCCGGCATTGCAGCAGACGGCAATCAACGCCAATACCAAAGAACTGCCGCCCACCCACCTGGGCTGGAACGGTCGCCTCAACGGGCCTGTAGACAACCCCAACAGTTCCTGCCTGAGCTGCCACGCCACGGGTGAGTCGCCACAGGTGGCGATCATGAATCCCACCTTCCAGCCCAAGGACAAAATACCGAGCCCGGGTTCTGCGGAATGGATGAAGTGGTTCCAGAATATTCCGGCGGGTCATCCGTTCACGCCAGGCACCAAGAGCACGGACTACAGTCTGCAACTGTCAGGCGGTCTGGTTAATTATTTCGAATGGAAATGTGACATGAGCGGGATCTACGCCGATGGCAAGAACGCCTGCGCCAAGGTTCAGAACCTCAAGTTGAAAATGCTCAAGACAGGCGACGACAATTCGCAGCCTCAGCAAAAAGTCATGCGTGACCCAAGTTTGCAGCAATTGCTTGAGTAAAGTGCAGCAGCCTCCAGACGTCTCGGCGTCTGGAGGTTTTCAATCAGTTGATCACGATGCTGCCATCGGCCTGTTGCTTGTAAATCGTGTAGGGCAGCAGAAACGTATCCAGCACACCCGAAACTGCTGCATCGACCACCAGGCCAAGGGAGGCGTTGTTGTAATTGAACGCGTCGACGTCATCCGGCTTTTCGGCGTGCAGCATGCAGAAGTCGTAGGTTGCACCGCTGTAAATGCGTGGGACGGCGCCACAGTAGGTTTTCTTGGTTTTCAGCTGGTTCACGGAAAACTTGTCGTTGAACGCAACCGTTTGCACCGTTCCGCACCCGGTGAGCAATACTGCCAACAGCATCAATGCCTGAAATTTCATTACCGCCAATCCTTCGCCGGAAAAATCTCAATCTACGCCAATCCTGCGCGAAACGCACTCATGCCATCGGCGGCAACCGGCGCTTGACCGGGGTTTTCTTGACGATCGCGGTGTTGGTTTCGGCCAGCGTATTGAGGCGGTCGAGCAGGGTGTCCAGCTGTTCCATCGAACGCACATGCAATCGGGCGATGAAGCAATCTTCCCCGGTGACCTTGTCGCACTCGGTGAACTCCGGGATCGACATGATTTGACGTTCCACCTCCTGCAATTGCCCCGGCAGTGGTCGCACCCGGACGATCGCCTGGAGCTGATAGCCGAAGCATTTGGGGTCGATCTCGACGGTATAGCCCTTGAGCACGCCGCGCTCCTCCAGGCGGCGCAGGCGTTCGGCCACGCTGGGTGAGGACAGGCCGCTGATTTGCGCCAATGCCTTGAGCGAGCGACGCGAGTCGTCCATCAAGGCGCTGATGAGGATCTGGTCGATATCGTCGGTCATGGGGCAACTCCGGTATTAGGCATTTAAGGGAAACCACCCACGATAAAAAAGGCAGAAATCGAGTTTAGCCTGCTTTTTGCGCTGGAGGCGCTCGTGGTCGGCTTGGCATACTTTTGCCACGCTTTCGTCAAACGCTTAGGGAGATCGATGATGGACAACACAATCCGCCGTGGTTCATTGGAAATGACCGCCGCCATGCTGATTTCCGGGACCATCGGCTGGTTCGTGCTGGTGTCCGGGCAACCGGTGCTGGATGTGGTGTTCTGGCGTTGCGTGTTCGGCGCCGGCACCTTGCTGCTGATATGCGCGGCGTTCGGCTTCTTGCGTCCGGGCATTCTGACCCGCACCACGTTCCTGCTCGCGGTGCTCAGTGGGGTGGCGATTGTCGGCAACTGGGTGTTGTTGTTCGGCTCGTATTCCCGGGCCTCGATTGCCATCGGCACAGCGGTCTACAACGTGCAGCCGTTCATGCTGGTCGGTTTGGCGGCGCTGTTTCTCGGCGAGAAAATCACCTTGCAAAAGCTGTTCTGGCTGGCGATTTCCTTTCTCGGCATGCTGGCGATCGTCAGTGCCCATGGCGGGCAGGGCGAGGGCGGTAGCGAATATCTGCTGGGGATTGCGCTGGCGTTGGGGGCGGCGTTGCTCTACGCGATGGCGGCGCTGATCATCAAGCGCCTGACTGGCACGCCGCCGCATCTGATCGCGCTGATCCAGGTCTGCACCGGAGTGCTGTTGCTCGCGCCGTTCGCGCACTTCAACGGCCTGCCGCAAACCAATGGAGCCTGGGCCAGTCTGGTGACGCTGGGCATCGTCCACACTGGCCTGATGTACGTGCTGCTGTACGGCGCGATCCAGAAACTGCCGACTGCCCTGACCGGTGCGCTGTCCTTCATCTACCCGATTGCGGCGATTTTCGTCGACTGGTTCGCCTTCGGCCATCGCCTGCAGATCCTGCAATGGATCGGGGTGGCAGCAATTCTGCTGGCCGCCGCCGGGATGCAACAGGGCTGGGGCCTGAAAGCCCGGCGCCAGCTCAAATCGGCTTGATCAGGTCCTTGAACAGGCCTTTGAGCTGTTGATTGCCGGCATCCACCAGATGATTGTCGTCAAAGTACAGCGGCACGCCGTCCATGGAGCCCATGCAATTGCCGTTGGGGCACAGGTACGGCGTCGGGTCGATCACCGTCGCGTTGCAGCGGCTGGCGGCGGCTTCGATGGTTGCGATGGCGATGCGGTTGCGCTTTTCATAGGCCTGCAACGGCAAGGAAATGTCGGTGGTTTGCCGGAAAAGTCGCTGATTCAGGTTCAGGCCCTTGTAGACGCTGAAAGGCATCTCCGGGATCGGTTTGACGATGTACACCGGATGGTTTTCCGCGATCGAGCAGACCGTGCTGACGTACTCTTCGGTATACGCTTCGGCAAACGTGGCCTGGCGCTCGGGAAAGGAAATCCGGTAGCTGTTTTCCCGGCCCGAATCCGCATACAGCGCCGCACGGCTGAACAGCACCACCGGCACGCCGGCGTACGCGGTTTTCAGTTGTTGCAGCTTTTCCTGATTGAAGCCCCGGCACTGGCTTTCGACGGTCTTGTCGTGCATGGCGAAGTGCGTCAGGGTCGGGCAACCGCCCCGTGACCATGACAGTGCCGCCTGAGGATTTTCCATCTGCACCGCCGCTGCGGTGGATTGCGCATGGCTGTCGCCGTACAGAATCACCGACACATCACCCGTGCCCAGTTTGCAATCCGCCGCCGCATAGGCATTCGGGTAGCACTCCTGCGGATACAGCTTGCTGGTGTATTCCGGCTGGCCAAGTTCGACCAGTGCCGGGCGCCAGTCGGGGTGTTGCTTGACCAGCGACGACGTCGTTGCCGACACGGCCACCACCGCTACCGTCAGTGACGCGAACTTGATCACTGTTCGAGTAGCGCTCGTACCTTTCTTCACCTTCGATTCCACCAGGTAGAGCGACAGGGTGCCGAGGGCGAACGAGGCGATGATTGCGCCGATCACGTGCGGCCAGCTGCTCAACAGCCCGCACAGGTAAAGCAGTACCACCAGCGGCCAATGCCACAGGTACACCGAGTAGGAAATGCTGCCGACAAATTGCAGCGCAGGATTGCCGCTGAACATCGACCGGGTGTTGGCGTGAATCACCAGCATCGTCCCCAGCACCGGCACCAGTGCCAGGTAGCCCGGCCACAGATCCGCCTCCGAAAAAACCAGCACGCTGACGGCAATCGTCAGCAGACCGAGCCCTTCGCAAATCGCGCCGCCGCGCTGGCTCAATCGCAGGGGAAACAGAAAAACCAGCCCGCCAGCGATCATTTCCCAAGCGCGGGTGGGCAGCATGTAGAAGGCGAACGTCGGGTTGACGCGGGTCACGATGATGGACGCCAGCAGCGAAATCAGCGCCACGGCCAGCAAGGCAAAGCGAGTTTTATCGGTGCCGAAGAACCGGTGCAGCCCCATGATCAGCACGGGGTAAAGCAGGTAGAGCTGCCATTCGACCGACAGCGACCAGGTATGCAGCAACCAGTTTTCATGCAGCGGCGCCGCGAAGTAATTGCCGCTTTGGGCAAAGCTGAAGTTCGAGCTGAACAGCAGACTGCTCTTGATCGTACGGATGGTTTCGCGCAAGTCATCCAGCGGCAGATAAAAGTAGCCGAAGATCAGCAGCGCAACGCACAGAACCAGCAGGGCGGGAATGATGCGGCGGGCGCGGGAGGCGTAGAAACCGAGGAGGGAAAAGTTCTGCTGCTGCACGCCTTTGACGATGATGCCGGTCATCAGGAAGCCGGAGATGACGAAGAACACGTCTACGCCGACGAATCCGCCTTCAAACCCTGGCACCTTGAAATGAAACAGCACGACCGAAAGCACGGCCAGTGCCCGCAGGGCGTTGATACTCTTCCTGAATTGCATTTATGCGTCCATGTCACATCCATTGTGCGGCGCATTGTAGTGATGATGTCAGCTTTGTTACATGGGTTTTTTCCGACAGCTCAGATGTTCCAGCGCGGTGCAGTCATCGCCAGACGCTGGCGCAGCTCGCCAATGTTCGCGGCCAGTTGTCGGGTCAGTAACCGGTAACCGTCCAGCGTGCTGTAGACCGGTGTGTCGAGGCTGGCGTCCGGCAACTCCAGCGGGCGCTGCAGGCGTTGCGTGGCACCGGACTTCAAGGCCCGGGCCATGCCGATCAACTGTATGCGGATCACCCGGTGCTCGGCCCGCAGTGCCGATTGCAGGTGCGCCATGGCTTCGGGGTCGTTGGCATCCGGGCGGGTGTTGCCGAGGATTTCCAGGGTACTGACGCACATCCGCAGGTTGCGTTGAATCGCGTCCAGCTCGGTCATGGAGATTTTCACTTCCTTGGACACCGAAGGCATCAGCGAGCGCAGTTGCACCATCACCGTGGTCACCCGACCCATCAGCTTGAGATGTTCATCGGCGCTGACCGGTTGGCCGCCAATGATCCGCCCGTACAACGTGGCGCAGTCGCGCAAGGCATCGGCCAGGTTGTAGCGCCACGAATACACCGCGTACAGCGGCAGGGCGAAGGAAAACGCCAAGGCCAGGGCGATGCCGATCAGGATGTCGACCCCGCGCCACAAGCCGTCGGTGATCGGGTTGTCGCCATGCCCGGCGACAATGAATACGGTGATTGCCGAGAGCAGGGCGGTGTACCCGCCCTTGCCGATCGCGTGATAAGAGAAGAACCCGCAGACCACCGCCATGGCAAAGTAGGTCAGCCACGGCAGGCCCAGCCATGCCTGTTGCGCTACCAGCAGCAGACCGACGCCGGCACCGATCAGGGTGCCGGTGGCGCGTTCGGCGGCTTTCTTGCCGATGTTGCCGTGGTGTTGCAGGCCGCCGATCACCACCAGCATGGTCACCGAAGCCCACTCGCCGTGGGGCAGGTTGATGCCGGTGGTCAGCAGGATGGTCGCCAGCAGCCCCAGCGCTACCCGCACCGCGTGAATCAATCGGGCGTGCTGGTAGCGGCGGTACGGGTCCAGCAACGGACGCAGGATTCGCCGCAGCAGCGGTGGCAGTCGTTGGGTGCTGAAGGTGCTCAGTGCAAAGTCCTCGTCAGAAGATGTAATCGGTGGTCAGGAAGCTCGAATCGCGGCCGCGAATGATTTCGCTGATCAGGTCCTTGTTGCTGTCCTGGAACTTGGTTGCCACCAGTGTGCGGATCGAAAACACCCGCAGGGCATCGTGTACCGACAGCGTGCCTTCGGCGGAGTTCTTGCGCCCGTTGAACGGGTAGGTGTCCGGGCCGCGCTGGCACTGGGCGTTGAGGTTGATCCGCCCGACCTGGTTGGCGAAAGTGTCGACCAGTCGGCCGATCGCCACCGGGTTGGTGCCGAACAGGCTCAGTTGCTGGCCGAAGTCCGATTCCAGCACGTAATCGATCACGGTATCGAGGTGACGGTACGGCACGATCGGCACCACCGGGCCGAACTGTTCTTCGTTGTACACGCGCATCTGCGGCGTCACCGGGTACAGCACGGCGGGGTAGAAGAACGACTCGCGACTCTCGCCGCCATTCCGGTTGACCACTTGTGCGCCCTTGCTCTGCGCGTCGGCCACCAGACCGTGCAGGTAGTCGACCTTGCCCGACTCCGGCAGCGGCGTCAGTGCCACGCCGCTGTCCCATGGCATGCCCGGCTTGAGGGTGGCGAGTTTGGCGTTGAATTTTTCGATGAAGGCGTCGACCACGTCCTCGTGCACAAACAGGATCTTCAGCGCGGTGCAGCGCTGGCCGTTGAACGACAGCGAACCGGTGACCGCTTCGCTGACCGCATTATCCAGATCGACTTCCGGCAGGACGATGCCGGGGTTCTTCGCATCCAGGCCCAGCGCGGCGCGCAAGCGGTGTGGTTTCGGGTGCAGCTTTTTCAGGTCGCTGGCGGCCTTGTTGGTGCCGATGAAGGCGAAGATGTCGATCTTGCCGCTGGCCATCAGCGCGCTGACGGTTTCGCGGCCGCTGCCGTAGATCACGTTGATCACGCCGGTCGGGAAGCTGTCGCGGAACGCTTCGAGCAACGGGCGGATCAGCAACACGCCGAGCTTGGCCGGTTTGAACACCACGGTGTTGCCCATGATCAGCGCTGGAATCAGCGTGGTGAAGGTTTCGTTCAGCGGATAGTTGTAAGGGCCCATGCACAGTGCCACGCCGAGCGGCACGCGGCGGATCTGGCCGAGGGTGTCCTGTTCCAGTTCGAAACGGCTGGAGCGGCGGTCGAGTTCTTTCAGTGCATTGATGGTGTCGACGATGTAGTCGCAGGTGCGGTCGAACTCTTTTTCCGAGTCCTTGAGGTTCTTGCCGATCTCCCACATCAGCAGCTTGACCACGGCTTCGCGCTGCTGGCGCATCCGGCCGAGGAACGCTTCGACGTGCTGGATCCGTTCGGCCACGCGCATGGTCGGCCACAGGCCCTGACCGCGATCGTAGGCGCGCACGGCGGCATCGAGGGCGGTGAGCGCGGTGTCGGCGTCGAGAAGTGGGGTGCTGCCGAGAATCACTTGTTCATCGCCGTTTTCGCCGTGCAGATACACCGGGCTGCGCACCGTGGCCAGTGGGCCGTCCCAGCGCCGCAGTTGGCCATCGACGAGGTATTCGCGTTGCTCGACCTGACCGTCGAGGCGGTATTTTTCCGGGATGTCGCTGACAGAAGGGAACAGATTGCCAAGGATGTTTGCTGTGGTCATGTCGCTACCCCGTGTTGATGTCCGTATACAGATCAAAAAGTCTTTACAGGTTATACGCCTGAATGCGCCGACATTTAAACCCGCCAATGTCACGCGAATGTCACGCAGAGATGCGGAACAGAGCTCTGACTGGTTTATGAGTTCCACTGTGGGAGCGGGCTTGCTCGCGAATGCGTCCTTTCAACTGACATCCTCATTTGCTGACATACCGCATTCGCGAGCAAGCCCGCTCCCACAGTTGAATTGGGTGGCCTGAACACTCTCTACTGGCCCCGTTTGGCCCCATCGTTGTCCGGCAATGCCCTCAACCCGCTGCCGTGCCTGCCTTAAGGTGTGATCACAACAAAAAGCGATGCCACCCTCGAGGATCGTTATGCGGGCAATCCCACTCACTTTACTGCTGGCGCTATTCATGACGCTGTGCGGCTGCGACGAAAAATCCGCACCGCCGGCGACCACTCACAATGCTACTCCCACCGACCCGGTACTGGCGCAGATCTACGCCAACAGCTGCCAGCTCTGTCACGCCTATCCCGCCGCCAACGCACCATTGACCGGTGACCGAAAAGCCTGGGAACCACGCATCCGCCAGGGCGCCGACACGCTGCTCGACCACGCCATCAACGGCTACAACGGCATGCCGCCGATGGGCCAGTGTGTCGAGTGCAGCGAAGAACAATTCCTGCAACTGATCGGCTTCATGGCCGACCAGCCCCTCCCACAATAAGGGCGCGCGCATGAGTATGGATCTGACACGGCGTCAGTTGTTGCAACGGGCAAGCATCGTCGGCGCGTTCAGTGCACTGGCGGCCAATCCCGCGCTGGGACAATTGATGCGCGCCCCGCGACTGATTCCCTGGCGCAACTGGTCGGGCGGGCAGAGTTGTCTGCCGGCGGCGCGGCTGGCGCCGAAGAATCTTGATGAATTGACCGCCGCGATTCGTCAGGCCCAGGGCAAGATCCGCCCGGTCGGCTCGGCACATTCGTTCAGCGCGCTGGTGCCCACCGACGGCACTTTGCTGTCGCTGAGCTACTTCACCGGGCTGCTCGACCACGATCCGAACACCCTGCAGGCGGAATTCGGCGCCGGTACGCCAATGTCGCGCATGGGCGTGCCGCTGAAGGACGTCGGCCAAGCGCTGCAGAACATGGCCGATATCGATTACCAGACTCTCGCCGGGGCAATTTCCACCTCGACCCACGGCACCGGGAAAACCTTTCAGTCGTACTCGGCGCATGTCTGCGGCCTGCAACTGGTGACGGCCAACGGCGAGGTGCTCGACTGCGACAGTCAGCGCCACCCGGAAGTATTCAATGCCGCCCGGGTATCCCTTGGGGCACTGGGCGTGGCGACGAAAATCCGTCTGCAAAATCGCCCGTCCTACCGCCTGCGTGAGCGTCAATGGATCGCCAAGACCGAAGAGCTGCTGGAAGACCTCGACAAAAACACCCGGGAAAACCAGCACTGGGAAATGCTCGTCGTCACCCATTCCGACTACGCGCTGTCCATCGCCCTCAACGAAACCAGCGACCCGGCCACGCCGCCGATCCCGCCCGAAGAGGAGGGCGGCAACGAGTTCGTGACCCTGATCGAGAAGATCGACAAATACGGCAGCGACTTCCCCGAGCTGCGCCGCACGCTGCTCAACAGCCTGCGGCATATGGCGAGTTTCGATGACCGGGTCGGCGACTCGTTCGACATCTACGCCAACGTGCGCACCGTGCGCTTCAACGAGATGGAATACTCGGTGCCCGCCGAACACGGCCCGGCCTGTCTGCGTGAAATCCTCAAGCTGATTCAGGACAAGGACCTGCGCACCTGGTTTCCCATCGAGTACCGCTACGTCAAGGCCGACGACATTCCGCTGAGCATGTTCGAGGGCCGCGACAGCTGTTCGATCTCGGTGCACCAGCATTACCAGATGGATCATCACAACTTCTTCGCAGCGGTCGAGCCGATCTTCTGGAAGTACAACGGTCGCCCGCACTGGGGCAAATTGCACACGCTCAACGCGAAGAATCTGCAGCCGCTGTACCCGCGCTGGCGCGAGTTTGTCGACGTCCGTCAGGCGCTGGACCCGAGCGGACGCTTTCTCAATGCGCATCTGTCGTCGATTCTGGGGGTGAGCTGATGGCGGTCAATCGACGCAATTTTCTCCTCGGCACGCTGGGTGTCGGCGCTTTGTTAGTGGGCGTGGGCGCCTGGCTGCGACCGGGTGATCGTGGCGGTCCGTACAGTGAATATTTCCGCGCGCTGAATAAAGAGCTGAAGGACAACGGCCCGATGCGCCCGGTGTTGTTGATCGATCTGGATCGCCTCGATCACAACATCGACGTGGTGATGCAGTCGGTCAAACGCGGCGGCAAGCAATTGCGTCTGGTGGAAAAATCCCTGCCGTCGCCGGGCTTGTTGAGCTACATCGCGCAACGGGCCGGGACGCAAAAACTCATGTCGTTTCACCAGCCGTTTCTCAATCACGATGCGCTCACGTTTCCACAGTCCGACATCCTGCTCGGCAAGCCGTTGCCGGTGCGTTCGGCCGAGCTGTTCTATCAAACCCACAAAGGCCCGTTTGATCCTTCCAGGCAGTTGCAATGGCTGATCGATAACCCCGAACGTCTGCAGCAATACCTGGCGTTGGCGCAAGGGCTGGGCACGCGGATGCGCATCAACATCGAACTGGATGTCGGCCTGCATCGCGGCGGGGTCAGTGATGTGAATGTGTTGGGGCAGATGCTCACGCTGATCAGCGCCAATCCACAGCATCTGCAGTTCGCCGGGTTCATGGGCTACGACCCGTTCGTGGGCATGGGCGTGCCGGGGATTCTCGGATCGCCAGAGGAATTGTTCGCCAAGGTGATGGTGATTTATCAGCGCTGCGTCGATTTCACCCGCCAGCAGTATCCGACGTTGTGGAATGACAACCTGTGCCTGAACACCGCCGGCAGCCCGAGTTATCGCATCCATGAAAACGAGCAGTTGAGCACCGAGGTTTCGGTGGGCACGGCGATGCTCAAGCCGACGCATTACGACCTGCCTTCTCTGGTTGACCACGTGCCGGCGACCTACATCGCCACGCCTGTGTTGAAGAGTACGGGGGCGGTGAACATTCCGGCGCTGGATGACAATTCCAAATTGTTTTCGTGGTGGGACCCGAATCAGCGGCAGACTTATTTCATCTATGGCGGCAACTGGATGGCCGAGTTCGAATCGCCGCCGGGGTTACAGAGCAATGGTGTGTACGGACGCAGCTCGAATCAGGAGATGGTCAACGGCTCCAACGCCGTGGGCCTGACCATCGAAGATCAAGTGTTCCTGCGCCCGGCCCAGACTGAAGCCGTGCTGCTGCAATTCGGTGATCTGCTGGCGGTGCGTGGCGGCAAGATTGTCGACACCTGGCCGGTCTACACCTGACCCGCAGCCACCACAAATTTCCTCTGTAGGAGTGAGCCTGCTCGCGATAGCGTCCTGTCAGCTGAACTGTATTTTGCTGATCCAACGCCATCGCGAGCAGGCTCACTCCTACATTAGATTGATGTACACCTGACATCCCGCGCCATCTCCCACATTCTGTAATGAAGCTTTTATGACAAAAGTTCGGTAGCACATAGCCAGTCCGGTCATGCCTATGTAACGCGCTTGAGGGGCCCAACGGGGCGCTTTTCACAAGCCGAGGCGGGACGCCGGGAGTGAGGCAATGGGGACTATGGAACGCTACTCGAAAGTGGGCATGCAGGAACTCGATCAGCGCCTGTCGAAGATCGTCGAGGCCGCGCGCAAGAAGCCGGTTTCGGTGTATCGCTACGGCGCGCCGTGGGTCTGGATCGTCTCGCAGGATGACTGGCAGGGCGCCTTGAAGGAGGTCTCCAGTTACATTCCGCCCGGCCATTCGCTGGTGTTGCTGCGCCCGCAGATCGATGACTTGCTCGACGCCCACCAAGGCCTGCTGCACGAGCTCAATGTCGAGCCGGGCATGCTCATTCCCGCGCAAACCGTCATGCACATCCTGCTCCTGCAACTGCTGTATTCGGTGCCCAGCGAGCAGCAACTGTATGAGCAACTCAATTACAACCTGCTGTTCCGCTGGTTCGTCGGTCTTGGCCTGAACCAGAAAGTCTGGAGCTTCAACGTCCTCAGTCGTGACATCGCCACGTTGCTCAACAACCCGCGTGCGGTGCAGCTCATTCAAAAAATCATCGGCGAAGTGTTCTGCGGTGCCTTGCTGCAAATGCCCGAGTTCTCGTTGAACTTCGCGCTGCTGCACACCTGGCTCGGCAAGCACAGCGGTGCCTCGACGGTCAGCAACTGACGCAACACACAAGGCGCGCAACAGCGCCAACAGGTCATCGCGAATTCAGGGGGTAGTGTGGATCAGATTTTCACGTCACGGCTGGCGCTGTGGGGCTGGCTGCTGGTGACGGCCGGCGCGCAACCGGCATTCGCCGAAGAGGCCGCCCAAGGCGCCGCGCCGCAACGTCTGGTGGACGTCAACGAATACTTCGTGCGCGGCAACACGGTGCTCGACGCACGGGCCATCGAAGAGGCGGTGTATCCGTTTCTCGGCCCGCAAAAAGCCATGACTGACATCGAAGGCGCCCGCGATGCCTTGCAGAAGGCTTATCAGCAGCGCGGCTACCAATCGGTGTTCGTCGAACTGCCGGAGCAAGCGGTGGCGGACGGCATCGTCTATCTGCAAGTCAGCGAAACCAAGGTCGGCCGGGTGCGTGTGGTCGGCGCCAAACACTATTCGCCGCTGGACATCCGCGACAACGTCCCGGCGCTAAAAGAAGGCGAGGTGCCGGATTTCGCCAAGGTTCAGGGCGAACTGGCGCAGCTCAATAAAACCCCGGGCCGCCAGGTCATGCCGCTGGTGCGCGAAGGTCAACGCCCCGGCACCATGGACGTCGATTTGCAGGTCGAAGACCAGAACCCGTGGAGCGCCAGCGTCGGCCTCAACAACGATTACAGCGCCGACACCGAGAAACTGCGCGCCGTGACCAGCCTCGGCTACAACAACCTGTGGCAGCTTGGCCACAGCATCAACCTGACGTACTTCACCGCGCCGCAGGACACCGACAACGCCAAGGTCTGGTCGGGCTCCTACACCGCGCCATTGACCGAGCGCTGGAGTGTGCAGTTCTCCGGTTATCAGTCCGACAGCAACGTCGCCACCATCGGCGGCAGCAACGTGCTGGGCAAGGGGCACTCCTACGGCGTGTCGGCGATCTACACGCTGCCGTCCAGCGGCAGCTGGTCGAACTCGCTGTCGGCCGGTATCGACTTCAAGGACTTCGACGAACGCCTGACCCTGTCCGGCGAGAGCGACAAGGTGCCGCTGAAATACGCGCCGTTCACTTTCGCCTACAACGGCTTCCGCTACACCGAAAAAAGTCAGCTTGGACTCGGCCTGAGCCTGGTCGCAGCCACCCGCAGCATTTTCGGTTACGGCAGCTCCGACGAAGACTTCGACTACAAACGCTACCGGGCCAACCCGAGTTTCGCCGTGCTCAAGGGCGACAGCAACTTCACCTGGACCTTCGACAACGACTGGCAGAGCGCGAGCAAAGGCGCGTTCCAGCTGGCGTCGGGGCCACTGGTCTCCAACGAACAGTTTTCCGCTGGCGGCGCGACCTCGGTGCGCGGCTATCTGGCGGCCGAGCGCACCGGCGATGACGGCGTGCTGCTCAGTCAGGAACTGCGCACGCCGTCGCTGGCGAAATACGCCGGCAGCTGGATGCAGGAATGGCGCTTCTACGCCTTTGCCGAAGGCGCGCAACTGTACCTGCGCGACGAACTGCCGGACCAGGACGCCAGTTACGCCCTGGCCAGCGTCGGCCTCGGCACCCGCGCCAGCCTGAGCAAAAGGCTGTCCGGCAGCCTCGACTGGGGTTACCCGTTACTCGAAGGGCCGAACACCTCGAAGCAGGAGTCGCGCCTGCACTTCAACCTTCAAGCCACTTTCTAAAGGAGCACGTTCATGCAGCGCCTCATTCTTTCGTTGTTGATCTGCCTGGGCTTCGTGCTCCCGGCCACGGCGCAGGCCTGGTGGCAGGACGACTGGCATTACCGCAAACAGATCGCCGTCGACACCACGCCGCAGGGTGCCGGGATCAACCAGGCGCTGGGCCGCACCGCGCTGCTGGTGCGCCTGCACACCGGCAATTTCACCTTCGACGGGGTCAAGGAAGATGGCGCGGATTTGCGCTTCGTCGCCGCCGATGACAAAACCGTGCTCAACCACCAGATCGAAAGCTTCGACGCGCTGATGGGCATGGCGCTGATCTGGGTCGATGTGCCGAATGTCGAGGGCGGCCAGCGTCAGGACATCTGGATGTACTACGGCAATCAGAAGGCGCCGGCGACCGGCAACGGCCAGTTGACCTTCGATCCGAATTACACCGCGCTCTATCACTTCGACGGCGCCACCGGCACCCCGGCCAAGGACACCACCGCCTACGGCAACACCGCGCAAAGCGCCACTGGCGCGGCGATTGACGGCGTGGTCGGGCGCGCCTTGCAGTTCAGCGGCCAGCCGTTGCTGCTGCCGGCCAGTCCGTCGTTGCAGCACAGCGCCGGCAGTGCGTTCACCTTCAGCGCCTGGCTGCGTCTGGATCAGGCCAATGGCGAGCAACTGATCTTGGCCCGCCGTGAAGGCGCCAACAGCCTGCTGGTCGGGGTCAATCAAGGCATGCCGTTTGTGGAGATCGACGGCCAGCGCGCCGTGGCCTCTCAGCCGCTGAATCCGGGGCAATGGCAGCATGTTGCGCTGACCGCCGAAGGTTCGAAAGTCAGCCTGTACATCAACGGTCGTGAGAGTGCGACCCTCGCGCAAGCGATGCCGGCGTTCAATTCAGTGATGGCGATTGGCGGCGATCTGGCCGCTGGCCCGTACCAGCCATTCGTGGGCGCCATCGACGAACTGCGCCTGTCGAAAGTCGCGCGTCCGGCGCCGTTGCTGCTGGCTGATGCGACCTCGCAAGGCGCCGAGTCGAAACTGGTGGCCTACGGCGTCGATGAAGAGCAGTCCGGTTTCGGCTTCGGCAGCCTCGGTTTCCTGCTGAATGCAGTACCGGTGGACGCCTGGGTGATCATCGCCGTGCTGGTGCTGATGATGTTCCAGTCGTGGATCATCATGTTGCGCAAGAACCACACCCTCAGCCGCGTGAGCAAGGCCAACGAGGACTTCCGCGAGCAGTTCGCCAAGGTCGGTACCCGTCTGGAAATGTTCGCCGACGATGCGCAACTGGCCCAGCGTCTGCAGCACTCGCCGCTGTGGCGTCTGTACTCGGTGGCAGTCAAGGAAATCCGCACCCGCCGCGAGCAGGGCGCCGATACCTCTTCGGTGTCCGCGGCAACCATTGAAGCGATCCGCTGCTCGATGGACGGCGTGCGCACCCGTGAGAACCAGGCGCTCAGTTCGAAACTCTCGACCCTGTCCAACGCTATCGCCGGCGGCCCGTACATCGGCCTGCTCGGCACCGTGCTGGGGATCATGGTGGTGTTCCTCGGCACCGCGATGGCCGGCGACGTCAATATCAACGCCATCGCGCCGGGCATGGCCGCTGCATTGCTCGCCACCGCCATGGGCCTGTTCGTCGCGATCCCGGCACTGTTTGGCTACAACCGCCTGATCACCCGCAACAAGGAAGTCAGCGCCGACATGCGCGTGTTCGTCGACGAGTTCATCACGCGTCTGGCGGAGATGCACGGCGAAGGCCAGTCCAGCGAAGCGGCGCATCAGCGCGGCCATCACGCCAACCACTCCATACCGGCCTGAGGAGCACTGCCATGGCGTCCGTAAATGCCTCCCACGACGATGACGAAGATGCAGCGGTTGACAGCATCAACATCACCCCATTGGTCGACGTGCTGATGGTGGTGCTGGTGATGTTCATCCTCACCGCCACCGCGCAGGTCTCCGGGATCCAGATCAACCTGCCCAAGGCCAGCGCCTCGGTGTCGCTGTCGGAGGCCAAGACCAAGGCGATTTCGGTCAACGACGGCGGTCAGGTGTTCCTCGATGCCTACCCGGTGACCCTGGCCGAGCTGGAGGAACGCCTGCGTATCGAGAAAGCGCAGACCCCGGACTTCCCGGTGATCGTGCGCGGCGACGCCACGGTGCAGTACCAGAAGGTCATTGAAGTGCTGGATCTGTTGCGCCGGCTCGAACTGTCTCAGGTCGGTCTGGTGACCGGCAAACCGACGCAGGGCTGAGTGATGACCGCACAACTTCCGATCGAGCCGCTGCCGGTGAAAAGGTCGCCGATGCGCTTTGTAAAGTGGGGCGCCGGGCTGCTGCTCGGCGCGCTCGCCGCGTGGTTCCTGTGGCAGTGGGCCAATGACATGAGCGGCGTGCGCCGTGAAGCTCCGAAGGTGCCGACGATCATTCCGTTGCCGCCACCGCCGCCGCCACCTCCGGAAAAACCACCGGAGCCGGAAACCCCGGTGGAAGAAAAAGTCGTCGAGCCCGAACCCACGCCCGAGCCGCAAGAGGTCAAGCCCGAGGAAGAGGCGCCGCCATCGCCGGCGGACGATCTGGCCAACCCGATGCAAATGGACGGTGACGCGCAGAGTGGCAACGACGCTTTCAACATCGGCGCCGGCAAGGGTGGCGGCATGGCCGGTGCGGGTGGCGGACGCCTGGGCACCGGCACTTACAGCCAGTTCCTCGCGTTCACTTTTCAGCGCTTGCTGCGCGAGAACTCCGATCTGCGCAACCTCGCATTCTCGCTGCAGGCGGATGTGTGGCTGAGCAGCGTCGGCGAAATCACCCGGGTCGAGCTGGTCAAGTCCAGCGGCAAGCCCGAGATCGATACCCAGGTGCTGGCGGCGCTGCGTAACGCACCGCACCTGAGCGAACGGCCACCGGCCTCCATCACCTTGCCTGTGCGCCTGTCCCTGCAAGGGCGGCGTCCGGGTTAACCGAATTCATAAAGCTGTATGAAAAGGAGTTGTGTGCAGATGATTTCCAACGTGAATCGATTGTCCCTGGCGGTCGGCATGGTCATCGCGACCCTGGTCGGTCAGGCAGCGGCAGCGCCTGCGCCCTCGGAGAACGCCACGATCAATCTGATCCGCTTGCTGGTCGAGCAGGGCATTCTGAAACAGGACAAGGCTGACGCGCTGATCGCCCAGGCGCAGAATGAAGCCGCCCAGGCCAAGCAGGCAGCGGCTTCTACTGCGGTGGCGGCAGGTCCGGTCGCAGCACCGGGCGATGTGCGCGTGCAGTACGTGCCCGCCGCGGTGCGCGACCAGATCCGCGATCAGGTCAAGGCCGAGGTCATGGCCACCGCCAAGCAGGAAAACTGGGCGGCGCCCAACACCTTCCCGGACTGGGCTTCGCGCATCAGCTTCGATGGCGACATCCGCCTGCGCGATGAATCGCGCTACTACTCGGGCAGCAACAGCAACGAAATCGTCGACTTCGCCAAACTCAACAACAACGGTCCGTACGACGTGAACCCCAACAGCAGCACCAGTCTGCCGCCGTTGCTCAACACCCGTGAAGACCGCACCAATCAATTTCGCATTCGTGCGCGGTTGGGCATGAAAGCCGTGATTTCGCCAGAATGGACCGCCGGCATCCGCATCGGCACCGGCTCGGACAATAACCCGGTGTCGACCACGCAGAACCTCGGCGGCGGCTTCGCCAAGAAAGATATCTGGCTCGATCAGGGCTACCTGAACTGGAAGCCGACCGATGAGCTGACCCTGACCGGCGGGCGTTTCGCCAACCCGTTCATGTCCACCGACATGCTCTATTCCAACGACCTGAATTTCGATGGCGTGGCGGCGATTTTCGACCACAAGCTCAACCGCGACTGGGGTGTGTTCGGCACCGTCGGCGCGTTCCCGGTGGATTACACCAACGACACCACCACCAGCAACGGTTTCGACAAGGAAGAAAGCGACAACAAGTGGCTCTACGGCGCGCAGCTCGGCGCCAAGTGGGCGATCAACAGCAACAACCGCCTCAAAGGTGCGCTGGCCTACTACCGCTTCGACGACATTCAAGGCCAACGCTCCAGCCCTTGCGAACCGTGGGCCGGCGCCCCGGGCTGCGACACCGATGGCAGCCGTGCGGCGTTCATGCAGAAGGGCAACAGCGTATTCCTGCTGCGCGACATCACGCCGAACCCGGCCAACCCGACCACCACACCGCAGCCACAGTTCGTCGGCCTGGCGTCGGAGTTCAACCTGCTCGACCTGAACCTGGTGTGGGACGCCGATCTGCCAGAGGACTTCAAGCTGCGCAGCCAGGGCAACTACATCCACAACCTCGGTTACGACGAAGGCGACATGCGCAAGCGCTCCGAGGGGCAGATCGTCAACAACCTCAACAGCAACGGCGAGATCGAAAGCGGCGCCAATGCGTGGATGGTGCAGTTCACCCTCGGCAACGCGCTGGACCTGAAGAAGCAGGGCGACTGGAATATGTTCGCCGGCTACAAATACATCCAGCCGGACGCCTTGCCCGACGGCTTCAACGATTCCTCGTTCCACCTCGGCGGCACCAACGCCAAGGGCTATTTCCTCGGCGGCAATTACGGTCTGGCGAAGAACGTCTACGCCACCGGCCGCTGGCTGAGCACCGAGGCGGTGTACGGCGCGCCGTTCGACATCGACGTCTTGCAGCTTGAGATCAACACGCGCTTCTAAGGCGCCGGGAGTACGGTCATGCACGCACGAGTTTTTCTGTTGGGGCTGAGTTTTTTCATTGCACAAGGCGCGCACGCCGAAGGCATGGAGGAGCGTCTGCGTACCCAGTTGCGCAGCACCACTCAACAGTTGCAGGCCCTGCAAAGTCAGCAGGCCCAGGCCAGCGCCGCGCAACTGGTGGCGCAGAACGAGGCCAAGGCCGCGCAGGCGCAGATCAAGCAATTGACCGCTGAACTGGCCAAGGCCAAAGGCGTCGCCGAGCAGTTGGCTGGCCAGCAGCAGAGCCTGCACAGCCAGGCGCAAGCGCAAGTCGCCGCCAGCAGCGAACAGGTCGGCAAGTTCAAGAAGGCCTACGACGAGTTGCTGGTCATGGCCCGTGCCAAAGAGGCAGAACGGTCTAAGCTTCAAACGCAATTGGCTGAACGTGACACACAAGTGCAGCAATGTTCAGTCAAGAATCAGCAGATGTATGGCGTCGCCAAGCAGATCCTCAGCGCTTACGAAAACATCGATGTGGCCGAGGTGATGAAGATCCGCCAGCCCTTTGCGGGCAGCGCCCGGGTCAAGTTCGATGAGCTGGCCCAGGGGTTTGGTGACGAGCTTTACAAGACTCAATTCGACGCGCCGCAAGCTGCGCTCTCGCACTGATTAAAAAGCCTGTTAAACAAGGAAGAAACAATGACTCAATTGATCAGCCACGTATCCCCACAATCCCTGACCGACGTCCTGCAAGCCGCCGGTTATCGCGTCAACCAGACCGAACAGAACGGCATCGTGCAGTTGCTCAGCGCCAGTCAGGGCATCGGTTATGCCGTGCGCTTCGGCAACCCGGCGGTGGAGCAGGGCAGCTACGTCGATTTCACTTTCAGCTGCGCGCTGCGGGTGCAAGGTGAGTTGCCACAGGGTGTGGCCGAACAGTGGAACGCCACCCGGCGTTTTGCGCGGTTGTCGTTGCAGGGCGAGTTTCTGGTGATGGAAATGGACGTGGTGCTGGCGGCCGGTGTGAGCAGCGATCACCTGCGCGGCAACCTGGAATTGTGGGATCGCCTGTTGCAGGAATTCATCGTCTATCTGCGTGATTTCAGCCAGGCTGCGCAAGCCTCGACGGCCAAAGTCGCTACCGCTGAGCAAGAGGAAGTCGCGCTGTGAAAAAGCCTGCCATGGTGATCGGCGCCGGGGCAGTGGCGCTGTTGGTGGTAGCCGTGGCGCTGGTGCTGCGACCGGGTGCTGACCCGGTCGCCGCCCAGCAATCGTCGCCGTTGGCGGCGGTTGCTGCGGGGCCTGCGGTAGCGCGGTTGGGCAATCAGCAGGTGACGCCGCAGGAATTGCAGGCGCTGCTGGCTACCGTCCCGCCGGCGACTCGCGAGCAATTGCGCGGCAACCGTGAAGCGCTGGAGCGCTGGCTGCGTACGCGGTTGGCGGAGAAAGTCGTGCTGGAACAGGCCGATGCTCAGGGCTGGGCGCAGCGTCCGGACGTGGTGCGGCAAACCCGCGCGGCCACTGAGCAGATCGTCTTTCGCGATTACCTGCGCTCGGTCAGCACGGTGCCGGCGGACTACCCGAGTACGGCCGAGTTGCAGCAGGCGTATGACGCTGGCAAGGGCAACTGGCAGACGCCGGCGTTGTATCGGGTGAGCCAGATTTTCCTCGCGGTGCCGGATGCCCAGAGCCTGGAAGCCGTGCGCAAGCAGGCGACCGAGCTAAGCAAGAAAGCCCAGGGCACGCCGGCGGATTTTGCCGCGCTGGCGACTCAGTATTCGCAGGACCGGCAGACTGCCGAACGTGGCGGCGACACCGGGCTGCAACCGTTGCAGCAACTGGTGCCGGAGGTACGGGGTGCGGTGGCGAAATTGAAGGTCGGTGCGGTGTCCGAGCCGGTGCAGAGCGCGGCGGGTTTCCATGTGATCAAACTCACCGAACAGCAACCGGCACGTACTGCAACCCTCGACGAGCTGCGCGATCAACTGACCCAGGCCTTGCGTGCGCAACGGCAGGAGCAGATTGCTCAGGCGTATCTGGACGGGATGCTCAATACCGCGACGCTGAGTATCGATGGGGCTGAGCTGAACAAAGTCCTCGAAACCAACCAATAACCCACCTTGTGGGAGCGAGCCTGCTCGCGAATGCGGTGTGTCAGGCAGCGTAATTGTTGAATGTGCTGGCGCCTTCGCGAGCAGGCTCGCTCCCACAGTGGATTGTGGTGCACTCAAGACCAACAAAGATCGACAGGGAGTCATCGATGTCATTCACCGAACCCGCAGGACGACAGGGTAGCCCCGACTATCGCTGGGCACAGGGCGAGCGCGAACCATGGCTGGCGCAAGCCGCGACCATCGATGCCGAGGTCGCGCAATATTTTCTGGTCAGTGCCCGCTGCGGTTGCTTCATGCAGGCGGCGCGCAGTCTCAACGTGCGTTCGACTCTGCTGCGCAAACAACTGGCGCAGCTCGAGCAGGAGCTGCAGCACTCGCTGTTCAGCTTTCAGGGCAGCGCCCTGAGCCTGACCCGTGAAGGTCAGCAGTTGCAGGCGCAACTGGTGGCGCTGGCCCACGAACGCAAACTGCCGGTGGTCGAGCAGCCACTGGTGCGTTTGGCGGTGGCCGAATCGATCCTGCATGACATCCTCGGTCGCGACCTGATCGCGTTGCTGCGGCGCAATGCCAGCGTGCGCCTGGAGATCATCGCGCTGGACAGCGAACTGGCGTTGCGCGCGGTCAGTGCCGACGTGGTGCTGTGGCTGGCCCACGGCGAAACCCCCAGCCCCGGCCCGACTTTCACCACCAGTCAGCCGCAGGCCCTGGCGCGTCTGGATTACCTGCCGCACATCGCCAAACGCTATTCCCGGGTCACCGCGCGCCCGGCGAGTGCCGACGACCTCAGCGATTTCATGCTGGTGCAATGGCAGCACGACCGGCAGATCGACAGCTTCCGGCCGTGGAATGAACTGGTCGAACAACGTCTGGCGGGCGTGGTGCAGATGCAGTCTTATGAACTGATGCTGGAAATGATCCGTTGCAGCGCTTGCATTGGTTTATTGCCGGCGTACATGAGTCGTTTCGACCGGGGGCTGGTGGCGTTGCCGGGGTTGTTTGATGAGCCGATGCAGCTACAGGCGTGGCTGGCGGTGAATGCTGAATCCCGGGACGTCGCCGAAGTGCAAGCCCTGGTCGAGCTGATCCAGCACACCTTCAACGAACGCCAGGAATGGTTCCAGACCTGAGCCGATCTTCCCGGCACCCCAAATCCCCTGTGGGAGCGGGCTTGCTCGCGAAAGCGGTCTGAAATTCAACATCTGTGTTGCCTGACACACCGCTTTCGCGAGCAAGCCCGCTCCCACATTTTGCTATTCGCCAGCCAGAGGCTCAACGGTTTAGAGTAAGCGGCCACCCATCGATCCAGGAAGGATCCGCCATGCCCGACCACGCTCCCACCATCAAAATCGAACGCTTCAATGAGTCGCACCTTGAGGGCATCACCGCGCTGTACAACGATCCGGCCGTGACCCGGCAGGTGCTGCAGATGCCGTTTCAGCCCACTGAGGTTTGGCGCAAACGCCTTGCGCCAGATAACGAACGGGTGGTGCAACTGGTGGCGCTGCATGAGGGTGTGGTCATTGGCAATCTGGGGCTGGAAAACTATTCGCGGATCCGCCGCGCCCACGCCGGCAGTGTCGGCATGGCGGTCGCCGTGGCCTGGCAGGGCAAAGGTGTCGGGTCGAAACTGCTGGCGGCGGCGCTGGACGTCGCCGACAACTGGATGAACCTGCACCGGGTCGAACTCTCGGTGTACGCCGACAACCAGGCGGCCATCGGTCTCTACCGCAAGTTCGGCTTCGAGAACGAAGGCCTGTTTCGTGACTACGCCGTGCGCGACGGGCAATGGGTCGACACCCTGAGCATGGCCCGTCTGCGTCGTCGATAAGCCAAAAAATCCTGTGGGAGTCAGTTGCCCAGCGCGAACGCCACCGCCGACTGCGCATGCAGCTCGGTGGTGTCGAGCAGGGGCAGGGCGCTGTGTTCGGGTTTGACCAGCAGGCCGATTTCCGTGCAGCCGAGGATGATCGCCTGGGCGCCGCGCGCGGTCAGCGCTTCGATCACCCGTTGATAGATTTTGCGTGATTCGTCACTGATCACCCCGACGCACAATTCGTCGTAGATGATCCGGTGCACGTCCTTGCGCTCGGCGTCGTCCGGCACCAGTACCGTCAGACCCTGCGCAATCAGGCGCTGCTTGAGAAAGTCCTGCTCCATGGTGAACGCCGTGCCGAGCAGGCCGACTGTGCGTGCATCAATCGCCAATGCTGCCTGCGCCGCCGGTTCGGCGATGTGCAGGAACGGAATGCTGATCGCTGCCTGAATCTGCGCCGCGACCTTGTGCATGGTGTTGGTACACAGCACCACGCATTCGGCGCCGCCGGCCTCAAGCCTGCGCGCGGCATCCACCAGAATCGCCGCTGCGTCGTCCCAGCGCCCGGCGTGCTGGGCCTGTTCGACCGGGCCGAAGTCGACGCTGTACATCAGGATTGGCGCCGAGCGCAGCGAGCCGAGCCGGTCACGAACCTGTTGATTGATGAGACGATAATATTCCGCGCTGGATTCCCAGCTCATGCCGCCGATCAGGCCGATGGTGCGCATTGAAATTCCTCGAACAATGGCCCGTATTGGAAAAGTCGGGCTCTGGCCGAGTGTCCATCGGTTCAATGACGGATGCCAGTACAAAGCAACTGTACCGTTGATCCTGTTGCCAAGTGTCCCGGTGCCGGCGATCGAGGTTTAACGTACGCCGGCGCCTTGATCTGTCACTATCGACTATCGCAGGCTCTCCCCGAGGAACGTACCGATGAACGACGTACAACAACTGGGCGAAATGCTTCGTCACTATGCCGAGAGTGAAGCGCACAAGAAGCAACTGTTCGAAACGCAGTCACAGGCGTGGGCCAGCCGCATCACCGAGCTGTTCGGCCAGATCCAGCAATGGCTGGAACCGGTGCAGGCACCGAACCTGCTGGAGGTGAGCCGCGAGGCTTACGTCGCATTCGGGCCGAGCACGCCGGTGGAAACCTCGACCTTCAAGACCGAGAAACTGAGCATCGTGATTGCCGGCAAACCGGTGGAATTCGTGCCAGACGTGATGGGCAGCGCCGGGCAGATCTCCCTGGCGGTGATGGGCCTGACGGCGGCGCGCTATGGCAGCATTTCGCTGGTCGGGCTGCCGAACGGCGAGTGGCAATGGCGCAAGACCAATGGCCTGAAGGATCCCGACACCTTTGTGTTTGATGCGGATTTTCTCGCACAGCAGTTGCAGAGCCTGATCCCGCGCGATCGCAGCTGATATCAGGGCTTCACCCATTTCCCATTGTGGGAGCGGGCTTGCTCGCGAAGGCGGCAGCCCATTCGACATTGATGGCGATTGATAGACCGCTTTCTCGAGCAAGCCCGCTCCCACAGGGGATTGAGGGTGATCCTACATATCGAGGTTGATCCAGCCCGGTTTCGCCTCTTCCGGCGCCACGGCTTTCACGGTTTTACCGGTGGCCAACTCAACCCGCCGTGCCACCTCCGGATCATCAGCAAACGGCACCATGCTCGCATCGTCGAGGCTCTCTGAAGTCTGATGGCGCAGGCAGTACTCCACCGCCAGCCACAGAAACACCACCCCCAGCACATTCAAGAAAATATCCATCCTCTGCGGCTCCCTGCCTCAGGCGATCTGCGCCTGGCTGCGTGCCAGCGCCACGTCGGCGACCCGCACCGTGCGCCAGACGTTGTAGGCCATCAGCAGCATGCCGCTGAGGAAGAACACCCCGCCGGCAAAGCGCACGATGAACCCCGGATGACTGGCCTGCAGCGCCTCGACAAACGAATAGGTCAGCGTGCCGTCCTCGTTGATCGCCCGCCACATCAGGCCCTGAGTGATGCCGTTGACCCACATCGACGCGATGTACAACACGGTGCCGATGGTCGCCAGCCAGAAGTGCAGGTTGATCAGCGGCGTGCTGTACATCTGCTCGCGGCCAAAGACTTTCGGCACCATGTGATACGTCGCGCCGAAGGTGATCATCGCCACCCAGCCCAAGGCCCCGGCGTGAACGTGGCCGATGGTCCAGTCGGTGTAGTGGGACAGGGCGTTGACCGTTTTGATCGCCATCATCGGGCCTTCGAAGGTCGACATGCCGTAGAACGCCAGCGACAGCACCAGGAAGCGCAAAATCGGGTCGGTGCGCAACTTATGCCAAGCACCGGACAAGGTCATCATGCCGTTGATCATCCCGCCCCAACTCGGCGCCAGCAGGATCAGCGACATCGCCATGCCCAGCGACTGCGCCCAGTCCGGCAGCGCGGTGTAGTGCAAGTGGTGCGGGCCGGCCCAGATGTACAGGGTGATCAGCGCCCAGAAATGCACGATCGACAACCGATACGAATAGACCGGGCGATTCACCTGTTTCGGCACGAAGTAATACATCATTCCGAGAAAGCCCGTGGTCAGGAAGAAACCCACCGCGTTATGGCCGTACCACCACTGCACCATGGCGTCGGTCGCCCCGGAATACACCGGATAGGATTTGAACCAGTCCACCGGGATCGACAGGTGATTGACCACGTGCAGCATGGCGATCACCAGAATGAACGCGCCGAAGAACCAGTTGCCGACATAGATGTGTTTGGTCTTGCGCTGCACCACGGTGGTGAAAAACACGATGGCGTACGCGACCCAGACCACCGCCATCCACACCGCGCCGGAGAATTCGATTTCGGCGTATTCCTTGGTGGTGGTGTAGCCCAGCGGCAGGGTGATCAGCATGATCACGATCACCGATTGCCAGCCCCAGAAAGTGAAGGCCGCGAGCTTGTCCGAATACAACCGCACCTGGCAGGTGCGCTGCACCGCGTAGTAACTGGCGGCGAATTGCGCGCTGCCGGCGAAACCGAAAATCACCAGGCTGGTGTGCAGTGGCCGCAAGCGGCCGAAGGTGGTCCAGGGCAGGTCGAGGTTCATGTCCGGCCATACCAGTTGCGAGGCGATCCAGACCCCCATCGCCATGCCGACGACACCCCAGAAAACCGTCGCGATAACGAATTGGCGGACGACCTTGTAGTTATAAGCCTGTCCGATTGTTGCTGTGCTCATGGTCAGTTCTTCCACGGTTGCAAAGTCTTGCCAGGCCACCCGGTCTGGCACGAGCTGCACTGTAGGAACAGCACCGGAAACAAAACAGGCTCAGGAATCTTTCATTTGTACGGATCAGATTTAACTGCTGCCTGCGGCGTTCTGCCGCGCCCTGATATGGTTTTTATCGTTTCAGCTGAATCTGTTGCGTGCTGCGCTGCACCTGCATAGTGCTGGCAAAATCTGTAGGAGTGAGCCTGCTCGCGATTGCGGTGTGTCAGTCAACAAAGCAGTTGCCTGACACACCGCAATCGCGAGCAGGCTCACTCCTACAGGAATTGCGCACAATTCTGATGGGGTAGCCGCTGCATGTATCAATACGATGATTACGACCGCGCACTGGTGTTCGAGCGCGTTGCGCAGTTTCGCGATCAGGTCGAGCGCTTCATGGCCGGAGAGTTGAGCGAGGAAGAGTTCCTGCCGCTGCGCCTGCAAAACGGCCTCTACCTGCAGAAGCACGCGTACATGCTGCGGGTGGCGATTCCTTACGGCACCCTGAGTGCCGAGCAGATGCGCACGCTGGCGAGCATTGCCGCCGACTATGATCGCGGCTACGGCCACTTCACCACGCGGCAGAACCTGCAATTCAACTGGATCGAACTGGCGCAGGTGCCGGACATCCTTGAACGCCTGGCGCAGGTCAACATGCATGCGATCCAGACCTCCGGCAACTGCGTGCGCAACATCACCACCGAAGCCTTTGCCGGGGTCGCGGCGGACGAAATGATCGACCCGCGCCCGTTGGCCGAGATCTTGCGGCAGTGGTCGACGATCAACCCGGAATTCCTCTTCCTGCCACGCAAATTCAAGATCGCCATCTGCTCGGCGAAGCAGGATCGCGCGGCGATCATGATGCATGACATCGGCCTGTATCTTTATCCGGGGCGCGACGGGCAGATGTTGCTGCGGGTGATCGTCGGCGGCGGGTTGGGGCGCACGCCGATCCTTGGTCTGCAGATCCGCGAAGGCTTGCCGTGGCAGCATCTGCTGTCCTATGTCGAGGCGGTACTGCGGGTCTACAACCGGCATGGCCGGCGCGACAACAAGTACAAGGCGCGGATCAAGATTCTGGTCAAGGCGCTGGGCATCGAAGCGTTCGCCAAGGAAGTCGAAGAGGAGTGGCAGCACCTCAAGGACGGCCCTGCGCAGTTGACCGAGGCCGAGTATGAGCGGGTCGCCCGGGCATTCGTGCCGCCGATCTATCACACCCTGGCCGACACCGATCTGGACTTCGGCACGCGCCTGGCTGAAAGCCCGGCGTTCGCCCGCTGGGTCGCGCGCAACGTGCAGCCGCACAAAAAAGCGGGTTACACCAGCGTAGTGCTGTCGACCAAACCGGGTCTGAGTGCACCACCGGGTGATGTCACCGGCCAGCAGATGCTCGCGGTGGCCGACTGGTCGGAGCAATTCGGTTTTGGCGAGATTCGCATTGCCCATGAGCAAAATATCGTCCTGCCCGACGTAAAAAAGTCTGACCTGTATGAGCTCTGGCAACTGGCCTGTGAGCACAATCTGGGCAGCGCCAACGTCGGCCTGCTGACCGACATCATCGCCTGCCCGGGCGGCGATTTCTGCGCGCTGGCCAACGCCAAGTCGATCCCGATTGCCCAGGCGATTCAGGCGCGTTTCGACAACCTCGACTACCTGCACGACCTGGGCGACATCAGCCTGAACATCTCCGGCTGCATGAACGCCTGCGGCCACCACCACATCGGCAATATCGGCATCCTCGGCGTGGATAAGAACGGCAGCGAGTGGTATCAGATCACCCTCGGCGGCGCGCAGGGCAAGCACAGTGCACTGGGCAAGGTCATCGGCCCGTCGTTCAGCGCGACCGAAGTGCCACAGGTGATCGAACGGATCATCGGTACGTTTGTGCGTTACCGCGAAAGCGAGGAGTTGTTTGTCGACACCGTGGCGCGCATTGGCCTGGAGCCTTTCAAGGAACGCGTCTACCCGAAAGTGCTGGAGGCGTCGGCATGAACAATCTGCTGCGTCTGGAGCAAGGTGTCGCACGCCTGATCGAGGACGACCCATGGACGCTGGTTCGCGAGCCGGAGCAGGGCAGGCCGCAAGGGTTGCTGATCCTGCCGCTGGCGCACTGGCTGCAATCGCCCTCGACCCACGCGGTGTGGCTGGGGCCGGACGACGAAGTCGAAAGCGTGGTGCCGTGGCTGGCCTCGCTGCCGCTGATTGCCCTGGATTTCCCGAGCTTTCGCGACGGTCGCGCCTACAGCCAGGCGTACCTGCTGCGCAGCCGGTTTGGCTGGGCTGGCGAGTTGCGGGCGATTGGCGATGTGCTGCGTGATCAGCTCAGCCATATGCGCCAGTGCGGGTTCGACAGCTTCGCGGTGCGCGAGGACAAATCGGCTGAGGATGCGCTGAAGGGACTGGCCGGCATGAGCGTGCTGTACGGCCGCTCGGTGATCGAGCCACGGCCGTTGTTCCGCAGACGCTGAATATCCATTGCTTGATAGATACTTTGTGGTGAGGGGATAAATCCCCTCACCACAATTGTCTAGCGGCCCCTTCTACACCGGGGAAACCCTTACATCCCGCACCATTCCCGGATTTTTCCTTGGGTCGATGCTGGCCTTTTGGTAGAGTCCCCGTCGCCAGCGGGTTTTCGGCTGGACGACGGAACGAAGAAGGGAGTCTGGGTAGTGAGTGCGGGCAAAAAAATTTTGGGCCTCACCGCGTTGCTATTGATGCTGACGCTGTGGGCCAGTTACTTCTATGTGTTCAAGGAAAACCGCGACGGCCAGTTGGGCGGCGCCGGTGAAAGCACCGCGTGGTGCGGCGCGCCGCCGTCCACCGAAGCGGCGCTGTTGGGCAAGGATCAACTGACCTTGCGCGTCACCAACAACCTGCGCGGCGAGTTCATGCTCAGTGGCTCGCTGGTGGTCTCCGAACGCACCTTCAACCGTTACGACCTGGGCCGCAACGAACTGCGTCTGCGCCTGGAACCGTTGCAGTGGTCGTACGGCGTGACGCCGATCTTCCTCGAACAGGTCAAGGTTCAGCCGCTGAGCCGCAACCTCGCGTCACCGACCAAAAGCGCCTACGCCGAGCTTGAGCCGCGGCCGATCGGCGTCCAGGGCCAGGTCACCGAATTCCCCTTCGACACCTATCGCTACGGCTACAAACCGGTGCTGTATTACCTCAAGGGCAGCGAGCGCATCGACCTGCGCTTCAAGAACATCACCACGCTGATGGAGATGTCCAACACCTTCACGCCGATTCAGAAATACAACCGCGTCGAGTACATCAACGAGAAGAACTCGATGATCCGCGACGAGGATTACAAGGCTTACGGCCCGCACGAATGCGCGTTCAGCGTCGAGCGCAAAGGCTCGTTCAAGGTCGTGGTGCTGTTGTTGCTGCTGGTGCTGTGCCTGCCGCTGTTGCACGTGTTCTATCGCGACGAGCCGGGGATCGATTTCCTCGCCACGTTGGTGACGATTGCCGTGGTGCGGGTGCTGCTGGTGGGGCCGGTGCAGGACTTCCAGCTGTACAACATCGACTTCCTGTTCGGCGCGGCGATCCTGCTGGTGGGCTCGGTATCGCTGATCAAGGCGATGCGCGCCAACAGCCGCCGGGAGATGGCGTTGAAGAGTGGGGCGACGTCGTCCTGGTAACACTCAGTGTTTGAGACCAATCACTGACCCTGTGGGAGCGGGCTTGCTCGCGAATGCGGTACATCAGTCACCCTTGATGTTGGCTGAGAGAATGCATTCGCGAGCAAGCCCGCTCCCACAAGGGATCAGCGCTCACTTCAGCGCCGGATCCCCCATGTTCATCTTCTTCCAGCCCTGCAACAGCACCTGCGCCTTCGGCTCCTGGCTGTTCTCCAGGTAGTACTGAATCAGCGACAGCCGTGCATTGCGGTTCGCCGGTTGCACCTTGAGCAAACGCTCCAGCTCATCACACGCCTCGCTCACCTTGCCGCTGTCGTGCAACGCCACCGCCAGCACGTAACCGTATTGCGCGTTCTGCGGCTCCAGTTGCGCGGCTTTGTGCAGCGCGGTCATGGCTTCGGCAGTCTTGCCGGCGCGGATCAAGGACAGGCCACGGGTGTGCTGCAACAACGCAGCCTCCGGGTGCGCCTTGAGGCTGTCGTCCAGCAGGCTCTGCGCTTCCTGACCTCGGCCATTGGCCTCCAGCCATTGCACCAGCGTCACCAGTGCCGGGTAGAAATCCGGATCGCGTTTGAGTGCCGTGCGCAGCAACCCTTCGACTTCGGATGCGCGGCCACTGGCCTGATACAACATCGCCAAGTTCAGGTTGGCCTCGGCCCGTTCCGCGAGACTGTTCTGCACCGCCTCATACTCGGCAATCGCCGCGTCCCAATTGTCCTGCGCGGCGCCGAGGCCGCTGTTGCGCGCGACGCTGAGCAGATCCCGCGCCGCGACGATGCGCACGGCTTTCACCGGATCGCCGAGCAGTGGCGTCAACAACGATGCGTGCTCGATGGGTGGCAGGAAGGCACTGATCGCCCGCACTGCGCTTTCGCGCACCTGCGGCGCCGGATTCTGCAGATCCCGGGTCGCCAGTTTCAGCGATTGATCGCTTGGGTACAGCGGCAGTTCGGCGAGTAACGTCGCACGCTGAATTGCCGGCAGATCGCTGCGCTGCAATTGCTCATGCAAAGCGTCCGCCGCACCCGGCTGGCCGTTGCGGATCAGCCACAGGCTCTCGTCATAGCGCGGTGCCTGCGGTGTCGATGCGGAGGCATTCCACAGCTTGAACTGCGCGGTGATCTTGTCACCGGCCTTGCCCTGATGGCAGCTGAGACACGCATCGGGCGTACCGAGTTTTTGCGCGCGTTCCGGGTTGGGGATGCTGAAGCTATGGTCATGGCGGAAGTCGTTGCCCATGTAGAACTTGCCGGGCATGTGGCAATCCACGCACTGCGAGCCGGGCTGGCCCAGGGTGTGGCGGGTGTGTTCGATGGAATCGTAGTTCTTCGCTTGCAGGCCCTTGCCGTCGACGCCAGCGACCGAAGTCTTGCCCGCCGTGTTGTGGCATTGCAGGCACACGGCGTTGCCCGGCGCCTTGAGTTCAGTGCTGTGCGGATTGTGGCAGTTACTGCAGCGCACACCCTTGTCGAACATCTTGCTTTGCAGGAACGAGCCGTGTTCGAACACCTCATCCTTGATCTTGCCGTCCAGCGCATACAGTTCGCGGGTGAGGGTGCTCGGCAGGTAGTCGTCCATCAAGCGCTTGCCGACGGTGTAGCCATCGCCCAGCGGCGCCCGGCGCGCATGGCAGCGGGCACAGGTTTCGATCTCGACGCTGGCGTTCTTGTCCTTCAGGTCGACGACGAAACCCTTGTGGATCAGGTCGTCTTTTTTCTGCGCCCATTGCAGGTGATTGGAGGCCGGACCGTGGCAGGCCTGACAGCCGACACCGAGGCTGTTCCATTGGCTGTTGAACGTGTTGCTGGCCGCATCGAAATTGCGCTTGAAGCCGGTGGTGTGGCACTCGACGCACATGAAGTTGGCGTTCTGGCTCGGCTTGCTCCAGTGCAGCGGATTCTTGAAGTTCACGCCCTGGCCGGGGTAAAGGTGAAACCAGCGGTGTTTCTCGGTATCCCACGCCACGCCGAGCGCCTGTAAACGGCCTTCGCCGACGTTGATCAGGTATTGCTGCAACGGGGCGATGCCGAAGGTGTAGGCGACCTTGAAATCGGCGTTCTTGCCATCGATGCCCGGCGTATTGACCCAGAACTCGTCACCCTTGCGTGAGAAACGGGTGGTCTCGTTTTCGGCCTTGAAGGTGACGTTGTTGAAGTCGCCAAGCATGGTTTCGCCATTCGCGGCCTGCATCGCCAATTGGTGATGCGAGCCTTGCCAGTCCTTGACCTGCTCGGTGTGACAGCCCTGGCATTGTTGCTCATCGACCATGGTCGCGGGCTTCTGCGCCACAGGTTGCGGTCTGGCGACGACAGGCGCCGCCGCGCTGATCGGCGGGGCCGTGTACGGCGCGGGCGCGGGGCTGAACAGAAACCAGCCAATTCCCGCCACTGCGGCCAGCAGCACGCCGATGGTGAGGGGGAACAGGTAACGTGAAAGGGGCTGTCGGGATGAATCAGGATCAGGCAGTACGACTTTATTTTTATGCTTGGGCATTACGACTTCCGTGGTCCAGGTGCATTGGCCTGCTGGCGTGCGTTCAAGCTCGATGCAGCTTTGCCGGATGAGTCGCTGTCTGTCAAATGGCGGTTGTGATCAACTGCGCAACCACGTGTGAATCTTCAATGTTTGCAGGGCAAATACGCGGGCATTGGCTATAACTGTAACTCCCCCAAGCAATTTCTTCGGCTTTCTGACAGGAGTTACAGCATGAAGCTTGCACTGATGATGAGCACCCTCTGCATCGCCACGCTTGGAGTGGCGGGGTGTTCGAGTAAGGTTGTCGAGCCTGACCAGTACTCCGGATTTCTCAAGGACTACAGCCAGCTCCGGGAAGCCAGATCACCGTCCGGTGCCGAGGTAATGCGTTGGGTCGATCCGAAGCTCGACATCAACCGGTTTACCAGCGTCTACGTCGAGCCGACCCAGCTCTATCCCAAGCCGCAAGCGACGGTGAAGATTCCGCAACAGACCCTCAACGGCATCACCAGCTACTACGATCAAGCGCTAAAGCGCGAAATCAGCAAGTCCTTGCCATTGGCCAACGGCCCTGGCCCCGGTGTAATCGTGGTACGTGCGGCGATTACTGCCGTGAGCAGCCAGACCGAAGGCCTCAAACCGTATGAAATCATCCCGGTTGCGCTGGTTGCGGCAGCGGTCAGCACGGCCAGCGGTATCCGCGATCAGGAAACCACACTCGCCACCGAAGCGGTGTTTCTCGACGGCGGCAGCAATAAGGTTGTGGCCCAGGTTGTGCGCAAGGGCACTGGCAAACCATTGGCAAACGACACTCAGGTAATGAAAGCCGATGACGTCAAAGCGGTGATCGATGGCTGGGCGGCGGACATGCATCAGTCCTATCTCAAGCTCAAGTCGAAGTAAGATCCGCCAGCGGGATCGTTCAGGGCGAACGATCCCGTGCGTGTTTCTTCAGAACTCGGCTCGGGCCTGGCGGTTGTAATGACTGAGCAGACCGTCGTAACTCCGGTTGACTGCGTGGAAGTCGTCGCTCAGTTGCTGCGGTGGTGCGTGGTCCTGCCAGTCCTTGTGCAGTGTGTTCAACGCCGCCAGATAGCGGGTCGCTGGCTCGCCGATGTGGAACCACAGATCCCGCGCCGCGTCCGTCTTCGTCCTGAACGCGTTGTTTTGCGAGACGAGGAAGGGTGCCCGACGATCCCATGCCTGCTGCAGCTTTGCCGTGGTGTCGGCCAGCAATTGTGGCGTCAGTGTGCGGTTTCTCATGCCTTCATCGAGCAAGTCGATAGTTTCTCGGGCCTGGATCATGTATGCCAGTAAATACCAATGGATATCCTTGCCCAGACGCGCTTCCATCCGTTTCAGCTGTTCGGGGCGTTGCGCGGCGTCCAGTGGCAGCAAGGCTTCTCTCAGGGCCGTTGACGCCTTGATGTAACCGCTCGCAGCGGACTCGATGAATGCAGATTCGACAATGATGGCCGCCGGGTTTTGCGACCCGGTCGAAAAGCTGGCTTCCCTGTAAATCCGGCCGACCGGAATCACCGTCGCGAGTGTATTCAGCGAGCGGGCGTATTCAGTTGCCTTTCGCGCCAATTCGGGCTGGTAGGCCAGTAATTGAAGTTTTTCGGCGAGGCCTTGAGAGCAGACGTCGCGCTGTATGTCACGCACATTCAACGCATCGCTGTCGTCGAAATCCTTGAGGCCAAGCATCCATTGCTGGTTGTGAGGCTGAGGCGGCTGGGGATTCTTGTAACGGTCGTAAGCCACTCGCCATTGCACGTCGACCCGGTTGACGCAGCTGATGAGCGGGCTCAGGGCATTGGCCTGGGCGGTGATCGGCGCATCGCGTCCGTCCAGCCAGAGGTCGAGTTGTGAGAAGGGCCGACTGGCCCCCATCAATCCCATCACGACAACGGCGATCACCAGACCAATGGGGAACAACAAGTTCGCGTTTTTCACGGTCGCGCCTCCTTGCCGTACCACTGCTCAACGGTGGCCGGTGCGTTGCATTCGGTGGTGGTCGCCGGCATACGGCTGCACGAACGTTCAGTCCAGGGTTGCAACCCCTGATTACGGTTGACCGTGCCTTGGCTGGCGATCACGTTGATGACACCCAGCACAACGACCAGAACCACTATCCCCAGACTCGTCAGACAGATTTTCAGAATTGGGCTGCTCTGCTCCCAGGAGACCTGCGGTTTGACCTGGCGCCGCCGTACCAGCCCGAAAACTGCGAGGGTTGCGGTGTATACAACGCCAGCGATCGGACCGAAAAGCCAACTGAGTCCGGCTGCCATCAGCGCACAGGGAATGAGGTCGCGCAGAACTCCGAACGGCGGCGAGTCGGAGCGCAAGCCCAGGCGAAGGCGTGCACTGAGCCGGTCATCCAGTAACCACCAGCGATGGGCCAGGTCATGCACCAGCCAATTGAGCCCGGCTGCGATCACGGCAAATACGACCGTCGTGATCATGACAATGTTGATCAGCCCGCTGACGCGCAGGCCCTGCGGGATGAAGTGGGTAAAAGAGCCGATCAGACAAGCCAGCACGACACCCACGTATGTCGGCCAATCGTTGAAACTCAATTCCCAGTCGCGCCAGAAGAACGCGGTGCCACCGGGCATCTCCGCCCAGACCTGTGGGTTATTGGCGTACAGCGCCGAGCTCAACTTACGGCACTGCGCCCAGTCTTCTTCGCGCAGGCGTCGGGCCAGAGCGCGACGTTGATTGAAGGGGCCGTTGCCCAGGAGCATGCGCGCGGCGCGGTGTTCAGGCGTGGCGAGCGGTGCCTCGGCAAGCTGGCGCTGCCGCGCGAGAAAAATCGGCGCTTCATGACGGGCGAGCAGGCGCGTCCATTCATTCTCGGGGCAACGGTTGGTTGGGCCTGGGTGCCAGCCCTGGCCGGCGCATACCTGTTCGAAAAGGTTTGAGGACCAGTAACGGCTATCCAGCAGCAATTGACTGAGGAGCAGGTTGAGCCATTGCCGGTGCACTTCTGCTTCGAGCCATAGGTACTGCGTGCAAGACTTGTACGCCTGCAGAAAATCTTCGTCGTCCTCTAGTTCAAGGGCGTCACGCAGGGGGCGAGCGATACGCTCGCGCTGCTGAGCGAGCAGAAGCGTGATCGATTCCTCGTCCAGTTCAAGGCGCTGCCAGGCACTGAACCAGTGAAATGTGGGAATCGCCCAGTCCACCAGAGATTCCGATGTATCGGGATGCTCGATGCAGTGCTGCAGGACAGTGTCTTCGAGGATATGCGCGCAACCCTGTTGAACGGCCATCGAATGACGCTGGACCAGTTCGTCGAGGCTGATGCCCGCCAGCGAACGCGTCACCTGCTGCAGCGCGTCGACTTCTACCACCGTCAGACCGGTAAGGTCCCAGTTGCCGTCGTCATCCTGCTGGTCGTCGTTAAACTGTGCCCATTCTTTGTAGTTGAGGGCCTGCTCATACGCGTCACGCAGGCGCTGAAAACCTTCGGCGTCGTCGTCCGGACGGGTCTTTTTGAGAAGGGCAGCGTATTGGCGTTTGATACTGCGCGTATCGGCGTCGGGCGTCAGGCCCAGGACGGTCCAGCAACTCATTGCGTATACAACTCCATGAAAACCTGCGACGCGATCCAGTGATGGCAATTTGATTTTGCGCACCCTACCTGTTTCGCGTCGAAAAGTCCTCAGCCGTTGCTCATTTGCCGACGAACCAGCGGAAGTAAGGATTGCCACCGTCGCTCTGCATCACTTCGCTCATGTCCCGCCCCCAGGCATCGCGGTCGCCGTTGTACGCATGCAGGCTCGCGCGGTAGAACTGCAGCAGACGCTGGCGGTGGGTCTCCATTCGCTCAGTGAACCCGGTATCGGCATTCACCAGTGGCGGCGGCACATACAGATCCAGCAGCGCCGGCAGCACCCGGGTGATTTCCTTGCTGCGCACCCACGGCGCGTATTCGATTCGGGGCTGATCGTCAGTCACCGCCGGCGCGTTTACCGCAAAGCGTTCAAGGCCTGCGCGGTCGGTGACCCAGGTCGCGAGCAACGCTGGTGCCGAGCCAATCCCGACATCCTGCAAGGTGCTGCGTACGCTGGCCTGCTGGAAGCGCTCGGTGATTTTCGCCGCGTCCAGTTGCATCGGCTGCAGCGAACCGACCAGCAGCATCTCGTGGAACTCACTGGTCCACAGCGAGGCATACGGGAACACGTCGAGGAAGCTGCGTACCAGTGCGCGCGAATCGTCGATGTTCTGGGTCGGCAGCGGCAGCCACTGCGCGACGATGCCTTGTTGCTCCAGGCGACTGGCCGCTAGTTGATAGAAATCCCGCGAGTACAGATTGACCACACCGGCCGCCGATGGCGGTGGCGGTTCGAGGGTGATCAGGTCGTAGGTCTGCGGGCTGCGCAACAGTTCCTGACGACCATCGCGCAGGCGCACCTCGACGCCGGGATCGTTGGCAGCGTTGAAGTTGCCCTTGAACAGAGGCGCGGCCTTGACCACCGATGGCAGCAGTTCGGCGACCACCCGCTGTTCCAGGCCCGGATAGCGCAGCAGGGCGCCGGCGGTGATCCCGGTGCCGAAGCCGATCACCAGCGTCGAGCGCGGCTCGCCGTTATGGATCAGCAGTGGCAGCAGCGCCTGGATGCGCATGTAGCGCAGCGACGGCATGGCGTCGCCGGTGTTGGACACGCCTTGAATGTACAGGCGGTGGAAGCTGTTCTCACCACGGCCCTGAGCGACCACCGCCACGGTGCCGCCACGGCCTTCCTCGTAGAACGCCAGCGTGCCGTTACGCGCACCGGGCAGCAGACTGGCGAGTTTGTCCACTGGCGTCAGCACGGCGAGCACGACCGACAGCAGCCCCAGCGCGACCACGGCCTGACGCCGGCCTTTTTTGACGTGATGACCCTTGCGGACGGCCACGTAGCCGATGCCGGCCGCGATGATCGCCAGCAAGCCCAGCGTGCGCACCAGCCCCAGCAGCGGGATCAGCAGAAAACCGCAGAACATCACCCCGACAATCCCGCCCAGGGTGTTGAACGCAACCACGGCCCCGACATCGCGACCGACGCGTTCACGCCCCACACTCAAGCGCAGGGCCAGCGGAAACGCCGCGCCGAGCAACAGCGTCGGCACGAACACGATGCTCAGCGCCGCCACGGCGAAACGTGCGCTCATACCGGCCAGTTCGCTGGCGCCCAAGGCCAGCAGCCAGCTCTCGGCCTGACTCTGGGCCAACACCAGCCAGCGTCCGAGCAGGGCGATTTCCAGCAAGGCGACGAGCCCGGCACCGGCAATCAACAGTCCGAACAAGCCCCACGGATCGCGAATGCGCTCGACGCGGCGGGCGAGCAGAGCGCTGCCGATGAACAGCCCGGTGAGATACGTCGCGAGCACCACGGCAAAAGCGTAGGTGCGGGTGCTCATGAACTGCACGATCGACTGCGACCAGACCACTTCATACCCCAGCGCCACGCCGCCGGCGATGGCGTACAGCCACAGCGCCGTGCGGTCCGCGGCTTTCTCGGTGTGATGTTTGACCGCAGCCGCCACCGGCGTCGGCTGCTGACGTTGCAACCACAGCGCAGCGGCTGCGGCCAGCAGATTGAGCATTGCGGCAAACAGCGAACTGCCGCGCACGCCGAGGGTGGCGATCAGCACGAACGCGGCGAGCAGGGTGCCGACAATCGCGCCGAGGGTGTTGGCCGCATACAGCTGACCGCCGGCCCTGCCCGGATCCGCGGCCAGCGAGCGCACCAATACCGGGAGCGTGCCGCCCATCAACACCGCCGGAATCCCCACCAGCGCGAAGGGCAACAGCCAGGCCAGCAGGCCGACATGGCTTTGCAACCAGGCAAACGGGCTGGCCGCCAGGCTCATCGCAACCGTGGTGCCAACACCAAGAATCGCCACCAGCACTTCCAGCCCGGCGTAGAGCAACACTGGTTGCTGCAGGCGATCAGCCCAGCGCCCGAACAGCCAGCCGCCGATGGCCAGCCCGGCAAAAAACGCGCTGATGCCGGTGGTGATGGCGTAGACCTCGACGCCGACCACCAGCGACAACTGCTTGATCCACAGCACCTGATACACCAGCGCGGCGGCGCCAGAGATGCACAACAGCAGGGCGGGGATCAGCAGCGCCGGGGTGGCGGCTTGCGTGGTGGGTATGGCCGACGGCTTGCTGGCGATACGTGAGGGCATGCGGGGGGCCTTGTTCAAATCACACAATATCTGTGACGGTGCGGGCCTCATCGCTGGCAAGCCAGCTCCCACAGGGATTTTCAGTGAACACTCATGTTGTGGTCGACAGAAATACCTGTGGGAGCTGGCTTGCCAGCGATTGGGGCCGGCGCGGTCTCAGGTGAAAACAGGGCCGCCCGCCCCTGAGGGCGGGCGGCAGTTCAACGGTCTTACTGTGCAGCCGGAGCCGCTTTCATTTTCTCTTCAATCTTCGCGTCAACCGCAGCACGAATCTGGTCGATGCTGAAGCTCGCCGGTTTCTGGCTTGGCGGGTACTCGATGAAGGTCTGCAGGAAGCGTGCTGCCTTGGTTGTCGCAACGGCGACCAGATAAACGTTCTTGGTCGACCAGTCGTAGTATTGATCGGAAACCACGTCGGCCCGCTCGTACGGGTCCATTCTCAGGTTGAAGATCTTGGGCACGCGCAAGGGCGTGAACGGATTGCTCCACACCGCAAAACCACCCGGCGCTCGCTGCTCGGCGAAAACGGCCTTCCAGTTGCCAAAGCGCATTGAAACCAGCATGCCGTCGTCGTTGAAGTAGTAGAACTCCTTACGCTCACCGTTGGGTTGCTGGCCGGTCAGATAGGGCAACTGGTTGTAACCGTCCAGATGCACTTTGAAGTTGTTGCCTCCGGAGGTCGGCGCCCAGCCCTTGAGCAGCTTGTCTTTCACCTCGGCGTCACCGGCAGCAGCGAGCAAAGTCGGGAACCAGTCCAGGCCCGAGAACATCTCGTTGGACACTTCCCCCGGTTTGATCTTGCCCGGCCAGCGAATCATCGCCGGTACACGGTAGGCGCCTTCCCAGTTGGAGTTCTTCTCGTTACGGAACGGCGTGGTCGCCGCGTCCGGCCAGGAGAACTGGTTCGGGCCGTTGTCGGTGGTGTAGACCACGATCGTGTTGTCGGCGATTTTCAGGTCGTCGAGCGTCTTGAGCAATTTGCCGACATCACCGTCGTGTTCCAGCATGCCGTCGGCGTATTCGTTGCCGGGCATGCCGCTCTGGCCCTTCATCGAGTCACGCACGTGGGTGAACAGGTGCATGCGCGTGGTGTTCATCCAGACGAAGAACGGCTTGTCGGCCTTGGCCTGTTTCTCGATGAACGCTTGCGCGGCAGCGGTGGTTTCGTCGTCGATGGTTTCCATGCGCTTGGTGGTCAGCGCGCCGGTGTCCTCGATCTTGCCGTCGGCGAAACTGTGGATTACGCCCCGTGGCGAGTTGGCTTTGACAAAGTCCGGGTCATCCTTGGGCCAGTAGGGGCGTTCGGGTTCCTCTTCGGCGTTCAGGTGATAGAGGTTGCCGAAGAACTCGTCGAAACCATGGTTGGTCGGCAGGTATTCATCTTTGTCCCCAAGGTGGTTCTTACCGAACTGACCGGTGGCGTATCCCTGAGACTTGAGCGCCTGAGCGATGGTGATATCGCGCTTTTGCAGGCCCACCGTCGCTCCCGGCGCACCGACTTTCGACAGGCCGGTACGCAGCGGCGTCTGGCCGGTGATGAACGAGGATCGTCCGGCGGTGCAGCTGTTCTCCGCGTAATAGTCGGTGAACATCATGCCTTCTTTGGCAATCCGGTCGATGTTCGGGGTCTTGTAGCCCACCACGCCCATGGAGTAGGCGCTGATGTTGGTCTGGCCGATGTCATCACCAAAGATGACGAGAATGTTGGGTTTCTCAGCCGCTGTGGCCGTTGCCGACAGCGCCATCACCGAGGTTGCCACCAGGGCGAGTTTCGGTAGCCACTTGCGTATGCGAGTCATCTGACTTGCTCCTTATCGCGGGGGTCGTTGTTGCGACTTACGTTTCTTGCAGTCCTGCATCACGCTTTTTCTTATTGCACCTGCCCGGTTGCCGGTGGATCGAACGGGTAGATCCGGCGCCATTCGGTCGTCATGTCCACCACGGTCCAGCCACGGGAATTCGCTTCGTCGAGGGCTTTGTCGAGTCGCCCGATATCGGATTTTCGGTCGTAGGCCCACTCGCGTCTGGCGTCGGTGTGGTGCACCAGCCCCATGAAGCGTTTGCCGGGGCCGGCGGCGGTCCACTGCAGCATCTGCAGGTCGCCGTCGGAATTGCCGAACGCGAGGATCGGCCGTTTGCCGATCACTGCATCAATGCTCTCCGGTTTGCCCGGGCCGTCGTCGTTGTGTGCCAGTTTCCGGGTGCGCAGGATCGAGGCCTGGCCGTCCTTGAACTGGAACGCGGTGACGAACGTGGTGCCGATCACCTGTTCCGGCGGGATGCCGTAAACCTTCTCGGCGAAGGCGCGCATGAAGCCGGTGTCGCCGCCGGAAACGATGTAGGTCTTGAAGTCCTGGCTGCGCAGGTAGTCGAGCATTTCCAGCATCGGCTGGAAGATCATCTCGGTGTAGGGCTTGCCGGTTTTCGGATGTCGAGCCTGGCTCAGCCAGGTCTTGGCGTAATCGTCGAAAGCCTCGGTGGTCATGCCGGTGTGGGTGGCGCCGAAGATCTTGATAATCCCGTCCATGCCGGCGGCGGCCAGGGCCTGATGATCGTTTTCCAGCACGGCTTTGAATGGCTGGGTGGTTTGCCATTCCGGGTGCTGCGGCGCATTGCGCTTGACTTCGTCGAGGGCGAACAGCAACTCGAAATACATCGGCTGCTCGCTCCACAGGGTGCCGTCGTTGTCGAACACGGCAATGCGATCGGCGGGTTTGACGAAATCTTTGCCGGACTGATCGGTGACGGCTTGCACAAACTCGATGATGTGTTTTTTGGCCGGGCCGTCGTTCCATGACGGCAGTGGCTCGCTGGCCTGGGCCAGCAGTGGCAATGCCAGCGCAAACACCAGCGCAAGGCTGAAACGTTGACGCTGCTGCGGTGGATGGGTCATGGGAAATCCCTTTCATGAACGGGGTTGAGCGGGCGCAGGGCCGGAGCCGGTTTGCGCTGCTGTTGGGCGGCCTGACTGTGAAGCGTAGTCAACGATTCATGCAGTTGAGCGAGTGTTTGTGCAGTCTGTGGATCACGTCCATAAAGCCCGCGCAACAGGCCTTGCAGTCGCGGGCCGGCATTCGTCAGCTGCAGCCCCAAGCGACTGCGCCGCAGCCACAGGTACAACGCGCTCAGTTGCGCCGGTTGCGCCTGCAGCTGCGGGTTGATCTGCTGCCAGGCGAAGTCCGCCGATTGCTCCCAGGCCAGTCGACGCGCGTGCTTGCGTGCCTGCCATTGGCGCCGGGCGCGCATCAGCGCCGGACGCAGCCAATAACCGACGCCAATGCACACGGCGAGTAGCGCCAGCCACAGCAGCCAGCGCATGGAAAAATGCGGGTTGTTGCGGCCGAGTTGCTGGAGATCCTCGGTGATCGAAAACACCGGTTTATAGGCGCTATTGGCTGTGGCCTCAAAGGATATGGCGGGCACCTGCGCCGTTCGGCTCTGCTGCGTTTTGACATCCCACCATTTCACTGCGATGGCCGGCAGGGTGTAGGCGCCAGCCTTGTCGATGCGGTAGGTGACGGCGTCGATGCGCCGACCACCGAGCACGTTGCCGCGACCGTCATCCAGGCGGGTGACTTGCGGGGTCTGCAGATAACGACTCAGGCCGGCCACGTCAGCCAATGACGGAACCGGGAGAGCCATCGCCAGTGCGCCATCGGCTTGCAGGATCAGTTGCCGGGTGATGCTGTCACCGGTTTTCAACGGGGTTGCCGAGTTGATCAAGCTTTGGCTCAGGCGCACATCGCTGGCCACCAACGGCGTTTCTCCGGGTTTGAAGCCGGGTGGCTGGGTGGTGCTGAAGTGCAACGGTTGGCTTTGGGCGCTGATTGCTGTGCTGGCCTGACCGGGTGTCGCACTGACCGTCAACGGCGGAATATCGAAGCGGCGGGCGACATTCGGGGTGATCAGGTAGCTGTAGCGCAAGCCGCTGAAGGATTGCCCGTCGATGGTCTGATTCAGGTGTTGGGCCTGGCCGTCCGGCGGCGTGACCAGGGCGCCGTCGAGTTTCAGCTCGGGCAGGGTGGCGGCGCTGGTGAACCAGGTGTCGGTGAGCACGTCGACTTGCAGCTCGAGCAGTCCGCCGACCATCGCGCCTTCGGCGGGTTGCAGGTGCGCCTGGATTTTCAGTTGGGGTTCGGCGGCAGAGGCATTCAGGCTGAGCAAGCCGGTCATGAGCAAGGTGCAGATTTTTTTGCTGGCAGATCTGGCCTCATCGCTGGCAAGCCAGCTCCCACAGGGGGTGTCTGTGTTTTCGCCAATCGAGTTAACAGCGCAAAACCTTGTGGGAGCTGGCTTGCCAGCGATGAAGCCAACCCGGTTCATGGCCTGGCCCCCGACTGATCCTGCAAACTGAATTTCTGCTTGAGAAACTTCGCCGGCGAGGTGCTCAGGTTCTGCAGCCACAACGCATCGGACGTCGCCTGCTCGGTCTCGACCTTTTTGCTCTGGCCCTTGCCCGGCGCCTTGTCGAATTTCACTTCGTCCGGTTTGGTCTCGGGGGCGTTCTTTTCGGCGCTGTCGGTGTCCTTGAGCAACGCCTGCGCCAGCGCCAGATTGGCCGTGGCTTCAGGGAACTGCGGTTGCCGTTGCAAGGCTTGGGTATAGGCGGCGATCGCCTGATCGAACTTGAAGCGCCGCACGTAAATGTTGCCCAGGTAGAACCACGCTTGCGCCGTGTCCAGCCGGGCGAAGGTCGCCAGTGCGAGGTCGTAATCTGCTGCGTGATAGGCCGCCACGCCTTTCCAGTACGGATCGACAAACAGCGCCGCCGCTTGCGGCCAATGCTCATGCTCGGCGGCCCAGCGCCCTTGCTGATCGCGGGTGAAGAACGCGTCGGTCAGTGCGCTGGCCTGGGCGGGTGCAGCAGGCCAGCCAAGGCTTGTGGCCAACAGCAGCGCCGGTACCCAGTTGATGCTCCAGCCCTTGCGCACACCGAGCAGCGCCAACAATAGAAGAGGCCAGCACAGCCAGTAACCGGCGTCTTTCCAGTGCAATTGCTGTTGTTCGGCGCTGGCACTCTGGAAATGTTGTTGCGCGTGCAGCTCAATCCAGTCCAGATCATCGTCGTCGAGGGTGAGGCTGCCCAGCGGCGCGTCAAGGGCGGCGGCCAATTGCTTGAGTGCCGCCGGATCGAAATGGCCGAGCAGCGGACGCCCGTTGCTGTCGACTGCCGGCTGGCCATTGGCGCCCTGAATCACGCCGCCATCCGCGTTGCCCACCGCCAGTACCAGTACCTGCAATTGGCTGTCGTCGAGTTGTTTGCCGAGACCATCGAGCTGTGCAACGTCAGCGCCGTCGGTGATCAACAGCAGGCTGCCCGGGGTTTGCTCGGCGCTGAGCAGGCGTTTGGCCTGCTCGATGACGGCGCTAACGTCCTTGCCCGGTTTGTCGATGAGACCTGTGCCCAGCGCCTGAATGAAGGTGTCGAGCAGCGCCGGATCGTCGGTCGGCGGCAACACCAGATGCGCGCTGCCGGCATAGGCGATCAGTGCGGTGCGGGCGCCGGCGCGACGCTGAATCAGGTCGTGGAGTTTGTGCTTGGCCGCTTGCAGGCGCGTCGGTGGCACGTCGCTGGCGTCCATCGATGGCGACAGATCCACGGCGACGATCAGCGGCGCGCGATTCTGCAGAAAGTCCGGGCGATCCTGCTCCCAGGTCGGCCCGGCGGCGGCGAGCGCCCCGAGTGCCAACACCGCGCACAGCCAGTGCACCGGGCGCAGACGCTGCTGATCCGTTGGCGTGACCAGCAGGTGCGGCAGCAAGTGTTCGGCGATGTTGCTGCGCAGCCGCCGTTGCAAGTCGCGGCTGCGGCGCCAGAGCAGCGGCAGCAGCGCGGCGAACAGCGCGAGCAGCAACCACAGCGGGCGTAAAAAGTGGAAGTCGCTGAGATTGATCTCCATCTCAGGCCTCCTGCCGCTGGCGGGCCAGCGCCAGGCGCGGGCGCAGCAGGGCACCGAGGTGATACAGCGCCAACAGCGTCAGCGCCGCGCCCAGCGGCCAATGAAACAACTCGCGTTGCGGCTGATGGCTAAGGGTTTTCACTTGATGCGGCGTGAGGCGATCGAGGGTGCTGTAGACCTGATCCAGTGCCGTACGATCTTCGGCGCAAAAGAACTGCCCGCCAGTGGTTTGGGCGATCTGTTGCAGCCCGCGCAGATTGACCTGCGCCTCGCCGGACGCCGTCGGGTCGCCGATGCCGATGGTGTGAATGACCACGCCTTTGTTGGCGGCCATTTCCGCGGCGTGGTCGGGGGTGATCGCGCTGCTGGTGTCGTTGCCGTCAGTGAGCAGGATCAGCACCTTTTGCTGTTCGTGCGCCTGGTCGAGCAGCTTCAGGCTCAATCCGATGGCATCACCGATGGCGGTGTTGGGCCCGGCCATGCCGATACCAGTGTCGGCCAGCAACAGCGCAAGGCTGGCGTGGTCGAGGGTCAGGGGTGCCTGCGGATAGGCGCCGCTGCCGAACACGATCAGACCGATGCGGTCATCCTTGCGCTTGGCGATGAAGCCTTGCACCACCTGTTTGACGGCGGCGAGGCGATTGATTTTCTGGCCATCGGCATTGCTGAAATCTTCAGTCTCCATCGATTGCGAGAGGTCGATGGCGAGCATCAGGTCGCGTACCGGTTGCTGGCGTTCGATGGGCTTTTCGACGAACACCGGGCGCGCGGCGGCGAGCAGGATCAACGTCCACACCAGAAGATTGAGCAGCATTTGCCAGGGGTTCTGACGATTGCCGACCCGGCTCGGCGCTTCCCCGACGGCGCGGCTCATGGCGCCGAAAAACGGCACGCGCACGGCGCTGCGCGCCTCCTGATACGCCGGTAGATAACGCAAGGTCAGCCACGGCAGCGGCAGCAGGAGCAACAACCACGGGTAATCAAGCTGCCACATGGTGCTGCTCCACCCAATGTTGGCAGGTGTCGAACAGCGCCTGGCGCTGTTCGGCGGGGAGGGCGCGCAAGGTGGCGTCGGGGGCGTAAGCGAGTAGGGCCAGTTGATCGCTGAAGTCGTCGGGTAGCCTGGTTTTGCAGTGCTGCTGCAGAAAGGCTTGCCACTCATCTCCCCCCAGCGCCGCAGGACTCTGTGGGAGCGGGCTTGCTCGCGAAAGCGCTGTGTCAGGCGCCATCAATGTTGGATGTGCCGACGCCTTCGCGAGCAAGCCCGCTCCCACAGGGGTTGCGTTCCAATTCCGGGATTGGGTTGGCATCGAAAGGGCCACGCGTTTGAGCAGTTCGGGCAACTCGCGCAGGGCATTAAGGTCATCACTGCGCTCACGCAACTGCGTCAATCGCACCAGCGCTTCGCGCCGATACTGATCCTGTCGCCACTGCACATAACGCCGCACGCCAACCATCAACGCCAGCACAACCAACAGCGTCAGCAACAGCCACCAGCCCCAGGTCTGCGGCGCATAACTCACCGGCGCCGGCAGGCTCAGCTCCTTGAGCTGGCTGATGTCGGGGATATTCGGGTTCATCGCCGTGGGCCGGCAGACTTGCCAAGCTCGGCGCGCAATTGCGCGTGGGCCTCTTCGGCGGTGCTGAACATCATCAGCGGCACCTGACTGCGGCGCAGCAGGGTGGCGACGTCCTTAAGGCGGCCACCGAGATAATCACCCAACGGCTGATGCACGCTGCGTTTCTCGACAGCCAGTTCCACCTGCAATTGGCCTTGGGTGACCAGCAGCCGGCCATCGCTCGGCAGCTTCAAGGCCAGTGGATCGTAGACTTGCAGGGCAATCACGTCGTTGTGCGCGCGCAGTTGCCGCATCAATTGCAAGGTGCGTTCACCCGCCCCGGCGAAGTCGCTGACGATGCAGATCAAATGGTCGTGACCGGCCAACGCCAGGCAACGCTGCAAGGCCTTGTCCAACTGATCCTCGTCTTCGGCGTCGGGATTGGCCGCGTTCAGCGCCTGATTCTGTTGCGCCACGCGGCTGAGCAGGGCTTCGACCCGTTTGCGACTGCGCAACGGCGCGATGCAGTCGATGCGCTGATCGTTGAACACCAGACCGCCGACCCGGTCACCGGCGTTGAACACCATCCACGCCGCCAGTGCCGCCAGTTCAGCGGCGAGGGCGGATTTGAAACTGTGTTGCGAGCCGAAGAACATCGACATGCGCTGATCGACCACGATCAACGCCGGGCGGTCGCGCTCTTCAGTAAAAGTGCGTACCACCGGTTTGCCGGTGCGCAGCGAGGCACGCCAGTCGAGATGGCGCAAATCATCGCCGGGTTGATAGCGGCGCAACTCATCGAAGTTCAAACCACGGCCACGCAGGCGCGAGGCATGATTGCCGGCAAGGATGCTGCCTTGAGGCTGACGCGCCAGAAAACTCAGGTCACGGGCCTTGAACTCCAGCGCCATCAATTGCGCGAGAGAGACGTAGACCAGGCCCTCCGTGTTCATGCCGGAATCGCCACTTTATCCAGCAAACGGTCGAGCACCTGATCGGCCGTCACGCCGTCCGCGACCGCGTCGTAGCTCAATTGCAGGCGGTGACGCAGCACCGGATGCACCACGGCGCGCACGTTGTCCGGCGAGACGAAATCCTGGCCCTGCAACCACGCGTCGGCCCGCGCGCAACGATCCAGGCCGATGCCGCCCCGGGGACTGGCACCGATGCTGATCCAGCGTCCGAGGTCTTCATCGTAATCGGCCGGGTGGCGAGTGGCATTGATCAGGTCGATCAGGTAGCGGTCGATGGCCGGTGATACGTGCACCGCGCTGACCTCCTTGCGCGCGGCGAAGATCACTTCCTGTGACAGGCTGAAGCCTTTGCCCGGCGCGGAGTTCGCGCCTTGGGCAAACTCCTCGGCGCGCAACAGGCGCAGCACCTGGCTTTCATTGTCGGCGCTGGGGTAATCCAGCAGCACCTTCATCAGGAACCGGTCCATCTGCGCTTCCGGCAACGGATAAGTGCCTTCCTGCTCGATCGGGTTTTGCGTGGCGACCACAATGAATAGCTCCGGCAGCACATGGCTGGTGCCGGCCACGGTAATCTGCCGTTCCTCCATGGCTTCCAGCAGCGCCGCCTGGACCTTGGCCGGGGCGCGGTTGATCTCGTCGGCGAGGATCAGATTGCCGAACAGCGGACCGGGCTGGAAGCGGATCTCGTTTTGCCCGGCGACCTGATGCAGCACTTCGGCGCCGGTGATGTCCGAGGGCAGCAAGTCCGGGGTGAACTGGATGCGGCTCATCTTCGCGTCCAGATGCGTGGCCAGCGCCTTGACCGTGCGCGTCTTGGCCAGCCCCGGCAGGCTTTCCAGCAGCAAGTGCCCGTTGGCCAGCAGGCCAAGGAGGATCTGCCGAATGACCTGATCCTGGCCGAGTACGGCTTCGGCGATGCTCGCTTGCAGGGCATTGAGGTCGGTGAGTGTGGTCATGGGACAGTCCTTTGTGGCCGGTCTAGAAAAACGCCAGGGTCATGTTGACGGCAATTCCGTTGCCTTCAGGGCGGTTCTTGGTGTCGAACTCCGGCACCCAACGCGCACTGATGTTGGCCTGAGCGTCAGCGAATTTTCCGGCCCAGGCGACCACCGGCCCGGCGCCGACGGAGCGTCCACGGAAGCCATTCAGGCTGTCGGCGGTCTGCCCCTTGTCGTCGGTGATTTGCTGGATATAACCCGCCGCCAGACCGGCGCTCCAGCCACTGCCGAAGCCATGAGTCCACAAGGCGTCGAGGGTGAAAATATTGCCGTTGCGGTAATCGGTGGCAGTGTTTTCGGTGTAGAACTCCAGGCCACTGGACAGGGTGAACTCGCCACCCTTGCCGTCCAGATGGGTGAAGGCCACGGTGGGCATGAACGTGTAATTGTTCTGCCCCGGGTTGGCCAGGCGATTGTCGTTGTAGGCACCGGTCGGCACGTAGATCGGCAGGGAGAACGCGATGTGGTTGAGCTCGTCGAAGTGGTAGCCGGCGGCAATCGGTGTGACCAGCGCGTCGGCGAACTGAGTCCCGGAATCGCTGGTGCCGAGGGTACGTCCGCGCGGGCCGGTGATGGCCGCGTCAATGTCGGTGTACTGCACTGGAACGCCGATTGCCGAGGCGAAGTTCCATGGGCCTTTGCCGGTGTCCCAGATGTGCGTCAGGTTGGTCATGGTGTAGGAGACTTTCATGTCGATCCCGGCACTGACTTCACCGGAAATCGGCGCGCCACGACTGCCCTTGAGCGATCCGTCGTACCAGATGCTGGTGACCGAAACTACCCAGCCCGGCTCGGGCGGGATGATCCCGGCGTTGGAATATACTTGTTGCCCGGTGATCGGCCGGCCCACGCCGCCCTCGGCTGCATAGAGTTGAGTACTGCCGATCATGCACAGCGCCAGCAGCGGACGCACAACGTAAGGCTTGACCATCACTGGCTCCGTTTATTGTTTTGAGTTGACCGGGTTGAGCAATGGCATCTTCCACTCGCCGCTGGCCACTTCCGGTTTCGGCAGGTACAGGCGCAACACGCCGTAGAACGGCCCGTTCGGTGCCGGCAGCCAGTTGGCCTGCTTGTCCTTGCCGGGATTGTCGTGCTGCACGTAGAGGGTCAGTCCGCCGTCGGCATCGAGCTTGAGATCCGGCAGCATCCGCGAGTTGATCAGGTAGCGATTGAGCGGGTTGGCCACCAGCAACTTGCTTTTGCCGTCGTACATGGTCAGCGACCAGAAAGCGTCGGCCGGGGGCAGGGCGCCTTTGTCGAAATGCAGGGTGTAGTCGTGTTTCGCTGCGTTGGCCGGCTGGCCGTCCTTATCGACGAAATAGCCGATGTAGTTCGCCTCTTCGGCAGAGTTGCCGAAGATGCCCATGTTGGCGCCGGCGTAGCGATACAGGTAATTGCCCTTGAGGTGATCGCGGGTGCCGAACAGGTCACCGCTGCTGATTTCGTGCGTGTCGACCTTGTCTTTCTTGAACGCGGCGAATTCGGCCTTGGCGTCACTGATGCCGTCTTCGAGGGCCTTGCGTTGCTCGGTGCTGAGCGTTTTCAGGTCGAATGGCTGACCGGCGCCGATGCCGATTTTGGCGAAGCGTGCGAGCAGGTCTTTTTCGACATCCTGCGGCGGGGTGAAGGCGAGCATGAAGTTCAGGTAGCGGAACAGCTCCGGGGTTTCGCTCATGGTCGGCGTCGGTTTCGGCCAACTGACTTTCGGCGCCGGCGCCGGGGCCTTCTGTTTTACGTAGTGGCTCAGCGGCTCGACCTTGTAGCCTTTCTGGATCTGCTTGACCTTGCCCAGATCTTTTTCGTCGAACAGCTGCGTGCGGTACAGCGCGTAGGCGATGTTGCTTTCGCTGCGCACCAGCCGCTCGATGTTGATCGGTTGCTGACCCTGCCAGTCAGGCCCGGCGATCATGAAGTGGCCACCGTTATTACCGGTGCTGCGGGTGCCCAGGTAAGCGAAGTTCTGCGTGTAGGCGTCGATCAGTTGCACCGAGTAGTAACGGTGTTCTTCGATCGGCGGCAAGGTCAGGATCAGCGGTTCGCTGCGCAAGTCCATCCAGACGAACGAGTAGGGCGTGTCGGCGTTCGGCGTGACGAACGCGGTGTCCTTGGCGGTGAAGGCCTTGGCGGTGTTGCCGATCTGGTTGAACGGTGCCTTGAAGTTCGGGCTCTTGCTGTCCACGGCCTGGGTGTACAGGGTCTTGTACATCTCCACGACCGGGAAGCCATACAGATAGGCTTCCCTGGCGATGCCTCGGGCTTCTTCGGGGCTGGCGCTGAAATCGGCCCAGGCGCTACAGCTCAGGGCGAGGGTGATACCGGTCAGCCATAGATTGCGTGTGTTCATGCAGCGTCCTTATTCATTGCACGACCGTGATGTCGTCGAGTTTCCAGCTCTTGTCGAAATAGGCTTCGGTCGGCGCGTACAGGCGGAAATAGCTGAACCAGTGCTTGCCGGGCACGGTTTGCACCCAGTTGTTTTCGAAGCCTTTGGGCGCGCTTGGGCCGAAGTACAGGTCCACCGAGCCGTCGGCGTTCTTTTTCAAGTCCTGACGCGAAGACAGGTCGGCCTTGCGCTGCGGATTGTCGATCAGGCAACGGCTGTCGATGTCGTACACGGTCATCGACCAGAACTGCTTGGCTGGCGGGTTGGCGCCGACGTGCAGGCGATAGGTCTTGCCGCCGTCGAGCCAGTCACCCTTGGCGTCGGTGTAGGCGCCAAGATAGGTCTGGCCGAGGCCCGGGGTCTTGGAGACCATGCCTTTGGTGTTGGTCACCGCTTCATAGAACCAGGCGCTGCGTTCCCACAACTGGTCGTAATAGGCCACGCGTTGCGACGGTTCGGCGATGTTCAGCACCGTGTCCCAATGCCGGTCGGGCCAGTACTGCGCCTGAGGAAAGCGCTTGGCAAAGGTGTTGGCCTTGGCGATCAGCTCACCGACCTGCGCGCCGGACTCCAGGGCCTGACGCTGCCGGGTATTGGGGTTGAAGGGTTTGTCCTTCTCGATGCCGAGACTGGCGAGCATCGCCATGTAGAAGCGATCACGTTCATTCACCGGTTCTTTCTGGATGATCTGGTGCAGCCGCTGCCAGTAAGCGATGCTGCGCGGCTGGGTGCCCGACCATTTTTTACCGTCAGGCGACAGCAGGCGGGTCTTGCTCGGCTCGGCACGTTTGGCGTACGGGTACATCTTGAATTTCTCGACCAGCGCCTTGCCTTTGGCCGGATCCGGATCCAGCACCCGGAAGCCCACCAGCACGTTCATGGTTTCCGATTTGGCCAGGTAATACTTGTCGGCATCGGCCGGTGGCTCCGCGCCCGGTGGCAGCACCAGGTATTTGCCGCCCTGGCCTTTGTCCGGGCCGGTCTGACCCATGTCGATAATCGCCCGCTGCCAGAAATCGCCGATGCCGCCGGCGGTCGGTCCCGGTGGCAGTTCAATCACCAGCGGCCCGGTTTCGCTGAGGTCGACGAAGCCGAGAATGTACGGCGTGGTGGCGTTGGCGGTGATCACGCCGAGTTTGTCTTCGTAGCTGTTGAGCACCATCAGATCGCCGTTGCGTGCGCCAAGCTTGTCGCGAAACTCTTCCTGCCACTGCGCGTAGGACACCAGTGGCAAGGCCCACAGGTAACTTTGGGTCGCCTGCTGGAAATCCAGCTCGGCGTAGAGTCTGGCAATCGACTCATGGGCCGGCAGTTCGCCTTCCATGGCGATCTTGCCGATACGCGTGTCGAGCTCCTGGGCACCGACGCCGCAGCTGGCGAACAGGGTCATCAGGCTGAAACCGGCAGCGCGTAAAGCGATGTGCATGGCGATGTCCTTATTTTCCGAATGTCACGTTGATCCCGGCGAACAGGGTGAATTGCGGCACGCCATCGCCTTTGCGTTCGACGGTCCACTGCGGTTCGAGGAAGGCGTTGAGAATATTGCTCCCGGACTTCCAGACTTTGCCCGCACCCAGGCCGATCGGGATGTAGTGAGTGTTGTTCTTCAGGTCGAACGTCCAGGTGCCGGTGGAGCGCAGGTACCAGCCTTTTTCCAGGTTATGGATGATGAAGGGCTGCATGGTTGCCGTTTCGACATGCGCGCGGTCGTGGTCACCGGCGAACGAGCTCTGGTACTGCACCAGCGCACCGAGCAGGCCGCGCGGCGACGAATCGATCGCTACCGCAGCGAGGCCGGCCTGCCACTTGCCGGTGCCCAGTTCGTCCTCGGCAGCGGTCGGCGCGGTGATCTGCGGGCCAATACCCAACTGCACGCCGTCGGTCTTGAGCAGAAAGATGTCGAACAGATTGAGATCGCCGATGCCGGTGCTGTAGCCGCCGCGCGGATCGGGGCGGGTGCTGATCGGCATCGTTGCCCGCAGCAATTGCGGCACACCGATGAAATCGTTGGGCGCAATCGGCAACGTGCCGCGCAGCAAAGCATCGTTGGTGTGCAGGTTGCTGTCGAACAGCTTCGGCGTGTAGTAATCCTGCAGGTTTGCGCCGGGCGCGAGGTTCAGCGGGTTGTTGCTTTTGTTGGCCTCTTCGGCGTTATTTGCCAGAGCACAGAACACAGGCGCCAGCGAGCTCGCCAGCAGCAAGGCGTGAATCCCCAATTTTTTCGACATGATCCCCGTTTCCCTGGTGGCTACTGCATGGACGACCCGGCACTTCTCGGCCGTTGGACGTAATTCCTTTCTTAATCAAGCCTGTAGGACACGTCTGATTCACGCTAGCAGCTAATCGGGAGTTAGCCAGTCGAAGGGATTAATTCTTTGGTTTTGTCTAAGGGGTCTCAGTCGGGTGGTGAGCTGATCAATCAAATGTGTGTTGTCAGTGCTGACGCTTTCGCGGGCAAGCCACGCTCCCACAGGTATTGAAGCGTTCACAAATCCTGTGACCGACTCGATGTCTGTGGGAGCGTGACTTGCCCGCGATGGCAATTTCAAATTCAACCCGGCATGGGATCAGGCATTTTTCTTCGCTTGCTCGCGAACACGCTCTTCCTGCGCCCGCGCCTCAGGCGTGAACTCGGCGCCGAAATCCTCTGCGGAGAAGATCTGGCGGATTTCGATATCAGAATCGCCTGGCATCGGATTCGGGCAGCGTTTGACCCATTCGATGGCTTCTTCCTTCGACTTCACTTCCCAGATCCAGTAGCCGGCCACCAGCTCCTTGGTTTCGATGAACGGGCCGTCGATGACCGTGCGCTTGTCGCCGGAGAAATGCACGCGCGCGCCTTTGCTGCTCGGGTGCAGCCCATTGGCGTCAATGAGGATGCCGGCCTTGACCAGTTCTTCGTTGAAGTTGCCCATGGCGGTGATCAGCTCTTCACTGGGCATGATGCCGGCTTCGGAATCGGCGCTGGCTTTGACAAGGATCATGAATCGCATGGTGGTTTCTCCAGGGAATGGGGTTGATTCACTGCTTAGTCGAACGGGCAGGGCGTGAATCGACACGTCTCTGAATAAAAGATGCAGTCCGGCGTTTTAACAAGCAGCAAAAGCACTACAGACCACACGGATCCTCTGTAGGAGTGAGCCTGCTCGCGATGGCGTCATTTCAGTTAGCGAATAGCTGCCTGATACACCGCCATCGCGAGCAGGCTCACTCCTACAGAGGATCGTTGCGCGGTTGTATACAATTTTTTGCGCAGGCCCCTGACAATTTTCATTCAGGGCATAGGTCGTCGGACAATTTCGTGGTTAACTTCGGCCTCTTGCATGCTCAATAACCACGTTAAGAAGGACTAAAGTCATGGCTCAAGTCACCCTCAAAGGCAACCCGGTTCAAGTCAACGGCCAGTTGCCACAAGCCGGTTCCAAGGCGCCAGCCTTTTCCCTGGTTGCCGGCAATCTGTCCGACGTCACCCTGAAAGACTTTGCCGGCAAGCGCAAAGTGCTGAACATCTTCCCAAGCGTTGATACCCCGACCTGCGCGACTTCGGTACGCAAGTTCAACGCTCAGGCCAACGAACTGAACAACACCGTGGTGCTGTGCATCTCGGCTGACCTGCCATTCGCCCAGGCCCGCTTCTGCGGCGCTGAAGGCCTGGAAAACGTGCAGAACCTGTCGACCCTGCGCGGTGCCGAGTTCATCGAAAACTACGGCGTGGCCATCGCTGACGGCCCGCTCAAAGGCCTGACCGCCCGTGCCGTGGTAGTTCTGGACGAGAACGACAACGTTCTGCACAGCGAACTGGTCAAGGAAATCGCTGAAGAGCCGAACTACGACGCAGCACTCGCCGTTCTGAAATAAGCGCTTTTACAATTGTTAACGGCCTGGCCCTGTCCAGGCCGTTTTCATTTGTGTATCAGTGTTTTGCCTCACACCTTGAAACGTAAGTTGAAGGTAAATTGCCGGTAAAGCTGCTTTGCTTAAATCCGATCAGTGCTTATCGTTCAGCCTCCCGTAAAAGAAGCCCACGCGCCCAATGGTTAATCAATCCATGCAATCGTCCCCTCGCAACTCCCGTCGCTGGCTGATCAGCCTGCTCGTCCTGTTGGTCATCGCCGTCCTGTGCTGGAAATTCTGGCCCGCCGGTTCGGCCCACAAGGAGGGCGCCGACAAGGCGGCGAGCGGTCATGCCGGACGTTCGGGGATGATGCGGCCGGGCTTCGGCGGCGCGGCCGGGCCGATTCCGGTGCGTGTGGCCCCGGCGGTCACGGGCGACTTCCCGCTGTATTACAAGGCGCTGGGCACGGTGACCGCGCTCAACACCATCAACGTGCGCAGCCGGGTCGGCGGCGAACTGGTGAAGATCAACTTCGAGGAAGGGCAGATGGTCAAGGCTGGCGACCTGCTGGCAGAGATCGATCCGCGTCCGTACCAGAACGCCTTGCTCCAGGCTGAAGGCACCTTGCTGCAGAATCAGGCGCAGTTGAAAAACGCTCAGGTCGATGTCGAGCGTTATCGCGGTCTGTACAAGGAAGACAGCATCGCCAAGCAGACCCTGGACACCGCCGAAGCGCTGGTCGGCCAGTACCTGGGCACGGTCAAGACCAATCAGGCAGCGGTCAACGACGCCAAGCTCAATCTCGAATTCACCAAGATCCGCGCGCCGATTGCCGGTCGCGTCGGTCTGCGTCAGGTCGACGTCGGCAACCTCGTCGCCGCCAACGACACCACGTTCCTTGCGGTGATCACTCAGACCCAACCGATCAGCGTGGTCTTCACCTTGCCGGAAAACAGCCTCGAAACCGTATTGGCGCGCTACCACAGCGGCGCCAAACTGCCGGCCGAGGCATGGGATCGCGGCGATACCAGGATCCAGGCCAGCGGCGTGCTGCAAAGCCTCGACAACCAGATCGACGTCGCCACCGGCACCCTGAAATTCAAGGCCCGTTACGATAACCGCGACCAGTCGCTGTTCCCCAATCAGTTCGTCAACGTCCATCTGCTGGCCGACACCCTCAAAGGCGTGGTGCTGGCACCGTCGGCGGCGATTCAGTTCGGCACCAACGGCACGTTCGTTTACGCGTTGGACGGCGACAAGAAAGTCACCATCCGCCAACTGAAGATCGGCGCCAGTGACGGCACCAACACTGTGGTCACCGAAGGCCTCGCCGCGGGCGATCGCGTGGTGCTGGAAGGCACCGACCGCCTCAAGGAAGGCAGCGAAGTCGAAGTGGTCAACGACAGCAATGAGGTGCCGACCACCCCGACCGGGCACCTGCAAGGCAAACCCGCCGCCAGTGCGCCGGACGCTGCCGCGGCTGACAAGGCCAAGAAGGGCGCATGAACATTTCGCGGCTGTTCATCCTCCGTCCGGTAGCCACCACCCTGAGCATGCTGGCCATTGTGCTGGCCGGCCTGATTGCCTATCGCCTGCTGCCGGTCTCGGCATTGCCGCAGGTCGATTATCCGACCATTCGCGTCATGACCCTGTACCCCGGCGCCAGTCCGGACGTGATGACCAGTGCCGTCACCGCGCCGCTCGAACGCCAGTTCGGGCAGATGCCGGGCCTGACGCAAATGGCCTCGACCAGTTCCGGCGGCGCTTCGGTGCTGACCCTGCGCTTCAGCCTCGACATCAACATGGACGTCGCCGAACAGCAGGTGCAGGCCGCGATCAACGCCGCGACCAACCTGCTGCCGACCGACTTGCCGGCGCCGCCGGTGTACAACAAGGTCAACCCGGCGGATACCCCGGTGCTGACCCTGGCGATCACCTCGAAAACCATGCTCCTGCCCAAGCTCAATGATCTGGTCGATACGCGCATGGCGCAGAAGATCGCCCAGATCAGCGGCGTCGGCATGGTCAGCATTGCCGGCGGCCAGCGGCAGGCGGTGCGGATCAAGGTCAACCCGGAAGCCCTCGCGGCGAACAGCCTGAACCTGGAAGACGTGCGCACGCTGATTGGCGCGTCCAACGTCAACCAGCCGAAAGGTAACTTCGACGGCCCGACCCGGGTCTCGATGCTCGATGCCAACGACCAGCTGACGTCGCCCAAGGACTACGCCAACCTGATCCTCGCCTACAAGAACGGCGCGCCGTTGCGTCTGAAGGATGTGGCGGAAATCGTCGACGGCGCGGAGAACGAACGTCTCGCCGCGTGGGCCAACCAGAATCAGGCAGTGCTGCTCAATATCCAGCGTCAGCCGGGCGCCAACGTGATCGAGGTGGTCGACCGGATCAAGGCGTTGCTGCCGAGCATCACCGACAACCTGCCGGCCGGGCTCGATGTCACCGTACTCACCGACCGCACCCAGACCATCCGCGCCTCGGTGACTGACGTGCAGCACGAACTGCTGATCGCCATTGCGCTGGTGGTGATGGTGACGTTCCTGTTTTTGCGGCGTGCCAGCGCGACGATCATCCCGTCGGTTGCGGTGCCGCTGTCGCTGATCGGTACGTTTGGCGTGATGTACTTGGCCGGCTTCTCGGTCAACAACCTGACCTTGATGGCCCTGACCATCGCCACCGGTTTCGTGGTCGACGATGCGATCGTGATGCTGGAGAACATCGCGCGCTTCATCGAGGAGGGTGACAGCCCGATGCAGGCGGCGCTCAAAGGCGCGAAGCAGATCGGCTTCACCCTGATCTCCCTGACCCTGTCGCTGATCGCGGTACTGATTCCGCTGCTGTTCATGGCTGACGTGGTCGGGCGGCTGTTCCGCGAGTTCGCCATCACTCTGGCGGTAGCGATCCTGATTTCCCTGGTGGTCTCGCTGACCCTGACGCCGATGATGTGCGCGCGCTTGCTCAAGCGTGAGCCGGAAGCCCACGAGCAGGGCCGCTTCTACCGGGCCAGCGGCGGCTTCATCGACTGGATGATCGCCGCGTACGGGCGCAAGTTGCAATGGGTGCTCAAACACCAGCCGCTGACCCTGTTGGTGGCTATCGGTACGCTGGCGCTGACCGTGTTGCTTTATATGGTGGTGCCCAAGGGCTTTTTCCCGGTGCAGGACACTGGGGTGATCCAGGGCATTTCCGAGGCGCCGCAGTCGATTTCCTTCGCGGCCATGGGCGAGCGCCAGCAGGCGCTGGCCAAGGTAATCCTTGAAGATCCGGCGGTTGAAAGCCTGTCGTCCTACATCGGTGTCGACGGCGACAACGCCACGCTCAACAGCGGGCGCCTGCTGATCAACCTCAAGCCCCACGGCCAGCGTGACCTGAGCGCCACCGAGGTGATCGCGCGCCTGCAACCGCAACTGGACAAACTGGTCGGCATCCGCCTGTTCATGCAGCCGGTGCAGGATCTGACCATCGAGGATCGGGTCAGCCGCACCCAGTACCAATTCAGTATGTCCTCGCCGGATTCTGAACTGCTCAGCCAGTGGAGCGAGCGTCTGGTCGAAGCCCTGGCCCAGCGTCCGGAACTGACCGACGTTGCCAGCGACTTGCAGGATAAAGGCCTGCAGGTCTATCTGGTGATTGACCGCGATGCGGCTTCGCGCCTCGGTGTCTCGGTGCAGAACATCACCGATGCGCTGTATGACGCCTTCGGTCAGCGGCAAATCTCCACCATTTATACGCAGGCTAGCCAGTACCGCGTGGTGCTGCAGGCGCAGGCCGGGGAGAAGATCGGGCCGGCGGCGCTGGATCAGATTCACGTCAAGACCACTGACGGTGCGCAGGTGCGCCTGTCGAGCCTGGCCCATGTCGAGGAGCGTCAGGCGCAACTGGCGATCACCCACATCGGTCAGTTCCCTGCGGTGATGATGTCGTTCAACCTGGCTCCCGGTGTGGCTCTGGGACATGCGGTGGACATCATCGATCAGGTGCAGAAGGACATCGGCATGCCGATTGGCGTGCAGACCCAGTTTCAGGGCGCGGCCGAAGCGTTCCAGGCGTCGCTTTCGAGCACCTTGCTGCTGATTCTGGCGGCGGTGGTGACCATGTACATCGTGCTCGGCGTACTTTACGAAAGTTACATCCACCCGATCACCATTCTCTCGACCCTGCCGTCGGCGGCGGTCGGCGCCTTGCTGGCGTTGCTGCTCAGCGGCAATGACCTGGGCATGATCGCGATCATCGGCATCATCCTGCTGATCGGTATCGTCAAGAAGAACGCGATCATGATGATCGACTTCGCCCTCGACGCCGAACGCACCCAGGGCATGGCGCCGGAGCAGGCGATCTATCAGGCGGCGCTGCTGCGCTTCCGGCCGATTCTGATGACCACTCTAGCGGCGCTGTTCGGCGCGGTGCCGTTGATGCTCGCCACCGGTTCCGGGGCTGAGTTGCGTCAACCACTGGGTCTGGTGATGGTCGGCGGCTTGCTGGTGAGCCAGGTGCTGACCCTGTTCACCACGCCGGTGATCTACCTGTATTTCGACCGCCTCGGTCGGCGCTTTGGCAAGACCAATGCCGACCGTGAAGAGGTTTCGGTATGACTGTCCGTACACATACCCCTTGTAGGAGTGAGCCTGCTCGCGATAGCGGTGTGTCTGTCCCTACCGATATTGAATGTGCCGACCTCATCGCGAGCGGGCTCACTCCTACAGGGGAGTGCGGTGAAAGTAAGGATCTTGGTCAATGAACCTGTCCGGTCCTTTCATCAAGCGCCCGGTCGCGACCATGCTCCTGAGTCTGGCGATCATGCTGCTGGGCGGTGTCAGTTTCGGTCTGTTGCCGGTGTCGCCGCTGCCGCAAATGGATTTCCCGGTGATCGTGGTCCAGGCCAGTCTGCCCGGCGCCAGTCCCGAGGTGATGGCGTCCACGGTGGCGACGCCGCTGGAGCGCTCGTTCGGCGCGATTGCCGGTGTCAACACCATGAGCAGCCGTTCCAGCCAGGGTTCGACCCGGGTCATTCTGCAATTTGACCTCGACCGTGATATCAACGGCGCGGCGCGGGAAGTGCAGGCGGCGATCAACGCTTCACGCAACCTGTTGCCGAGCGGGATGCGCAGCATGCCGACCTACAAGAAGGTCAACCCGTCGCAGGCACCGATCATGGTGCTGTCGCTGACCTCGGATGTGCTGGAAAAAGGCCAGCTCTACGACCTGGCCTCGACCATCCTCTCGCAGAGCCTGTCCCAGGTGCAGGGCGTGGGTGAAGTGCAGATCGGCGGCAGTTCGCTGCCGGCGGTACGTATCGAACTTGAACCACAGGCGCTGAACCAGTACGGCGTGGCGCTCGATGATGTGCGCAAGACCATCGCCGGGGCCAACGTGCGCCGGCCCAAGGGCTCGGTCGAAGACGGCGAGCGCCTGTGGCAGATCCAGGCCAACGACCAGTTGGAGAAGGCCAAGGATTACGAGTCGCTGATCATCCATTACAAGGACGGCGCGGCCCTGCGCCTGAAGGACGTGGCCAAGGTCAGCGACGGCGTCGAAGACCGTTACAACAGCGGCTTCTTCAACGATGACGCGGCGGTACTGCTGGTGATCAATCGTCAGGCCGGTGCCAACATCATCGAGACGGTCAACGAGATCAAGGCGCAGTTGCCGGCGTTGCAGGCGGTACTGCCGGCCAGCGTCAAGCTGAACCTGGCGATGGATCGCTCGCCGGTGATCAAGGCCACGCTGCACGAAGCGGAAATGACCCTGCTGATCGCCGTGGCGCTGGTGATTCTGGTGGTGTTCCTGTTTCTCGGGAATTTCCGCGCCTCGCTGATTCCGACGCTGGCAGTGCCGGTGTCGCTGGTCGGCACCTTTGCGGTGATGTACCTCTATGGCTTCTCGCTGAACAACTTGTCGCTGATGGCGCTGATTCTGGCGACCGGACTGGTGGTGGACGATGCCATCGTGGTGCTGGAGAACATCTCCCGGCACATCGACGAAGGCGTGAAACCGATGAAGGCTGCCTATCTCGGGGCCAAGGAAGTCGGTTTCACCTTGCTGTCGATGAACGTGTCGCTGGTGGCGGTGTTCCTGTCGATCCTGTTCATGGGCGGGATTGTCGAGAGTCTGTTCCGCGAGTTTTCCATCACCCTGGCAGCAGCCATCGTGGTCTCGCTGGTGGTCTCGCTGACGTTGACTCCGATGCTCTGCGCGCGCTGGCTCAAGCCGCACACGCCGGGCCAGGAAAACCGTTTGCAACGCTGGAGCCGCCGGACCAACGACTGGATGGTCGGCAAATATGCGACCAGCCTCGATTGGGTGCTGCGCCATCGGCGTCTGACCTTGCTTAGTCTGATCATCACGGTCGGGGTCAACGTTGCGCTGTACGTAGTCGTACCGAAGACCTTCATGCCGCAGCAGGACACCGGCCAGTTGATCGGTTTCGTCCGGGGTGACGACGGTCTGTCGTTCAGCGTGATGCAGCCGAAAATGGAAACCTTCCGCCGCGCCGTGCTCAAGGACGAAGCAGTGGAAAGCGTCGCCGGGTTTATCGGCGGCAGCAACGGCACCAACAACGCGTTCATGCTGGTACGGCTGAAGCCGATCAAGGAACGCAACCTGTCGGCGCAGAAAGTCATCGAACGCCTGCGCAAGGAAATGCCCAAGGTGCCCGGCGCCCAGTTGATGCTGATGGCGGATCAGGATCTGCAGTTCGGTGGTGGCCGCGAGCAGACCACCTCGCAATACAGCTACATCCTGCAAAGCGGCGATCTGGGGGCGTTGCGCGAGTGGTACCCGAAAGTGGTGACCGCGCTGCGCGCATTGCCGGAGCTGACCGCCATTGATGCCCGCGAGGGGCGCGGCGCACAGCAGGTGACGTTGATTGTCGACCGTGATCAGGCCAAACGCCTCGGGGTCGACATGAACATGGTCACGGCGGTGTTGAACAACGCCTACAGCCAGCGGCAGATTTCGACGATCTACGACAGCCTCAACCAGTACCAGGTGGTGATGGAGGTCAATCCGAAATACGCGCAGGATCCGGTGACGCTCAATCAGGTGCAGGTGATTACCGCTGACGGTGCGCGGATTCCGTTGTCGACCATCGCCCATTACGAAAACAGCCTGGAAGACGACCGCGTCAGCCACGAAGGCCAGTTCGCTTCCGAAAGCATCGCGTTTGACATGGCCGAAGGCGTGACCGTGGAGCAGGGCAGTGCCGCGATCGAACGGGCGATTGCCAAGGTCGGTCTGCCAGAAGACGTGATCGCGAAAATGGCCGGCACCGCCGATGCCTTTGCCGCGACGCAGAAGAGTCAGCCGTTCATGATCCTCGGCGCGCTGCTGGCGGTGTATCTGGTGCTCGGTGTGCTGTATGAAAGCTACATTCACCCACTGACGATTCTTTCGACCTTGCCGTCGGCCGGGGTCGGTGCGTTGCTGTCGATCTATGCGCTGGGCGGCGAGTTCAGCCTGATCTCGCTGCTCGGATTGTTCCTGTTGATCGGGGTGGTGAAGAAAAACGCGATCCTGATGATCGATCTGGCGCTGCAACTGGAGCGCCATCAGGGCCTGTCGCCGCTGGAGTCGATCCGCAGCGCCTGCCTGCAACGGCTGCGGCCGATTCTGATGACCACCCTGGCGGCGATCCTCGGCGCCTTGCCGTTGCTGCTTGGCCGGGCGGAGGGCGCGGAAATGCGCCAGCCATTGGGCCTGACCATCATCGGCGGCCTGGTCTTCAGCCAGGTATTGACCCTTTACACCACGCCTGTGGTTTACCTCTATCTCGACAAGCTGCGCCACCGCTTCAACAAGTGGCGCGGCGTGCGTACTGACGCCGCTCTGGAAACTCCGATATGACTGACCGTTCGCTTCTCAATCTGGCCACTGCGCGCGGTTCGCGCTTGTTGAGCCTGTCGCTGTGCGTGGCGATGCTCAGTGCCTGCGCCGTCGGCCCGGACTATCAGCGTCCGCAGACCGCCGAGGTCGCGCAATACAAAGAGGCCGAAGGCTGGCGTCAGGCTAATCCGAGCGACTCGCTGGCGCGCGGCGCCTGGTGGGAGTTGTACGGTGATCAGCAGCTCAATGGCCTGATCGAAAAACTCAACAGTTCCAACCAGACCGTCGCGCAATCCGAAGCGCAGTTCCGTCAAGCCCAGGCCTTAGTGCGCAGCGCCCGTGGGGCGTTTTATCCCAGTGTCGACCTGAGCGTGGGCAAGACCCGCTCCAGCCAGGGCACCGGCAGCAGCAGTTCGAGCCTGAGCAGTTCTGCCAGCGGTATTCGCGATACCTACAACGCGCAGTTGGGCGTGAGTTGGGAAGCGGATATCTGGGGCAAATTGCGCCGAGGCCTGGAAGCCAACGAGGCCAGCGCCCAGGCGAGCTTCGCCGATCTGGCCGCGATGCGTCTGAGCCAGCAGTCGGAGCTGGTGCAGAACTACCTGCAACTGCGGGTCATCGACCAACAGAAACGCCTGCTCGAAGCCACCGTCGCGGCCTACGAAAAATCCCTGCAAATGACCCAGAACCAGTACCGCGCGGGGATTTCCGGGCGTGATGCGGTGGCGCAGGCGCAGACCCAGTTGAAAACCACTCAGGCCGATCTGGTCGACCTGATCTGGCAGCGGGCGCAGTTTGAAAATGCCATCGCCGTGCTCACCGGACAGGCGCCGGCCGAATTCAGCATCGCCGAAACGCAGAACATTCCAAATCTGCCGCAGATTCCCCTGAGCCTGCCGTCGCAGTTGCTGGAGCGACGTCCGGACATTGCCTCGGCGGAACGCTCGGTGATCGCCGCCAACGCCAATATCGGCGTGGCCAAAGCCGCGTATTACCCCGATCTGACCTTGAGCATGAGCGGCGGCTACAGCAGCAGTACCTCGAAAAATCTTTTAACGCTACCGAACCGTTTCTGGTCGGTCGGGCCGAAACTGAACTTGCCGATATTCGACGGTGGCATCCGTTCGGCCGAAGTTGATCGCACCGAGGCGGCGTACGACCAGACCGTCGCCAAGTATCGCCAGACCGTACTCGATGGCTTCCGTGAAGTGGAAAACTATCTGGTGCAATTGAAGGTGTATGAAGACGAGGCGGCGGTGCGTCAGGAAGCGCTGGATGCCGCGCGCGATTCGCTGCGCCTGACCCAGAACCAGTACAAGGCCGGGTTGATTGCCTACATCGATGTGGTTGTGGTGCAAGCCACGGCGCTGAGCAACGAGCGGACTGTGCTGAACATTCTGCAGAACCGCTTGATCGCCAGTGTGCAATTGATTGCGGCGCTGGGTGGCGGCTGGGACGGACAACTCGATGTCAGCGACAATCGCTGATCCGTGGGAGCGAGCCTGCTTGCGAAGGCGTCAGTTCGGTCGATATCTGCGATGAACGTGCTGGCTTTTTCGCGAGCAGGCTCGCTCCCACATCAATCGCGCTGATTGCCGGAATCCTGAGAACGAGGCCCGGGCCAGAGCCTCGCAAAACCATCAAACAAGCGTTTCATCGGCTTGATGGCAAAATGATTACTTTGTCAGTGCGTTCTTCTGCGCAATCAGTACAATCGCCGCATTTGCCCGGCCGAGAATGGACGCAGTACGGCGTGGGTGGTCGCGAGAATCTTCATGCTCATCGGTAATTATTCCTTCACCCTGGTTTTCATTTCTTTGTGTGTGGCGATCCTCGCGTCCTACACCGCGCTCGATCTGACCGGGCGCATCGCCAGCGCCCGTGGCCGCGCAGTGCATTTCTGGACGGCGGGCGGCGCGCTGGCGATGGGAGTCGGCGTCTGGTCGATGCACTTCATCGGCATGTTGGCCTTCAAGTTGCCGATCGAACTGGGTTACGACATTGCGATTACCGCGCTGTCGCTGCTGATTGCCGTGCTGTCCTGCGGGTTTGCCCTGTGGCTGGTCAGCCAGCCGAAATTGCCGATCCTGCAGTTGGGTTTCGGCGCCTTGATCATGGGCGCCGGCATCAGTGCAATGCATTACACCGGCATGGCCGCGCTGCGCATGACGCCTGGCATCGATTACGACCCGAGCCTGTTCGGCGCTTCGTTGCTGATTGCTGTCGCAGCTTCGGCAGCGGCGTTATGGATCGCCTTCCGCCTGCGCCAGCACTCGCCTTATGTGCGTCTGATTCGTGGTGGTGCGGCAGTGATCATGGGCATCGCGATTGTCGGCATGCACTACACCGGCATGGCCGCCGCGCAGTTTCCTGATGGCAGTTTCTGCGGTGCGACGCTCGACGGCCTCAAGGGCAATGGCCTCGACAATCTGGTGCTGATCACCACGCTGGCGGTGCTGTCGATCGCCTTGCTCACCTCAATTCTCGATGCGCGCCTTGAAGCGCGTACCGCCGATCTGGCGCACTCGCTGACCCTGGCCAACCGTGAACTGACGCAACTGGCATTGCACGACACCCTGACCGGTCTGCCGAACCGTATGCTGCTGGACGACCGGATTAATCAGGCGATGAAGAAGGTCGAGGAGCAGGGCGGTTGTTTTGCGTTGATGTTTATCGATCTGGACGGTTTCAAACCGGTCAACGATGCCTTCGGCCACCACATGGGTGACCAGTTGCTGCGTGAAGTCGGGGTGCGCCTGCGCGAAGATCTGCGCAGTCAGGATACGCTCGCGCGAATTGGCGGCGACGAGTTCGTGCTGCTGGTGCGTCTGAGCGAACCCGACGATGCTCTGGGGCTGGCCGCGCGTCAGGTCGGGTTGCTCGGTCAGGCGTTCCGCGTGGCCGAGCACGACTTGCAGATTTCTGCCAGCGTCGGCATCGCCCTGTACCCGGGCAACGGCCTGAGCGCTCAGGAACTGCTGATGAACGCCGACGCGGCGATGTATCACGCCAAGGGCAGCGGCAAAAACGGTTACAGCTTCTTCGATGCCTCGATGAACAGCAACGCGCGCAAGCAGTTGCAGCTGTTGCAGGATCTGCGCGCCGCGCTGGAGCACAGTCAGTTCAGCCTGTATTTCCAGCCCAAATTCGACGCCATCAGTGGTCGTCCGGTCGGTGCCGAAGCGCTGCTGCGCTGGCAGCATCCGACCCAGGGCATGTTGCTGCCCGACAAATTTATCGATCTGGCAGAGAAGACCGGCCTGATCATCGCCATCGGTGAATGGGTGCTCAATGAAGCTTGCCGGCAGATGCGCGAATGGTACGTGCTCGGTTACACCGACTGGCGCATTGCGGTGAACCTCTCGGCCTTGCAGTTCTGCCACGCGGGGCTGGTGCAGAGCGTGGCCAAGGCGCTGGCGACCCACCACCTGCCGGCCAACAGCCTGACCCTGGAGATCACCGAAACCACGGCCATGAGCGACGCGGATGCGAGCATGAAGGTGTTGCAGGAGTTGTCCGACATGGGCGTCGACCTGTCGATCGACGACTTCGGCACCGGTTATTCGAGCCTGATGTACCTCAAGCGTTTGCCGGCCAACGAGCTGAAGATCGACCGCGGTTTTGTCCGCGATCTGGAGCATGACAGCGATGACGCGGCCATCGTCTCGGCGATCGTGGCGCTGGGCCAGGCACTCGGTTTGCGCATTGTTGCCGAGGGGGTGGAGACCGGCGTGCAGCAGGATTTCCTCACGCAGTTGGGCTGTGATTCGTTGCAGGGCTATCTGTTGGGCCATCCGATGCCTGCTGACGCGTTCATGCAGAACATTGTCAATCCGCAGCCGTTGGTCGTTTGAGATTGCTGTGGTGAGGTGATCAGAGCCCATGCAAAACCGCCCAATGGCGGTTATTCTTCAACCCGACTGTTACGTGTGCATTGGGGGGAAGGGCCAGCATGGATAAAGTCATGGTAATCACCGGTGGCGGGCGCGGAATTGGCGCCGCTACGGCGTTGTTGGCTGCCGGGCAGGGCTATCGGATCTGCATCAACTATCAGTCGGATGAACAGGCCGCGCAAAGCGTGCTGGAGCAAGTGCGGGCGCTGGGGGCGCAAGCCATTGCGGTACGCGCCGATGTCAGCATCGAAGACGAAGTCATCGCGCTGTTTCAGCGGGTCGACACCGAATTGGGGCGGGTCACCGCGCTGGTGAACAACGCCGGCACCGTCGGGCACAAGTCGCGGGTCGATGAAATGTCCGAATTCCGCATTCTCAAAATCATGAAAACCAACGTCCTGGCGCCGATCCTCTGCGCCAAGCACGCGATCCTGCGCATGTCGCCAAAACACGGCGGGCAGGGCGGCAGCATCGTCAACGTCTCCTCGGTCGCCGCACGCCTGGGCTCGCCCAACGAGTACGTCGACTACGCCGCGTCCAAAGGTGCGCTCGACACCTTCACCATCGGTTTGTCCAAGGAAGTGGCGGGTGAGGGGATTCGGGTCAACGCGGTGCGTCCGGGCTATATCTATACCGATTTCCATGCATTGAGCGGCGATCCGGATCGGGTCAGCAAACTTGAGTCGGCGATTCCGATGGCCCGGGGCGGGCGCCCGGATGAGGTGGCGGAGGCGATTGTCTGGTTGCTGTCGGACAAGGCTTCTTATGCGACCGGGACGTTTGTTGATTTGGGTGGAGGGCGTTAAGTCCAGAGAGTTTCGCTGTCAGGTCGGCCCTCTTCGCGAGCAGGCTCGCTCCCACATTGGTTCTGTGTCCTGCACAAATCCAGGGTGGGAGCGAGCCTGCTCGCGAAGGCAATAGCCCAGACAACACAGGGCTGTCAGAACGACCGCACAATCCGCCCCAACGTCTCCATCGCCTTCTCCGAATCCTCGGTCCACGGGCTGCCGTAATTCAGGCGAATGCAGTTCCTGAACCGCTGAGTCGGCGAGAAAATCGGCCCCGGCGCGATGCTGATGCCCTGCGCCAACGCCATCTGAAACAACTTCAACGAATCCATCTGCGGTGGCAGTTCCAGCCACAGGAAATAGCCGCCGGCCGGTTGACTAACGCGGGTCTGCGCCGGGAAATAGCGGGCAATCGCTGCGAGCATCGCGCTTTGCTGTTCTTCCAGGGCGTAGCGCAGTTTGCGCAGATGGCGGTCGTAGCCGCCGTGTTGCAGGTAGTCGGCGATGGCCGCTTGCGCCGGCATCGAGGCACACAGCGAGGTCATCAGTTTCAGCCGTTCGATTTTCTGTGCGTAACGCCCGGCGGCGACCCAGCCGATGCGGTAGCCGGGGGCCAGGCTCTTGGCGAACGAACCGCAGTGCATCACCAGCCCTTCGGTATCGAAGGCCTTGGCCGGTTTCGGTGCCTGCTGACCGTAATAGAGTTCGGCGTAGACATCGTCCTCGATCAGCGGCACCTGATGCCGGCGCAGCAGTTCCACCAGTTCCTGTTTCTTCGCCTCGGGCATGGTCGCGCCCATTGGGTTCTGGAAACTGGTCATGCACCAGCAGGCCTTGATCGGATGGCGCTCCAGGGTCTGGGCGAGCACGCCGAGGTCGATACCGTCGCGCGGGTGCACGGGGATTTCCACGGCTTTGAGTTTCAAGCGCTCCAGCACTTGCAGGCTGGCGTAGAACGCCGGGGCTTCGATGGCCACCAGATCGCCCGGCTCGGTCACCGCTTGCAGGCACAGGTTCAGCGCTTCGAGGGCGCCGTTGGTGATCAGCAGTTCTTCCATCGGCAGCATCAGCCCGCCGACCATGTAGCGCAGAGCGATCTGCCGGCGCAGTTGCGGATTGCCCGGCGACATGTCGGTGACCACCATGCGCGGGTCCATCTCCCGCGCCGCACTGGCCAGCGAACGTGACAGACGTTGCAACGGGAACAGGGTCGGGCTGGGGAACGCGGAGCCGAAGGGCACGGTGCTCGGGTCCTTGATCGATTCCAGCACCGAGAACACCAGTTCGCTGACGTCGACTTCGGTGGAGTCGTTGACGTGGCTGCTGATCACCGGCTCCGAGAACGGACTCGGTGCGTGGGTGTTGACGAAGTAGCCGGAGCGCGGCCGCGCGCGGATCAGACCGCGACGTTCCAGCAGGTAATAGGCCTGGAACACCGTGGACGGGCTGACCCCGTAGGTCTGGCTGGCGTAGCGCACCGACGGCACCCGTTGCCCGGGGCCGAGCACGCCGGAGCGGATCAGTTCAGCGATGTCGTCGGCGAATTTTTCGTAGCGTTTCATCTTGGGTCCGGGTTGGGTTCATTCTGGAAGACCGCGGTGCCTTCATTCGCGAGCAGGCTCGCTTCCACACTGGATATCAGTGTCCACAAAACCCTGTGGGAGCGAGCCTGCTCGCGAATGGCCGCGCCGCAGTCTAAGGGATCAGCGATTCATCGGCGCCACAAACCTGCTTTTCGCCACGCTATAAATCTCGGGCTCGTCGCTGTCGGCGATCTTGAAGCTCAAGGTCTGCGAGCTGCTGGCCGGGCGCTCCGTGGTCATCGCCACCGAAACCGGCACATCGACAATCTCCCCCGGCGCCAGGCTCAGTTCGGTCTTGCCCTGCAACTGGAAGCCGTCGCCGTCCACCAGGCTCAGGTTGTAGTCCTGGCGCTGCTGGGTCTTGTTGATGACCTTGAGGGTGTAGATGTTTTCGATCTGGCCCTGACCGTTCTCGCGGAACAACCCGCGATCCTTGGTCACGTCCAGCGAGACCATCGGCCGTTCGACCAAGGCCAGAGCCAGTGCGCCGATCATCACCAGCAGCACCGCGACGTAACCGATCAGCCGAGGCCGCAGCAGATGGGTCTTGCCGCCCTGCAATTCGCGTTCGGAACTGTAGCGGATCAGGCCGCGCGGGTAATTCATCTTGTCCATGATCGAATCACAGGCGTCGATGCACGCCGCGCAGCCGATGCATTCCATCTGCAGGCCATCGCGGATGTCGATGCCGGTCGGGCACACCTGCACGCACAACTGGCAATCGATGCAATCACCGAGGCCGGCTTCGGCGGGCTTCACGTCGCGTTTGCGCGGGCCACGGTTTTCGCCACGGGCGACGTCGTAGGAAATCGCCAGGGTGTCCTTGTCGAACATCACGCTCTGGAACCGCGCATACGGGCACATGTGCATGCACACCGCTTCGCGCAGCCAACCGGCGTTGATGTAAGTGGCGGCGGTGAAGAACAGAACCCAGAACAGACTGACCCCGCCGATCTGCAGGGTGAACAGCTCTTCGGCCAGCGGCCGGATCGGCGTGAAGTAGCCGACAAACGTCAGCCCGGTCATCACGCTGATTGCCAGCCACAGGGTGTGCTTGGCCGCGCGCCGGGCCAGTTTGTTCAGGCCCCAGGGCGCCGCTTGCAGTTTGATCCGCTGGTTGCGTTCGCCCTCGGTGACTTTTTCGCACCACATGAAGATCCATGTCCACGAGCTCTGCGGGCAGGTGTAACCACACCAGACCCGGCCAGCGAACACGGTGATGGCGAACAGACCGAACGCGGCGATGATCAGCAGCGCCGAGAGCAGGATGAAATCCTGTGGCCAGAAGGTCGCGCCGAAGATATGGAATTTGCTTTCGGCCAAGTCCCACAGCACGGCCTGACGACCGCCCCAGTTCAGCCACACGGTGCCGAAGAACAGCAGAAACAGAAAGCCCGCGCCGCTGATGCGCAAGGTGCGGAACAGGCCGGTGAAACTGCGGGTGTGGATGTGATTGTCGGTGGAGCCGGCCTTCGCCTTCATCGGGCGACCAGGCACATTTTTTATGGTGGGGCTTGCTTCTACGGTTCGGACGGGGATTTGTTCGCTCATGGTCATTCGCTCATCAGCCTCCATCAGGCGGACGAACTATGAGCGCCGATCTGTTTGCATAACAGACTCAGCTATTTGAATAAAAAGCGTATCAGATGGCGTTTGGTACACATCCTGCGACAACTTGAAGCAGCCCGCAGGCGCAGGCGCAAACGCCTATCGCAGGCGTCTGCGCCGGATGTTGATCCGGGTCAGTCAAATCACCGAATCACTCTCGTCGGCCTTCAGGTGCTTGCGACCGTCTTTCGCGCCGGCGACGGTCAAGGCATCCGCCTCTGCTTCGGTGATGTAAACGCGCCGGCCTTCAATCTCAACGAACGACATGGCTTTTTCGCTATCGGTTTTGACTTCCAGCGTGTCGCAGATACGAATTTCTTCACCATTTTCGACGGTGAAAAAACACACTTTTGCTTCGGGATTGGATTCATCGATTCGAACGGGCATGAGGCTGTCCTTTTTTCATGAGTACCTGAAAGGTTAGGGCGCGCGCTTTGCCGATCGTTCTGCGCAACTGATTAATGGTCGCCGCTGTCCATCCACTAACGACCAATAAGAAAGGAGGGAGCGATGAACGCCTGGTGGCATGAAGTGTGGGTGACGCTGCAAGCGGAGTTCGCCGATGTCGGCGATGCTTCGCAACTGACGCGCATCACCGTGCGCCTGTTGATGGCGGCGGTGCTGGGCGGAATTCTCGGTTTCGAGCGGGAGCACAAGGGCAAGGCCGCCGGGGTGCGCACGCACATGTTGGTGGCGTTAGGGGCGGCGCTGTTTGTGCTGGTGCCGCAGACCTCGGGGGCCGAATCCGATGCGATGAGCCGGGTGTTGCAGGGAGTGATCGCCGGGATCGGCTTTCTCGGTGCCGGGACGATTCTGAAGAATCAGGAAGGTGACGAAGGGCACGTGAAAGGACTGACCACGGCAGCCGGGTTGTGGATGACGGCGGCGATCGGCGTGGCGGCCGGGTTGGGCAGGGAAGCGACGGCGCTGCTCAGCACTTTGCTGGCGCTTGGGATTTTCAGCGTGATGCCACGGGTGGTCAGGATGTTTGAGAAGGATGGGGAGAAAAACCAACATCTGTAATTGCCTCGCACTAACCCCTGTAGGAGCTGCCGCAGGCTGTGATCTGTTGATCTTTAAAAGCAAAGATCGCAGCCTGCGGCAGCTCCTACAGGGGGGGCGTGCTGCTCAGACGATGACGGGGGGCATCGTCGTCGGCGGTTCTTCCTTCGGCGGTGGCGTGGTGCCTGGGGGTTCCTGCTCGGGAATCGGTTGCGGCTCGGTCTCGGGCAGGGTGGGTTTGTCGATGTTCGGATCAGGCGTTTCGGCCGGGATCGGGATGTTCATCTGTAGACCTCCGTGTGGCACATGGCGTGAGAAGTGCTTAAGTGGATTGACCACCGTGTGATGAATTCGATCCGCTTTTTTGTCCTTGCAAATCCCTGTGAACTTTTCCCCGCGCCGGTCGCTCGGAACCTAAGTGAGTTCAAGTCGGGGCGGGTGCCTCATTGTGAACACTGTTCCGGCACAAGAGCGTCCTTGGGGCGTTAAGGAGAGATGCTCGATGTCTGCTGAAAAACCTTCAGAGCAGAGCTACAACCCGCACATGCCGCTGTCGCAGGCGTTGCTGCTGCCGCGCATCGTGATCGAAAACACCATGCCGACCCTCGATGGCGGGCAGTTTGCCGTGAAGTCGATCGTCGAGCGCGACGTGATCGTCACCAGCAAGGTCTTTGCCGACGGCCACGACAAGCTGGCCGTGCGCATCCGCTGGCGTGCCGAGGGCGAAGAGTCCTGGCATAGCGAGGTGATGAACGAGCTGGGCAATAACAGTTGGCAGGGGCAGTTTCGTCCGGACCGCCAGGGTCGCTATCTGTACTGCATCGAAGCGTGGATCGACCATTTCGCTAGTTTCCAGTACGAACTGGAGAAGAAGCACAACGCCGCCGTCCCGGTGTCGCTCGAACTGCAGGAAGGCCGCAGCATGGTGCAGCAGGCCGCCGAGCGCAGCGACGGTCAGCTCAGCGAGCAACTCGCCGCCTTGCATCATGAATTGTCCGGCCTGCTCGAAACCGAGCAGGTGGCGCTGTTTCTGCACTCGCGCAGTGCGCAATTGATGGCGCAGGCCGATCACCGTGCCTATCTGAGCCTGAGCGCCGAATTCCCGGTGGATGTCGAACGGGAACTGGCCGAGTTTGCCAGTTGGTACGAGCTGTTTCCGCGCTCGATCACCGACGATCCCAAGCGTCACGGCACCTTCAACGACGTGCACTCGCGACTGCCGATGATTCAGGACATGGGTTTTGACGTGTTGTACTTCACGCCGATCCACCCGATCGGCCGCGCCCACCGCAAGGGCCGCAACAATTCCCTGACCGCAGGTCCCGATGATCCGGGCAGTCCGTATGCGATCGGCAGCGAGGAGGGTGGTCATGAGGCGATTCACTCGCAACTAGGCACCCGCGAAGACTTCCGCCGGTTGGTGGCCGCCGCCGCTGAGCATGGCCTGGAAATCGCCCTCGATTTCGCCATTCAGTGCTCGCAGGATCACCCGTGGCTCAAGCAGCATCCGGGCTGGTTCAACTGGCGCCCCGACGGCACGATCAAATACGCGGAAAACCCGCCGAAGAAATACCAGGACATCGTCAACGTCGACTTCTATGCGCCGGACGCCATCCCCAGTCTGTGGGTGGAGCTGCGCGATATTGTGGTCGGCTGGGTCAACGAAGGCGTGAAGATCTTTCGCGTCGACAATCCGCACACCAAGCCGCTGCCGTTCTGGCAATGGCTGATCGCCGATGTGCGGGCACTGCACCCCGAAGTGATCTTCCTCGCCGAGGCGTTCACCACGCCGGCGATGATGGCGCGTCTGGGCAAGGTCGGTTATAGCCAGAGTTACACCTATTTCACCTGGCGTAACACCAAGTCCGAATTGGCGGCCTACTTCAGTGAACTCAACGAATCGCCGTGGCGCGAATGCTACCGGCCGAACTTCTTCGTCAACACGCCGGACATCAACCCGGCGTTCCTGCATGAATCAGGGCGGCCGGGGTTTCTGATCCGCGCGGCGCTGGCGACCATGGGCTCGGGTCTGTGGGGCATGTATTCCGGTTATGAGCTGTGTGAGGCGGCACCGGTACCGGGCAAGGAGGAATACCTCGATTCGGAGAAGTACGAAATCCGCGTTCGCGACTTCAATGCGCCGGGCAACATCATTGCCGAAATCGCCCAGCTCAACCGCATCCGCCGGCAGAACCCGGCGCTGCACACGCATCTGGGGTTGAAAATCTACAACGCGTGGAACGACAACATTCTGTACTTCGGCAAGCGCAGCTTTGACGGCAGCAATTTCATTCTGGTGGCGGTGAGCCTCGATCCGCACAACGTGCAGGAAGCCAATTTCGAACTGCCGCTGTGGGAGATGGGCCTGCCCGACGACGCGACCACCCACGGTGAGGACTTGATGAACGGGCATCGCTGGGATTGGCATGGCAAGTATCAGTTCATGCGCATTGACCCGGCGTACCAGCCGTTCGGGATTTGGCGGATTACTGCCGCGTAAGACCTTGCTCAAAAACTTGTGGTGAGGGGATTTATCCCCGACTGGCTGCGCAGCAGCCACAAAGAACAACTGGGTAAAACTGAATAAAAGCAGGGCCGCTTCGCAGCCCGTCGGGGATGAATCCCCTCACCACAGAGCCCCTCATCACAGGGCATCCGTGTGGTCTGACAGAATTGAACAGGAGTTTCACATGGCGAAGAAACCCAAGGCAGCCACCTTTATCAAAGACCCGCTCTGGTACAAGGATGCGGTGATCTATCAAGTACACGTCAAATCGTTTTTCGACTCCAACAATGACGGGATCGGCGACTTTCCCGGCCTGATCGCCAAACTCGATTACATCGCCGAACTCGGCGTCAACACCATCTGGCTACTGCCGTTTTATCCGTCACCACGTCGCGATGACGGCTATGACATCGCCGAATACCGCGGCGTACACAGCGACTACGGGACCATGGCCGATGCCAAGCGCTTTATCGCCGAGGCGCACAAGCGTGGTTTGCGGGTGATCACCGAGCTGGTCATCAACCACACCTCGGATCAGCACCCGTGGTTCCAGCGGGCGCGCAAGGCCAAGCCCGGTTCGGCGGCGCGGGACTTCTATGTGTGGTCGGATGACGATCAGAAGTACGACGGCACGCGGATCATCTTCCTCGACACCGAAAAGTCCAACTGGACCTGGGACCCGGTCGCCGGCCAGTACTTCTGGCACCGTTTCTATTCGCACCAGCCCGACCTCAACTTCGACAACCCGCAAGTGATGAAAGCCGTGCTGTCGGTGATGCGCTACTGGTTGGACATGGGCATCGATGGCCTGCGCCTCGACGCCATTCCGTACCTGATCGAACGCGACGGCACCAACAACGAGAACCTTCCGGAGACCCACGACGTCCTCAAGCAGATCCGTGCCGAGATCGACGCGAATTACCCGGACCGCATGCTGTTGGCCGAAGCCAACCAATGGCCGGAAGACACCCAGCTGTACTTCGGCGACACCGATGCCGAGGGCGTCAACGGTGACGAATGCCACATGGCGTTTCACTTCCCGCTGATGCCGCGCATGTACATGGCGCTGGCCCAGGAAGATCGCTTCCCGATCACCGACATTCTGCGTCAGACCCCCGAGATTCCGGCCAACTGCCAGTGGGCAATTTTCCTGCGTAACCACGATGAGTTGACGCTGGAGATGGTCACCGATAAAGAGCGCGACTACCTGTGGAATTACTACGCCGCTGACCGCCGCGCGCGGATCAACCTTGGCATTCGTCGGCGTCTGGCACCGTTGATGGAGCGTGATCGTCGCCGCGTCGAGTTGCTCAACAGCCTGCTGCTGTCGATGCCCGGCACGCCGACGTTGTATTACGGCGATGAAATCGGCATGGGCGACAACATCTACCTCGGCGACCGCGACGGTGTGCGTACGCCGATGCAATGGTCGATCGACCGCAACGGCGGCTTCTCCCGCGCCGATCCGGCCAGTCTGGTGCTGCCGCCGATCATGGACCCGCAATACGGTTATCTGTCGGTCAACGTCGAAACCCAGGCCGGCGACCCGCACTCGCTGCTGAACTGGACGCGACGCATGCTCGCCGTGCGCAAGCAGTCCAAGGCGTTCGGGCGTGGCACGCTGAAGATGCTCTCGCCGAGCAACCGACGGATTCTGGCCTACACCCGCGAGTTCACCGACGCCGACGGCAAGCACGAAATCATTCTCTGCGTGGCCAACGTCTCGCGTAGCGCGCAGGCGGCGGAACTCGATCTGTCGGCCTACGTCGGCATGGTCCCGGTGGAGATGCTCGGCGGTAATGCGTTCCCGCCGATCGGCCAGTTGAATTTCCTACTGACACTGGCGCCGTACGGTTTCTACTGGTTCGCCCTGGCTGCAGAAAACCAGATGCCGAGCTGGCACGTGGAACCGGCGCAGAGCCTGCCGGACTTCACCACCCTGGTGCTGAAAAAACGCATGGAGGAACTTCTCGAAACGCCGACCCGCAACACCCTGGAGCAGAGCATCCTGCCGAGCTGGCTGCAGAACCGCCGCTGGTTCGCCGGCAAGGACGCGGCCATCGAGCAGGTCAATCTGGCCTACGGCGTGCGCTTCGGCGACGCGCAGCATCCGGTGCTGCTCAGCGAGATCGAAGTCACCAGCGCCGGGCAAACCAGCCGCTATCAACTGCCGTTCGGCTTCATCGCCGAAGATCAGGTCGGGCCGGCGTTGCCGCAGCAACTGGCATTGTCGCGTGTTCGTCGCGGGCGTCAGGTCGGTCTGATCACTGACGCGTTCAGCCTCGAAACGTTCGTGCACGCGGTGCTGCAAGGCATGCAGAGCAACACCGTGCTCAACTCCGAACAGGGCGAGATTCGTTTCGCGCCGACCGCGCAGCTTGAAAAACTCGGCCTCGGTGCCGAATCCGAGGTGCGCTATCTGTCGGCCGAGCAGTCGAACAGTTCGGTGGTGATCGGCAACAGTCTGGTGCTGAAGCTGATCCGCAAGGTCGCCTCGGGTGTTCACCCGGAACTGGAAATGAGCGCGTACCTGACCGAGGCCGGTTTCGCCAACATCTCGCCGCTGCTCGGCTCGGTGATCCGCCGCGATGGCGCGGGCGAAGACAATCTGCTGATGATCGCCCAAGGCTATCTGAGCAATCAGGGTGATGCCTGGGAATGGACGCAGAACAACCTCGAACGAGCGTTGCGTGATGAACTGGCGGACGCGATGTCCGAGCAGGAGCAGCATTACAACGCCCTCGGCGAGCTTAAGGACTTTGCCGGCATGCTCGGCCAGCGTCTCGGCGAAATGCACCAAGTACTGGCGGCACCAAGCGACAACGCTGACTTCGCCCCGCAAACCACCAGTGCCAAGGACGCCCAAGCCACTGGCAAGGACGTTGCGGCGCAGGTCGAGCATGCGTTGAAGTTGCTCAAGCAGCATCAGAGTCATCTGAGCGCGGCGGATCAGAAAATGGTCGCGCGGCTGCTGGACAACAAAAAAGTCATCCTCGGCCATGTGCAGGAACTTGCGCAGAAAGCTGTGGGCGGCTTGCGGATCCGCGTGCATGGCGACCTGCACCTGGGGCAGGTGCTGGTGATCAAGGGCGATGCCTATCTGATCGATTTCGAGGGTGAACCGGCGCGGCCGCTGCACGAACGGCGTGGCAAACACAGTCCGTACAAGGACGTCAGCGGCGTGCTGCGTTCCTTCGATTACGCGGCGGCGATGACGATCAACGTGCACAACGTCGATCACAGTCCAGAGTCGGAAGCGGCCCGCCATCGCGTTGCCGAGCGCTATCTGCGTGAGGCGCGCGAGGCATTTGTTCAGGCATATCGCCAAGCGGCAGCTAGTCTTGATCATGCCTGGCAGGATCCTGCAGGTGCCGACGCTGCGGTTGCGCTGTTCGGCCTGGAGAAGGCGGCCTATGAAGTGGCCTATGAAGCCGAAAATCGCCCCACGTGGCTGCCCGTGCCGTTGCACGGCTTGTATGGGTTATTGACGGGGCTTAAACCCTTTTCCGATCTTGGTGGAGAGTAGTCATGAGTGTCTCGAACAAGGAACAGGGTCACGCTAAAGAAGCGTTACTGCCGGCGGCGCGGGACATCGACGCCCTGGTGCGCGCTGAACACCACGACCCGTTTTCCATTCTCGGCCCGCATGGCGATGGTGCCGGTGGGCAATTTATCCGCGCTTATCTGCCCGGTGCATTGAAAGTCGAAGTGCTGGACAAGGACAGCGGTGAAGAGCGTGGCGAACTGCAAGCCACCGAAACACCGGGATTGTTTGTTGGTCACTTCGATCAGGCGCGGCCGTATCTGCTGCGCACGCGTTGGGCCGGCGGCGAACAGGTGGCGGAAGATCCGTACAGCTTCGGCCAGTTGCTCGGCGAAATGGATTTGTATCTGTTCGCTGAAGGCAATCACCGTGATCTGAGCAGCTGCCTCGGCGCGCAACTGACCACCGTCGATGGCGTCGACGGTGTGCGCTTTGCCGTGTGGGCGCCGAATGCTCGCCGAGTGTCGGTGGTCGGTGATTTCAACGTGTGGGATGGTCGCCGCCATCCGATGCGCCTGCGCCATCCATCCGGGGTCTGGGAGTTGTTTATTCCGCGCCTGCAAGCAGGGGAGTTGTATAAGTACGAAATCCTCGGCGCCCACGGCATCCTGCCGCTGAAGGCTGACCCGATGGCCTTGGCCACCAGCCTGCCGCCGGACACCGCGTCGAAAGTCGCCGCGCCGCTGCAGATCAACTGGCAGGATCAGGACTGGATGAACGGCCGCCGCGAGCGGCAGAAGCATTCAGCGCCGCTGTCAATCTACGAATTGCATGCCGGCTCGTGGCAGTGCGAACTGGACGATCTAGGCGAAGTCGCCCGCCAGTACACCTGGCCGGAACTGGCCGAGCGCTTGATTCCTTACGTCAAGGAGCTGGGTTTCACCCACATCGAACTGATGCCGATCATGGAGCACCCGTTTGGTGGTTCGTGGGGTTATCAGTTGCTCTCGCAATTCGCCCCGAGTGCCCGATACGGCACGCCAGAGCAGTTCGGTGAGTTCGTCGACGCCTGTCACCGCGCCGATATCGGCGTGATCCTCGACTGGGTGCCAGCGCATTTCCCTACCGATACCCATGGCCTGGCGCAGTTCGACGGCACCGCGCTGTACGAATACGGCAACCCGCTGGAAGGCTTTCATCAGGACTGGGACACGCTGATTTACAACCTGGGGCGCACCGAAGTTCACGGCTACATGCTGGCGTCGGCGTTGCACTGGTTGAAGCATTTCCACATCGACGGTTTGCGCGTTGATGCGGTGGCCTCGATGCTTTATCGCGACTATTCGCGCAAGGCCGGCGAATGGGTGCCGAACCGCCATGGCGGGCGCGAGAATCTCGAGGCGATCGATTTCCTCCGGCACTTGAATGACGTGGTCGAGCTGGAGGCCCCGGGGGCGCTGGTGATCGCCGAGGAATCCACCGCATGGCCGGGCGTCAGCCAGAGCACCCAGCAGGGTGGTCTCGGTTTCGCCTACAAATGGAACATGGGCTGGATGCACGACTCGCTGCACTACATCCAGCAGGATCCGGTGTACCGCGCGCACCATCACAACGAATTGAGTTTCGGTCTGGTCTACGCCTGGTCCGAGCGCTTCATCCTGCCGATCTCCCACGATGAAGTGGTGCACGGCAAGCACTCGCTGATCGACAAGATGCCCGGCGACCGCTGGCAGAAATTCGCCAACCTGCGCGCCTATCTGAGCTTCATGTGGACCCATCCGGGCAAGAAGCTGTTGTTCATGGGCTGCGAATTCGGCCAGTGGCGCGAGTGGAATCACGATCAGCAACTGGACTGGTACCTGCTGCAATACTCGGAACACAAAGGCGTGCAGAAACTGGTCGGCGACCTCAACCGTTTGTACCGCGAGGAGCCGGCGCTGCACGACCAGGATGATGCGCCGCAGGGTTTCCAGTGGTTGATCGGCGATGACGCGATCAACAGCGTGTACGCGTGGCTGCGCTGGAGCAAGGACGGAAAACCGGTGCTGGTGGTGGCCAACTTTACTCCGGTGCCGCGTCAGTCGTACCGGGTCGGCGTGCCGTTTGCCGGGCGCTGGAACGAACTGCTCAACAGCGATGCCGACACCTACGCCGGTTCGAATTATGGCAATGGCGGCGGGGCGTTTACCGAAGAGGTGCCGAGCCATGGCCAGTCGTTGTCGCTTGAACTGAATCTGCCGCCGCTGGCGGTGTTGATTCTCAAGCCGGAGGGTTGATCCGCAACCGCGTCGCTGTCATCGCGAGCAGGCTCACTCCTACATTTGGAATGCGTCTCCCTGTAGGAGTGAGCCTGCTCGCGATGGCTTCAGCTCAGAGGCCATCGCCCCTCAAGCCGAAATCACCAACGCATCCGCACCCCCAGGCTGCCAATCAACCCGTTCAAGTCATTGTCATCCACGTCGCTGCTGTAATCGGCGCTGACATACAGGCTGACCGCCGGCGTCACCCGCGCAACCAATCCCAGTCCTAATTCGACCGTCGATGACTTGCGACTGCTGCTGATCTTGTCGACCTGATCGAGAGTCACCGTGTTGCCGGTATACACCGTATGCCAGAGGTTGGTACGCACGTAGGGTTCCACCGGCAGACCGTTCACATCGTAACTGCCTTTGAGGCGGGCGCCGACGCGGCCGCTCCACGCCGACAGATCCGTTGACGAAGCATTGCCGGAACCCGCGTATGGGGTGTCGAGGGTGATGCGCTGGTTGATCAGTTGCGCCTGGGGTTCAACCACCCAGTTGCCGCCCAGGCCGATCGGATATCCACCTTCGACCGAGAAGGTCATTGCACTGCCTTCGGTGGCCTGGCGCGCGCCTTGTTCGTTACGACTGAAACCGCTGACCCGGCCACCGCTGGCCGACAGGTCGACATGCCAGCCCTGCGCGCCAGTCAGACGGTAATAAGCACCGAGGCTCTGGCCTTGCAGATTCAGGGTGTCGGTGGTCGGATCGGCGAGGGCGCGGCTGCTGATCAGGCCGGCGCTGTTGGCCTGGATCTGGTTGTATCCGCCAATCAGGCCGAGCGTCTGGGTGTGACCGCCGGCGCTTTGCACGGTGAGCACGGGCGGGCCTTTGAAGTCGCCGTTGCCGGGGGTGGCAAAACCTGGCGAAAGTACGTCGGTTTGCGCTTGCCGGGCGCTTTGTCCGTACAACCGGTCCCAGGCTGCTGGCGCCAGATCTTCGGTGATCAGGTCGGTGCCGCGCAAATCGGGACGTGGACTCAGGCGTTGTGGCTCGGGGGTGACAACGGTCGCCGGCAGGGTCAGAACGGGCATGTCCTGGCGATACCAGGGAGTGGTTTCATCCGCCGCAGGTCCGGCCTGCGCCTCCATGGATGAGCACAGCAGAATCGAACTCGACACTGTGCAAAACGTCACTTTGATCTCTTGTGGGGTGAATGAGCTTTTCATGGAGGTCTACCTTGCAAGCGCATGCGGGATCTCTTTTCTGGCGTCTCTCCTACCCCGAACGAGGGGCGACCGAATGGAGCGGGGCGAACCGCGGCGCTCGATTTCGCGAGTGCCGGAAGGGTCGCCCCGGTGAGTGATTCCGGGGGTAGTAAGGTAGAGATAAGAAGAGTGATGCCCATGCGTCAAGAAACTGCACGATGAGCGGTACAGCTAAATCATGCGCCGCAAGCGTTTGTTTTTCTGCACATATCCAAGTCATTGTCTGTGCTTACAAATGCACTTCCACCGCCAGCGGCAAATGATCCGACAAGTGCGTCCACGGCTTGTTGCCGAGGATCTGCGGGTCATGGCTGCTGGCATTGCGCAGGTAGATGCGGTCCAGGCGCAGCAGTGGAAAACGCGCAGGGTAGGTCTTGGCCGGGCGGCCGTGGTGGCGTTCGAAGGCTTCGTGCAGGTAATCGCGGCGGGCGAGGGCGGCATTGCCCTGCAGCTGCCAGTCATTGAAGTCGCCGGCAATGATAACCGGCGCATCGTCGGGCAATGATTCGAGCAACTGGCAAAGCAGTTGCAACTGCAGTTGGCGGTGGCTTTCCAGCAGACTCAGGTGCACGCAGATCGCGTGGACTTCGGCGTGGCCCGGCACGTCCAGCACGCAGTGCAGCAGGCCTCTGCGCTCGGGGCCGGTGATCGACACGTCGAGGTTGCGGTATTCGCGGATCGGGTATTTCGACAGCAGGGCATTGCCATGGTGGCCATCGGGGTAGACCGCGTTGCGCCCGTAGGCGAAATCGCTCCACATGCTGTCGGCGAGAAATTCGTATTGCGAGGTTTGCGGCCATTCCTGGTAGCGATTGGAATGGCGCTCGTGTTCGCCCACCACCTCCTGCAGAAACACCAGATCGGCCGAGGTGCTGCGCACCGCTTCGCGCAGTTCCGGCAGGATGAAGCGCCGGTTGAGGGCGGTAAAACCCTTGTGAGTGTTGACCGTCAACACGCGCAGGCGATGGATGACGGGTGCGTCTACGGCGTGACGCTTGGGATCGCTGGACACGTTCACTCCTCTGAAAAAACGGCTTCCTGTTCATGCGACTGGTCTGGAAGCGGGCAGTTCCTTCCAGATGCCTCAGGCCGTAATACAAATCACCAGAGCCGTCAGGAAACCTGTGGGAGCGAGCCTGCTCGCGAAAGCGGCCTCCCGATCGACCAATCTCTGACTGAATGCACTCGGTCAAACTGTGGGAGCTGGCTTGCCAGCGATGACGGCCGACCAACCTCCCACCTGAATGCACGCATTCCAACTGTGGGAGCGAGCTTGCTCGCGAAAGCGGCTTGCCAGACAACATCAAAACAACAGAGCAAACCCCGCACATTAACATAACCCCGCAACCACGTTTAAAGTACACGAACCGTTACGCCATACCGGCTACAACGTCTTGCGCCGTTACCTACGCGTACGCCAGAATCCGCCGGCTTACACGACCATACCCTGCGCTATATCGTTTCCCTGCCACTGCCCATCGGTGGTCGGGTTTAGTAGCCCGTATGGTTTTAGTAAGTGCATGAGTCCCATTGAGCCAGGCGTATCTATTGCCTGCACTTCGATGGTGGTTGTGCGCAGGGCGCTCTCGAGCGCGCCGGTCTTGCTAATTCCTCCGGTCTACTAACCTGTGCACAGCCGCCACCCTTCTTTTAGTAGAGAACGGTCGCGGCCCTCAATCAGGAATTAGATATTTATGTTCAAAGCCACACCCAACCCCCCGGACGTCGACCCTATCCCGTACGACCCGGCCCTCGACCCGCAGAAGATAAAAGCGGCAACCGACCGCGCCATCAACTTCTACCTCAACCCCGGCGCCCTGAAGATCTCGATCCCTTCAACCTCGTCATGCAAGGCGAACAGAATCTTCCTCATCGACCCCACCGTGGACGAAGAAACCTTGCTCGTCGAAGCCTGCGAGTCATTAGCCGCCGCCAGCGACATGGCCCGCGATATCGGCGACACCGTCGACAACCCACAGCGCCGGGCCATGCTGATGCTGCATCAGGTGATCATGCTCAGTGAACTGATGGTCAACCGGGTACTCGATGGCCGCCGCGTGCCGAACTAATCACGCGGCCCCCTGTAGGAGCTGCCGAAGGCTGCGATCTTTTGATCTTGATCTTTAAAAGCAACATCAAAAGATCGCAGCCTTCGGCAGCTCCTACAGGAAGTCATTCTTCCAAAGTGCCTCGATCGGAGTTCCAACTGATGCCCGAAACCCCACCCAATCCGCCGGTCACAGAATCGGTATCGCCCTACGAATCCCTCAACTCCAGAAAACTCCACGAAGCCGCCGAACGCGCCCTCGACCACTACCTCGCGCCCGCGAACATCATGGCAACGCCATACACCCCCAGCAGCATGTTCCTCGTCAATCCACAAACCGACACCGAATCCCTGCTGGCCAACGCCTGCGAATCCCTGGCCTCGGCCACGGT
>NZ_OBDS01000014.1:0-223842 GCF_900215165.1 Pseudomonas sp. LAMO17WK12:I5 | reverse complement strand
CCTGCTCCGCGGCGCTCGGATTGAGGCGCCTTGGCTCCAGTCCTGTCGGCCATGCTTGCGTAACCAAACCAGTACCGTGGACCGGCCTTGAATGCCAAAGCGCCGTTGAGCCTCTTTATAACTCAACTCGCCTTTTTCGACTTGATCTACAACTGACAATTTAAAAGCTAGCGTGTAATCGCGCTGGCTCCGCCTTTTTCCGGTATCCATTGAATCCTCCTGAAGATTGGTCAGAAGGTGTAAACCTTATTCAGGACGCGACACAGGCAACAAAAAAGCCCGCAGACAATCACTTGTCTGCGGGCTTCTGTGCATCTGGCCTAAGGCTTACGCCCGACGTTCATGCATCCGCGCCAGTTGTCGCTCAAGCATCGACGGATAAGGCTCCATCAACCGCTCGACACAGCAGGCCCCCTCAGGGCTGGCGATCGGGCGGATCCGCGCACGCTGACGAATCAGCGCATCGTCTCCGATCTTGCGCTCGACCAGCAGCAGGTTGCGACTGTGTTGCGACAGGGCCAGGGCATCCTGAGCCGAATCGGTCAGCAGCAGGTCGATCTGGCTCAGGCCGAACAACTCGTCGCCCAGGGTCAGGCCCAGTTGCAATTGCAGGGTGATGCCGCTGTCGGCGACTTCGATCTGCAACTGATGGCCCAGCGCCCGCAGCAACTCGCCGCAGCAGATGGCGTTGGTCAGGTAGTCGTCACCGCTGTCTTCGGTGTGGAACAGCATCAGTGTGCTGCCATCGTTCAGGGTTTCGATTTCGCCCTGATACAACGAAGCGGCCTGATCGAGACAATCGCGATAGCGCTCCAGCAACTCTTCCAGACGGGCACGCGGCAGGCGCCGCAGTTGCTCTTGCGAACCCAGCTGGATCGCCAGCACCGCGCTGTGCTGCGGCACGCTTGGTGTCGCTTTACGCGGCGCCGGAACAGCTTCGGTCAGCGACTCGTCGCGCAGATCGGCAAACGGGTCTTCGTCGTCATCATCGTCTTCAACGGTGCTGACCACGTGGCGCGGCGCCGGTTTTTGCGCGGCCATCGGGCGGGTTTCGTCAAAGCTCGGGTCACGCAGGTTGCGCACTTCGAACTCTGGCTCATCCTCTTCCTCGAACTCGGGTTCCGGCTCAGGTTCAGGCGCAGGCTCCGGAGCGTAGTTGGCGTGCAGCTGACGCGCCAGATCGCCGATTTCGTCCTGACGATCTATGCCCGGCGTGTGTTCGTCGATGCGCCGCAGCCAGACGCGCAATTGCAGCAACGGCGTCGATAGATAGCGCCCCATGCGCAGACTCAGGGCCAGCGACAAGGCCAGCAGGATCGCACTGAGAATGCCCATGCTTTGCAGGCTGATGGTCATCGGCTGCTGGAACTGATCCATGTCCAGGCTGATGCGCAGTTGCCCGGCAGTCACGTCCTGGAAGGTGATCTTGCTCTCGTACATGCCCTCGGCTTCGCCCAGCAGGCTGTGCTTGGGGCGCTGACCGGATTCGGCGAGGATGCGGTTGTCCACGCTATAGATAGCGGCGTGTGCCACCAGCTTGTTCTTGGTCAGGTTGTTGAGCAGCACGTTGAGGCTGAGGATGTCGTTGGACACCAACAGTTCAGTGGCAGAGGTGGCGGTCTGCGTGGTCAGGCTTTCGCCCAGCGCATCGGCCTGCTCGTGCATGGCCTGCTTGAACTGCAAGCCCATCACCCCGGCATAGATCACCAGGGCCAGAGCGACCAGGATCACGTTATGGCTGGCAATGCGCAATGCAATCGGTACACGGCGATGGCGCAGTGCACGGAAGATCAGCAGGAAGAAGTTATCGGTTTTAACTGGCGTGGGCCGGTTCACTGAGCTCGGCTCTTTTGTCCGTGAAGTTGACGCGCAGTATAGCGACAGGCCCTAGACCGGCAAAGCGCTCGCGGTGCCCGATGGTCACTGAAAGTGGGTAGAATGCGGTTTTTTTCCAGTTGCGGGGGTGCGCGTTGCGCGAAATCGTCCTGATTAACATCACGGGAGTCGACCGTCCGGGTCTGACTGCGGCCATTACCGGCGTTCTGGCCCAGGGTGGTGTGAACATTCTCGACATTGGTCAGGCGGTGATCCACGACACCCTGTCGTTCGGCATCCTGGTCGAGATTCCCGACTCCGAGCAAGGCAAAGCCGTGCTCAAGGACATCCTGTTCAAGGGCTACGAGCTCGACCAGCAGGTGCGCTTCACCCCGGTGTCCGAAGAGGATTACCAGCAATGGGTGGGCAATCAGGGCAAGAAACGCCACATCGTCACCCTGTTGACCCGCAAAGTGACCGCCGGCCAATTGCAGGCGGTCAGCTCGATCACCGCCAAATATGGCCTGAACATCGACCATATCGACCGTCTGTCGGGTCGCATGCCGCTGGACACTCCGGCGGACAAGGGCAAGGGCTGCATCGAGTTCTCCGTGCGTGGTGAAGCGGCTGATCCGCAGGCGCTGCGTGCCGAATTCCTCAGCGTTGCGCAGGAGCTGAACGTCGACATCGCCTTCCAGGAAGATTCGCTGTTCCGCCGCAACCGGCGTCTGGCGGTGTTCGACATGGACTCCACGCTGATCGAAGCCGAAGTCATCGACGAACTGGCCAAGGCCGCCGGTGTCGGCGAGCAAGTCTCGGCCATCACCGAGCGCGCGATGGCCGGCGAACTGGACTTCCGCGCCAGCTTCAAAGAGCGCCTGGCGTTGCTCAAAGGCCTGGATGTCAGCGTGCTGGACTCGATCGGCGCTTCGCTGCGCCTCACCGAAGGCGCCGAAACTCTGTTCGCCGAACTCAAGCGTCTGGGCTACAAGACCGCGATCCTGTCCGGCGGCTTCACTTACTTCGCCAAACAGCTGCAGGCCAAACTCGGTATCGACTACGTGTTCGCCAACGAACTGGAAGTGGTCGACGGCAAGTGCACCGGCGTGGCCATCGAGCCGATCGTCGATGCGCAGCGTAAAGCGGATCTGCTGAAGGAGCTGGCGCACAAGGAAGGCTTGCGTCTGGAGCAGACCATCGCCGTGGGCGACGGCGCAAATGACCTGCCAATGCTGGCGATTGCCGGGCTGGGTGTGGCGTTCCGCGCCAAGCCGCTGGTCAAACAGTCGGCGAAGCAGGCGATTTCCACCCTTGGGCTGGATGGCGTGCTGTATCTGCTGGGCTTTCGCGATCGCGACGGGCAGCTCTGACATCTCTATCGTCTGACTGGCCTCTTCGCGAGCAGGCTCGCTCCCACAGTTGAAATGCATTCCAGTGTGGGAGCGGGCTTGCTCGCGAAGGTAGCGCCGCCGATCCATCGGCGGGTACTTAAAGCGATTTCCACAACGAATCAAAATCCTCCTCGCCCCCGCCATTCTGCGCGGCCTCCAGCGAGCGATAGGCAAACTGATTGAAACTGTGCGTACTCGCCACCCGTCGATCCAGCCCGGCGCGGTGTTCCTCGCCGTGGGTGTTGATCAGCACTTTATTGCCTTCCTGAAACGGCAGGCGCGGGGCGAGCAAGGTCGCGGGCAAGTCGATGGCGCTGATCTCCGGTAGCAGCAGACCGCGCAAATACTGACTGTGATCATCTCGCGAGCGCACCAATTGCAAACCGCAAGGTTCGGCGTGTGGCGCCACCAGTTCTATGCCCATTTGCGGCCCGCTGCCGCGCACCTGACGAATCCAGCGCACCACCGCAATGCTCCAGCCCTGATTCGTACTGTCCTGAATCCCGAGCATTTCCCCGGCCTGCAATTCGGCGGGTACTTCGCTCGGCCACGCCAGACAATAGCCGCCGGGACTGTGGTTGATCACCGGCAAGCTGTAGGTCGGGTAGTGCGGAGGGCTGTCGGTGTTGTTCTCGTCTTCGCCCAGATGGTCGTACTGGATTTCCTCGTAGGGCAGCAACTCTTCAGTTGCGCCCTGCGGTGCGGCGTCGAAGGCCTGGCTCCAGCTGTCCTTTTCGCCCTGGACCACCACGCGACTGAAGTTGGCCGCGCGAGCACCGGGATGTTTCAGCAGTTCGCTGAAGCTGCGTTCGCCGCCCAGGTAAAAGTGCAGGGCGCTCATGCCGACGCACACGGTCAGGCTGCCTTGACCGGCGGTGCGCTGAAAACTGCGCTCGGCGGCCTGGCCCCAACTGGCGTGCACATGTTGCAGGGTATCGAGGCTCAGTCCTGCCGGGATCGGCAACGGCGTCGACGTCTCCTGCTGCAGTAAATGCGCTTCGATCACGTTCACCAGCGGTTGCGGATCGAAGCCCAGCAGTGCGCCCTGTTGTTCTTTGCGAAACATGCTGCGGTAGCGCGGCCCGGCATCCAGTTCGGCACTGATGGCGAACAATCCATCCTGCGGACTGCCGGGATGCAATTTGAGCAAGGCACTCCACGGTTCCAGCACTTCGGCCAGCCGGGCGATCTGGTTCTGGCGCAGTTGATTGCAACGGGCGCTGCCCAGCAGCAGGGCGGCGATGTAGGTCTGTTCCAGGCTCAGTTCGCTGCTCAAACTCGCCAGATCGTCATGCACCCGACGCTGTTGCAACTGCAAGGCGCAAGCGCAGCGATACAACTGATGCAGCTCGAACCACAGATGTTCCGGCGGCGGGCTGTACAGCTGCGTCGCCCGCAGCAGTTGCCCCTTGAGCGCATGCGCGGCCCGTTGCAGGGCCTGACTGACCAGCGCCGCACGATCCTTGTGATACTTGGGGACAATGCGCAGAACGATCTGCTTGTAGCCGATAGCCAGATGACTTTGCAGCGCCTGACACAGGTTGCTGATCTTGCGCGAACGGTCATCGAGCATGATCGCCTGATGCAGGAAATGCCGCTCCAGATGCTGGCAGACGAAGTAAACCTCAGGGCGCAGCAGTTCGAGGAGTTGCAGGCGATTGTCACTAGGGGTGAGCAATTGGTTAAGTTCGCCCAGGCCTTGGTACAACTGGCGGGCGGTTTCGCCGATGTTGGCCTTGGGCAGGCCGGCGATCCAGCGCTTGAGGTCGCGCGGGGTGGCTTCACAGAACGACAGGCGCGTTTGCGTCGGGATCGGGGCGCGCAGGGAGGGTTGGGGGCGTGACTCACTCATGCCGTGACTGGCTCCAGCGGCGAAATTGGCAACACCAAGAACTCTAGCAGCTGTGGTCTGTTTCGCCGGATGGCGTCAGGCTTTTTGACCGCTGGTCTACTGGCCGGATGCCATTCAACAAGCCCTACTAGTCTCTCAGACGTGCGATCGGAAACGCACGGTTGCACGGCCTGTCCGTCAACCTCGGGCAGGTCTCCCGAAACTTCAAGGAGATGAGGTTCATGTCTAAATATGCAGTGGCAAATCAATGGGGCGGTAGTTCGGCACCGTGGCATCCGGGTGGAACCTGGGTGCTGGGCGGGCGGGACAACCAGCAAGTCGTCGCCATCGAGATCAAGTCGGGCGATGGCGGCAAAAGCTTCACCGGCACCATGACTTACGCCGGCGAAGGCCCGATTGGCTTCAAGGCGCAGCGCACCGGTCAGAATCAATACAACGTCGAGAACCAGTGGGGTGGCAATGACGCCCCATGGCATCCGGGCGGCAAGTGGGTGATCGGTGGCCGGGACAATCAGAACGTTGTCGCGTTGAGCGTCACTTCCAGCGATGGAGGGAAAAACCTCAGTGGCACCAATACCTACGCCAACGAAGGGCCGATCGGCTTCCGTGGGCAGATAGAGTAACGGCGCCTCCCAGGTCGTGTCCGCCCCTTCACAGACGTGTGAAAGGGCGGATCAGCCGGCTCAGGCCGTCGGCAGGGCCAGAGCCTGGCCCATTTGCACTGGCGAACCCGCCACCAGTTCTTCAGCCCATTTCACTTGATCCGGGCCAAACAGCACGATCGCCGTCGAACCCAGCTTGAAGCGCCCCAGTTCCGCACCTTTTTCCAGATGAATCGGCGCACGGGCGGCTTCGTCGTAGCGGAAGGTTTTCAGTTCGCGCTTCGGTGGGGTGACCAGACCGGCCCACACGGTTTCGATCGAAGCGACGATCATTGCGCCGACCAGCACCACGGCCATCGGCCCGCGTTCGGTGTCGAAAATGCACGCCACACGCTCGTTGCGGGCGAACAGCTCCGGAACGTTTTCCGCAGTGGTCTGGTTGACCGAGAAGATCCGGCCCGGGATGTAGACCATCTCGCGCAGGGTGCCGGCCAGCGGCATGTGCACGCGGTGATAATCCTTCGGCGACAGGTAAATGGTGGCGAAGTCGCCGCCCATGAACGGCGCGGCATTCGCCGTGTCACCGCCCAGCAGTTCCAGCACGCTGAAGCTGTGGCCCTTGGCCTGGAACACGCGACCGTGTTCGATCGGGCCGAGCTGGCTGACCGCACCGTCGGCCGGGCTGAGGATCGCGCCCGGAGTCTGGTCCAGTGGCCGCGCGCCGTCTTTCAGGGCACGGGTGAAGAACGCGTTGAAATGCTCGTAGGCGGTCAGGTCTTCGACCAGCGCTTGCGACATGTCCACCTGATAACGCTTGGCGAACCACTGGGTGAAGGCATTCTTGAACCAGCGCACGCGGCACTCGGCGACGCAACCGGCCAGGCGCGACAGCAGGTGATGAGGCAGCAGGTACTGGCTGAGGATAAACAGACGCTCTTTCATTAGTTGTCCTTAGAACCTTGAATCTCGACAGGCGTATCAGGGTGGTTGCCCCATTCGCCCCAGGAACCGGCGTAGCCCTTGACCCGCGGATAACCGAGGGACTTGGCCACCAGATAAGTGAAGCCCGACCGGTGATGGGTCTGGCAGTGGGTAATGATTTCTTTGTCCTTGGTGATCCCGAGGTCTTCGAGGATCTGCGGCATGTCCGTGCGAATCCGCAGCTGACGCGCCTTATCCATGCCGGCGGTCCATTCGAAGTTCACCGCGCCGGGGATGTGTCCACCCTTGGCGGCCAGCACTTTCTCACCGGAATATTCCAGCGGCCCGCGTGCGTCCCAGATCGCCAGATCGGCGGCGCCGAGACGGCTTTGCAGGTATTCGCGGGTTGCCGTCGGCTCGTCGTGCAGGGTCAGCGCCACCGGGCCGCCGACCGCAGGCGGCACCTGGATCGACATCGGCATGCCGGCTTCCAGCCACGCCGGCAGACCGCCGTCGAGGTAGTGGTATTTGTCGTGACCGATCACGTCGAGCAGCCAAATGAAGCGCCCGGCCCAGCCACCGCCCTCGTCGTCATAGACCACGTAGACTGCGTCTGGACGATGGCCCAACTCACCGAACAACGCCTCCAGATCGGCTTTTGCCGGCAGCAGCCCCGGCGCCGGCGGCTGGCCGAGCTGGGTGCGCTTGGGGTCGACAAAGCGTGCGCCGGGCAGATGGCCCTCGGCATAGCGGGCGGCACTGGTCAGGTCCACCAGAATCAGTTCGCTGGCATCCAGCCGAGGGAGCAGGTCGCTCGGTTCGATGACGAGCGGCAAGCCAGAGAAGTCAGACATGTGAGGTCTCCAGAGCACAAAGGGGGGGGATTGTAGCGCAGCCTCATCGGCCACGGCTGCTAAAGCTGTGCAGGGCCTTTTCGATGCACTGTGCGGTTTTGCCAAAGGCTTGCACGCTGATGTCGGCGAACGGCCCACCGCCCTGGTCGGCGACGACGATCATGATCACCCGGCCGTTATTGACCAGCGAACGCAGGAACAGATGCTCGCCACGGAACAGCGCACGCAGGCCCGGCGGCAACAATGCGGAAAATTGTGCGTTGTTCTCGGGGGTGATCCGCACCTGTGCCTGTTGTGCGAGCAGGCGCTGCAAGACTTTGCTCTGACTGACGACAAAATTCAGCGCGGCGGCTTCCTTCGGCAAACCGAAGGTCTGGTTGACCCGCAGATTCGATTGCGTGCGGTCGGCCATCAGAATCATCACCCGGCGCATGCCGCTGGCGACCAGCGCATCACGGGCGGCGACGGTCAGGCTCATGGCATTGGTGAAGCGGCTCGGCTCGGCCAGCAGTTCGGCGCATTGCCGGCGCCATTGAGTCAGATCCTCGGCATTCGGCGCCGCCGCCGGCAGCATCCCGGCCGGCAAGCGATGGGTGCCCCATGGCCATAATAATGAAACGGCCGGGTGCCACAGATCGGGCATGGCATGCTGGCGCGCACTGTTGGCGGCTTGCTGGTGCAACTGCTGCTGCACTTCGTCCATCGAGATTTGCAGATAAAGGCTGGTCAGGTACTGCCAGCGCTCGCTGTGCGGACTGTCCCAGGCCTGTTGTGCCGACAGCGCCAGGCCGTTGGCCAGCAACACGGTGTTGGCCGGCTGGTTGAGCCAGCGGCGCAGGGTCGGATCGTCGTCGAGGCGATTCTGCTGGCGCAACGGATGTTCGCTATCGCGGGCGATGCGCAGTACTTTCACCAGTTCGCGCTGTTCGCTGAGCAGCAGTTTATAACCCTGCTGCACCCAGATCGGCAGGTGCCAGACCTGTACCAGCGCCTCGGCGATCTTCAGCAGGCGCACACCAAACAGTTGCTTCTCGACCGTGCGCGCCGATTCGCCCTTGTGGATAACCCGCAGCTCCCACTCTTCGAGCAATTCGGGAAACGTCAGCGCCAGCGGCCATAACGGCGACAGAAACAACAGGCTGCCCCAGTGAATGTCCTGCCACAGTCGTGCGAGGCGACTGGCAAAAAAACCGTTGGCCTGTTGTGTTGCGTGCTGGCTGATCATCTGCAGTTGGCGCAAGGCCTTGGGGATCTGCATCTGCGGTTCGACGGGCAGACGTGCGAGCAATTCTTCGGTACGCGCCAGACCCAGACGGTTGATCGCCACCTCGAGATTTTCCGCCGGAGCGGCCATGGTGCCGTGGGTGTGACGATTTGCCTCACGGATGATGCTCAAGGCCAGCGCCGGGCTGTCCTGCATCAGGTCGGCGATATCGCGCAGCGAGCTGCGGTTGTCACGGATCGCCCGGCAAACCTTGTCGTGCGCCTCTTGCGGCACGGGCAGGCGCACGCCATCGAGCAGTTTGACCCAGCCCTCGAGCGTGGTCGGTTTTGCGTGTGGGACGTTCGTTTCATTAGCCATGTCTGGACGAGATCTTCACTGACTGTAGACGCGCCCGGCATGGGCTAAATTGGCTTTTCGCCTGAACTGGCTATAGTCTGGCGCAGTTTTGCCGATAAGTAGAAGAAGAGATTTTTTAACTTCCGAATATGACCTTGAACCCGACTTAAATAAGTACTTTCTACCTATGGCTAAAATTATCGGCATCATCGTCGTATTCGCGAGCGTGCTCGGCGGATACGTGCTCTCCCACGGCAAAATTGCCGCCCTGATCCAGCCCTTCGAGGTGATGATCATCGGTGGTGCGGCCCTCGGTGCATTCCTCCAGGCCAACCCCGGTTACATGACGATGCACGTGCTCAAGAAATCCCTGAGCATGTTCAGTTCGCGCTTCAGCCACACGTTCTATTTGGAAGTGCTCGGCCTGATCTACGAGATCCTCAACAAGAGCCGCCGCGAAGGCATGATGGCCATCGAAGGCGACATCGAAGACGCTGCCGCGAGCCCGATCTTCGCCAAGTACCCGGCCGTGCTCAAAGACGAACGCATGACCGCGTTCATCTGCGATTACCTGCGCATCATGTCCTCCGGCAACATGGCACCGCATGAGCTGGAAGGCCTGTTCGACATGGAACTCTACAGCCTCAAGGAAGATCTCGAGCACCCGTCCCATGCGGTGAACGGCATCGCCGACGCCATGCCCGGTTTCGGTATCGTTGCGGCGGTACTGGGTATCGTGGTGACCATGGCGTCCCTGGGTGAAGGCGATCAGAAATCCATCGGTCTGCACGTGGGTGCGGCACTGGTCGGTACCTTCTTCGGTATTCTCGCGGCCTACGGCTTCTTCGGGCCGTTGGCGCATTCCCTGGCGCACGATGCCAAGGAAGAACTGAACGTCTACGAAGCCATCAAGGCCTCGCTGGTGGCGTCGGCTTCCGGCATGCCGCCATCGTTGGCCGTGGAGTTCGGGCGCAAGGTTCTGTACCCGGCGCACCGTCCAAGCTTTGCCGAGCTGGAACAAGCCGTTCGCGGTCGCTAAGCCATGGAAAATAATCAGCCGATAATCATCAAGCGCGTCAAGCGCATAGCCGGTGGGCACCACGGCGGGGCGTGGAAAATCGCCTTCGCCGACTTCGCCACGGCGATGATGGCGTTCTTCCTGGTGTTGTGGCTGCTGTCCACTGCAACACCAGAGCAGAAGATCGCCATCGCCGGTTACTTCAAGGATCCGGTCGGCTTCTCTGAAAGCGGCACGCCGTACATCATCGATCTGGGCGGCACGCCGACCCTGGCGCCGGAAAACACCCTCAACCCTGAGGTGAAGTCGCAGCCGCAACCGGACAAGGTCACGGTCGACACCGAGCAGGTCGAAGGCATGGCCGAGCAGGTCGAGAAAGAACGCCTGGAGCTGTTGCTGCAAGAACTGCAGAACAAGGTCGACGAGAACCCGCAACTGCAGAAGTTCAAGGATCAGATCCTGTTCGAGATCACCCCGAACGGCTTGCGCATTCAGATCATGGACGCGGAAAACCGGCCGATGTTCGACTCGGGCTCGGCACGTCTGAAGCCGTACTTCGAAGACATCCTGCTGGCCATGGCCGACACCATCAAGGCGGTGCCGAACAAGATCAGCATCAGCGGCCACACCGACGCCAAGCCGTACACCGGCACCGGCGATTTCGGCAACTGGGAACTCTCGGCCAACCGTGCCAACGCCGCGCGGCGTGCGCTGGTGGCAGGCAGCTATCCGGATTCGCAGGTGGCACGCGTGGTCGGTTATGCCTCGTCGGCGCTGTTCGACAAGGAAAACCCGTTCAACCCGGTCAACCGCCGTATCGACATCGTGGTCCTGACCAAAAAGGCCCAGGCTGCCATCGAAGGTTCGCAAGGTGCCGACGCGGCCAAGCCAGCCGCCGAAGGTCAGAACGGCGCCGCTCCGGCGACGCCGGTCGATCCGAACGCGCTGCCGGCAGATCAGCAACCGGTGCCGGCGCACGAGTTGCGCGAACGTTTGAACCTGTTCGACGACGCCGCACCGAAACCGGCCGCGCCGGGGACTGCGGCGCCAGCGCCAACAGCTCCGCCAGCCGCTGCACCGGCCCCTGCGCCGAAGCAGTGAGCGACAAAAAAGCCGACAGTGATGTCGGCTTTTTTGTGGCTGTCGATTGGCCTCAGAAACCGCGCCGAATCCGGTTCTTCAGTTGTTCATGGAAAAGATCGGCGTTGCGCTTATAGGTGCCGCTGAAGGATTCGTTGCTCGAATCCAGCGTCATCGAGCGCTTGCTCGATACTTCTTCACGATAGGCATCGATGAAGAAATTCAGATCACTGGCCGTGCTCAGCTTCGGCCACTTGTCCAGATACTCCGGCAGCTTTGCCGGCCCGGTGCGGAACGAGCAGATCCGGCGGTTGCTGATCGTCGCTTCGCCGATTTCGAACGGCACCCACCACGACAGAGCGGTTTTCTCTGAAACCACCGCGAGCAGGTGCGTGCATTCGGTGATGTTGCGGGTGATCACCCCGGTGATGTCGTCGGTGGTCTGCGACTCCGGGTCGAGCACGTCGAGGTAGGTTTTGATATTGGCCTGCATCAATTGCGCATTGATCGCCATGGCCTGCGGGCGATCCATGTGGCGGTAGCTGATGAATACGGGCATCAGAAGTGTCCTTTGAGGGCGAGTTCACGGTAATAGGCGCCGAGCGCCGTGAGGCGGCAGCCAGTGGAGTTAATGGCGGCGTAGTACATGTGCTCGGCATCCACCGGTTCGATCAGGCTGTGGCGATTGCACATTTGCAGTTGCTTGAAAATGTCGCCGTGCTCGGGGTCGAACAGCGCTTCGGTGGGCTCGTAGCTGGGATCGAGTCTGAAAACGAAGCTCGGCTCCGGGAACCAGTCCTTGAGTTTGCGCAGGGTTTCCTCGGCAATCAGCGGCGCGACCTCGCGCAGCGGTACGAACTGCGAGACATTGGTCTTGAATACCGGACGCTGTTCCCAGGCGCCCAGCGCATTGTCGACAAACGAGTAAACGCTACCGGGGGTGACCTTGCCGAGTACGTTGGCAGCGCCACCGTGCAGCGCTTGCAGCAACAGATCCGTGAAGACGCCATGACCGCGACTTTCCAGGGCGTACTGTTCTTTTTTGCAGGCCGTGAGAATGGTCACGCCTTCGCCGATCACACTGCTGCCGCCACGCAGATTGCGCATGGCGCCTGCTGCGCCGGCCTGGCAGCAATCGAGAATGATGATTTTGTTCTTGATGTGCGGGGCCTTGTCCGCCCACTCCAGAATGTCGCTGATGCGGATCCCGTCTCCGCCAGGCTGATAGTCCTGGGGAATCAGGAGTCCTTCGTCGATGCTGGTGTCGAACTGACCATGGCCGGCGAAGTACAGCAGTGCCACGTCACAGTCGCCTGAGAACAGGCTCTGGATCTGCTGTTTCATGTGGCTGAGCGTGAGTTTTTCTTCGGCTGAAGTCAGCACTTTGCTGCTGAAGTTCGGTCGCCCGTTGGCATGACGCTCCAGCACCGACGCCATGGCCATGGCGTCGTTGTTACAGCCGCTCAAGGGCGAGACGTGGTCGTAGTGGTTGATGCCGATAAACAATCCCTTGCGCATGGTTACACCGCCGTGTGCTGACGGATCGCACCAATGATGCTGTTGGTGTTCCACGCGCACTCGGCGTGCGCCGCCTCACGCACGACGCTGGAAATACGCTCGGCGCCGAACGGCTTGATCGCGATGATCACTTTGCCCATGCGCTTGGCGATCTCGATTTCCTTGTTGATCCACTTGCTGTAAGTCGAATACATCCCGGCCATGATCAGCACCGCCGAGCACGGGCGAATCTTGTTCTCGATGGCTTCTTCGAGTTGCTTGTCGGTCTGCGCGCCCATGATCGGGTTGTGCGGCGGCACGGAAAAATTCTTGAAACTGAAATCCGGTCTGGCGCCGAGCAGGCGTACCAGATTGTCGTGAGCGTGGGCGTAGTTCCACGAATGGCTGATGAACAAATGGTAGGTCTGCATGGGGTTCCTCGAAGGTCGCGAAGGTGCGAAGGAGGACCCCAATCTAGGCATCTGACGCGAGCCTACAAGGGCTGGGCGGTGAAAGAGAAATGTCCTGCAAACAGGTGCGAACGAGTCTGTCAGAAGAGTCTGACGTTTAACGGAATCGAGGATTTGTCAGGCGCGGTCCGACATCCGGCAGCCCTCGGGCGAGAGGCTGCCGGTGCAGATGTTTAGTAGCCGTTTTCCGGCAGGCTGGCGATGATCGAGCGGTAGCTGTTCATCCGCTGCTGCTGCACGCGGCCGTCTTCCAGGGCCTTGAGCAGTGCGCAACCGGGTTCGCGATCGTGCTTGCAGTCGCGGAAGCGGCAGGTGCCGAGCAGGTCGTTGAACTCGATGAAACCGGCTTCGACGTCGGCGCGGCTGACGTGGCCCAGACCGAACTCACGGATACCCGGGGAGTCGATCAACTCGCCGCCGCCCGGGAAGTGGAACAGGCGTGCGGTGGTCGTGGTGTGCGTGCCCTGACCGGACAGCTCCGACAACGGGCCGACGCGGGTCTCGACTTCCGGCAGCAGGCTGTTGACCAGCGACGACTTGCCGACGCCGGACTGGCCGACGAACACGCTGATGCGCCCGTCGAGCTGCTTCTGCAGCTGTTCCATGCCATTGCCGTGATGCGCCGAGACTTCCAGCACCGGATAACCCAGCGTGCGGTACACCGCCAGCAGGGCGTTGAGTGCCGGGGCGTTCTGCTCGTCGATCAGGTCGAACTTGTTCAGCAACAGCAACGGGCGGATGCCGGCGTGTTCGGCGGCGACCAGGTAGCGGTCGATCAGGTTGGCATGCGGCTCGGGCAGGGGTGCGAAGACGATGACGATCATGTCGACGTTGGCGGCGACCGGCTTGAGCTGGCCACGGCTGTCCGGGCGGCAGAGTTCGGTGTTGCGCGGCAATTGCGCGACGATCACCCCGATGCCCTGGTTGCCGGCGCGCCAGACCACCCGATCACCGGTCACCAGCGCCGGCAGGTTGGCGCGCAAGTGGCAACGGAAAACCTGGCCGGCCTGTTCGCCGTCCACAGCCTCGACTTCGACCTGCACACCGAAGTGGGCGATCACCAGGCCGTGTTGCTCGGGGCCGAGGTCGCCGCCCTCGAGGGCTTCGACCGCCGAGGACTCGCGTTTGGCGGCGCGGGCGGCGCGCTCGCCCTGAATCTTTTCGATGCGCCAGTTTTGACGACGATTGAGTTGGCGTTTGGCCATGGGTGTTCCGTCTGAAGAATGCAGCGATTAGGTAAAACGGCCGCGAGTTTAGCACGCCCGGGCACCGGCCTAGGCTAAACTGCGCAGCATTGCCTAGGAGCCCGAATATGCAAAACCCGCAGAACCTGATCTGGATCGACCTGGAAATGACCGGTCTGGATCCGGAAAACGACGTCATCATCGAAATGGCCACCATCGTCACCGACAGTGACCTGAACACCCTGGCCGAAGGCCCGGTGATCGCCATTCACCACAGTGACGAAGTGCTCGCCCGCATGGACGAGTGGAACACCCGCACCCACGGCAACTCGGGCCTGACCCAGCGCGTGCGTGACAGCCGTATCAGCATGGCCGAGGCGGAGGCCGAAACCATCGCTTTCCTGGAAAAATGGGTACCGAAAGGCAAGTCGCCGATCTGCGGCAACAGCATCTGCCAGGATCGCCGCTTCCTTTATACCCACATGAAGGCGCTGGAAAGCTACTTTCACTACCGCAACCTCGACGTGTCGACGCTCAAAGAGCTGGCCGCACGCTGGGCACCGGACGTGCGCGACAGCTTCAAGAAGGGCAGCACTCACCTGGCGCTGGACGACATCCGCGAGTCGATCGCCGAGCTGCAGCACTACCGCAAGCATTTCATCAAGTTCTGATTGAGGGGTGTCTGCCCTGACGTCTTCGCGAGCAAGCCCGCTCCCACCATTTGGAATGCGTTCCCCCTGTGGGAGCGGGCTTGCTCGCGAAGAGGGCGTCAGAGTCCCGTAAGATTCAAGTCAGAAATGCATCCCGGAGCGCGCCCCCTTCTGGTGCGGCGCTGAAATGGCTAGACTGCGCGCCTTCCTGCCAGGACCGCCGCCATGTTGCTGATGCTCTATCTGATCGCCATTACCGCTGAAGCCATGACCGGCGCGCTGTCTGCCGGGCGGCGCGGCATGGACTGGTTCGGGGTGGTGTTGATCGCCTGCGTCACGGCATTGGGCGGCGGTTCGGTGCGCGATGTGTTACTCGGGCATTATCCGCTGACGTGGGTCAAGCACCCGGAATACCTGGTGCTGACTTCGGCCGCCGCGATGCTCACTGTATTCACCGCACGCTGGATGCGTCATCTGCGCTCACTGTTTCTGGTGCTCGATGCGGTCGGTCTGGTGGCGTTTACCCTGATCGGCTGCATGACCGCGCTGGAAATGGGCCACGGCATGCTGGTGGCTTCGGTCAGCGGTGTGATCACCGGCGTCTTCGGCGGCATCCTGCGCGACATCTTCTGCAACGACATCCCGCTGATCTTCCGCCGCGAACTGTACGCCAGCGTCTCGTTCGCCGCCGCGTGGTGCTACATGCTCTGCCTGTACCTGAATGTGCCGAGCGAGCAGGCGATTCTGATTACCCTGTTCGGCGGTTTTCTGTTGCGGTTGCTGGCCATTCGTTTCCACTGGGAAATGCCCAAGTTCGTTTATAACGACGCACCTTGACGTCACGCTGGCGGGCGCGTGGAAATATTCTGTCGGGAATGTTGAATAGATGCTGCGCCTCTAAATAGGGTAAAAAATAAAGCCTAAAAGGGGTATTTTGTCATGAAATACCCTATTTAAGTCTTTTTACCTCATTTAGACGGCTGCCTGAATCATGCACTCACTCACCCCGGAATTTCTTGACGCCTTGCGCTTCGACGGTCTTCAGATTGCGACGCTTCGTGCATTGGGAGAGTTTCGGGGTAAGCAACAACTGTTCGTTGCTCAATCGCCGCAGGTCCTCCAAGGGCTTACGCAGATAGCCGTAATCGAATCCACGGAGTCATCTAACCGACTGGAGGGTGTAACTGTCGCGCCAGCGCGGCTGAAGTCACTGATGAGCAAAAACACTGATCCCAAGAGCCGATCCGAACAGGAAATTGCTGGCTATCGGGACGCACTGTCACTCATCCATGAATCTGCCGATGGGATGCCATTTTCCGAAGGTGTACTTAGACAATTACACAGCCTTCTTTACCGCTATCTACCTCAGGATGGTGGTGAATGGAAGGCGATGAACAACGACATCATCGAGCGTCATGCCGATGGTTCATCGCGGATTCGCTTCCAACCTGTTCCTGCTCATATGACCCCTATTGCGGTGACTGAAACCCTGGGGCATTACCACCGGGCGCTGGCATTGAATCTGGCTGACCCTTTGGTTTTAGTGCCGCTTACGGTCCTCGACTTCCTTTGCATACACCCCTTCTCTGACGGAAATGGTCGCGTCGCTCGTCTGCTGACATTGCTGCTGCTCTATCAATTTGATTACCGAGTCGGGCGATTTATCAGTCTTGAACGGATATTCGAGGAGTCAAAGGAGGGCTATTACGCAACACTCGAACTGAGTTCTCAGGGATGGCACGAGGGCACGCATGATGTTCGGCCATGGATGGATTATTTTTGGGGGGCATTGCTTAGAGCGTACAAAGAGTTCGAAGAGCGAGTGGGTACGATTGAGAAGCGTCGAGGTGGTAAAAGCGACCGAATCAGAGACGAAGCCTTGAAGCGAGTCCTCCCTTTTTCCATCTCGGAAATTGAAGAGTCCTGTCCGGGAGTCAGTCGCGATACAGTGCGCCTGGTTTTACGATCACTGAAAGCAGAAGGGCTGATTGAGCCGACAGGTAAGGGGCGCACAGCCAAGTGGAGAAAGCCGGCATAGCCTCAATTACGGCGTTCAGCGTGCTGTTTCAGCGCCCACTCAACATGTTCACGCACCAGCTCTGATGGGTAGTCACGGCGCGCCTTCAAGGCTTCCAGCACCGGAATGCTCGATGGCGCGTTGCCCAGCCCGACCGCCAGATTGCGTAGCCAGCGCTCGTAACCGGCACGGCGCAGCGGTGAGCCTTCGGTGCTGCTGAGGAATTTGTCCTCGTCCCACATGAACAGCTCCGCCAGTTCGGCGTTGTCCAGGTTGTGCCGTGGCTTGAAATCGCTTTCCCCGGATGGCTTGGCGAAGCGGTTCCACGGGCAGACGATCTGGCAGTCGTCGCAGCCGAATACGCGGTTGCCGATCAGTGGGCGCAGGTCTTCGGGGATGGCGTTTTTCAGCTCGATGGTCAGGTACGAGATGCAGCGCCGGGCGTCCAGCACATAGGGGCCGACGAAGGCGTTGGTCGGGCAGATGTCCAGGCACGCCGTGCAGCGCCCGCAATGTTCGCTGCTGTGCGGTTCGTCCACCGGCAGCGGCAGATCGACAAACAGTTCGCTCAAGAAGAAATAGCTGCCGGCCTTGCGGTTCAGCACCAGGGTATTTTTGCCGATCCAGCCCAGCCCGGCCTGCTCGGCGATGGCTTTTTCCAGCACCGGGGCGCTGTCGACGAAGGCGCGAAAACCGAACGGGCCGATCTCGGATTGAATCCTGTCAGCCAATTGCTGCACACGTTTACGGATCAATTTGTGGTAATCGCGGCCCAAGGCATAACGCGAAACATAGGCTTTCTCCGGTTGCGCGAGCATTTGCGCCATTTGCGTGTCGCCGGGCAGGTAGTCCATGCGCAGCGAAACCACGCGTAACGTACCCGGAACCAGTTGCTCCGGATGCGAGCGTTTACTGCCGTGGGCGCCCATGTAATCCATTTCGCCGTGGTAGCCGGCGGCGAGCCAGCGCTCCAGGTGCTGCTCATGCTCGGCCAGGTCCAGACCGCTGATGCCGACTTGCTGGAAGCCCAGCTCGCGGCCCCAATCCTTGATCGATTGGGCGAGGGCGGGCAGATCTGTGGTGATGGCGGACATGAGGCGAGAGAAACCGGAGCTGAGGTGCGTATAATTCTGCCAGACATCGGAGCCCGAAGACGCATGCCGCACACGAAAGATCAATTACCCGACGCGCTGTATGGCGCCGCACAGGTGCGAGCACTCGATGCGCGGCTGATCGCTGCGGGTACGCCGGGCTTCGAATTGATGCAGCGCGCCGCGCACGCGACCTGGCGCGCATTGGTGCGGCAATGGCCGTCGGCGAGCGAAATGACTGTGCTTGCCGGGCATGGCAACAACGCCGGCGATGGTTTTCTGATCGCCGCGCTGGCGCACCGGGCCGGGTGGGCGGTGCGGGTGCTCGCAGTCGGTGATCCGCAACGCTTGCAGGGCGACGCGGCGCAGGCTTATGCGCAGGCCATCAGCGATGGCGTCGCCGTGCAGAGCTGGGCTGCGCAAAGCGAGCTGCGCGGGGTGATTGTCGATGCCTTGCTCGGCACCGGGCTGGCCGGCGATGTCCGTGAGCCGTATGCCGCTGCGATCAAGGCGATCAATGCCAGTGGCCTGCCGGTGGTGGCGGTGGATATTCCTTCCGGGCTGTCTGCCGATACTGGACATGTCCTCGGCATTGCGGTTCACGCTGACCTTACCGTGACTTTCATCGGCTTGAAGCTCGGCCTGTTCACCGGGGATGCGGCGGATCAGGTCGGGGCGTTGGTGTTTAACGATCTGCAAGCCGCCGCCGACATCTACCGTGACATTCCTGTCAGCGCTCTGCGTCTCTCGGCGGCTAATCTTCCACGATTGGCCCCGCGTGCGCCCGCGGCACACAAAGGGCGCTTCGGGCATTTGCTGCTGATCGGTGGCGATCAGGGTTTTGGCGGGGCGATTCTGCTCAGTACCGAAACGGCCTTGCGCAGCGGCGCGGGCATGGTGTCGCTGGCAACCCGTGCGGAACATGTCCCGGCAGCGCTGACGCGGATGCCGGAAGTCATGGTGCTCGGCACGTCGTCGGCCAATCAGTTGATGGGGCTGCTGGAAAAGGTTTCGGTGCTGGTGGTTGGTCCGGGACTCGGACAGGCGAGTTGGGGGCGGGCACTGTTGTCCGCTGCCGCCAATGCGCCGCTGCCACAGGTGTGGGACGCCGACGCATTGAATCTGCTGGCGAGCGGATTTGTCAGTCTGCCCAAGGAATGCGTGATCACCCCGCATCCGGGCGAGGCGGCGCGCCTGTTAGGGATCAGCACTGCCGAGGTGCAGACAGATCGTCCGGCCGCCGCGCGGGCGTTGAGCAAAAAATACTCGGCCGTCGTCGTGCTCAAAGGCGCCGGCAGCCTGATCGCCCACCCCGATGGGCGTCTGGCGCTGTGTCATCAAGGCCATCCGGCCATGGCCACCGCCGGCCTGGGCGACGTACTCGCCGGCTTGACTGGCGCGTTGTTGGCCCAAGGCATGAACGGCTTCGATGCCGCGTGCCTGGCAGTCTGGCTGCACGCCAATGCCGGCGCGCAACAAGGTAAATTCGGCCGTGGACTGGCGGCCAGTGATCTGATTCCAGTCATTCGTCAGTTGTTGGAGGAGCATGCACCGTGTCTGAAGTAACCCTGTACCTGGCCGATGAACAGGCCATGAGCGACTTTGGCGCACGGATCGCCCGCGTTACCCGGGGCCACGGCCTGATTTTCCTGGAAGGCAATCTGGGCATGGGCAAAACCACCCTGTCGCGGGGCATCATTCGTGGGCTGGGGCATGTCGGCGCGGTAAAAAGTCCGACCTTCACCTTGGTCGAACCCTACGAGATCGGTGATGTGCGCGCCTTCCACTTCGACCTGTATCGCCTGGTCGATCCGGAGGAGCTGGAGTTTCTCGGGATCCGCGACTATTTCGAAGACGATGCCCTGTGCCTGATCGAGTGGCCCGATAAAGGTGCAGGCTTTTTGCCAAAGCCTGACCTGACCATTACCATTAGCCCGCAAGACAGCGGGCGTTCGCTGAAAATTTTATCCCAGGGCTCGCGTGGCGAGGCCTGGTGTGCCGCTTTGGCATTGGAATCCAATTAAATGATGGGGTTAGGTATGCGCTTTCGCGCGTTGGTGGCTGCCGTTGGACTGATGTTGATGGCAGTAACCGTCAACGCTGTGGCCGAGACAAAGGTCAACAGCGTGCGCCTGTGGCGGGCGCCGGACAACACGCGACTGGTCTTCGACCTGAGCGGTCCGGTGCAGCACAGCGTCTTCACCCTGACCGCACCGGATCGGCTGGTGATCGACATCAATGGCGCCACCCTGGGGGCGCCGTTAAAGGTCTCGACTGCTAACACGCCGATCACCGCGATGCGCTCGGCCCAGCGCACGCCGACCGATCTGCGAGTGGTCATCGACCTGAAAAAAGCCGTCACCCCGAAAAGTTTCTCGCTGGCGCCGAACGCGCAATATGGCAACCGTCTGGTGGTCGACCTGTTCGACAACCCGGCCGATGCCGCGCCGCCGCCAGCCCCGACGCCATCGGTCGCCACCGTGCCGGCAGTGCCGGTGACATCGTCTGAACCGGCGATCAAGTTGCCACCGGCCCCGGCTGGCAAGCGCGACATCATTGTGGTGATCGACGCCGGTCACGGCGGCGAAGACCCGGGTGCGTCCGGCTCGCGCGGCCAGCGTGAGAAAGACGTGGTGCTGCAGATCGCCCGCGAGCTGCAGCGTCAGGTCAACGGCATGAAAGGTTTCCGCGCCGAACTGACCCGTACCGGCGACTACTTCATCCCGTTGCGCGGCCGTACCGAAATTGCCCGCAAGAAGGGCGCCGACCTGTTTGTTTCGATCCATGCCGACGCTGCGCCGTCTGCGGCAGCCTTCGGTGCCTCGGTGTTTGCCCTGTCCGATCGCGGCGCGACATCCGAGACCGCCCGTTGGCTGGCCGACAGCGAAAACCGTTCCGACCTGATCGGTGGTGCCGGCAATGTCAGCCTCGACGACAAGGACCGCATGCTCGCCGGCGTACTGCTTGACCTGTCGATGACCGCTTCGCTGACTTCCAGCCTCAACGTCGGCCAGAAAGTCCTGACCAACATCGGTCGCGTGACTCCGTTGCACAAGCAGCGCGTGGAGCAGGCCGGGTTCATGGTGTTGAAGTCGCCGGACATCCCGTCGATCCTCGTCGAAACCGGATTCATCTCCAACGCCAACGAAGCGAACAAGCTCTCGGCTTCAAGCCACCAGCAGGCGCTGGCGCGTTCGATCAGCAGCGGCGTGCGCCAGTTCTTCCAGCAGAATCCGCCACCGGGCACCTACATCGCCTGGCTGCGTGACTCCGGCAAGATCGCCCAAGGCCCGCGCGATCACCGCGTGAGCCCGGGCGAGACGCTGGCGATGATCGCCGTGCGTTATCAGGTGTCCCCCGCGACGCTGCGCAGTGCCAACAACCTCAGCAGCGATGAGCTGAAGATCGGCCAGCACCTGACCATTCCCGGCACCGAACTGGCGTCCAAAGAATGAATCAGGTGTTGAACGCCGCACGCATCGAACTGCTCAGCCCGCGGCTGGCGAACCAGATCGCCGCCGGCGAGGTGGTCGAGCGCCCGGCTTCGGTGATCAAGGAGTTGCTGGAAAACAGTCTCGACTCCGGTGCCAAGCGCATCGATGTCGATGTCGAGCAAGGAGGCGTCAAGCTGCTGCGGGTGCGTGACGATGGCAGCGGCATTTCCGCCGACGACCTGCCGCTGGCGCTGGCGCGTCACGCCACCAGCAAGATTCGCAATCTCGAAGATCTGGAGCAGGTGATGAGCCTGGGCTTCCGTGGTGAAGCACTGGCGTCGATCAGCTCCGTGGCGCGCCTGACCCTGACCTCGCGCACCCGCGACGCCGATCAGGCCTGGCAGGTCGAAACCGAAGGTCGCGACATGGCGCCTCGGGTGCAGCCGGCGGCGCATCCGGTCGGTACGTCGGTGGAAGTGCGCGATCTGTTCTTCAATACCCCGGCGCGGCGCAAGTTTCTCAAGACCGAAAAAACCGAATTCGATCACCTGCAAGAAGTGATCAAGCGACTGGCGCTGGCGCGTTTCGACGTGGCCTTCCATCTGCGCCACAACGGCAAGACCATCCTCAGCCTGCACGAGGCCCACGATGATGCAGCCCGCGCTCGGCGTGTGGCGGCGATCTGTGGTTCGGGCTTCCTCGAACAGGCGCTGCCGATCGAGATCGAGCGCAATGGCCTGCACTTGTGGGGCTGGGTCGGGTTGCCGACCTTCAACCGCAGCCAGGCGGACTTGCAGTATTTCTTCGTAAACGGCCGTGCGGTACGCGACAAACTGGTGGCCCACGCGGTGCGTCAGGCTTATCGCGATGTGCTGTTCAACGGTCGTCATCCGACCTTCGCGCTGTTTTTCGAAGTCGATCCGGCGGCGGTGGACGTCAACGTGCACCCGACCAAGCACGAAGTGCGCTTCCGTGACGGACGCATGGTGCATGACTTCCTTTACGGCACATTGCACCGCGCGTTGGGCGATGTGCGTCCGGAAGATCAACTGGCCGGCTCTGTCACCACAGCCGTGGTGCGTCCAACCGGTATCGAGGCCGGTGAATTCGGCCCGCAGGGCGAAATGCGTCTGGCGGCCAACGCGCTGCTGGAACAGCCGCAGGCGCAACCGGTGTTCAATACTTCGTCGGGCGCCAGCGCTGGCGGCGCTTATCAGTATCAGTACACGCCGCGTCCGCAGTCGGCTGTGCCAGCCGCCGAGGCTCAAGCCGCTTACCGCGAGTTTTTCGCACCGTTGCCGGAAGCGAATGCCAACGCGCTGCCAGCCGGCCAGGAAGACATTCCGCCGCTCGGTTACGCGCTGGCGCAACTCAAGGGCATCTACATTCTCTCCGAGAACGCTCAGGGGCTGGTGCTGGTGGACATGCATGCCGCGCACGAGCGGATCATGTACGAACGCCTGAAAATCGCCATGGCCAGCGAAGGTCTCAGCGGTCAGCCGCTGTTGGTGCCGGAGTCGCTGGCGGTCAGTCAGCGAGAGGCCGATTGCGCTGAAGAACATGCCGCATGGTTCCAGCGTCTGGGTTTCGAGCTGCAGCGTCTGGGCCCGGAAACATTGGCGATCCGCCAGATTCCGGCGTTGCTCAAGCAGGCCGAGGCCAATCGTCTGGTGGGTGACGTGTTGTCGGACCTGATGGAATACGGCACCAGCGACCGGATTCAGGCGCACCTGAACGAACTGCTCGGCACCATGGCCTGCCACGGCGCGATCCGTGCCAACCGGCGCCTGGCCCTGCCGGAAATGAACGGCCTGCTGCGCGACATGGAAAACACCGAGCGCAGCGGTCAATGCAACCATGGCCGACCGACCTGGACCCAACTGGGCCTGGACGATCTGGACAAACTGTTCCTGCGCGGTCGTTGATGAGCCAGCTCCCTCCAGCGATTTTCCTGATGGGCCCGACCGCTGCGGGCAAGACCGACCTGGCCATCGAGCTGACCAAGGTGCTGCCGTGCGAGCTGATCAGTGTCGACTCGGCGCTGGTCTATCGCGGCATGGACATCGGCACCGCCAAACCTTCCAAAGAATTGCTGGCCGAGTTTCCGCACCGGTTGATCGACATTCTTGATCCGGCCGAGGCCTATTCGGCTGCGGATTTCCGCCGCGATGCCCTGCAAGCCATGGCTGAAATCACCGCACGCGGGAAAATTCCGCTGCTGGTTGGCGGCACCATGCTCTATTACAAGGCGTTGGTTGATGGCCTGGCGGACATGCCGGCGGCGGATCCCGAGATCCGTGCGCAGATCGAAGAAGAGGCTGCACGCCTTGGCTGGCAAGCCCTGCACGATCAACTGGCGATCATCGATCCGGTGTCGGCGGCACGCATTCATCCGAACGATCCGCAGCGCCTGAGTCGGGCGCTGGAGGTTTATCGGGTCAGCGGTCAGAGCATGACTGCCCTGCGTCAGCAACAATCTGCGCAAAGTACTGAAGCAGCCGCTTCGGGACGGCAACAATTGCCCTATACTGTCGCGAACTTGGCCATTGCTCCGGCAAATCGTCAGGTACTGCACGAGCGCATTAAACAAAGATTCACAAATATGCTGGAACAGGGGTTCATCGACGAGGTCGTAGCCCTGCGTAAAAGAAGTGACCTGCATTCCGGGTTGCCGTCTATACGTGCGGTAGGCTACCGCCAAGTCTGGGACTACCTGGATGGCAAGCTGTCGTTAGCTGAAATGCAGGAACGCGGCATCATTGCCACGCGTCAATTGGCCAAGCGCCAGTTCACTTGGCTGCGCAGCTGGGAAGAACTGCACTGGCTGGACAGTCTTGATTGCGACAATCTGCCACGCGCCTTGAAATACCTTGGGACCATCTCCATATTGAGCTGAGTCCTTGCAATTGCCGTCTATCCTTGGGGGTGTGGCGGCCAAAGCCATCTGAATTACCTATTTTTATTATTGAATCCTTAAAGGAGTGCGGCACATGTCAAAAGGGCATTCGCTACAAGACCCTTACTTGAATACTTTACGTAAAGAGAAAGTTGGGGTTTCCATCTACCTGGTCAACGGTATCAAACTGCAAGGCACGATCGAGTCGTTCGACCAGTTCGTTATCCTGCTGAAAAACACCGTCAGCCAGATGGTTTACAAACACGCTATCTCGACAGTCGTGCCAGTACGTCCAATTCGTCTGCCTAGCGCAACCGAATCCGATGCGGGTGACGCTGAGCCAGGTAACGCCTGATAGGAGCCTCCTTTGTTCTTTGAGCGCCACGGTGGTGGTGAGCGAGTCATCCTCGTTCACTTGGAAGGTCAGGACCCTGAGGCGCGCGAAGATCCGCAGGAGTTTCAGGAATTGGCTAATTCGGCGGGCGCCGAGACCGTTGCGTTTTTTAACGTACCGCGTCATCGGCCAACCGCCAAATTCCTGATTGGCAGCGGCAAGGTCGAGGAATTACGCGACCTGGTCCATGCCGAAAAGGCTGATCTGGTGATTTTCAATCACATTCTCACGCCCAGTCAGGAACGTAACCTCGAACGTGTTTTCGAGTGTCGCGTGATCGACCGTACCGGCCTGATTCTCGATATCTTTGCTCAGCGCGCCCGTACCCATGAAGGCAAGCTCCAGGTAGAACTGGCCCAGCTTGATCACATGAGCACCCGCCTGGTTCGCGGCTGGACTCACCTTGAGCGTCAGGGTGGCGGTATCGGCATGCGTGGCCCGGGTGAAACCCAGCTCGAAACCGACCGGCGTCTGCTGCGGGTTCGTCTGCGTCAGATCAAGGGTCGTCTGGAAAAAGTGCGCAGCCAGCGCGAGCAATCGCGACGCGGCCGTTCCCGCGCGGATATCCCTACCGTGTCTCTGGTGGGCTATACCAACGCCGGCAAATCCACGCTGTTCAATAACGTGACCAAGTCCGAGGTGTACGCGGCCGACCAATTGTTCGCCACCCTCGACCCGACCCTGCGCCGTCTGGAACTGGACGACCTGGGGCCGATCGTTCTGGCGGACACGGTAGGGTTCATTCGGCACTTGCCGCACAAGCTGGTCGAGGCATTTCGGTCTACGCTCGAAGAGTCGAGCAATTCCGACCTGCTGTTGCACGTGATCGATGCGGCCGAACCGGATCGCATGTTGCAGATCGAGCAGGTGATGGTGGTACTGGGCGAGATCGGAGCCCAGGACTTGCCGATCCTCGAGGTATACAACAAACTCGATTTGCTTGAAGGCGTTGAGCCACAGATCCAGCGCGATGCCGATGGCAAACCGCAGCGGGTCTGGCTGTCGGCGCGCGATGGCGCGGGTCTGGAATTGCTTGAGCAAGCCATTGCCGAGTTGCTGGGCAGTGATTTGTTTGTGGGGACATTGCGCTTGCCGCAACGGTTCGCTCGACTGCGTGCGCAGTTCTTCGAACTCGGTGCGGTACAGAAAGAAGAGCATGACGAAGAAGGCATCTGCCTGCTGGCCGTTCGTTTGCCCCGTGTCGAGTTGAATCGACTGGTAAGCCGCGAAGGATTGCAGCCGATGGAATTCATCGAGCAACACACTTTGCAATAAAAGCCTGGCAAAGCGGTTGTGCCGCAACGGCAGGCATTCTGTAGCATTGGTCGGCGCGCCGTGGGTGCGTCTTTGCTTTATCAGATGGAGAGCGCTATGGCTTGGAATGAGCCGGGTGGCAACTCGAATAATCAGGATCCTTGGGGTGGCAAGCGCCGCAATAACGGCGACCGCAAGGGGCCACCGGATCTCGACGAGGCCTTCCGAAAGCTGCAGGAAAGCCTGAACGGGTTGTTCGGTGGTGGTAAAAAACGCGGTGGTGATGACGGCGGTGGTTCGGGCAGGAGTGGTGGCGGCTTCGGCGGTCTGCTCGGCATCGGCCTCGTCGTGCTGGCGGCTGTCTGGCTGTACAGCGCGGTCTATGTGGTCGACGAGCAGGAGCAAGCCGTGGTGCTGCGCTTCGGCAAGTACTACGAGACTGTCGGCCCCGGCCTGAACATCTACTTCCCGCCGATCGACAAGAAGTACATGGAAAACGTCACGCGTGAGCGTGCCTACACCAAGCAGGGCCAGATGCTGACCGAAGACGAGAACATCGTCGAAGTGCCGCTGACCGTGCAGTACAAGATCAGCAACCTGCAGGACTTCGTGCTGAACGTCGATCAGCCGGAAATCAGCCTGCAGCATGCGACCGACAGCGCCCTGCGCCACGTGGTGGGTTCAACCGCCATGGACCAGGTGCTGACCGAAGGTCGTGAATTGATGGCCAGCGAAATCAAGGAGCGTCTGCAACGTTTCCTCGATACCTATCGCACTGGTATCACCGTCACTCAGGTCAACGTACAGAGCGCAGCGGCACCGCGTGAAGTGCAGGAAGCCTTCGACGACGTGATCCGCGCCCGTGAAGACGAGCAGCGTTCGCGCAACCAGGCGGAAACCTACGCCAACGGTGTCGTGCCGGAAGCCCGTGGTCAGGCCCAGCGTATCCTCGAGGATGCCAACGGTTACCGCGACGAAACGGTTTCGCGCGCCAAGGGTGAGGCGGATCGCTTTACCAAACTGGTCGCCGAGTATCGCAAGGCCCCTGAAGTCACCCGTCAGCGTCTGTACCTGGACACCATGCAGGAAGTCTTCAGCAATACCAGCAAGGTACTCGTGACCGGCAACAAAAACGGCCAGAGCAACCTGCTTTACCTGCCGTTGGACAAAATGATCCAGAACAGTTCGGGCAGCAATGCACCGGTAACCGGTTCTGCCGCCGCCAGCAACAACACGGACGTCGCGCCGCATGTCACTGACCTGCCGCAGACACGTACAAGGGAGACCCGCTGATGAGCAATAAATCGCTGATCGCCCTGATCGTTGGCGTTGTCGTGGTGCTGGTGGGCTGGAACTGCTTCTATATCGTGGCTCAGACCGAGCGCGCGGTGCTGCTGCAATTCGGTCGTGTGGTTCAGGCCGATGTCCAGCCGGGCCTGCATGTGAAAGTGCCTTACGTTAACCAGGTGCGTAAATTCGACGCACGTCTGATGACGCTGGATGCACCGACACAGCGCTTCCTGACCCTGGAAAAGAAAGCCGTAATGGTCGATGCCTACGCCAAGTGGCGGGTGAAAGATGCCGAGCGCTTCTACACCGCGACTTCCGGCCTCAAGCAGATCGCCGACGAGCGTCTGTCCCGACGTCTGGAATCCGGTCTGCGTGACCAGTTCGGCAAGCGCACCCTGCACGAAGTGGTGTCGGGTGAGCGTGATGCGCTGATGGCTGACATCACCGCGTCGCTGAACAAGATGGCGGAAAAAGAGCTGGGTATCGAAGTCGTCGATGTCCGGGTCAAGGCCATCGATCTGCCGAAAGAAGTGAACCGCAGCGTGTTCGAACGTATGAGCACCGAGCGTGAGCGTGAAGCTCGCGAGCACCGCGCCAAGGGTAACGAGCTGGCCGAAGGCATCCGTGCCGACGCCGATCGTCAACGCCGCGTGCTGCTGGCTGAAGCCTATCGTGAGTCCGAAGAGATTCGCGGTGATGGCGATGCCCAGGCCGCTGCGATCTACTCCAAGGCCTACGGCCAGGATCAGGAGTTCTACGGTTTCTACCGTAGCCTGCGTGCCTACCGTGAAAGCTTCGCGAACAAATCCGACGTCATGGTTCTCGACCCAAGCAGCGACTTCTTCCGTTACTTGGAAAAGTCCAAGCCTTGATACGACGTTGACCTGAATCATTCCGCCCGGCGGCTAAAACTTCGGGCGGGGTGATCCTTTGGGAAAACGTGTGTATGATGCGGCAGCCGGGAAATTCCCGGCTTTTTTGCGTCTGCACGTTTGATTGCTGTTTTTTGTTGCAGGCATCGGGTTGAATGGCCCGAGCGTTTTTCGAGGAAAGTGATGGGCGAAGCCGGTAACAGGCCTTTCGCCGCGTCGTTCATGCGCGTGCGTTTTGAACGGATCGGTCATTTTCTGCTTCACTCAAGGCTCGCCCGCAGGCTGGCCGCCCGGATCAAAGGGGAATGGCGTAATGGCAACGGTAGACCGCTGGCTGCTGCCAGATGGCATCGAAGAAGTACTGCCACCGGAAGCGGCGCGCATTGAAGTCGCGCGTCGTCAGGTGTTGGATCTGTTCCAGAGCTGGGGTTACGAGTTTGTCGTGACTCCCCATATCGAGTACCTGGAATCCCTGCTGACCGGTGCGGGCCAGGACCTGGATCTGCGTACCTTCAAGGTCATCGACCCGCAGTCGGGTCGGCAGATGGGGTTCCGTGCCGACATCACGCCGCAAGTGGCGCGCATCGATGCGCATACCCTGCGTCGCGAAGGCCCTAGCCGCTTGTGCTACGCCGGCAGCGTGCTGCATGCCCAGCCGCGTGCACTGTCGTCCTCGCGCAGTCCGATTCAACTGGGTGCCGAGCTGTACGGCGATGCCAGCCCGAGCAGCGACGTTGAAGTGATCAGCCTGATGCTGGCCATGCTGCAACTGGCCGATGTGCCGGATGTGCACATGGACCTTGGCCATGTCGGCATCTACCGTGGTCTGGCGCGTGCCGCCGGTCTGTCCGGTGAAGTCGAGCAGCAGTTGTTTGATGCGTTGCAACGCAAGGCCATCGACGAGGTCATTACCTTGACCGAAGGCCTGCCGGCCGATCTGTCCGGCATGCTGCGGGCATTGGTCGACCTGTGTGGCGGCCGTGAGGTACTGAGTGCGGCCCGTGAGCGTCTGGCCAATGCACCGGCGCCGGTGCTGGCGGCGCTGGAAGATTTGCTGGAGATCGCCGATCGTCTGGCGACGCGTTTCCCGGAGTTGCCGCTGTACTTCGACCTGGGCGAGCTGCGCGGCTACCACTACCACACCGGTGTGGTGTTCGCGGTGTTTGTCCCGGGCGTGGGCCAGTCCATCGCTCAGGGCGGTCGTTACGACGATATCGGCGCCGACTTCGGTCGTGCCCGTCCGGCGACCGGCTTCTCTACCGATTTGAAAACCCTGGTGACCCTGGGGCGTGCTGAGATCGAGCTACCGTCTGGCGGTATCTGGATGCCTGACAGTACGGATGCGGCACTCTGGCAGCAGGTTTGCCAGTTGCGCAGTGAGGGTCAGCGTGTCGTTCAGGCATTGCCTGGACAACCTTTGGCCGCCGCCCGTGATGCGGACTGCGACCGGCAATTGATTCAGCAGAACGGGCTTTGGCAAGTATCGCCACTGGCTTCTTGAGTTTTCCTGCCGGCCATCGCCGGCACCAAGTTTGCGCGAATGAGGACAAGTGTTATGGGTAAGAATGTCGTAGTCCTGGGCACCCAATGGGGTGATGAGGGCAAAGGCAAGATCGTTGATCTGCTGACCGAACATGCTGCCGCCGTAGTGCGCTACCAAGGTGGCCACAACGCTGGCCACACCCTGGTGATCGACGGCGAGAAAACCGTCTTGCACCTGATCCCGTCGGGCGTGCTGCGCGAAGGCGTGCAGTGCCTGATCGGCAACGGCGTGGTGGTTGCACCTGACGCCCTGCTGCGTGAGATCACCAAGCTGGAAGAGAAAGGCGTACCGGTGCGCGAGCGCCTGCGTATCAGCCCGTCCTGCCCTCTGATCCTGTCCTTCCACGTGGCGCTGGACCAGGCCCGTGAAAAAGCCCGTGGCGAGCTGAAGATCGGTACGACCGGTCGCGGTATCGGCCCGGCTTACGAAGACAAGGTTGCACGTCGTGGCCTGCGCGTGGGCGACCTGCTCAACATGCCGCGCTTCGAAGACAAGCTGCGTGAACTGGTGGATTACCACAACTTCATGCTGGTCGGTTACTACAAAGAGCCGGCCATCGAGTTCGAAAAGACCCTGGCCGAGTGCAAGGAATACGCCGAGCTGCTCAAGCCGCTGATGCTCGACGTGACTGCCGAGCTGCACGACCTGCGTCGCGCCGGCAAAGACATCATGTTCGAAGGCGCCCAAGGTTCGTTGCTCGACATCGACCACGGTACCTACCCGTACGTGACCAGCTCCAACACCACCGCCGGTGGCGTGGCGACCGGTTCGGGCGTTGGCCCGATGTTCCTCGACTACATCCTGGGCATCACCAAGGCTTACACCACTCGCGTCGGTTCGGGTCCATTCCCGACTGAGCTGTTCGACGACGTGGGTGCGCATCTGGCCAAGCAAGGTCACGAGTTCGGCGCTACCACCGGCCGTGCCCGTCGTTGCGGCTGGTTCGACGCCGTCATCCTGCGTCGCGCTATCGATGTGAACAGCATCTCGGGCATCTGCCTGACCAAGCTGGACGTACTCGATGGTCTGGAAACCATCAACATCTGCACCGGCTACAAGGACGCGCAAGGCAATGCCGTGGCGCCGACCGACGCTGACAGCTACGTGGGCCTGCAGCCTGTGTACGAAGAAGTGCCGGGCTGGACCGAATCGACCGTGGGTGCCAAAACCCTGGAAGAGCTGCCAGCTAACGCTCGTGCCTACATCAAACGCGTTGAAGAGTTGATCGGCGCGCCGATCGACATTATTTCGACGGGCCCGGATCGCAACGAAACCATCGTTCTGCGTCATCCGTTCGCTTGATAAGTCGTTGATGTAAAAAACAAAGGCCCCTTAATCGGGGCCTTTGTCGTTTATGCCTGTTGGACGGCATGACCTTTGCTGTAAATCTTCCTACAAGAGTGCCATCAAATTAATGGCGTCAGAAGTAGAGGGATTCACAGTGTCGGCCGTTCTCTCACTGTTACAAAGCCGTTTGTTGCGGCCCGTGTTCGTTACCCTTGGTATCGCCCTTTTGGTGCAAGTGCTGGTGGCAGTCGCCCTGACACGAAGCACGGTCACGGCGCTGGAAGCCGATCTCGGCGCTCGTCTGGGCGCTGACAGCCAAAAGCTCTCCGGCGAGCTGGAGCAGGCCGGGCGTGAAGTCACCTCAAGCCTCGATAACCTTTCCTCAAGTACCCGGCAGCGCCTGACCGCCGGCCTGTCTTCCCGTCTGAAGGAAGAGCAGGCGCAACTGCGTACGACACTGGAAAAAGATCTCAAGGACTCGGCCAATGACATGGCTCAGTTGCTCGCCTCGGTGGCGCCGCGCGCCATGTGGGACAGCGACGTGCCGACCCTGTCCGAATTTGCTCGTCGCGCCCAGCGCAATCCCAACGTGTTGTTCGTGGTTTACGACGATGCCACCGGACAGCACCTGACGCGTTATCTCAACCGCGAAAACCCGATCAACAAGGCCTTGCTGGAAAAGGGCCAGGGCGAACGCGCGCTGGATAAAGTGCTGGACGCGGCGAAAAACGATCCGTCGGTCTACTACCTCGAGGCCTCGATCAATCCCAACGGCGTGGAAATCGGCAAGGTGCTGATGGGCGTATCGACGGCTTCGGTGGACACCGATCTGGCGGCGCTCGACCAGCGCTTCTCGGCGCTGATCGCCAGCAGCGATCAACTGGTCGGCGACAGTCTCAAGGGTGCCGCTGCCGATAGCGCGACGGCAATGCAGGCGCGTCTGCAGTCGGCGCAATCCACCGCGACCGAGATGAAAGCCAATACCAGCAGCACCGTGCAGGAAGCCGCCGCGACCTTGCGCTGGCGCATCGGCATGGGCCTGGCACTCGTCGGTTGCGGCGTGCTGCTGTTGCTGGCGGTGGTGCTGGGGCACCGGGTGGTCAATCGCTTGAAGATGCTCAACGCGGCGATGGACGATCTGGCGGCAGGCGAGGGCGACCTGACCAAGCGCGTGCAGATCAACAGCAAGGACGAGATCGGCGACATGGCCTCGGCAGTCAATCGCTTTGTGGATAAGTTGCAGCCGATCGTGCGCGAGGCGGGCGACGTGGCCCAGCGTACCGGTGTGGAAATCGGCGCCATGACCCTGCGCAATGCCGGTGCCGACGCAGCGGCCGGGATGCAGCGTGACGAAGTGGCGGAAAGCCTGCGCGCGCTGTCGCAAATGGCTGACGAGGCGCAATCGGAAAGCCATGCCATGCAGGCGGCGTTGAAGCAGGTGGTGGATATTCGTCAGGCCACCGATGAAAACACTCGTACCTCGGCGAAAGTCGGCAGCCTGATCGAGGCGCTGGCAGGACAGGTCGACACCGGGGCGAAAGTCATCGAGCGGCTGGCGCAACAAAGTGAACAGATTGAAGTGGTGCTGACGGTGATTCACGGCATAGCCGAGCAGACCAACTTGCTGGCCTTGAATGCGGCGATCGAAGCGGCGCGGGCCGGTGAGACCGGCCGCGGTTTTGCCGTGGTCGCGGACGAGGTGCGCGCCTTGGCGAGCAAGACGCAAAGCTCGACCGGCGACATTCAGGCGCACATCGTCGCGTTGCAGCAGGGCGCGCGTGAGGCGGTAGAAGCGATTGGTCAGGCGGGGCGTCAGGCCAGCGAAGGTTTGCTGGTGTTGCGCGACAGCGCACGGTTGCAGCAGTCAGTGCAGGCCTCGGTCGAGCAGGTGCACGCGGCAATCGGTCTGGCGACGCAGGCAGCGGCGCATCAGGCGCAGGGCGCGCAGGCAGTGCGCGGACGGGTCGAAACGATTCATGCCCAGGCCGAAAAAGCGGCGCAGGCGGTGGTGGAAACCACGGCCAGTGGCAAGGTACTGGATGGGCTGGCGGCGCAGCTGAAGGCCAGTCTGGGGCAGTTCAGGGCCTGATGTTTCCCCCTTCGCGAGCAGGCTCGCTCCCACATTCGATCGCATTCCTCTGGTGGGGCTCGGTCAAGCTGTGGGAGCGGGCTTGCTCGCGAAGGCGATTTCAGCGGCTCAGATACATCCGCGTCGTCAGCAGATACACCGGCAACCCCGACACCACAATCAACAACGCCGCATAAGGCGCTGCCGCCGCGAACTCGACATTTGCCGTATGTGCCCAGACCTCGGTCGCCAGCGTGTTCAGCCCGGTCGGACTGAGCAGCAGCGTCGCCGTCAATTCCTTCATCGCATCCAGAAACACCAGCGCAAACGCCGCACCCAGTGCCGGGAAGATGATCGGCAGGGTCACCCGGCAAAACGCGGTGAATGACGATGCCCCCAACGTGCGTGCCGCTTCTTCCAGCTGCGGCGCAGCCTTGTTCAGTGCCGTGCGAATCGGCGCCTGTGCCAATGGCAGGAACAGCAGCGCATAAGCGATCAGCAGCAATGCCGAGGTCTGGTACAGCGCCGGCACGTAGTGCAGGGCGAAATACACCAGCGTCAGCGCGATTACCAGGCCCGGTAAGGCGTGGAGCAGATACGGCAAGCGTTCGGCCCAGATCGCCAGTTGGCCCTTGTAACGCACCACCAGCAGTCCGACCGGCACCGCCAACAGCAGGCATAGCGCTGCGCCACCGAGCGACAAGGCCAGCGAAGACAGCAGGGCTTCGGTGATCGCCGCGACCGGGAAGGCTGCCGATGAGCCCACCGCCAGCCAGTACGCGAGCATGCCCAGCGGAATCCCGCTGCCGACAATCGCCAGCAACAGGCAATACAACTGACCGGCAACCGCCCACGGCCCCAGCCGCACTTGCTCGGCCTGACGCGCTGCGCCCTGGCCGGTGCGCACATGGCGACCCTTGCCGCGTACACGCAGCTCCAGCCACAACAGCATCAGACATAGCGCGAGCAGCACCGCCGAAAGCATCGCTGCATTGGCGTTGCTGAATTCCAGTTCGAATTGCTGGTAGATCGCGGTGGTGAAAGTTTGCAGGCCGATGATCGACAGCGCGCCGAACTCGACCAGCATGTGCAGGGCAATCAGCAGCGAACCGGCCAGCAGCGACGGCCAGAGCAGCGGCAGGGTGACGCGGAAGAACACACCCCAGCGATTCTGTCCCAAGGTGCGGGCGGATTCTTCAAGGGACGGATCGAGGTTGCGCAGGGTCGCCGCGACCGGCAGAAAGATCAGCGGATACTTCGACAGGCTCATCACCAGAATCGCCCCGCCGAGGCCTTCGAACTGCGCGCTCAACGACACCCAGGTGAAGCTGCTGACAAACGCCGGCACCGCAAACGGCAGGCACAGAATCACCCCCCACAGGCGTCGTCCGGGCAGATTGCTGCGCTCCAGCAGCCACGCCAGTGACAGGCCGATCACGCCGCAAGTCAGCGTTACGCCGACCATCAACGCCAGGGTGTTGCGCAGCAGACCGAAAACGTACGGGCGCCACAACAAGTGCAGCGCTTCGGCCCAACCGGCCTGCCAGGCTTTCAGGCCGACATAGGCCAGAGGCAACAGGCTCATGACCACCAGCAATAAGACCGGCAGCACCAGCCAGATTGACGGCCGCTTGCGTCGTGGTACGAAACCCCCGCGCGCGGCGGGGGCGGATAACGATGTGGCCATCAGTTCAGGCCAACTTCACGTTCCAGGTCCAAGGCTTCTTCGGCGTTGCCCAGATCGGCCGGGGTCACGTTTGGCGCTTGCAGTTCGCTGAACGGCTTGAGCCCGCGATCCGATTCCATACCTTTGTGCAGCGGGTATTCGGCGGTGGTCTGAGTGATCACGCGCTGGCCTTCCTCACTGGCCATGTAGGCAAGGAATTGCTGGGCTTCTTTTGGATGTTTGCTGGATTTCAGCACGGCAGCGCTAGATACAGTGATCAGTCCGCCGACGTCGCCGCCGGTGAAGTAATGCAGTTTCGAGTCGAGTTTGCCTTTTTCGCGTTGCAGGGCGAACCAGTAGTAGTTGTTCACCAGCACGGTGGCGACTTCGCCGTTTTCCACGGCTTTGAGCGCGACCATGTTGTTGCTGTAGGTCTTGCCGAAAGCGCGCAGGCCGGTCAGCCATTCTTCGGCGGCGTCGCGACCGTGCATCTTGATGATCGCCACGGCCTGTTCCTGAAATGCGCCGCTGGTCGGGACGAAGCCGACTTTGCCTTGCCACTTCGGATCGGAGAATTCCATCACCGACTTCGGCAGGTCTTTCTCATCGACCAGTTTCGGGTTGTAGGCAACCACGCGAACCCGCGCGGTGACACCGATCCAGGTGCCGTTGCCGGCGACGTATTGCTTGGGCAGCACCGCCAGCGTGGCGTCGTCAGTCTTGGCCAGCAGGCCTTGCTCGCCGAGGTTGTTCAGCGGAGGAGATTCTTCGGTGTAGATCACGTCGGCGGGGGAACGGTCGCCTTCTTCGATGACCTGGCTGGCGAGCTGGTTGCTGCTGCCCTTGCGTACGTTGACGTGAATGCCGGTCTTGGCCTCGAAAGCCTTGGCGATCGCATCGCCGACTTCCTTGTGTTGACCGTTGTAGAGCGTCAGGGAAACCGCATCGGCTGCCTGGGTGAGGGGAGTGGCGAGTGCCAGGCCGAGCAGGGTGAAGGTCAAGCCGCGGCGCAGGGTATTTCGAAACATCATTCGCAGGGTTCCTCACTGTCGCATTGCAAAAACTTGCAACAATGATAAACGATATTGTTTCTCAAGTGCGCCTTGCGGGTCGGTTGAGTGTTTGCTAGAGGCTGGTCGCCACAAGGTCTTGCAGGTTTTCAAACGCCAGAAACACAAAAACCCGCTTTCGCGGGTTTTTTGGGAAACTCAACGTCGTAACCTTGAGTTTGAATTGGTGCCCAGAAGAAGACTCGAACTTCCACGACCGTAAGGTCACCAGCACCTGAAGCTGGCGTGTCTACCAATTTCACCATCTGGGCATTCATCGCGAGCGTTGCCGCTGTTGATGTGGCGCACTATACGGAGCGCTTTTTGATCTGTAAACCCCTGATTTAATTTTAATTAATCAGTTTTAACAAACCCGTTCCTTAGAATGCAAAAAACCCGCTTTCGCGGGTTTTGTGTGAGCCTTGAAACTGATCTAGTCTCAAACTCGAAATTGGTGCCCAGGAGAAGACTCGAACTTCCACGACCGTAAGGTCACCAGCACCTGAAGCTGGCGTGTCTACCAATTTCACCACCTGGGCATCTCGTCAACGTGTGTACGTCGTCGATGGCGCGCACTATACGGAGCGCCTTTTTAACTGTAAACCCCTGTCAGCAAAAAAAATGAATTTTTTTACCAGCGGTGTTCAAAAGGGCTTTCAGGCGTCGATACAAGGCTCCAGAAGGGCCTTATATAGTCGGAAATTTCCCGTTTGATGGCGCCTATGCCAAACTAACCCGCATATAGACAAGGTGAAAACTCTCTAATGGCCGATTGGCAGTCCCTCGATCCCGAGGCCGCTCGTGAAGCGGAAAAATATGAAAACCCTATTCCCAGCCGCGAACTGATCCTGGCGCATCTCGCCGATCGGGGTTCGCCTGCTGCCCGCGAGCAACTGGTCGAAGAGTTTGGTCTGACCACAGAAGACCAGATCGAAGCCCTGCGCCGCCGCCTGCGCGCCATGGAGCGCGACGCTCAATTGATCTACACCCGCCGTGGCACCTATGCGCCGGTGGACAAGCTCGACCTGATCCTCGGCCGCATTAGCGGTCACCGTGACGGTTTCGGCTTCCTGGTGCCGGACGACGGCAGCGATGACCTGTTCATGAGCCCGGCGCAGATGCGTCTGGTATTCGATGGCGATCGTGCGCTGGCCCGCGTTTCGGGTCTCGACCGTCGTGGTCGCCGTGAAGGCGTGATCGTCGAAGTGGTGTCCCGTGCCCACGAAACGATCGTCGGTCGCTACTTCGAAGAGGGCGGTATCGGTTTCGTCGTTGCCGACAACCCGAAGATCCAGCAGGAAGTGCTGGTTACGCCAGGCCGTAATGCCAACGCGCAGATCGGTCAGTTCGTCGAGGTGAAGATCACCCACTGGCCGACGCCGCGCTTCCAGCCGCAAGGCGATGTGGTCGAAGTGGTCGGCAACTACATGGCGCCGGGCATGGAAATCGATGTCGCGCTGCGTACCTACGACATTCCGCACGTCTGGCCTGAAGCGGTACTCAAAGAAGCCGCCAAGCTCAAGCCGGAAGTCGAAGAGAAAGACAAAGAGAAGCGTGTCGACCTGCGCCATCTGCCGTTCGTCACCATCGACGGCGAAGATGCCCGCGACTTCGACGACGCGGTCTACTGCGAAGCCAAGCCGGGCAAGTTGCGCCTGTTCTCCGGCGGCTGGAAGTTGTACGTGGCGATTGCCGACGTCTCCAGCTACGTGAAGATCGGTTCGGCACTGGACAACGAGGCCCAGGTGCGCGGCAACTCGGTGTATTTCCCCGAGCGCGTGGTGCCGATGTTGCCTGAACAGCTGTCCAACGGCCTGTGCTCGCTGAACCCGCACGTCGATCGTCTGGCCATGGTTTGCGAGATGACCATCTCCAAGTCCGGCGAAATGACCGACTACTGCTTCTATGAAGCGGTGATCCATTCCCACGCCCGTCTGACCTACAACAAGGTCAGCGCGATGCTGGAAACCCCGAAAGCCACCGAAGCGCGCAAGCTTCGCGGCGAATACACAGACGTGGTGCCGCACCTCAAGCAGCTCTATGCGCTGTACAAAGTGTTGCTGGCTGCCCGTCACGTGCGTGGCGCGATCGATTTCGAAACCCAGGAAACCCGGATCATCTTCGGTTCCGAGCGCAAGATTGCCGAAATCCGTCCGACCACCCGTAACGATGCGCACAAGCTGATCGAGGAATGCATGCTGGCGGCCAACGTGGCCACCGCCGAATTCCTCAAGAAGCACGAAATCCCAGCGCTGTATCGTGTCCACGACGGCCCGCCACCGGAGCGTCTGGAAAAACTGCGCGCCTTCCTCGGCGAGCTCGGCCTGTCCCTGCACAAAGGCAAGGACGGCCCGTCGCCAAAGGACTATCAGGCCCTGTTGGCGAGCATCAAGGATCGTCCGGATTTCCATCTGATCCAGACCGTGATGCTGCGCTCCCTGAGCCAGGCGGTGTACAGCGCCCAGAACGAAGGCCACTTCGGCCTGAATTACGAAGCCTATACCCACTTCACCTCGCCGATCCGTCGTTACCCGGACCTGCTCACGCACCGCGCCATCCGCAGCGTGATCCATTCGAAACAGGACACTCCGCACGTTCGTCGTGCCGGGGCGATGACCATTCCGAAGGCGCGCATCTATCCGTACGACGAAGCGGCGCTGGAGCAACTCGGCGAGCAGTGCTCGATGAGCGAGCGCCGTGCCGACGAAGCCACCCGCGACGTGGTGAACTGGCTCAAGTGCGAGTTCATGAAAGATCGTGTGGGCGAATCGTTCCCGGGCGTTATCACCGCCGTGACCGGTTTTGGCCTGTTCGTCGAGCTGACTGATATCTACGTCGAAGGCCTGGTGCATGTCACCGCGCTGCCGGGCGACTACTACCACTTCGACCCTGTGCATCACCGCTTGGCGGGCGAGCGCACCGGTCGCAGCTTCCGTCTCGGCGATACCGTTGAAGTGCGCGTGATGCGCGTCGACCTCGACGAGCGCAAGATCGACTTCGAGATGGCAGAAAAAACCATCAGCGCGCCGATCGGTCGCAAGAAACGTGGCGCCGATACCGCAGTACCTGCGAGCAAGGCTGTGGAAGACAAGGCTCCGGCGAAAACCGCCAGCCGTCGTCCGGCCAAGGAAAAAGCCGTCGAGGCCTATCGCCCGAGCGATGCCGTGGCGAAAAACGCCGAGCTGCGCAAAAGCCGTGAATTGAAGAAGGCCTTGCTGGCCGAAGCCAAAAGCGGTGGTAAAGCGGCGTCTGGGGGAAAGACCGGACGGTCGGCGCCTGAGAAGGCCGTCGGCGGCAAGCCAGCCAAACCGAGCAAACACCGTAAAGGCCCGCCAAAAGCGGGTTCGGCTCCAGCCAAAAGTGGCGGGTCGCGTAAACCGAAGGCGAAGTCATGAGTCAGTTGGAAAAAATCTACGGCGTTCACGCAGTAGAAGCGTTGCTGCGTCACCACCCGAAACGCGTCAAGCAGATCTGGCTGGCTGAAAGCCGCAACGATCCGCGCGTGCAGACCCTGATCGAACTGGCCAATGAAAATCGTGTGCAGGTCGGCCAGGCCGAGCGCCGCGAAATGGACGCCTGGGTTGAAGGCGTGCACCAGGGCGTGGTTGCGGACGTCAGTCCGAGCCAGGTCTGGGGCGAGGCGATGCTCGACGAGTTGCTCGACCGTACCGAAGGCGCACCGCTGTTGCTGGTGCTCGACGGCGTGACCGACCCGCACAACCTCGGCGCCTGCCTGCGGTCGGCGGATGCTGCCGGCGCGCTGGCGGTGATTGTGCCCAAGGACAAGTCGGCTACCCTGACGCCGGTGGTGCGTAAAGTGGCCTGCGGCGCGGCGGAAGTGATTCCGCTGGTGGCGGTGACCAACCTGGCACGCACTCTGGAAAAGCTCCAGCAGCGCGGTCTGTGGGTGGTCGGCACGGCGGGTGAGGCCGAGGTCAGCATTTATGACCAGGACCTGACCGGCCCGACCATCCTGATCATGGGCGCCGAAGGCAAAGGCATGCGTCGCCTGACTCGCGAGCACTGCGACTATCTGGTGAACCTGCCGATGGCCGGCAGCGTCAGCAGTCTCAACGTGTCCGTGGCCACCGGTGTGTGCCTGTTCGAAGCGCAGCGTCAACGCGGCGCCAAGGCCAAAGCTGCCGCGAAGAAGTAGTCTTGAGCTGAAATCGGTTCAAATGTGGGAGCGAGCCTGCTCGCGAAAGGGGTGTGTCAGCTGACAATAATGTTGCCTGATATATCGCATTCGCGAGCAGGCTCGCTCCCACAGTGTTTTGTGTCAGGTCGAAGATCGGTGGTTGTTCAAATAATCACCAATTGCCTTGCACCTCCGCAGTCCCTTCTCTACAATTGCGCCCCTTGCTGTGACGGCAGGCACGCATGTGCCCCGCGCCAGCAAGTCCATAAGTGTCATTCACTCCTTGTCTGACCGTTTTTGAGCGGCAGGCTACAACCCGTAAGGAGCATTCATGCGTCATTACGAAATCATCTTTCTGGTCCACCCTGACCAGAGCGAGCAAGTCGGCGGCATGGTTGAGCGTTACACCAAGCTGATCGAAGAAGACGGCGGCAAAATCCACCGTCTGGAAGACTGGGGCCGTCGTCAACTGGCCTACGCAATCAACAATGTTCACAAGGCTCACTACGTGATGCTGAACGTTGAGTGCACTGGCAAGGCCCTGGCCGAGCTGGAAGACAACTTCCGCTACAACGATGCTGTGATCCGTAACCTGGTCATCCGTCGCGACGAAGCCGTTACCGGCCAGTCCGAGATGCTCAAGGCTGAAGAAAACCGCAGTGAGCGCCGTGAGCGTCGCGACCGTCCTGAGCACTCCGACGCTGATGGCGTTGAGGGTGATGACAGCGACAACAGCGATAACGCTGACGAGTAATCCACGGACCTTTTAAGGAGCCTATCAAATGGCACGTTTCTTCCGTCGTCGTAAATTCTGCCGCTTCACCGCTGAAGACGTGAAAGAGATCGATTACAAAGATCTCAACACTCTGAAAGCCTACGTATCCGAGACCGGCAAAATCGTTCCAAGCCGCATCACCGGTACCAAAGCTCGTTATCAGCGTCAGCTGGCCACCGCTATCAAGCGCGCCCGCTTCCTGGCCCTGCTGGCCTACACCGACAGCCACGGCCGCTGAGACCGGGCAGTCGACAAGTAGCAAAGGATTGAATGCATGCGTGCCTTAGCTGAGTTCATCATGCGAGGCCGTATGCAGGCCACTCTCGTGGTGGCCGGATGTGCAACATTGCCGTTGTTGTATTGGTTGGGTGCTGCCGCCGGGAGCCTTGTGCTCCTGCGGCGCGGACTGACGGACGCCCTGGGTGTTCTGTCTCTGGGGCTGCTGCCGGCTTTGGTCTGGTGGCTGTATGCCGATGATCCACGGGCACTTCTGGTGCTGCTGGGGTCTTCGGGGCTTGCGTTGGTGTTGCGCGCAAGTGAGTCCTGGGTTCGCACGCTGCTGGTCAGCGTAGTGATTGGAGTGGTGTTTTCAGTGGTGCTCGGGGCAGCGTTTGCGGCCCAGATTGAGATGCTCGCGCAGGCCTTGATAAAGGTCATGCCGGCGCTTCTTGGTGAAACCTACAAGCAATTGTCGGTCGATGAGCAAGCGCGCTTCGCGTCCCTGATTGCACCAGTCCTGACCGGACTGATTGCGGCTCTGTTGCAGATCGTCAGCGTGCTGAGCCTGATTGTCGGGCGGCATTGGCAAGCGTTGTTGTACAACCCGGGTGGTTTTGGTCGCGAGTTTCGCGTCATCCGGATCCCGCTGGGGCCGGCGATGTTGCTGCTGGCGTTGATGCTTCTGGGCCCGAATCTCGGTGCACAGATGGCCATGTTGACGCCGTTGTGCAGCGTACCGCTGGTGTTCGCCGGACTCGCCCTGATTCACGGGCTGGTCGGGCAGAAGCGACTGGCCGGTTTCTGGCTGGTGGGGTTGTACGTCACGCTGCTGTTGTTCATGCAGCTGCTCTATCCGTTGCTCGTGGTTCTGGCCATTGTCGACAGCCTGATTGATTTTCGCGGTCGTCACGTGTCGAAAGACACCGATAACGCGAACGGTGAAGGTTAAAAGTTAAGAGGATTTCCACATGCAACTGATCCTTCTGGAAAAAATCGCCAACCTGGGCAACCTGGGCGACAAAGTAAACGTTAAGGCCGGTTACGGCCGTAACTACCTGCTGCCTTTCGGCAAAGCTACCGCTGCGACCGCTGCCAACCTGGCTGCATTCGAAGAGCGTCGTGCCGAGCTGGAAAAAGCTGCCGCAGACCGTAAAGCATCGGCTGAAAGCCGTGCTGCCCAACTGGCCGAGCTGGAAGTGACCATCACTGCCACCGCTGGCGACGAAGGCAAGCTGTTCGGTTCGATCGGTACTCACGACATCGCTGACGCACTGACCGCCTCCGGCGTTGAAGTGCAGAAGAGCGAAGTTCGTCTGCCGAACGGCACCATCCGCAACGTGGGTGAATTCGACGTGGCTGTGCACCTGCACGCCGAAGTTGAAGCCACCGTACGCGTTGTCGTGGTAGCAGCTTAAGCAATACTTGTCGGCTGGCACCCTCGGGTGCTTGCCGGTAACATCGGGCACGATCCTGTTTACAGGTCGTGCCCTTTGTCTTTCTGGTACTCCCGTTTTCAAACCTGACTCCAAGTGGCCATGAACGAAATCACCGCTCCCGAGCAATACGATCTGCAAACCGCTGCCCTGAAGGTGCCGCCGCATTCCATCGAGGCCGAACAGGCCGTACTCGGTGGTCTGATGCTGGACAACAACGCCTGGGAACGCGTGCTCGATCAAGTCTCCGACGGCGATTTCTACCGACATGACCACCGTCTGATCTTCCGTGCGATCGCCAAACTGGCCGATCAGAACATGCCGATCGACGTCGTGACCCTTGCAGAGCAACTGGACAAGGAAGGTCAGACGTCCCAGGTCGGCGGCCTCGGTTACCTCGGCGAGCTGGCGAAAAACACGCCGTCCGTCGCCAACATCAAGGCCTATGCGCAGATCGTTCGCCAGCGGGCGACGTTGCGTCAGTTGATCGGTATCAGCACCGAAATTGCTGACGCCGCCTTCAACCCTGAAGGCCGTACAGCCGAAGAGATCCTCGACGAAGCCGAACGGCAGATCTTCCAGATCGCCGAGGCGCGGCCGAAGACCGGCGGCCCGGTGGGGGTCAACGAACTGTTGACCAAGGCCATCGATCGCATCGACACCCTGTTCAACACTGCCGACGCGATTACCGGCCTGTCCACCGGCTATACCGACCTCGACGAGAAGACCAGCGGTCTGCAGCCGTCCGACCTGATCATCGTCGCCGGCCGTCCGTCGATGGGTAAAACCACCTTCGCGATGAACCTGGTGGAAAACGCCGTACTGCGCAGCGACAAGGCGGTGCTGGTGTACTCCCTCGAGATGCCAGGCGAATCGCTGATCATGCGTATGCTTTCGTCCCTCGGTCGTATCGACCAGACCAAGGTGCGTTCCGGCCAGCTCGAAGACGACGACTGGCCGCGCCTGACCTCGGCGGTCAACCTGCTCAACGACCGCAAGCTGTTCATCGATGACACCGCCGGCATCAGCCCGTCGGAAATGCGTGCGCGGACCCGGCGTCTGGTGCGCGAGCACGGCGACATCGGCCTGATCATGATCGACTACCTGCAGTTGATGCAGATTCCGGGTTCCAGCGGTGATAACCGGACCAACGAGATTTCCGAGATCTCGCGATCCCTGAAAGCCCTGGCCAAGGAATTCAACTGCCCGGTGGTGGCGCTGTCGCAGCTCAACCGTTCCCTGGAACAACGTCCCAACAAGCGTCCGGTGAACTCCGACTTGCGGGAATCCGGAGCGATCGAGCAGGACGCCGACGTCATCATGTTCGTGTACCGGGACGAGGTGTATCACCCGGAAACCGAACACAAGGGCATCGCCGAAATCATCATCGGCAAGCAGCGGAACGGCCCGATCGGCTTTATCCGCCTGGCCTTTATCGGTAAGTACACCCGCTTCGAAAACCTTGCGCCGGGCAGTTACAACTTCGACGACGACGAGTAAATGCTTCATCGTTTGAACTGACGCCTTCGCGAGCAAGCCCGCTCCCACACTTGGAATGCATTCAAATGTGGGAGCGGGCTTGCTCGCGAATGGGCGTGGCGCAATTTCCGACCACAGCCGTCGGAATTGGTCAAAATTTGTGCTATATTCCGCGCCCGCGAAATTCAATGAAAGCCAACACCGGTTATCGACATGCAAGCAGCCAAGCCGTTATTTGACTATCCAAAGTACTGGGCCGAATGTTTCGGGCCAGCGCCATTCCTGCCGATGAGCAGGGAGGAGATGGATCAGCTCGGCTGGGATTCCTGCGACATCATCATCGTCACCGGTGATGCCTACGTCGATCACCCGTCGTTCGGCATGGCGATCATCGGCCGGCTGCTGGAGTCCCAGGGCTTCCGCGTCGGGATCATCGCCCAGCCGAACTGGCAGTCCAAAGACGACTTCATGAAGCTCGGCGAGCCGAACCTGTTCTTCGGCGTCGCGGCCGGCAACATGGACTCGATGATCAACCGCTACACCGCGGACAAGAAAATCCGTTCCGACGACGCCTACACCCCGGGTGGCATGGCGGGCAAACGTCCGGATCGCGCGAGCCTGGTCTACAGCCAGCGCTGCAAGGAAGCGTACAAACACGTACCGATCGTCCTCGGCGGCATCGAAGCTTCCCTGCGCCGCATCGCCCACTACGACTACTGGCAGGATCGCGTGCGCAACTCGATCCTGATCGACGCCAGCGCCGACATTCTGCTGTACGGCAACGCCGAGCGCGCCATCGTCGAAGTGGCCCAGCGTCTGTCCTACGGGCACAAGATTGAAGATATCACCGACGTGCGCGGCACCGCGTTCATCCGTCGTGACACGCCGCAGGGCTGGTACGAAGTCGACTCCACGCGCATCGACCGTCCGGGCAAGGTCGACAAGATCATCAACCCGTACGTCAACACCCAGGACACCCAGGCCTGCGCCATCGAGCAAGAGAAGGGCCCGGTGGATGATCCCGAGGAAGCCAAGGTCGTACAGATCCTGGCCAGCCCGCGCATGACTCGCGACAAGACCGTGATCCGCCTGCCGTCGATGGAAAAGGTGCGTAACGACCCGGTTCTGTACGCCCACGCCAACCGCGTGCTGCACCTGGAAACCAACCCGGGCAACGCCCGCGCGCTGGTGCAGAAACATGGCGAGATCGATGTCTGGTTCAACCCGCCGCCGATTCCGATGACCACTGAAGAAATGGACTACGTGTTCGGCATGCCTTACGCCCGGGTTCCGCACCCGGCGTACGGCAAGGAGAAGATTCCGGCCTACGACATGATCCGTTTCTCGGTGAACATCATGCGTGGCTGCTTCGGCGGCTGCACCTTCTGCTCGATCACCGAGCACGAAGGCCGGATCATCCAGAACCGTTCCGAAGAGTCGATCATTCGCGAAATCGAAGAGATCCGCGACAAGGTCCCGGGCTTCACCGGCGTCATCTCCGACCTCGGCGGCCCGACCGCGAACATGTACCGCATCGCCTGCAAGAGCCCGGAAATCGAATCCGCGTGCCGCAAGCCGTCCTGCGTATTCCCGGGCATCTGCCCGAACCTGAACACCGACCACTCGTCGCTGATCCAGCTGTACCGCAGCGCCCGTGCCTTGCCGGGTGTGAAGAAGATCCTCATCGCCTCCGGCCTGCGTTACGACCTCGCGGTCGAATCGCCGGAGTACGTCAAAGAGCTGGTGACCCACCACGTCGGTGGCTACCTGAAGATCGCCCCGGAACACACCGAGGAAGGTCCGCTCAACCAGATGATGAAGCCGGGCATTGGCAGCTATGACAAGTTCAAGCGCATGTTCGAGAAGTACACCAAGGAAGCAGGCAAAGAGCAGTACCTGATCCCGTACTTCATCGCCGCGCACCCGGGCACCACCGACGAAGACATGATGAACCTGGCGCTGTGGCTCAAGGGCAACGGTTTTCGTGCCGACCAGGTGCAGGCGTTCTATCCGTCGCCGATGGCCACCGCCACCGCGATGTACCACTCGGGCAAGAACCCGCTGCGCAAGGTCACCTACAAGAGCGACGGCGTGACCATCGTCAAGAGCGAAGAGCAGCGTCGTCTGCACAAGGCGTTCTTGCGTTATCACGACCCGAAAGGCTGGCCGATGCTGCGCGAAGCGTTGATTCGCATGGGACGTGGTGACCTGATCGGTCCGGGCAAGGATCAGTTGATTCCGCTGCATCAACCGGCTACCGACAGCTACCAGAGCGCCCGTCGCAAGAACTCGACACCGGCCGGCAGCCACAAGGTCGCGAAAGAGAAGACCACCAAGATTCTCACCCAGCACAACGGCCTGCCGCCGCGTGCCAGCGACGGTGGCAATCCTTGGGACAAGCGTGAACAGGCCAAGGCTGCGGCATTCGCCCGCAACCAGCAGGCGGCCAAGGAGCGCAAGGAAGCAGCCAAGGGCAAGGGGCCGAAACCGGCTCGCAAGCCAGTCGTACCGCGCTAATCGCTTTTTGTTTCAACAGAACGCCAACCTTCGGGTTGGCGTTTTGCATTTCAGGGCTCAGGAAATTTGCTGAAGTCACTGCCCTCATCGCTGGCAAGCCAGCTCCCACAGGTTTATCTGTCGCTCACAAAACTGTGGCCACCGAGGAACCTTGTGGGAGCTGGCTTGCCAGCGATGGGGCCAGATCAATCACCTCATCAATCACTGCCCGCCACATTTAGGCGCAACTTCCTCGAACCATTTCCCCGCATCGCCCGATTTTGGTGCTGTACTGCCCTGAGCATTCCGGGAAAGCGCCCAAGCCCTTGCATGGCATAAGTCTTGCGCGCTTTCGAATACGCTTAGGCTCGCAGGAGGCACGCCGTGTCGATTCATGTCGCATTGCATCACGTCACGCATTACCGCTACGACCGCGCTGTCGAACTCGGCCCGCAGATCGTACGCCTGCGTCCGGCCGCCCACAGCCGCACGCGGATTCTTTCGTATGCGCTGAAGGTCTCGCCCGAGCAGCATTTCATCAACTGGCAGCAAGACCCGCAGGGCAACTACCTCGCGCGTCTGGTATTCCCCGAGAAAACCGACGAGTTGCGCATCGAAGTCGATCTGCTGGCCGAGATGGCGGTGTTCAATCCGTTCGACTTCTTCCTCGAACCCTACGCCGAGAAAATCCCCTTCACTTACGCGGCCGATGAGCGCAAGGAATTGGCGCCGTACCTCGAAACTCTGCCGCTGACGCCTGCATTCAAAGCCTATCTGGACGGGATCGACCGCACGCCGCTGCCCGCCGTGGATTTCCTGGTGATGCTCAACCAGCGTCTCAGCGAAGACATTCGCTACCTGATTCGCATGGAGCCGGGCGTGCAAACCCCGGAACACACCCTCGAACATGCCTCCGGCTCCTGCCGCGACTCGGCGTGGCTGCTGGTGCAACTGCTGCGCAACCTCGGGCTGGCCGCGCGGTTCGTCTCCGGTTATCTGATTCAACTGACCGCCGACGTGAAGAGCCTCGACGGTCCGTCCGGTACCGAGGTGGATTTCACCGACCTGCACGCGTGGTGCGAGGTGTACTTGCCGGGGGCCGGCTGGATCGGTCTGGATGCTACGTCCGGATTGTTCGCCGGCGAAGGGCATATCCCGCTGGCCTGCAGCCCCGATCCATCCTCAGCCGCGCCGATCAGTGGTCTGGTCGAGCCGTGCGAATGCCAGTTCAGCCACGAAATGTCGGTGGAGCGGATCTGGGAAGCGCCACGGGTGACCAAGCCCTACACCGATGAGCAGTGGCTGGCGATTCAGGCGCTGGGCCGGCAGATCGATGCCGACTTGCTGGAAGGCGATGTGCGCCTGACCATGGGCGGCGAGCCGACCTTCGTCTCCATCGATGACCCGGACGGCGCCGAGTGGAACACCGCCGCGCTGGGCCCGGACAAGCGCCGCCTCTCCGCCGAACTGTTCCAGCGCATGCGCCAGCACTATGCGCCGAAAGGTCTGGTGCATTTCGGTCAGGGCAAGTGGTACCCGGGCGAGCAATTGCCGCGCTGGTCGCTCAACTGCTATTGGCGCCGCGATGGCGTGCCGATCTGGCACAACAGCGCGCTGATCGCCGATGAGCAGCAGGACTACGGCGCCGATGGCGAACTGGCGGGACGCTTTCTCGCGAGTGTTGCCGAACGCCTGAAACTGCCGGCACGTTTCGTGTTTCCAGCCTATGAAGACAATTTTTATTACCTCTGGCGTGAGGGCGCATTGCCGAGCAACGTCAGCGCTGAAGACTCGCGTCTTGAAGAACCGCTGGAGCGTGCGCGTCTGCGCAAGGTTTTCGCGCAGGGCCTGGATAAAGTGATCGGCCAGGTGCTGCCGCTGGCCCGCACCGCCAAGGGTGATCAATGGCAGAGCGGGCGCTGGTATCTGCGCGACGAGCATTGCCGACTGGTGCAGGGGGATTCGCCGTTGGGTTATCGCTTGCCACTCGGCTCGCAGCCGTGGGTGAAGGCCGCCGAGTATCCGTTCATTCATCCCAACGATCCGAATCAGGACTTTCCCGAGCTGCCGGACACCGCGCAGCTCAACAGTCATGCCGAACCCGCCGCAGCCGCCGAACGTGCGCCGAAAATCGACGAGTCCGCCGACTGGCTGACCCGCACCGCCTTCTGCGCCGAGGCCCGCGAAGGGCGTCTGTATCTGTTCATGCCGCCGCTGGAGCGGGTCGAGGACTATCTGGAACTGGTGGCGGCCATCGAAGCCACCGCCGAAGAGCTGCATTGCCCGGTGCTGCTGGAAGGTTACGAGCCGCCGAGCGATCCGCGCCTGAGCAACTTCCGCATCACCCCGGATCCGGGCGTGATCGAGGTCAACGTGCAGCCATCGGCGACCTGGGACGAACTGGTCGAACGCACCGAGTTTCTCTATGAACAGGCGCGACAAACCCGCCTGACCACCGAAAAATTCATGATCGACGGGCGCCATACCGGCACCGGCGGCGGCAACCATTTCGTCCTCGGTGGCGCGACCCCGGCGGACTCACCGTTCCTGCGTCGCCCGGACCTGCTGCGCAGCCTGATCAGCTACTGGCACAACCATCCGTCACTGTCCTACCTGTTTTCCGGCTTGTTCATCGGCCCGACCTCGCAGGCGCCACGGGTCGATGAAGCGCGCAACGACGCCCTGTACGAACTGGAAATCGCCTTCGCGCAGATGCCTGAACCGGGCGAAGCGTGCGCGCCGTGGCTGGTGGATCGACTGCTGCGCAATTTGCTGATCGACGTCACCGGCAACACTCACCGCGCCGAGTTCTGCATCGACAAACTGTATTCGCCGGATGGCGCTACCGGGCGTCTGGGCCTGCTGGAGCTGCGCGCCTTCGAAATGCCGCCGCATGCGCGGATGAGCCTGGCTCAGCAGTTGTTGCTGCGTGCGCTGGTTGCGCGATTCTGGCGCGAGCCATATGCGCCGCCGAAACTGGCGCGCTGGGGCACCGAGCTGCACGACCGCTTCATGCTGCCGCACTTTATCGAGCAGGATTTCGCCGACGTCATCGTCGAACTGAACAACGCCGGTTATCCGTTGCGCGCCGAATGGTTTGCCGCGCATCTGGAGTTCCGTTTTCCCAAGGTCGGCGATTACGCGGTCAGCGGCATCGAGATGGAGCTGCGCCAGGCGCTGGAACCTTGGCATGTGCTGGGCGAGGAGGGTACGGCGGGCGGCACGGTGCGTTATGTCGATTCGTCGCTGGAGCGTTTGCAGATCAAGCTCAGCGGCTTGCCGCCGCAGCGCTATCTGCTGACCTGTAACGGTATTCCGCTGCCGCTGCAACCGACCGGGCGCATCGGTGAGTTCGTCGCCGGCGTGCGCTTTCGGGCCTGGCAACCGGCCAACTGCCTGCAACCGACCATCCCGGTGCACGCGCCGCTGGTGTTCGACCTGCTCGACACCTGGATGCAGCGTTCTCTGGGCGGTTGCCAGTACCACGTGGCGCACCCGGGCGGGCGCAATTACGAGACGTTACCGGTCAATGCCAACGAAGCTGAGAGCCGGCGCATGGCGCGGTTTTTCCGCATCGGACACACGCCGGGGAAACTTCCGATACCGAACCTGACAATCTCCGACGAGTTGCCGATGACGCTCGATTTACGACGTTTCTAAGTCCTGCACGACATGCGGATTTTTCGTATATCCGCACGTCATGTGCCTGCGTTAGTCTGACCGTTCCTTGCTGTCTGCCGAGCTTTCCATGCCTGACCTGCTAGACCGCTACCCGCTGACCGCGGGCACTTATCACGAACTGCTGAATGACAGCGGGGAAGTGCGCCCGCACTGGCGGCGGCTGTTCGATCAATTGCAGCGCAGCACCCCGGCGCAACTGGTGCAGCGGCAGGCGTTGCTGGCCCGGCAGATTCAGGAAAACGGCGTGACCTACAACGTCTATGCCGATCCCAAGGGCGCTGACCGCCCGTGGGAGCTGGACCTGCTGCCGCACGTGATCGCTGCTGATGAGTGGCAGCAACTGTCAGCGGGGATTGCCCAGCGAGCACGCTTGCTCAATGCGGTACTGGCCGATCTGTATGGGTCACAGCGGCTGATCAGCGAAGGGCTGTTACCGGCGGAGCTGGTGTTCGGCCACAACAATTTTCTCTGGCCGTGTCAGGGCATCGCGCCACCGGAAGATGCCTTTCTGCATCTGTACGCCGTGGATCTGGCGCGCACGCCTGACGGGCGCTGGTGGGTCACGGCGGATCGTACTCAGGCGCCGTCGGGCGCGGGGTATGCGTTGGAAAATCGCACCATTGTGTCGCGCGCCTTTCCCGAGTTGTACCGCGATCTGAAAGTGCAGCATCTGGCTGGGTTCTTCCGCACCCTGCAGGAAACCCTCGCGCGTCAGGCACCGTGTGCTGACGATGCGCCGCTGGTGGTACTGCTGACGCCCGGGCGCTTCAACGAAAGCTATTTCGAACACCTTTACCTGGCACGCCAGCTCGGTTATCCGCTGGTGGAGGGCGGCGACCTCACCGTGCGCGATGCCACGGTGTACCTGAAAACCCTCAGTGGTCTGCGCCGGGTGCACGCGATCATGCGCCGGCTCGACGATGACTTCTGCGATCCGCTGGAGCTGCGCACCGACTCGGCACTCGGGGTGCCTGGCTTGCTGGAAGCGGTGCGTCAGGGCCGGGTGCTGGTGGCCAACGCCTTGGGCAGCGGCGTGCTGGAGTCGCCAGGGTTGCTCGGATTTTTACCGAAGATCAATCAGTACCTGTTCGGCGAAGAACTGCTGCTGCCGTCCATCGCCACCTGGTGGTGCGGTGAGGCGCCGGTGCTGGCGCAGGCGTTGGAAAAGCTTCCCGAGCTGCTGATCAAACCGGCCTTCCCCTCGCAAAGCTTCGCCCCGGTATTCGGCCGCGATCTGAGTGAACAACAGCGCCAGGCGCTCGCCGAGCGGATGCAGGCGCGGCCATACGCCTACGTCGCGCAAGAACTGGCGCAGCTGTCCCAGGCGCCGATCTGGCAGGCCGAAGACGGCCAACTGCAACCGCGAGCGATCGGCATGCGCGTGTATGCGGTGGCCAGTGGTGACGGTTACCGCATATTGCCCGGTGGGCTGACCCGGGTCGCTGCCGAGGCCGATGCCGAAGTGGTGTCGATGCAGCGCGGTGGGGCGAGCAAGGACACCTGGGTATTGGGCGAGCGTGCGCCGAGTGGCGAACAATGGAAAACCCAGCGCAACGTCGGCGTACACGATCTGGTGCGCCGCGACCCGTACCTGCCCTCGCGGGTAGTGGAAAACCTGTTCTGGTTCGGTCGTTACTGCGAGCGTTGTGACGACAGTGCGCGACTGCTGCGGATCATGCTCGCGCGGTATGTCGATGGCGATGATCCGCAAGCCTTGCAGGCGGCCGTGGAGCTGGGCGAGCGCCTGATGTTGCTGCCGGAGGAGGGTGAGCTGCCGGAGCGGCTGCTGGCGGCGCTGCTCGGCGAGGACTGGTCGTTCAGCCTGCGCTCCAACCTGCAGCGCTTGCAGTGGGCGGCCTCGCAGGTGCGCGGCAAGCTTTCACGGGAAAACTGGCAGGCGTTGGTCGAGTTGCAGCGCGAGGCGCTGGAACTGGACACCGAAGAGCCGGACTTCGGCGAGTTGCTGGATTTCCTCAACCGGCTGGTGATGTCGCTGGCGGCGCTCTCGGGGTTCGCGCTCGACGACATGACGCGCGACGAAGGCTGGCGCTTTCTGATGATCGGCCGGCGCATCGAGCGGTTGCAGTTTCTCAGCAGCAGTCTGGCGGCGTTTCTGCGCGGCGCCGGGGCGTTCGATCAAGCGGGGCTGGAATGGCTGCTGGAGTTGGGCAACAGCAGCATCACCTACCGTTCGCGGTATCTGGCGGTGGCGCAGTTGATTCCGGTGCTCGACCTGTTGCTGCTGGATGAGCAGAACCCGCACGCGGTGTTGTTCCAGTTGAAACTGGTGACCCGCACTTTGAAACGCTTGAACGATGATTTCGGCGTACCTCGCGAGGCCGGGCTGCCGCAATTGGTCGAGCGTCTGGCGCGGTTCGATCTGGGCTGTCTGGAGAACCCGCTGTTCGGGGAAAACAGCGTGCGTGCCGCGCTCGATGGTCTGGCGGATCTGCTGCAAGAGATTGCCGAAGCCAGCGGTCAGGTGTCCGATCGACTGGCGCTGCGCCACTTTGCCCATGTCGATGATGTCAGCCAGCGCACGGTGTCCGTCTGATGAGCGCGCACTACCAGATCTTCCACGACACCTGTTACCACTACGACAGCCCGGTGTCGCTGGCGCAGCAACTCGCGCACCTGTGGCCGCGTGAGTGCACGTGGCAACGCTGCACCGAGCAGCAATTGCTGATCAGCCCGGACCCGACCACGCGGCGGGATGAACTGGATGTGTTCGGCAATCCGCTGACCCGACTGGCCTTCGAGCGCCCGCATGACGAGTTGCAGGTCAACGCCCGGCTCACGGTTGAGGTGCTGGCGCGGCCACTGGCGGATTTCAATCTGTCCCCGGCGTGGGAGCAGACGCGTGATGCGCTGACCTACAGCAGCCAGCCATTGTCCGCCGAAATGCTGGAGGCTTGTCGCTATCGGTTTCAGTCACCCTACGTGCATTTGAAACGCAGTTTCGTCGAATTTTCGGAAAGCTGTTTTCCACCGGGAAGGCCCTTGTTGCTGGGCGTGCAGGCCTTGATGCAGAAGATTTTCAGCGAATTCACCTTCGATGCCGAGGCCACGCAAGTGGCGACGCCGCTGGTCGAGGTGCTAGAGCGCCGGCGTGGCGTGTGTCAGGACTTCGCGCATCTGATGCTCGCTTGCGTGCGCTCGCGAGGGCTGGCAGCGCGCTACATCAGTGGTTATCTGCTGACCCAGCCGCCGCCGGGACAGCCACGGCTGATAGGCGCCGACGCGTCGCATGCCTGGGTATCGGTGTTCTGTCCGGTATTGGGCTGGGTGGATTTCGATCCGACCAACAACGTACAGCCGGCGCTGGAGCACATCACCCTGGCGTGGGGTCGGGATTTTTCCGATGTGTCGCCGTTGCGGGGGGTGATTCTGGGGGGCGGCAGTCACGACCCGGAGGTCCGCGTCACGGTGATGCCATTGGAATAACACAGCAACCCATGTGGGAGCGGGCTTGCTCGCGAAGGCGGTGTGTCAGTTACATCAATGTTGAAGGTTAAGACGCCTTCGCGAGCAAGCCCGCTCCCACAGGAAGCCGTATCGTGTTCGGAAAACGGGGAGGGTGTGGGGGCCAGCGGCTGAGCCGCCAGCCCCGTCACAAATCCGCAGGGTCTGACTCGATCATCAAACCCGGTGGGGCTCAGGCGTCAGGCGCCTGGTCTTTCGGTGCATCAACAACTTCATCATCGTTGTCAGTCGCCACTTCACCGTCAGGGTTCAGTGCCGCTTCTTCAGCCTGCTGTTTCTTGCGCTGAAGCTTTTCCTCTTTCTTCTTTTCCTTTTCCAGGTCTCGTTGACGTTTGGCGAAGGAGTAATTGGGTTTGGCCATGGGCGATCCTCTGGGGTCGAAGGTGAGGTTGAGCGGCGCGTATTCTGCCCTGTATCGGTGCCCGGCGGTTAGCCGGGTTTTTGGTCGACCCACTTGGGCGTGACGGTCGGCTTCCAGTTATCCAGGGCGTCGAGCAGCGTTTGTGCTGATTCGCTCACTTGCAGCATGTCACGGTGTGGGGCGCGAACGAAGCCTTCGCCGACGATATGGTCAAGAAAAGCCGTGAGTTTGCTGTAAAAACCGTTCACCTCAAGCAGCCCCAGCGGTTTGCCGTGGTAGCCGAGCTGGCCCCAGGTCCAGACTTCGAACAGCTCTTCCAGCGTGCCGAGACCGCCGGGCAACGCGATGAACGCATCGCTCAGCTCGGCCATGCGGGCCTTGCGCGCGTGCATGCCATCGACGACTTCGAGGCGCGTCAGGCTTTTGTGACCGATCTCCTTGTCCATCAGGCTTTGCGGAATGATCCCGATCACTTCGCCGCCGGCGGCCAGCGCGGCGTCCGCCACCAGGCCCATCAGGCCCACGGCACCACCACCGTAAACCAGCGTCAGTTGGCGCTCGGCGAGTGCCCGGCCAAGGGCTCGGGCGGCTTCGGTGTAAGCCGGATCAGTGCCGGCGTTGGCACCGCAAAATACACAAACGGATTTGAGAGACATGCCTTCCTCCTGGGTCAATCCGTCACAGGGTAATGGCTGGCACGCCTTGATCCAAGGACTAAGCTTCGCGTTCTGGCGATTCAAAGGTACCGCTGGCGCCACAGGCGTAGGCGGCGAGCAAACTGCACAACAGACCGTTAAAGAACATGACAGGCACTCCGTTTCAGTAGATGCGCCGATCATAGGCCCGGCCTTGGATTCTGGCCGGTAGATTGTTTCGATGAGTGTCATAGCCTGAAAGTTGTATACAATTTTTGACTCAAGTCATAGGAACTTGCGAAGATTTCAGGCAGTCTTTCCACCATTAGTGTTTTTGTTAACCCTGCCTTGGAGATTCACCATGTTTTCCAAAGTTGTTGCGGTATCCCTGCTGGCGCTGGCCAGCAGCCAATTGATGGCTGCCGAGTGCAAAACCACCGTTGATTCCACCGACCAGATGTCCTTCAACACCAAGGAGATCGTGATCGACAAGAGCTGCAAGACCTTCACCGTCGAATTGACTCACTCTGGCAGCCTGCCGAAGAACGTCATGGGCCATAACCTGGTGATCAGCAAAGAAGCCGACATGCAGCCGATCGCTACCGACGGCCTGGCTGCCGGCATCGACAAGAACTACCTGAAGGACGGTGACGAGCGTGTCATCGCTCACACCAAGATCATCGGCGCTAAGGAAGCCGACTCGCTGACCATCGACGTGTCCAAGCTCAAGGCTGACGAGAAGTACGGCTTCTTCTGCTCGTTCCCGGGCCACATCTCGATGATGAAAGGCACCGTGACCCTAAAGTAATACTGCTCACACGTAACACGAAAAACGCCGCTGCAAGTGATTGCAGCGGCGTTTTTTCTGCTGATCAAATCTGCACCTTACCTCATTTCTGTGATCATGACCGCCCGTCGGAATTGCCCTCGTACCTGTAATTTCTGACAGTAGACACGGATTTCGAAGAAGCCTCGAATGAGGGTGCGCTCAGATGACTGTACGCATCCATTCCGAAAAAGGAGTTTTCGTATGACCGATCAAGAGAAATTACCCCAGCAGCGTACGTTGGTTCAGGATCCGAACAGAAGTAATGTGACAAGCGGAACCGTCATTGAGACAGTTACCAATGGCAATGGTGAACTCATCGAAAATGGCGGGGTCAGCACAAATCCATATTTGTCTTTTGTTGGTTCCGCTGCTCCCAATCAAAAGGCGCAGCTTTTCGACAACGGTGTCCCTGCGCATTCCCCGGTAAATGTTGATCACGTTGGCCACTACAGTTTGATCATTACAGATCAGAAAAACGGGCCGCATTTCTACACCGTGGAAACCACCGACGGGCAGGTGTCTGATCCATACATAGTTCACATGAAACTGTCCCTGCACGCCGCAATTTTGTGGATAAACGATCCCAACGGAGACGTCATCGAAAATAGTGGAAGCACTACGTTTGTCGATCTGAGCTTTGTAGGTGAGGGAGAGCCAAATACAACAGTCAGTCTTCTGGATCGCGGAATTCATGTAGGCACACTGAATATCGATGCAAATGCGCACTGGAGTGCTGTGCTGAACGGACTGTCAGTAGGGGCGCACAGCTTCACAGTGGTAGGAAGCGATGGTGTTGAATCCAGTCCCTGGAACATTCGAGTCGTGAACTCCGTGCCGGTAAGCATCCAGTTTCTTCTGGGAGAAAGCGGGCAGTTGATCGACAATCACGAGCAAACGACCGATACATCGTTAACGGTTGTCGGTACGGCAAACCCTGGTGAAAACGGAACAATCGTCGACTACGATAACGATCTGGTTAAATTCACGGCTAACTTGAATGGAATCTACACGGCAAAGATTTCGAATCTGGCTGAAAAGGTTCACACCATCAGAGCGGTAACAGCGGGTGGTCGAGTCTCGGCCCCTCGGGCATTCAGGGTGGTTGCACCCAAAGCCCGTTAAATCATTTATTGACACTGCTAAAAGCCCGCTGAGGATCACTCCTCAGCGGGCTTTTTCATTCAGTCGCTGATCAAGGCGCAAACGGCATGACCCGTTTGTGATGAGTTTTGTTGTACGTATTGACGATGATGTCGAACGCTTCCTGACGCACCGGCTCGCCGTGCAGGAAGGCGTCAATCTCGGCGTAGGTCACGCCGTGGGAGGCTTCGTCCGGTTTGCCCGGCGACAGGTCTTCCAGATCCGCAGTCGGCACTTTTTCCACCAGCGATTCCGGTGCGCCAAAGCTGCGGGCGATCGCCCGCACCTGGTTTTTCACCAGGCCGCTGAGCGGGGCCAGGTCGCAGGCGCCGTCACCGAACTTGGTGAAGAAGCCCATCACCGCTTCCGCCGCGTGGTCGGTGCCGATCACCAGACCGTGCGCGGCGCCGGCGATGGTGTACTGGGCGACCATGCGCATCCGCGCCTTGGTGTTGCCGAGCACAAAATCCACCGACACCGCATGTTTGCCTTCAAACGCCGCCACTTCCTTGGCCAGTGATTTGACCGCCGGACCGATGTTCACCGTGTGGCGTTCGTCCGGAGCGATGAAGTCCACCGACGCCTGGGCGTCGTGCTCGTCGAACTGGGTTTCGTACGGCAGGCGCACGGCGATGAACTTGTAGGCGTCGTCGCCGGTGCGCTCGCGCAGTTCACGCATGGCGCGCTGGGCCAGCAGGCCGGCGGTCAGCGAGTCGACGCCGCCGCTGATGCCCAACACCAGGGTCTTGAGGCCGGAATTGACCAGGCAATCCTGGATAAAGGTGATGCGCCGGGCGACTTCCGCTTCGAGGGCCTGATGCCCGGCGAATGGTGGTTGCACCTTGAGCTGTTCAGCAATCTCACGCTGTACGGCTTGCATGAATTCACTCCTTGCTAGATAGACTGGAATCGGCAGGAACCTGGAACACATGTCGCAAATAGGCGACGAAATTCGGGTCTTTGCAGTGGGTCTTGCCGGGCTCGTCGGAGATCTTCGCCACCGGCTGGCCGTTGCAGGCGGTCATTTTAAGCACGATGCTCATCGGTTCGACACCCGGAATGTCACAGGTCAGGTTGGTGCCGATGCCGAAGCTGACGTTGATCCGCCCGTGCAGCGCGCGGAAGATCTCCAGCGACTTGGGCAAGGTCAGACTGTCGGAGAACACCAGGGTCTTGCTCATCGGGTCGATGCCGAGCTTGTGATAGTGGGCGATGCATTTTTCGCCCCACTGCACCGGATCCCCTGAATCGTGGCGCAGACCATCGAAGAGCTTGGCGAAGAACAGGTCGAAGTCGCCGAGAAACGCGTCGGTGGTGATGCAATCGGTGAGAGCAATCCCCAGCAGGCCACGGTATTCGCGCACCCAGCAGTCGAGCGCGGCGATCTGGCTGTCGATCAAGCGTGGGCCGAGTTGCTGGTGGGCCATGATCCATTCATGGGCCATGGTACCCAGCGGTTTCATGTCCAGCTCGCGGGACAAGTGCACGTTGCTGGTGCCGACAAAGCGCCCGGGGAAATCGTGCTTCAGCACATTGACCACTTCTTCCTGCACGCGGTACGAAAAGCGCCGGCGGGTGCCGAAGTCGGCGACCTGCAATTGCGCCAGTTCGTCAGCCGAGGCGTTGGCGCTGAGCCAGTCGAACTTGCGATACAGCTGTTCCCGCGCCTGCACCAGTTCGATTTCCCGGTAGCGATAGCGGTTGCGCACTTCGCTGACGATCGCCAGCAGCGGCACTTCGTAGAGGATCACATGCAGCCACGGGCCACGCAGACGGATGAACAGTTCGCCGTTCTCGATGCCGGTGTGCAGGTAGCGCAGGTTGAAGCGGAACAGGCCGAGAAAGCGCAGGAAATCCGGTTTCAGGAAGGTGATGCGCTCGAGAAAACTCAACTGGTCGGCACTCAGGCTCAGCTCGGCCAGACGCTCGATCTGGTAGCGAATCTCGGCCAGATACGGCCGCAGATCTTCGCTGTTACGGCAACGAAACTCCCATTCGACTTCGACGTTGGGGTAGTTGTGCAGCACCGCCTGCATCATCGTCAGTTTGTAGAAGTCGGTGTCGAGCAGGTTCTGCACGATGCGATCGGCAAACACACTCTCGCTCATAAACGGGGTCTCCAGGTGCACCGCGCGGTTGCGCGGGATCAATCAATGACGCTAGTGGCGCATATCAGCGGTGGGGATTGCCAGCAATTTTTTAGATCACCGCAGAACCCTTGTGGGAGCGAGCCTGCTCGCGAAGGCGTCATTTCAGTCGACATTGACATTGAATGTGCCGGCCTCTTCGCGAGCAGGCTCGCTCCCACAGTTTTCAATCGGGTCAGGCATTCGGGCTGTCGATCTGCTCCAGCATCCACTTCACAAAATCCCGCACCTTCGGCACTTCCGCCGCATGCTCCGGGTAGGCCAGGTAATAGGCGTCGGAACTGGGCATTGCATGCTGCCAGGGAATGACCAGTTTGCCGTCGGCCAATTCCTCTTCCACCAGAAACCGTGGCAGCAGCGCCACACCGCAGCCGACCTGGGCGGCGCGGATGCACATATAAAAGGTTTCGAAACGCGGCCCGTGGTAGCTGTGCTCGGTGTGGTAACCCTGACTGTCGAACCAGTCGTGCCAGGCCTGTGGGCGCGAGGCGTTTTGCAGCAGCACCAAATCGGTCAGTTGCGTCGGGTCGGTGAAGGGCCTGTCTGGCAGGCTGCCGGGGGCACAGACCGGTACCAGCTCTTCGCCGAACAGCTTCAGGCATTCGGTGCCGGGCCGTGAGCCTTGGCCGAAATAGAACGCCAGATCGCTGCGCCCCTGTAGCAAATCGTCGGCCTCCTGCTCGTTGCACAAGTCGAGATGGATCGACGGATGGCGCAGACGCCAGCCCTTCAGACGCGGTACCAGCCAGCGCGCGCCGAAGGTCGAGGGTGTAGAGACGCGCAGGACTTCGGTCTCGCCGCCGTAGGAACGCAGGTAATGCGTGGACATTTCCACCTGGGTGAGGATTTTTCGGACTTCCACCAGGTACAAATCCCCGGCCGGGGTCATCTGCAAGCGACGACGCACCCGACGGAACAACAAGTGCTGCAACAATTCCTCAAGCTGCGCCACTTGCTTGCTGACAGCGCTCTGGGTCAGGTTCAGCTCTTCGGCGGCCCGGGTGAAGCTCAGGTGCCGGGTCACGGCCTCGAAGCACTGCAATGCGGTGATCGACGGCAAGTGGCGTTTGTTCAGCATGGGTGATCCCTTTTTCTTGTCTTTCTGTGCGCAGCATGAATAAACGGAATGATATCTCGCGTAAAGGTCGTTTGTTGCCTTGCCCTCGGGAAGCTACAACTAAAGGCCTGCCCGGTCGTTTGCATTCGGCCGCACACATTCTGTTTTTCGCTTGAGGAGTGACCCATGGTTGCCGCATTGCTTGATCGTCTTGGTGTGAACCCGGCCCTGTATCAGAACGGCAAAGTGCCGGTGCATTCGCCCATCGACGGCAGCCGCATCGCCGCCGTGAACTGGGAAGGCCCGGCCGAAGTTGAGCAGCACATCAGTCGCGCAGATCATGCTTTCGAGCTGTGGCGCAAGGTGCCGGCCCCGCGTCGCGGCGAACTGGTGCGTCAGTTCGGCGAAGTGCTGCGTGAGTACAAGGCTGACCTCGGCGAACTGGTGTCGTGGGAGGCGGGCAAGATCACTCAGGAAGGCCTCGGTGAAGTGCAGGAGATGATCGACATCTGCGACTTCGCCGTCGGCCTGTCGCGTCAACTGTACGGTTTGACCATCGCCTCCGAGCGTCCGGGCCACCACATGCGTGAAACCTGGCATCCGCTGGGCGTGGTCGGCGTGATCAGCGCGTTCAACTTCCCCGTCGCGGTGTGGGCGTGGAACACCACGTTGGCACTGGTCTGCGGTAACCCGGTGGTGTGGAAGCCGTCGGAGAAAACCCCGCTGACCGCACTGGCCTGTCAGGCGCTGTTTGATCGCGTGGTGAAAAATTTCACTGATGCGCCGGCGAATCTGTGCCAGGTGATCATCGGTGGCCGTGACGCCGGCGAAGCGCTGGTGGATGACCCGCGTGTCGCGCTGATCAGCGCCACTGGCAGCACCCGTATGGGCCGCGAAGTGGCGCCGAAAGTCGCCGCACGTTTCGCCCGCAGCATTCTCGAACTGGGCGGCAACAATGCGATGATCCTCGGCCCAAGCGCCGATCTGGACATGGCCGTGCGCGCCATTCTGTTCAGTGCGGTCGGCACCGCCGGGCAGCGTTGCACCACCCTGCGGCGGCTGATTGCTCATGAATCGGTGAAGGAAGAAATCGTCACTCGCCTCAAAGCCGCGTACGCCAAAGTGCGCATCGGTCATCCGCTGGAAGGCAATCTGGTCGGCCCGCTGATCGACAAACACAGCTTCGAAAACATGCAGGACGCGCTGGAGCAGGCGCTGAGCGAGGGCGGCCGGGTGTTCGGCGGCAAGCGTCAGCTCGAAGAGCAGTTCCCCAACGCCTACTACGTGTCGCCGGCCATTGTCGAAATGCCAGAGCAGAGCGACGTGGTCTGCAGCGAAACCTTTGCGCCGATCCTCTACGTGGTCGGCTACAGCGACTTCCAGGAAGCACTGCGCTTGAACAATGCGGTGCCGCAAGGCCTGTCGTCGTGCATCTTCACCACCGACGTGCGCGAGGCCGAGCAATTCATGTCGGCGGTCGGCAGCGACTGTGGCATCGCCAACGTCAACATCGGCCCGAGCGGCGCGGAAATCGGCGGCGCGTTTGGTGGCGAGAAAGAAACCGGTGGCGGTCGTGAGTCGGGCTCCGACGCCTGGCGCGCGTACATGCGCCGGCAGACCAACACCGTGAACTACTCGCTGGAGTTGCCGCTGGCGCAGGGCATTACCTTCGACTGACAGGTGGAGATCCCTCCTTAGTGGGAGCGAGCCTGCTCGCGAATGTGGTGTGTCAGTCGGTATAGATGTTGGCTGATATACCGCTTTCGCGAGCAGGCTCGCTCCCACAGGGTACGCAGTGTTTGTTAGGTTTCTGTTGGAGTCTGGCAATGCCGTTACGCGAAGAATGTCTGTGGGAAACACTCACGCCGCAGCGCCCGGATAACACCGCGCTGCGCGGCGAGGTCAAAGTCGATGTGTGCGTGATCGGCGCCGGGTTTACAGGGTTGTCGGCGGCGCTGCATCTGTTGGAAAAAGGCAAAAGCGTCTGCGTGCTCGAAGCGCATCGTGCCGGGCACGGCGGCTCCGGACGCAACGTCGGGCTGGTCAACGCCGGGATGTGGATCCCGCCGGACGAGATCGAAGCCGGTTTCGGCGAAGCGGTCGGCAGCCAGCTCAACCGCATGCTCGGGGCGGCGCCGGCGCTGGTGTTCAGCCTTGTGGATAAATACAACATTGATTGTCAGTTGCGCCGCGAAGGCACCCTGCACATGGCGCACAACGCCAAGGGCGAGGCGGATCTGCGCAGTCGCGAGCAACAATGGAAGCGCCGCGGGGCGCCGGTCGAGTTGCTCACCGGCAAGGCCTGCGAGCAAGCCACCGGCACGCAGAAGATTGCCGCCGCACTGCTCGATCGCCGCGCCGGTACGCTCAACCCGATGGCCTATGTCACCGGCCTGGCCAACGCGGTGAAGGGCCTGGGCGGGCAGATGTTCGATCACTCGCCAGTGACCCGTCTCGAACGCGTGGGCCAGCTATGGTCGGTGCAGACCGAGCTAGGTTCGGTACTCGCCGAGCAAGTGGTGATCGCCTCCAACGCCTACACCGAGGGCGACTGGACCGAACTCAAGCGCAACTTCTTCCCCGGTTACTACTATCAGGTCGCTTCGGTGCCGCTGACCGAAGACGCCGCCCATGACATCCTCCCCGGCGGTCAGGGCTCATGGGACACGCGGCAAGTGTTGAGCAGCATCCGTCGCGACAAGGACGGCCGCTTGTTACTCGGCAGTCTGGGCAACGGCAATCAGAAGCCGACGTGGTTCCTCAAGGCCTGGGCCGACCGGGTGCAGCAACACTACTTCCCCAACCTGAAACCGGTGGAATGGGAATGCACCTGGACCGGGCGCATCGCCTTCACCCCCGATCACCTGATGCGCCTGTTCGAACCGGCGCCGGGACTGGTGGCCGTCACCGGTTACAACGGTCGTGGCGTGACCACCGGCACCGTGGTCGGCAAAGCCTTCGCCGACTACCTGTGTGACGGAAATCCTCAAGCCCTGCCGATCCCCTTCGCACCGATGCAGCCCCTGGCCGGCGTCGGCCTGCGCAGTTGCCTGTACGAGGCCGGCTTCTCGCTGTATCACGCGGGCCAGTGCCTGCGCATCGTCATTTGAGTGTTGAAATATGTTGCCGGAAGCGGCGCTTTTCGGCGTAGCGACTAGCCTCTAATGGTGCGGGTTGTAGCAGTCCCGCACCAGCAGTGTGCAGTTCGGTGACGCGAGCTGTTACAGGCTGGTTGCACGTCGTTTGGTGCCGCGGTTGCAATGATGGCGCAAGCGGGTTGCGCCTCAGATTTAAAAAGGTTTCACCTTCCGCGGTTTAGACGGTTGCACGCCCAATGAAAATGGGAACGAAACAGTCGAAATAACAAGAAAGCAGCGACTTTTTGAAGAATAAAAAACCGATGGCACGGCGCTTGCTCAGAGCATTCAGTGAAGTGAAGTCGCAGTGCCAACTAAAAAAAACCTTGGAGCACCACCTCATGTCCCAGACGTTTTACAAGAAAGGCTTTCTGGCCCTCGCAGTAGCTACTGCGCTGGGTGTTTCTGCGTTTGCTCAAGCTGATGTGAAAATCGGTGTAGCGGGTCCGATGACTGGCGCCAACGCGGCATTTGGCGAGCAGTACATGAAGGGTGCACAGGCAGCGGCGGACGCAGTCAACGCGGCAGGCGGCGTCAACGGCGAGAAAATCGTACTGGTCAAGGGCGATGACGCCTGCGAACCGAAACAGGCAGTGACAGTCGCCAAGGACCTGGTCAACCAGAAAGTCGCCGGCGTGGTCGGGCACTTCTGCTCCTCTTCCACCATTCCAGCCTCGGAAATCTACGACGAAGCCGGCGTTATCGCGATCACTCCGGGTTCCACCAACCCGCAGGTGACCGAGCGCGGCCTGAGCGCCATGTTCCGTATGTGCGGGCGTGACGACCAGCAAGGCATCGTCGCGGGCGATTACATCGTCGACGTGCTCAAGGGCAAGAAAGTCGCCGTGCTGCACGACAAGGACACCTACGGTCAGGGCCTGGCCGATGCGACCAAGGCTCAACTGGAAAAACGTGGCGTGAAGCCGGTGCTGTATGAAGGCCTGACCCGCGGCGAGAAAGACTTCAGCGCCGTGGTCACCAAGATTCGTGCAGCCGGTGCCGACGTGGTCTACTTCGGCGGCCTGCACCCGGAAGCCGGCCCGCTGGTCAAGCAACTGCGTACCGAAGGCCTGAAAGACGTCAAGTTCATGTCTGACGACGGCATCGTCACCGACGAACTGGTGACCACCGCCGGTGGCCCGCAATACGTCGACGGCGTGCTGATGACCTTCGGCGCTGACCCACGCCTGCTGCCAGACAGCAAGACGGTAGTGGACGCGTTCCGCAAGGCCGGCACCGAACCTGAAGGCTACACCCTGTACGCCTACGCGTCGGTTCAGACCCTGGCGGCCGCCTTCAACGGCGCCAAGTCCAACAGTGGCGAAAAAGCCGCCGAGTGGCTCAAGGCCAACCCGGTGAAAACCGTCATGGGCGAGAAAGCCTGGGACAAGAAGGGCGACCTGAAAGTCTCTGACTACGTGGTTTACCAGTGGGACAAGGACGGCAAATACCATCAGCTGGAAAAACAGAAGTAAGGGCTGACGTGATCGGTTGATCCCCACTCATCCAATGTGGGAGCGAGCCTGCTCGCGAAGACGGAATGACTGCCAACACATGTGTTGAATGATCGACCGCTTTCGCGAGCAGGCTCGCTCCCACAGGGACGGTGTCGGTCGGATGGGCTGATCGTATCTGCATTGCTCCGACGTAAATCTGTATTTTTCCTAGAAGAGCCGCCCGCTCCGGTGGGCAGGTTCTCATTGCGTGAGATTGCGTTATGGATGGTATTTTCCTGCAGCAACTGGTCAACGGCCTGACCCTCGGGTCGGTCTATGGCCTGATCGCCATCGGCTACACAATGGTCTACGGCATCATCGGCATGATCAACTTCGCCCACGGCGAGGTTTACATGATTTCCGCGTACCTCGCGGCAATCAGTCTGGCTCTGCTGGCTTACTTCGGTATCGAATCCTTCCCGCTGTTGATGCTTGGCACGCTGGTTTTCACTATCGTCGTCACCGGCGTCTATGGCTGGGTAATCGAGCGCGTCGCTTACAAACCTCTGCGCAACTCCACCCGACTGGCACCGCTGATCAGCGCCATCGGTATCTCGCTGATCCTGCAAAACTATGCCCAGATCAGCCAGGGCGCCCGTCAACAGGGTGTTCCGACGCTGCTCACCGGTGCCTGGCGCATCGACGTCGGCAGCGGTTTCGTCCAACTGACCTACACCAAGATCTTCATTCTGGTCGCCGCATTTGTCGGCATGGGCCTGCTGACCTACGTGATCAAGTACACCAAGCTCGGCCGCATGTGCCGCGCCACCCAGCAAGACCGCAAGATGGCTTCGATCCTCGGGATCAACACCGACCGGGTGATTTCCTACGTGTTCATCATCGGTGCAGCAATGGCGGCGCTGGCCGGCGTGCTGATCACCATGAACTACGGCACGTTCGACTTCTACGCAGGCTTCGTCATCGGCATCAAGGCGTTCACCGCCGCCGTGCTTGGCGGGATCGGCTCACTGCCCGGCGCGATGCTCGGCGGGATCATTCTCGGGATCTCCGAGTCGCTGTTCTCGGGCCTGGTCAACTCCGACTACAAAGACGTGTTCAGCTTCTCGCTGCTCGTACTTGTTCTGGTCTTCCGGCCTCAGGGCCTGTTGGGCCGTCCTCTTGTGTCGAAGGTGTAAGCGATGTCTTCAACCACTCAAAAAAATATCGATATCAAAAAAAGCCTGGTTGAGGCGATTCTGGCCGGCCTGATTGCCCTGATCGTGTTCGGCCCAATTGTCGGCGTCGTGCTCGAAGGCTACAGCTTCAACCTCGAACCAACCCGCGTTGCGTGGCTTATCGGCATTGTCATGATCGGCCGCTTTGCCTTGAGTCTGTTTCTGCAGACGCCCAAGGGCCTGAAGATTCTCGATGGATTCGAGAGCACCGGCTCCGGTGTGCATGTGCTGCCTGCCGATCACAAATCACGCCTGCGCTGGATCATTCCGCTGCTGATCGTGCTCGCGGTCATCATGCCGTTTGTCTCCAACTCGTACCTGCTGGGCGTGGTCATCCTCGGGCTGATCTACGTGCTGCTGGGTCTGGGGCTGAACATTGTGGTCGGGCTGGCCGGTCTGCTCGATCTCGGTTACGTGGCGTTCTACGCCATCGGTGCCTACGGTCTGGCGCTCGGTTATCAATATCTCGGGCTGGGCTTCTGGACCGTATTGCCACTGGCGGCAATCACTGCCGGTTTGGCCGGCTGCATCCTCGGTTTTCCGGTGCTGCGTCTGCACGGTGACTATCTGGCGATCGTGACTCTGGGCTTCGGTGAAATCATTCGCCTGATCCTCAACAACTGGCTATCGCTGACCGGCGGTCCAAACGGGATGCCGGCGCCACTGCCGACGTTCTTCGGTCTGGAATTCGGCAAACGGGCCAAGGATGGCGGGGTGCCGTTCCACGAGTTCTTCGGCATCGCCTACAACCCCGATGTGAAGTATTACTTCATCTACACGGTGTTGTTCCTGGTGGTACTGGCCGTGCTTTACATCAAGCATCGTCTGGTGAAAATGCCGGTGGGTCGCGCTTGGGAAGCCCTGCGCGAAGATGAAATCGCCTGCCGCTCGATGGGCCTCAACCACGTACTGGTCAAGCTTTCGGCGTTCACCATCGGTGCATCGACCGCGGGCCTGGCCGGGGTGTTTTTCGCCACCTACCAGGGCTTCGTCAACCCGACCTCGTTCACCTTCTTCGAATCGGCGCTGATCCTCGCCATCGTCGTGCTCGGCGGCATGGGCTCGACCATCGGCGTGGTGATTGCGGCATTCGTGTTGACGGTTGCTCCAGAACTGCTGCGCGGCTTCGCTGAATACCGCGTGCTGCTGTTCGGCATCCTGATGGTGTTGATGATGATCTGGCGACCACGCGGGCTGATTCGCATCAGCCGTACCGGGGTCACTCCACGCAGAGGTGCCATTCACTATGAGAGGACTGCGCCATGAGTGAAGTCGTACTCTCTGTGGAAAAACTGATGATGCACTTCGGTGGCATCAAGGCCCTGAGCGATGTCAGCCTCAAGGTCAAACGCAACTCGATCTTCGCCCTGATCGGGCCGAACGGCGCCGGCAAGACCACGGTGTTCAACTGCCTGACCGGGTTCTACAAGGCCTCCGGCGGCAAGATCGAACTCAACGTGCGCGGCAAGCAGACCAACGTCATCCAGCTGCTGGGCGAGTCTTTCAAACCGACCGACTTCGTCTCGCCGAAAAGCTTCCTCAGTCGCCTGTACTACAAGATGTTCGGCGGCACGCACCTGGTCAACCGCGCCGGCCTGGCCCGGACCTTCCAGAACATTCGCCTGTTCAAGGAAATGTCGGTGCTGGAAAACCTGCTGGTGGCCCAGCACATGTGGGTCAACCGCAACATGCTCGCCGGCATCCTCAACACCAAGGGCTACCGCAAGGCCGAAAGCGATGCGCTGGACTGCGCGTTCTACTGGCTCGAAGTGGTCGATCTGGTGGACTGCGCCAACCGTCTGGCCGGTGAACTGTCCTACGGCCAGCAACGCCGTCTGGAAATCGCCCGGGCCATGTGCACGCGGCCGCAGATCATCTGCCTCGACGAACCGGCCGCCGGCCTCAACCCTCAGGAAACCGAAGCGCTGAGCGCGATGATCCGGCTGCTGCGCGACGAGCACGATCTGACCGTGGTGCTGATTGAACACGACATGGGCATGGTCATGAGTATTTCCGACCACATCGTGGTGCTGGATCACGGCGTGGTAATCGCCGAGGGCGGTCCCGAGGCGATCCGCAACGATCCGAAAGTGATTGCCGCCTACCTGGGCGCCGACGAAGAGGAGCTGGTATGAGCAAACCGATCCTCGAACTGAAAGACCTGGACGTGTTCTACGGCCCGATCCAGGCCCTCAAGGGCGTGTCGCTGCAGATCAACGAAGGCGAGACCGTCAGCCTGATCGGCTCCAACGGCGCGGGTAAATCGACGCTGCTGATGTCGATCTTCGGCCAGCCGCGCGCGGCGGGTGGGCAGATCCTCTATCAAGGCGTCGACATCACCCACAAGTCCTCGCACTACATCGCCTCCAACGGCATCGCACAGTCGCCGGAAGGGCGGCGGGTGTTCCCCGACATGACCGTCGAGGAGAACCTGCTGATGGGCACCATCCCGATCGGCGACAAATATGCCAAGGAGGATATGCAGCGCATGTTCGAGCTGTTCCCGCGGCTCGAAGAGCGCCGTACCCAGCGGGCGATGACCATGTCCGGTGGTGAGCAGCAGATGCTCGCCATTGCCCGTGCGCTGATGAGCCGGCCGAAATTGCTGCTGCTCGATGAGCCAAGCCTGGGGTTGGCGCCGATCGTGGTGAAACAGATCTTCGCCACCCTGCGGGAACTGGCGAAAACCGGCATGACCATTTTCCTCGTCGAGCAGAACGCCAACCATGCGCTGAAGCTGTCGGATCGGGCGTATGTGATGGTCAACGGCGAGATTCGTCTGACCGGTACCGGCAAGGAGTTGTTGGTGAATGAGGAGGTGCGTAACGCTTATCTGGGCGGGCACTGATTCTACTTGCGTTGTCCACAAAGCCCCGCGACGAAAGTCCCGGGGCTTTTTACATCCCAAGTCCAGCACAAATCCCTTGTGGGAGCGGGCTTGCTCGCGAAGAGGGTGTGTCAGATAACGCCGTGTTTTATGACACATCCTCTTCGCGAGCAAGCCCGCTCCCACAGTTGATCTGCGTCAGATTTCCGAATTGTGGAAAACAAATTCCCATAGCTGCCAAAGCGCGACATATAGACGCTGCAAATGGCTGTTTTTCCACAGTTTTGACTTGTCCCCGTTTGCTGTGGAGCTGGCTGTGAATAACGTGGGAGTAGCTGGCTGCAGCCCTTGTGAAACGTGGCTTGCGGGCTGGTGATTGATTTTTGATCAGGCATTTTTGCTGGAGCTGAAGACGCTGTTGTCAACCTTTTTCTAGGCTGCGTTGTGGCTACAATCCGATGTGAGCAAGCCTGTGGATAAGTCTGTGACTAAACTCTGGAAAGACTCCGCTGAGGGCCGTAATTACTGGCCTCGCGCAATCACTGCACTGACCGTCCGGTCGTGCAAAATGCCATCTCCGGCACATCAGCCGCTTCAGGGTCAAGCAAAAAACTTTCTGTTTCCTGCGCAAAGCCTTGTATGGCGCGGCTTTGCGCGTTTCCACTTGCCCCCGGAAACTGTGGAAGGGACTGTGGATAACGTGCGTGCACATGGCTACAGGCCAAGCCACATACGGTGTAGCGACGATTGATCAAATTTTGATCGGAAGATGTCCCGGTGCGGGTGTTGCTCGTAAATGCCGGGCCGGGCATGCTGGCTGCTGATTTTCTATTCCAATGGCTGCGCTGGCGGCCGACGCAAGGAGAACACGATGTCCAACACCCTGTTTATTACCGGCGCAACCTCCGGTTTTGGTGAAGCTTGTGCCCGTCGTTTCGCCGAGGCTGGCTGGAAACTGGTGTTGACCGGCCGTCGTGCAGAACGTCTCGACGCGCTGTGCGCCGAGTTGTCGAAGCAGACCGAAGTGCATGGCCTGGTGCTCGACGTGCGTGACCGCAAGGCGATGGAAGAGGCAATTGCCAATCTGCCGCCGTCGTTCGCCAAATTGCGTGGCCTGATCAACAACGCCGGGCTGGCACTGGGCGTTGACCCCGCACCGAAATGCGACCTCGACGACTGGGACACCATGGTCGATACCAACGTCAAGGGCCTGATGTACAGCACTCGTCTGCTGCTGCCGCGGTTGATCGCTCACGGCCGTGGCGCCGGTATCGTCAACCTCGGCTCCATCGCCGGCAACTACCCGTACCCGGGCAGCCATGTGTATGGCGCGACCAAGGCGTTCGTTAAACAATTCTCGCTGAACCTGCGTTGCGACCTGCAGGGCACTGGCGTGCGTGTCAGCAACATCGAGCCGGGTCTGTGCGAAAGCGAGTTCTCGCTGGTGCGCTTTGCCGGTGACCAGGAACGCTACAACGCCACTTACGCCGGTGCCGAGCCGATCCAGCCGCAGGACATCGCCGAGACCATCTTCTGGGTGCTCAACGCCCCGGCGCACATCAACATCAACAGCCTGGAACTGATGCCGGTGAGCCAGACCTGGGCGGGGTTTGCGATCGAGCGTAACAAAGCCTGATACCGCGTCACCGTTGTTCGCGAGCAGGCTCGCTCCCACATTGGAATGCATTTCAAAGTGGGAGCGAGCCTGCTCGCGAATAGGTCAAATCGGCCAAAACAGGACGGTAAGGTAAACTCTCCCCCTAATAACCCCACCGCACCCCGCGGTTCAAAGGTTTTTAGAGGAGGCTACGTGAGTAACCGAGGTGAGCAGTCACTGCTCAAACAATCGACCATCCTGATGTTCGCGGTGTCGATTGCCGGGATCGTCACCGGTTTTGTTTCAGGTTCGCAATCCATCCTTTTCGATGGTTTTTTCTCGCTGATCGCAACGTTCATCAAAGTGCTGATGCTGATCACCGCCCGGCTGATCGCCAAAGAGAGCAATCACCGCTTCCAGTTCGGTTTCTGGCATCTGGAGCCGATGGTGCTGCTGATCGAAGGCAGCTTCCTGCTGTTGATCGCTATCTATGCGTTTCTCAACGGTGTGTTCGGCATCATCAACGGCGGCCGCGAGATCGAGCTGGGACTGGTGATCATTTATGCGGCGGTGTTCACCGTCGTCGAATTCGCCTATTTCTTCTACGTGCGTCGGCGCAATCGCAAGCTCAAGTCCAGCCTGATCCAGTTCGACAACATCAGCTGGCTGGTGGACGCGATGCTTTCGGTCGGCCTGTTGATCAGTTTTCTCGCCGCGTTGCTGCTCAAGGCCCAGGGCTTTGACGAGTGGGCGAAATTTGTCGACCCGCTGATCCTGATCGTGCTGGCGCTGACCATGTTGCCACCGGCGTTCAAGATCCTCGGCCCGGCACTGCGTGATGTACTGGGTATTGCCCCGGACACCCTGGATGATCAGGTGCGTCAGGTCATGGAAGCGGCGAAGGTCGAGCATGGTTTCGATGATTACGTGACCTACGTGCAGAAGCACGGGCGGGCGCGGTTTATCGAGATTCATGTGGTGTTGCCGGCGGATTACCGGCTGCAAAGCGTGGGGCAACTGGATGCGTTACGTGAGGAAATTTCGGCGCAGCTCGGCGAGCCGGATGCGGCACGCTGGTTGACGATCAGCTTTACCGGTGACAAGAAGTGGATTGCCTGATCCAGAGCTGCTGAATCTCCTGTGGCGAGCGAGCTTGCTCGCGCTGGGCTGCGAAGCGGCCCCAGATTTTTGTGAGTGCTGCGCACTCAAGCGGGAGCAAGCTCCCTCGCCACAGGACATGTTCAGTCAATCAGTTCAGGTATTCAGCCAGCCCGCTGTAACAAGTCGCCAGGTGATAAGGCGTCGTCGAAGGCATGTCCTTGCGGCTGACCTCTCCCAGCTCATCCCGGCACTCATGCCACCCGTCCGCATGCAGAAACCGCTGCTGCAGCGCCTGCAACTGGCGCAGTACGGTGGCTTCGCTGTCCGGGCGCAAAGTCAGGGCGCGCAGGTATTCCGCCTGCGCCCAGATGCGCTGAGTCGAATCTTTCGGGCGACCGTCCAGCTCCAGATCGAGCATTGCCCGCACGGCGCCGGACGGCTGTTCAACACCGAATTGCTCGGTGAAAGCGAAGGCTCGCTCCAGCGCCGCGTGCAGTTTCGAACCGCGCAGCAGGGCTGAAGATTCAAGCAGGAAATACCATTCGAACTGATGCCCTGGCTCGTACCAGTTATCCACAGCCCCCAACGGCTTCTCCATCAACACACCGTGCTGCGGATCGACGAACTGCTTGTGCATGGCGGTGCATAACTCGACCAGCGCTTGCTGCGTCGCCGCGTCTTCACGCACTGCCAAGGTGGCGAGGAACGCTTCGGCCAGGTGCATCAGCGGGTTTTGCAGTGGCCCGGTTTGCAGGGTGATCCAGTCGCGGTCCAGGCACGCTTCGTACAAGCCATCGCCGGTGGCGAAGCGTCGGCCGATGACTTCCAGTGCGGCGTTGAGCGTGGATTCCACCAGCGGCTCCCGGGACTTGGCCCAGTAATGGGCGCAGGCGAACAGGATGAAGGCGTGGGTGTAGAGGTCTTTGCGCTGATCCAGCGGCTTGCCTTGCGCGTCGATGCTGTAGAACCAGCCACCGTGCTCGGCATCATGGAAATGCCGTTGCAGCGAGCGGAACAGCGCGGCGGCGCGTACCTCGGCGTTATCCACAACCCCGATCAGGCTGGAAAACAGGTACAGCTGCCGTGCGCAGGCCATCGCCCGATAGCGTTGCGGTGGCAAGGGCTGATGCGCGGCGTCGAGTGCCTCGTAGGGCAGCGCCATGTCGGCGTTCCAGCCCGGGCCTTGCCAGAGCGGCACGATCACGTTCAGAAAGTGCTGTTGCACATCGCTGAACAGGGCGGTCAATTCGGGCAGGGAGGTGGAGCGGCAAGCATGGGGCATTGGCGGACGTCGTCACGGCTGGGGCGATTGCGCGACATGGTAGCAGAGCCGCGTCCTTTAGAGACGCGGTGTCTGTCAGACCGCTTTCGCGAGCAAGCCCGCTCCCACACTGGATTTGCAGCGTACACAAAACCTGTGGGAGCGAGCCTGCTCGCGAAGAGGCCAGTGGCAGGCGCTAGAGAATCAACCGGCCAGCAACCACGCGCCAGTCACAGCCGAAGCGGCACCCGCCACGCGCACCAGAGGCGCAGCAGCCTGAGGCAGAAAACGAACCACCGCATAACCCGCCGCATGCAGCGCCGCCGTCGCCGCGACAAAACCGGCGGCATAAGCCCAAGGGCTGCTCATGTCCGGCAGCTCCAGGCCATGCGCCACGCCATGGAACAACGCAAACAACGCCGTTGCCGCCACCGCCATCACCAGCGGTGGGCGCACCGCCAGTGCCACTGCCAGACCCAGCGCCAGCACCGAAGCGGCGATCCCGCTTTCCAGCGCCGGCAACTCCAGCCCTTCAAAACCGAGCATGCCGCCGATCAGCATGGTGCCGACAAACGTGCACGGTAGCGCCCAGCGCGCCGCGCCTTGTTGCTGCGCGGCCCACAGGCCGACCGCGACCATCGCCAGCAAATGGTCGAGGCCACCGATCGGGTGGCTGATGCCGGCGACCAGACCGCTGTCGCCGTGGCCCGGGTGGGCGAAGGCCAGGGCTGGGGTCAGCAGCAGCGCCACGGCGCCGAGAATGCGTTTGAGTGTCATGGATAAGCTTCCTTGTTGGTCAATAAGTCAGGCGGCGTTCAGCAGGCCTTGGCGCTCGATGAAGGCGATGATCTCTTCAAGGCCCTGGCCGGTTTTCTGGTTGCTGAAGACGAATGGCTTGCCGTTGCGCATGCGCTGGGTGTCGCTATCCATCATTTCCAGCGAAGCACCGACCAGCGGCGCCAGGTCGATCTTGTTGATCACCAGCAGATCGGACTTGCAGATCCCCGGGCCGCCCTTGCGCGGCAGCTTGTCGCCGGCGGAGACGTCGATCACGTAGATGGTCAGGTCTGACAGCTCCGGGCTGAAGGTTGCCGACAGGTTGTCGCCACCGGATTCCACCAGAATCAGGTCCAGCCCCGGAAAGCGCCGGTTCAGTTGATCGACGGCTTCGAGGTTGATCGAAGCGTCTTCGCGGATCGCCGTGTGCGGGCAGCCACCGGTTTCCACGCCGATGATCCGCTCCGGCGCCAGTGCTTCGTTGCGCACCAGAAAGTCGGCGTCTTCGCGGGTGTAGATGTCGTTGGTGACGACGGCCAGGTTGTAGCGATCGCGCAATGCCAGGCACAGGGCCAGGGTCAATGCGGTCTTGCCGGAACCGACCGGGCCGCCGATACCGACGCGCAGGGGTTGTGTGTTCATGTGCTTCTCCAAGATGACAGGCCCTAAGAGCGAAACAGACGGCTGTACTGGCGCTCATGCGCCATGCACGCCAGGGACAGGCCGAATGCGGCGCTGCCGATGTGTTCGGGATTGATGCGGGTGGCGTCCTGCTGCGCCTGTTGCAGCAGCGGCAACAGTTCGCTGGTCAGGCGCTGGGCGGCTTGCTGGCCCAACGGCAGGGTTTTCATCAGTACCGCGAGCTGGTTTTCCAGCCAGCTCCACAGCCACGCGGCGAGCGCATCCTGCGGACTGATTTGCCAGGCGCGGGCAGCCAGTGCCCAGCCAAGAGCGAGGTGCGGTTCGGCGCATTGCTCAAGAAAGCTGCGGGCTGGCGCGTCGAGTTCCGGCAAACCGTTGAGCAATTGCTGCAGCGAGTAACCCATCTGCCGGCTCTCCAGATGCAACTCACGGGTCTCGCGACTGGCACGGTGGGTTTCGCAGAGATGCAGCAACTCGGGCCAGTTTTCCTCGGCCGCGGCCTGACAATGAGCCAGCAGCAGCGGCGCCTCGAAACGGGCGAGGTTGAGCAACAGTTGATCGCTGATCCAGCGCCGGGCGCTGTCCGGGTTGTTCACGCGGCCGTTATCCACCGCCATTTCCAGGCCTTGCGAATAGCTGTAGCCGCCAATCGGCAGTTGCGGACTGGCCAGGCGCAGCAGCGCCCAGGCCGGGTTCACAGACGTACGCCGAACTGATGGAGTTTGGGCGCGTAGTTGAAATCTTCGTCGCCATGCCGCGAATGGTGATGGCCGCCGCCGTAGGCACCGTGTTCCGGTTGGAACGGCGCTTCAATCGCCTCGACCTGGGCGCCTAGCTGTTCGAGCATGGCCTTGAGCACGTAATCGTCGAGCAGACGCAGCCAGCCATCGCCGACTTGCAAGGCGACGTGGCGGTTGCCCAGATGATAGGCGGCGCGGGTCAGTTCGAAGGCATTGGCGCAGGTGACGTGCAGCAGTTGCTCGGGGCGGGCGCAGACGCGAACGATGCGGCCGTCCTCGGCCTGCAGGCATTCGCCGTCATATAACGGTGCCTGACCGCGCTCCAGAAACAACCCGACGTCTTCGCCATCGGCACTGAAACAGCGCAGACGGCTCTTGCTCCGCGCTTCGAAGGTCAGGTGCAACTCGGCGGACCAGACAGGTTGAGGGTCGATTCTGCGATGAATCACCAGCATCGGAAAGCTTCCAGCAGTGGACTTGTAGGAGGGCTAGAGCAAGGGGCTTGCCAACCGGGCGAGATGTAGGAAATCCCTGTCGGAGCGTAGAGGATGTTTCAAGATGTTGCGGGATTTTGGAAGGTTTTGGTGCGTGAAGATTTTTACATGCACCAATTTGTGGCTGTCACACAGAGCAATGTAGGAGTGAGCCTGCTCGCGATAGCGGTCTTCCAGTCAATTCTCGGCTGACTGAACGGACGCTATCGCGAGCAGGCTCACTCCTACAGGGGATTTGTGGGGTTTTGGGAAAGGGAATTACTCGGTACTGCCCAACCCTTGCCAGTGCTTGAGGCCGATAAAGATGAAGCGCAGTTGCTGGGTGATCTTCGCCTGCGGCGTCAGATGCTCCGGCAGGGCCTCGGCGGGCGGGTCAATGATGTCCGGCAGAGTGGCGAACACCGATTTGACGATCAGGTCAGCGATCACGCTCAGGCCGGCTGCATCCAGATGTTGCAGCTTGGGCATCAGCGTCAGATCGGCCGCAAGGTCGGCGCTGATGTTTTCGCGCAGACGGCCAATCGCCTGACGCACCGGCTGCGAGCCGCCGTATTGCTCACGAGCGAGAAACAGGAACTGCGAACGGTTGGCGCTGACCACGTCGAGGAAGATCCGCACCGACGCATCGATGATGCCGCCCATGACGAATTCGTTGTGGCGCACCAGGCGGATGGTTTCGCGGAAGGTCTGGCCGACTTCACTGACCAGCACCAGACCCAACTCGTCCATGTCGGCAAAATGCCGATAGAAACCGGTGGGCACAATGCCGGCGGTCTTGGTCACTTCGCGCAGGCTCAGGCTGCCGAAACCTCGGCCGCTTTCCATCAAATGGCGGGCAGCGTCCATCAGGGCGTTGCGGGTCTGTTGTTTCTGTTCGGCGCGGGGCAGCATCGCAAAGGCGTTTTCTTGAGCGGGACAAGCGCCGCACTCTAGCAAATCGGCTTTGCTGGCGTCGAACGGCAGGGGGAAAAGTCAGCAGGAAAAAAGGTTTCGCAGATTGTCGGTACTGAAAAAGTCAAAAGCCCAATCCGGTGATTGGGCTTTTTTTCCAGGCCGCCATGGGCTTAGCTCAAAGCGCTGTTGCGTTCGATCACACGGTCACCACCGCCTTCGGCAACGGCTTGGCCCAGTGGGGTTTTATCGAAACCGTCTTCAGCCAGGGTCTGGCCTTGTGGAGTACGGTCGCTGCCATCGGAAGCCAGGGTCTGACCTTGTGGAGTTTTATCATAGCCGTCTTCAACCAGACCTTTCTGTTCCAGGCGATCACGGCCGCCTTCTGCTACAGCTTGACCTTGTGGGGTCTTGTCGTAGCCATCTTCAACCAGACCTTTTTCTTCCAGACGATTACGACCGTTTTCAGCCAGGGTCTGACCTTGTGGGGTACGGTCGCTGCCGTCAGCCGCCACAGTCTGGCTGAACACCGAGTGGCTGGATTTCACTTGTGGGGTAGCCTGATCGGCAGCGGGCAGGGCGAAAGCAGTGCTGGCTAGCATCGACAGGGTAAGGCTGAGCAGTAATTGGCGTTTCATGATGGGGTTGCTCCTTGGGAGGGCGATAAAGTGGGTACGAAGCCAATGCTACTCTCGATAAGTCGATATAAAAGTTCATAAACGCAATGGTAATAATCAACAGAATTGATTGTTCTGCGGAAGCGCTCTAGCTCGGGCATTTGCGGGCGGTGGTTTTGCACCGCAGTGGGTATTTTCGACTCACTCGCGCCTCGCAAATGTGCGGGCAGCGGTAACGCTGTTCGACCAATCGGTCAGCATTCGGGCGATTTTTTGCCGCGGAATCTATATTCCGATTAAACCTGCGCACTGTTTGCCAGTCGTAGAATTCATGAGGGCCGCTTTGGCCCGCCGTTTCAGCTGTGCGTCGCGAAATCGGCGTGCGGTCGTCATCAGGAGTTTTGTGCATGACGCGCACCGGAAAAATCTTCAGTTGGACCTTCGCCACTCTCGTACTGCTGCTGGCGGTACTGGTTCTGATCATCGTGTTCTTCGACTGGAACCGGATCAAACCGCCGCTCAACGCCAAAGTCTCGGAAGAATTGCATCGTCCGTTCGCCATCAATGGCAACCTCGCGGTGATCTGGCAGCGTGAGCCGGACGAAGGCGGCTGGCGGGCCTGGGTGCCGTGGCCGCACGTGGTGGCTGAGGACCTGACGCTGGGCAACCCGGATTGGTCGAAGCAGCCGCAGATGGTCACGCTCAAACGCGTGGAACTGCGCATCTCGCCGCTGGCACTGCTGGCGCAACGGGTGACGATCCCGCGAATCGACCTGACCGAACCCAACGCGCAACTGCAACGCCTGGCCGATGGCCGCGCCAACTGGACCTTCAAGTTCGACCCGAAAGACCCGAATGCCGAACCGTCGAACTGGGTGGTGGACATCGGAGCCATTGGCTTCGACAAGGGCCACGTCACTCTGGATGACCAGACACTCAAGACTAATCTCGACGTGTTGATCGATCCGCTGGGCAAACCGATTCCGTTCAGCGATATCGTCGGCGCCAAAGCCGCGAAGACCGCGCAGGACAAGGGCGCCGCGCCGCAGGACTATGCGTTCGCGCTGAAGGTCAAAGGCCAATACCACGGCCAGAACCTCACCGGTCAGGGCAAGATCGGCGGGCTGCTGGCGTTGCAGGACGCGAACAAACCGTTCCCGCTGCAGGCTCAGGCGAAGATCGGCGCCACTAGCATCGAACTCGCTGGCACCTTGACCGACCCGCTGAACCTTGGCGCTCTTGATCTGCGTCTGAAACTGGCCGGCGCCAGCCTCGGCAACCTCTATCCACTGACCGGCGTGACCCTGCCGGACACGCCGCCGTACTCCACCGACGGCCATCTGATTGCCAAGCTGCATGATGCCGCCGGTGCGAAATTCACTTATGAACAGTTCAACGGCAAGATCGGCGGCAGTGACATTCACGGCGATCTGACCTACGTCGCCAGCCAGCCACGGCCCAAGCTCAGCGGCGCGTTGCTGTCCAATCAATTGCTGTTCGCCGACCTCGCGCCGCTGATCGGCGCCGACTCCAATGACAAGCAAAAGGCCCGCGGCGGCGAGAGCAAGCAGCCGACCGACAAAGTGCTGCCGGTGGAAGAATTCAAGACCGACCGCTGGCGCGCGATGGATGCCGACGTCGAGTTCACCGGCAAGCGCATCGTCCACAGTGAAAAGCTGCCGTTCACCGACCTCTATACCCACCTGAAACTCAACGACGGCGAACTCAGCCTCGAACCGCTGCGCTTCGGCGTGGCCGGCGGCAATCTGGACGCGCAGATCCGCCTCAATGGTCGCACCGAACCGCTTGAAGGCCGGGCCAAACTGACTGCGCGCGGCTTCAAGCTCAAGCAGTTGTTCCCGACCTTCGAACCGATGAAAACCAGCTTCGGTGAGCTCAACGGTGATGCTGATATCAGCGGTCGCGGCAACTCGGTGGCCAAGCTGCTCGGCGGCGCCAATGGCCAGTTGAAGATGCTGATCAACGACGGCGCGATCAGTCGTGAACTGATGGAGCTGGCCGGTCTCAACGTCGGTAACTACGTGGTCGGCAAGATTTTTGGCGACAAGGAAGTGAAGATCAACTGCGCGGCGGCGGACTTCGACATCAAGACTGGCCTGGCGACCACACGGCTGTTTGTGTTCGATACCGAGAACGCGATCATCTACATCGACGGCACCGCGAACATGGCCACCGAGCAATTGGACCTGACGGTGACACCGGAGTCCAAGGGCTGGCGTCTGATTTCGCTGCGTTCACCGTTGTACGTGCGCGGCAAGTTCATCAAGCCGGACGCCGGGGTCAAGGCTGTGCCATTGATGCTGCGCGGCGCGGGGATGGTGGCGCTGGGTGTGATTGCTGCACCGGCGGCGGGGTTGTTGGCGCTGGTGGCGCCGAGCGGTGGGGAGCCGAACCAGTGTGCGCCTCTGCTTGAACAGATGAAGGCGGGCAAGGCGCCAGTGACCGTCAAGCCAACAAAATGATCGGTGACTGACAGGGCCCTTTCGCGAGCAGGCTCGCTCCTACATTTGAAATAGATTCCAGTGTGGGAGCGAGCCTGCTCGCGAAGGCGTTTTTTGAAAGGCTTACAAGTCTTTCAGAATGTCGGCCATGTCATCCGCATGCTCTTCTTCCTGCGCGAGGATGTCTTCGAAGATGCGCCGGGTGGTCGGGTCTTTTTCGCCGATGTACTGGATGATCTCGCGGTAGCTGTCGATGGCGATCCGTTCGGCCACCAGGTCTTCGTAGACCATTTCCTTCAAGGTGTTCCCGGCCACGTATTGGGCATGGGACATTTTCGACAGCAGGTCCGGATTGAACTCCGGCTCGCCGCCCAGTTGCACGATGCGCTCGGCCAGACGGTCGGCGTGTTGTGCTTCCTGGGTTGCGTGTTCGAGGAATTCTTCAGCGGCCACGTGGGCTTTGACGCCGTTGGCCATGAAGTAATGACGCTTGTAACGCAGCACGCAGACCAGCTCGGTGGCCAGCGACTCGTTGAGCAAGCGCAGCACCTCGTCACGGTCGGCGCTGTAGCTCTCGGTTACCGCGCCGTTCTCGACGTGTTGTCGCGCACGTTCGCGCAGGGTTTTGACATCTGACAAGTGCAGGTCGTCGCTCATGTTGATCTCCAGGAGGCTAATCCAATGGCGCCACGCTCTACAGGCGTGATCGGTTACCCAAGTTGTGAGTCCTGAGCGACGTAAAAAGTTTTATGAGATTTCCGGCGACCTTGGTACCAGCCCGGACAACTGCGCTTCTTCGCGCAACCAGGCAAAAAATGCCCGCACCGGCGGATGCCGCTCCCGTCCCGGCACACACAGCGCGCTGTATCCGGCACCATCGACTTGCACCTGCCCCTTGTACGGCACCAGCAACCCACTGGCGACGCTCTGCGAGACCAGAATATTGCTCGCCAGCACCAGACCTTGTCCGGCAATCGCTGCTTGCAGGGCGTAATGCTCTTCGTCGTACTCGCGAATCGCCGGATGCTGGTTCAACCAGTTTTCGCCTGAGCCAGCGCACCACGCTTCCCAACCGTGGGCATACAGCTTCGAGTTGTGCCAGCGCACGCTGATCAGCGCCGGCGTGCGCCGGGCGGCCAGCGCCACCTGTTCCGGCGAGCCGTACACGCCGAAGGTCTCATCGAACAGGCACAAGCCGTAAAGGTTGGGGTAGTCGTCGAGGCTATAGCGCAGCACCAGATCGACGCTGGCGTCCTGATGCAGGTCGATGACTTCGCAGTGGGTATCGAGGCGCACGTTGATGTTCGGGTGTTGCGCATAAAACCTTCCGAGGCGCGGCACCAGCCACAGCGCGGCAAACGCGGCGGTGGTCGACAGTGTCAGGTTGCTGCCGCTGCGTTGCGGACGCAGGGTGTCGACGCTTTGCGCGACTTCCAGCAGCGCGCCGTGCAGGCTGCGAAACAGTCGCTCGCCCCCTTCGGTCAGGCGCACCTGACGCGGCAAACGCTCGAACAGCGCCACGCCGAGCCAGTCTTCCAGCGCTCGGATCTGATGGGAAATCGCCGTCGGTGTGACTGACAGCTCTTCAGCAGCGGCCTTGAAGCTCAACAGCCGCGAAGCGGATTCGAAGGCGCGCAGGGCGGTCAGCGGCAACGAGGCGAACATTCAATACTCCATGGATGAAACAGATTCATCCCGAATGACTTTTGCTCATTTGAGACAGCGGCGGGTCGGCGCCAATCTGGCGCCACTTAGCCACTCAAGTCTAATCCCAAGGAGTTTCAGATGAGCAAGATTCTTGCGATCCATGCTAGCCCGCGCGGTGATCGTTCGCACTCACGGCGTTTGGCAGAAAGTTTTCTCAGCGCCTGGCAGGTGCGCCATCCACAGGCTCAGGTCACCCGCCGGGAAGTCGGACGGGCGCTGATCCCTCCAGTCAACGAAGCCTTTGTCGCCGCCGCGTTTCACCCTGAACCCGAAGCGCGTCCGTTGTCGATGCAGGCCGATCTGGCGCTCAGCGATCAACTGGTCGGCGAGTTGTTCGAGCATGACTTGCTGCTGATTTCCACGCCGATGTACAACTTCAGCGTGCCCAGCGGCCTCAAGGCCTGGGTCGATCAAATCGTACGGTTGGGCCTGACGTTCGACCACACCCTGGACAACGGCGTGGCCCAGTACACGCCGCTGCTGCAAGGCAAGAAAGCGCTGATTGTCACCAGCCGTGGCGGTTTCGGCTTCGGCCCTGGCGGCGAACTGGAAGCGTTGAACCATGCCGATCCGTGGTTGCGCACCGCGCTGGGCTTTATCGGCATCAACGACGTCAGCGTGGTCGCGGCCGAGGGCGAGGAATCGGCCGAGCGCACCTTCGCGGTATCAGTGGCCGAGGCCGAGCAGCGTTTGCTCGACCTCGCCCGGACGTTCTAAGTGGCCTGGCTGTGCCTGCTGATCGCCGCCGGCTTCGAGGTGACTTTTGCCATGGGCATGAAGTACGCCGAAGGCTTCACCCGCTTGTGGCCGTCGCTGATCACGGTGGTGGCGGCGATTGGCGGGATTTACTTCCTGACGTTGGCGCTGCGCGAGTTGCCGGTGAGCATCGCCTATCCGATCTGGACGGCGATCGGCTCGCTGGGCACGGTGTTTCTCGGTTTTGCCCTGCTCGGCGAGAGCCTGACCCTGGTCAAACTGCTGTCGGTGGGGCTGATTGTGGCGGGGGTGGTGGGCCTGAAGTAGGCTGATGGTGCAGTTGTCATCATCAGGGAGGAGGCTTGGCGGGCGTTTTGCACGTCTGGCATCCACTTAGCGACCACAAGGATGTTTGCCCATGTCACAAGGTTCGGCGACACGTTATCCACTGGTACTGGTGCCGGGCATGCTCGGGTTTATCCGGCTGCTGCTGTATCCGTACTGGTACGGGATCATCAAGGCGTTGCGCCGTGGCGGGGCGACGGTGATTGCGGTGCAGGTATCGCCGCTCAATTCCACCGAGGTGCGTGGCGAGCAGTTGCTGGTGCGCATCGACGAAATTCTGCGCGAGACCGGCGCCGCCAGGGTCAATCTGTTCGGCCACAGCCAGGGCTCGTTGACCGCGCGTTATGCCGCCGCCAAACGACCGGATCTGGTCGCGTCGGTAACGTCCGTGGCCGGACCCAATCACGGTTCTGAACTGGCCGACTATCTGCAGAAACACTACCCGGCGAACAGCGCCAAGGGCCGCTTGCTTGAGGTGCTGTTGCGTTTTGTCGGCTGGCTGATGGCGTTGCTGGAAACCGGTTACCACGGGCCGAAACTGCCGGTGGACATCCACGCTTCGCATCAATCGCTGACCAGCGAGGGCGTGGCGCTGTTCAATCAGCGTTATCCACAGGGCCTGCCCGAGACCTGGGGCGGTCACGGGCCGGAAGAGGTCAATGGCGTGCGTTATTACTCGTGGTCGGGGACGTTGCAACCGGGCAAAACGGATCGCGGTGGCAACCTGTTCGACGGCACCAACCGCAGCTGCCGCTTGTTCGCGAAAACCTTCGTGCGCGAGCCGGGGCAGTGTGACGGGATGGTCGGGCGTTACAGCTCGCACCTCGGCACGGTGATTGGCGACGACTATCCGCTGGATCACTTCGACATCGTCAATCAGTCGCTGGGGCTGGTGGGCAAAGGGGCGGATCCGGTGCGGTTGTTTGTCGAGCATGCGGCGCGGCTAAAGGCTGCCGGATTGTGACTCGCTTTTGTGGCGAGGGGATTCATCCCCGATGGGCTGCGCAGCAGCCCTTGTTTTGAGATAAATAGCGGGGTCGCTTCGCGCCCCATCCGGGATAAATCCCCTCACCACAGGGCCAGATCAGGCAACGCTGAGTTTTCGGCCCAGCACGGTGGTCCAGCGTTCGGAAAGAATCACCCCACCCAACGTCAACACCCCACCCACCAGGTGATACATCGCCAGCTCTTCCTTCAACACCACCGCCGCAATCAGCGCGGTAATCAGCGGCAGCAGGTTAAAGAACAACGTCGTGCGGCTCGGTCCCAGGCGCTGTACCGCCTGCATCCATGCCAGCGGCGCGAGCATCGAGGCCAGCAGGCACGCATACAGCACCAGCGGAATGTTCTGCGCGGTGAAGCCGGTTTTCGGCGAGGCGGCGTACAGCGGAAACAGCACCACAATCGCCACCAGCACCTGCAGGTACAGCAACACCAGCGGCGGCAGGCGCAGCTGCCATTTTTTCAGCAGGGTGCTGTAGATCGCGTAGGCCAGGGTGGCGATCAGCATCATCGCGTCACCCAGGTTCACTCCATGTTGCAGCAGCGCGCCGAGGCTGCCGGACGACACCACCACCAGCACGCCGGCGAACGACAGCACCGCGCCGAACAATGCCCCAGCGGTCAGGCGCTGGCCGAGGCTGATGATTGCCATAGCCAGCGACATCAGCGGCATCAGCGACAGGATGATGCCCATGTTGGTCGCCGTGGTCAGCGTCGCGGCGAAGTAGGCGAGGCTTTGATAGACCGCCATCCCGAGCACGCCGAGGATAAAGATCTTGCCCAGGTTCGGGCGGATCTGCGGCCAGTGCGCGATCACCACTTTGAACATGAACGGGGTGAACAACAGGCCGGCCAGCAGCCAGCGATAGAAACCGATCTCGGCGGGGAAGATCGCCCCGACCGCCAGTTTGTTGATCACGGTATTGCCGGCCCAGATGAAAATCGCCAGCAGGGGAAACGCGTATTGCATGGGGTTAAAACCAGTACGTTGATGAACGCTGATTATCCCTTGTCTGGATGTAGGCCTATACTGCGAAACGGACAACCTGCCTCTGCAACCGGACAGCATGAACAGTAAACATATCGATCTGCTGGATTTCAGCGAACTGCCGTCGGCGGTGTACTTCCGCTACGCCGATTTCAACACCCATGAATATGCGGCGCCGCACCGCCATCCGTGGGGCACGCTGGAGTACGCGGCCCACGGCGTGCTGCACATGGATGTCGACGGCAGCCGCTTCATGTCGCCACCGCACTACGCGGTGTGGGTGCCGCCGCAGGTCGAGCACAGTTTCTACAGCCACCAACCGGTCAACTACCGCGCGGTGTGCCTCGATCCGAAGGTTTGCGCCGATCTGCCGCCGCGCGCCTGCACGCTGGCAATCAGCGACATTCTCAAGGCGATTCTCAAGGACTTCGCCGCCCGCGACGTGAAGATCCCCGAACTCGACGCTGACCAGCGTCTGGCCCAGGTGTTGGTCGATCAACTGCAACAGGCGCCGGTACATGAATGTTATCTGCCGTACGCGAGCAATCCTGGGTTGCTGGCGATCCTCGACGCCTTGCAGGCTGATCCGGGCAATAACCAGCCACTGGCGCACTGGGCGGCGCAGGTGTACGTAAGTGAGCGCACGCTGGCCCGGCAGTTCGTGCGTGAACTGGGGATGAGTTTCGGCGAATGGCGTCAGCGCCTGCGTTATCTCGCGGCCATCGAGGCGCTGGAAAGTACCCGCAGCGTGCAGGAGATCGCCTTCGATCTCGGCTACAGTAGCGGCTCGGCCTTCATCGCCATGTTTGCCCGGCAGGCCGGATGTACGCCGGAACAGTATCGGCGTAGCCACCTGGAAGGCAGGAAGGTGTAACAAGATTTGGCTACACTTCAGCGGAGGCCGCATCCATCGATGCGGCGACAAGGAGAAAACTCCATGAAGATGTTGCGTGTCCCTTTGTTGATGATCGGTCTGCTCCTGTGTTCCCAGGGTTTCGCCGCCACGGCGCAACAGAACAAAATGACCACCTGCAATGCTGATGCTACCGCCAAGAGCCTCAAAGGCGACGAGCGCAAGACTTTCATGAGCACCTGCCTCAAGGCTGCACCGGCCGCCAATGACGGCAAAGTGCTGACCCCGCAGCAGGAAAAAATGAAAACCTGCAACGCCGACGCGAAAACCAAGGCGCTGACCGGCGATGCGCGCAAGACCTTCATGAGTGATTGTCTGAAGAAAAAATAATCAGCAAGGATTTGCGGTGAACGGGCCGGCCTCTTCGCGAGCAGGCTCGCTCCCACATTGAAATGCGTACCCCCTGTGGGAGCGAGCCTGCTCGCGAAGGGGCCATTGAGCACGACAATAGCCCCTGCATATCCCTAGTGCTCTCCCCGGAACGCTGGCAGACTGCCAATCCTTTTACGCCGTTCGTTTTGAGGCTGTATGCCAACGTTTTCTGAGCGTCATGTTGTGTTTTGGGTCAGCTGCATCATCATTTGCGGCGGTTTGTTGCTGGCGTTGCCGCTGCGCTTGTTGCCCAGCCTGCTGGCCGGTTTGCTGGTGTTCGAGCTGGTCAACATGCTCACCCCGCAACTGCAACGGCTGATCGAAGGTCGGCGTGCGCGCTGGCTGGCGGTGGCACTGCTGGGCACCCTGGTGGTCAGCGTGCTGGCGCTGATCTTTGCCGGTGCCATCAGTTTCCTGCTGCACGAAGCGGAAAACCCGGGCGCCTCGCTCGACAAATTCATGGGCGTGGTCGATCGCGCGCGCGGGCAACTGCCGCCGTTTCTCGATGCCTACCTGCCGGCCAGCGCAGCGGAATTTCGCGTGGCCATCGGCGAATGGGCGAGCAAGCACCTGTCCGAGCTGCAACTGGTAGGCAAGGACGCGGCGCATATGTTCGTCACCCTGCTGATCGGCATGGTCCTCGGCGCGATCATTGCCCTGCAGCGAGTACCGGATCTGACCAAGCGCAAACCGCTGGCCGCCGCCCTGTTCGACCGTCTGCATCTGGTGGTTCAAGCTTTCCGCAACATCGTCTTCGCGCAGATCAAGATTTCTCTGCTGAACACGTTCTTCACCGCGATTTTCCTGGTGGTGGTCTTGCCGCTGTTCGGCATCAAGCTGCCGCTGACCAAGACCCTGATCGTCCTGACCTTTCTGCTCGGCCTGCTGCCGGTGATCGGCAACCTGATGTCGAACACGCTGATCACCATCGTCGGCCTGTCGCTGTCGATCTGGGTGGCGGTGGCGGCGCTGGGCTATCTGATCTTTATCCACAAGCTCGAATACTTCCTCAACGCGCGCATCGTCGGCGGGCAGATCAGTGCCAAGTCGTGGGAATTGCTGCTGGCGATGCTGGTGTTCGAAGCCGCGTTCGGCCTGCCGGGGGTGGTGGCGGGGCCGATTTATTACGCGTATCTGAAGAGTGAGTTGAAGCTGGGCGGGATGGTTTGATCCGATAACTGTGTTGCCTTAGCTGACGCCATCGCTGGCAAGCCAGCTCCCACAGGATTGATAGCGCTTTCGAAAGCGGCGCAGAACCTGTGGGAGCTGGCTTGCCAGCGATGGGCGCAACGCGGTCTTGGATCAGTTCATGGCGCCGTAACGCTTCATCGCCTCAATCGCCAGACCGCTGCCAATGCTGCCAAAGATGTTCCCTTCCACATGTCGCGCATTCGGCAGCATCGCCGAAACGCTGTTGCGCAGCGCCGGAATGCCGCTTGAACCGCCGGTGAAGAACACCGTATCGACCTGAGCCACCGACACGTTGGCATCGTTCAACAGCTGCGTAACGCTGCCGCGCACGCGTTCAAGCAAGGCGTCGATCGACGATTCGAACAGCGCGCGGCTCAGTTCCACGCTCAGGCCCGGCTCAATACGGTCCAGCGGTACGTGGCGGCTGTCGGCGTGGGTCAGCTGGATCTTGGTTTCTTCGACTTCCATCGCCAGCCAGTGCCCGGCGCGCTGTTCGATCAGCTTGAACAACCGGTCGATGCCGCCGGTGTCCTCGATGTCGTAGCGCATGCTGCCCAGCGCCAGGGTGGATTTTTGCGAGTACACCGAGTTGATGGTGTGCCAGGTCGCCAGGTTCATGTGGTGGCTGGTCGGCATGTAGGCGCCGCTCTTCATCCGGCTGCCGTAGCCGAACAGCGGCATCAGGCCTTGCAGGCTCAGCTGTTTGTCGAAGTCGGTCCCGCCGATGTGCACGCCGCCGGTGGCGAGGATGTCATCGTGGCGGTTGTCCATGCCGCGACGTTCGGGCGACAGACGTACCAGCGAGAAGTCCGAAGTACCACCGCCGATGTCGACGATCAGCACCAGCTCTTCTTTCTCGATGGTCGACTCGTAGTCGAATGCGGCGGCGATCGGTTCGTACTGGAACGACACATCCTTGAAACCGAGCTTGCGTGCCACTTCGACCAGGGTGTCTTCGGCTTCCTGGTCAGCCAGCGGGTCGTCATCGACGAAAAACACCGGACGCCCCAGCACCACTTGTTCGAACTCGCGACCGGCGGCCGTTTCGGCACGGCTCTTGAGCTGGCCGATGAACAGACCCAACAGATCCTTGAACGGCATCGCCGTGCCGAGCACGCTGGTGTCGTGCTTGATCAGCTTGGAACCGAGCAGGCTCTTGAGCGAGCGCATCAGCCGGCCTTCGTAGCCTTCCAGGTATTCGTGCAGGGCCAGACGACCGTAAACCGGACGGCGCTCTTCGATGTTGAAGAAGACCACCGACGGCAGGGTGATCTTGTCGTCTTCCAGCGCGATCATCGTTTCCATGCCGGGGCGCAGCCAGCCGACGGTGGAGTTGGAGGTGCCGAAGTCGATGCCGCAGGCACGGGCTGGAGAGGCGTTGTTCATGTCTTTCGGGTTCCGGTCAAAAAACGGCCGCGCAGTGTATGTCAGTGCGCGGCAGATTCGAAGGCCGGTCATCTGCTATTTCACGACTAAGCTTCTTGAAAGTCGCAGCTTCGCCCCAAACTTGCTGGCATGGGCCGGCAGACATACCGGCGGTCGCAAGAACCGTCGTCCACTGCCGATAAACTTCTGCTGCGCCACCCGGTCACAAAGTTGAGATCGGTCAACCCGGCACGCGCGAATGAGCGCATGCTGGCCTCGGCGCGAAATCGATAACGGATGGTGATTCCTTCGATGGACTTCAAAGACTATTACAAGATACTCGGCGTGGAGCCGACAGCGGACGACAAGGCGATCAAGGCGGCCTATCGCAAGCTGGCGCGCAAATACCACCCCGATGTCAGCAAGGAAAAAGACGCCGAGGCCAAGTTCAAGGACGCCTCGGAAGCCTATGAAGCGCTGAAAAGCGCCGACAAACGCGCCGAATATGACGAGCTGCGCCGTTATGGCCAGCACGGTCAGCCGTTCCAGGGCCCGCCGGGCTGGCAGAGCCGTGGCGGTTTTGGCGGCGGCGGTGGCGACACCGGCGACTTTTCGGACTTCTTCAGTTCGATCTTCGGCAATCGCGGCGCCGGTTTCGGTGGCGACGGTCGGCAACAACGCAGTGCAGGGCGCCGAGGGCAAGACGTGGAAATGGAACTGCCGGTCTTCCTTGAGGAGACTTTGTCGGACGAGTCGAAGAAGGTCAGCTTTCAGGTCCCGCAATACAACGCCAACGGTCAGCACGTCAGCAACACCAGCAAGAGCCTGAACGTGAAGATCCCGGCGGGCGTCACCGACGGCGAGCGCATCCGCCTCAAAGGCCAGGGCGCACCGGGCATCGGTGGCGGGGCCAATGGCGACCTGTACCTGACCATTCGCTTTGCGCCGCACCCGAAATTCGATGTCGAAGGCGAAAACCTGATCATCACCCTGCCATTGGCACCGTGGGAGCTGGCGTTGGGCGCTGAAGTGGCCGTGCCGACTCTGACCGGCAAGATCAACCTCAAGGTTCCGGCCGGCAGCCAGAATGGCCAGCGCATGCGCGCCAAGGGTCATGGCTTGAAAAACAAGGCCGGTGAGCGCGGTTATCTGTTCGTGCAGCTCAAGGCCGTGATGCCGAAAACCTCCGACGACGAGGTCAAGGCGCTGTGGCAGGAACTGGCGAAAAAAGCCGCGTTCAACCCACGCGAGAACTTCTGAATCCGACGACGGAGTAGCCCATCATGAGCAGCCCCCTGATCGTTCAACTGGACATGGCAGAATTCTGTGAGGCGGCCGATCTGTCGGACGTCTACGTGATCGAAATCGTCGAACACGGCATCCTCGAACCTCAGGGCGCGCAGCCCCGGGAATGGCGGTTCACCGACTACGAGCTGAGCCTGGCCAAGCGCGCCGCGAAGTTGCGGCGCGAGCTGGAGCTGGAGTGGGAGGGCGTCGCCCTGGCACTTGATCTGCTGGATGAAGTGAAGGAACTGCGAGCCGAGAATCGCATGCTGCGCCAGCGGTTGGGGCGTTTGGTGGTCGAATAGTTTTACCGTTGGTTTTTGAGTGTTTTTGCCGGCCCCTTCGCGAGCAAGCCCGCTCCCACAGGTTGACTGCGGTCTCCTGTGGGAGCGAGCCTGCTCGCGAAGAACGATTACGCGGTTGGCCTGCTTAAACCTTTCTCGGCAACACCACACTGAACAACGTCCCGTCAGCCTCACTCGAGCTGACATCGATCGTCCCGCCATGGGCGGTCACCACTTCCTTGACGATAAACAGACCCAACCCGAGGCTGGTCGACGGCTGCCCGAGTTCTTCGTCGGCGCTGCGCACCAGCGGGTCGAAAATCGTACCGATCGCCTCTTCGGAAATCGGTGTGCCGTAGTTGTGCACCGACAGGCACACGTGGTCGCCCTCGCCACGCAGATCGAGGGTCACGTCGCGCTGGTTGGCACCGTGCTGCAAGGCATTGCCGATCAGGTTTTGCAGTAATTGGTCGATCCGTCCGGCGTCCCACACGCCGCTGGTGTCACCGTGCACGGTGAGCCTGGGATCGGATTGCGGTTGACCGGCGCAAGCTTCGGCGATCGCCGCTCGCGCCGCAACGGCCAGATCCATCGGTGCAGGCTCGATCGGCAGGCTACGGCCCAGACGACTGCGCACCAGTTCCAGCAGATCGCTGACCATCGTCGCCATGTGCCGCGCACCGCGCTTGATGTGCTGGGCGCAGGCCAGGGCATCGCCCTCAAGGCTGGATTTGCGCAGCAGCAGTTCGGTGGACATGCTCACCGCCTGCAGCGGCGCACGCAGGTCATGGCCGAGGATGGCGAGGAAAATGTCCCGCGAGCGATTGACCTGCTCGGCGTAGGCCGCGGTGGATTCGGCCAGTGCCTCGTCGATGGCTTCGTTGAAGCGGATCATGTCCTGGAAGTAGGCGATGTCCGGCGAGTCAAGGCTGTTGACCCACAGGCGGATCACGCAGGCACGCAAATGGCGGAATTCACTGGTCATCTGCACCAGGTCAAAACCGACGGTGTGGCGCAGTTCGCCATGGCTGGCGCCGGCCTCGTCCAGGCTCGGGGTCTTTTCCGGGCCTTCGCCCTTGGCTTTGGCAGCCTGTTCGGCGGGGCTTTGCGGCTTGTTCATGTCGCGGGCGGCGGCCCGCAGAATCTCGCTGGCGTGATCGCGCAGCGCAGTGGAATCCAGATAGTCGGCGGCCGGCGTGATGGTCGCGGCGAACTGTTCCCACTCATCGACGATAGGGTCGATATTGGCCACGATGAACTCGGAAAGACGCATGGGCAGTTCCTGAAAAAAGGCGGAGCGAATCGAATATTAGTCCCTTTGGCGGGAAATACACGACCGTTTGCACATCGGTTTTCCTGCCCCATGAAAAAGGCCCCCGGCCCGTGCGCAAGACGCGGGTCGGGGGCCTTTTGTCTTGTGTCAGAACAGGAAGTAACGCTGAGCCATCGGCAAGGTTTCCGCCGGCTCACACCAGAGCAGCACGCCGTCGGCCTTGACCTGATAGGTCTGCGGATCGACGTCGATGTTCGGCAAGTAATCGTTGTGGATCAGGTCGGTTTTCTGCACGTCGCGGCAGCCTTTGACCACGCCGATTTTCTTCTTCAGTCCCAGTGCCTCGGGCAGCCCGGCCTCCTGCGCGGCCTGACTGATGAACGTCAGGCTGGTGGCGTGCAGCGAGCCGCCGTAACTGGCGAACATCGGGCGGTAGTGCACCGGTTGCGGGGTTGGAATCGACGCGTTGGCGTCGCCCATCAGACTGGCGGCGATGGCGCCGCCCTTGAGGATCAGCGTCGGTTTCACACCGAAAAACGCCGGACGCCAGAGCACCAGGTCGGCCCATTTGCCAACTTCGATCGAACCCACTTCATGGCTGATGCCATGGGTGATCGCCGGGTTGATCGTGTACTTGGCGATGTAGCGCTTGGCGCGGAAGTTGTCGTTGCCTTCGCCGTCCTGCGGCAGTGGGCCGCGCTGCTTTTTCATCTTGTCGGCGGTCTGCCAGGTGCGCGTGATGACTTCGCCGACGCGGCCCATGGCCTGGCTGTCGGAGCTGATCATCGAGAACGCGCCGAGGTCGTGGAGGATGTCTTCGGCGGCGATGGTTTCGCGGCGGATACGGCTTTCGGCGAACGCCACGTCCTCGGCAATGCTCGGGTCGAGGTGGTGGCAGACCATCAGCATGTCGAGGTGTTCGTCGATGGTGTTGCGGGTGAACGGTCGGGTCGGGTTGGTCGAGCTCGGCAGCACGTTAGGGAAACCGCAGGCCTTGATGATGTCCGGCGCATGGCCGCCGCCGGCACCTTCGGTGTGATAGGTGTGAATGGTGCGGCCCTTGAACGCGCCGAGTGTGGTTTCGACGAAACCGGATTCGTTGAGGGTGTCGGTGTGGATCGCCACTTGTACGTCGTACTGGTCGGCGACGCTCAGGCAATTGTCGATGCTCGCCGGGGTGGTTCCCCAGTCCTCGTGCAGCTTGAGGCCGATGGCGCCGGCCTTGACCTGCTCGATCAGCGGCTCCGGCAGGCTGGCGTTGCCCTTGCCGGTGAGGCCGATGTTCATCGGGAACGCGTCGGCGGCCTGCAGCATCCGCGCCAGGTGCCACGGCCCGGAGGTGCAGGTGGTGGCGTTGGTGCCGGTCGCCGGCCCGGTGCCGCCGCCGATCATGGTGGTGACGCCGCTCATCAGCGCTTCTTCGATCTGCTGCGGGCAGATGAAGTGGATGTGCGTGTCGATGCCGCCGGCAGTGAGGATCATGCCTTCACCGGCGATCACCTCGGTGCTGGCGCCGATGGCGATGGTCACGTTGGGCTGTACGTCCGGGTTACCGGCCTTGCCGATCGCGGCGATGCGCCCGTCCTTGAGGCCGACGTCGGCTTTGACGATACCCCAGTGGTCGATGATCAACGCATTGGTGATCAGCGTGTCGACCACTTCGGCGGCGAGCAGCTGGCTCTGGCCCTGACCGTCGCGGATCACTTTGCCGCCGCCGAATTTGACTTCTTCGCCGTAGGTGGTGAAGTCCTTTTCGACTTCGATCCACAACTCGGTGTCCGCCAGGCGCACCTTGTCGCCGACGGTGGGGCCGAACATGTCGGCGTAGGCTTGACGCGAGATCTTCATGTGTTTGCCTTGGAATTCAATTGGTTTTGAGATCGTTCGCTGCGCTCACTTTCGCGAGCAGGCTCGCTCCCACAGGGGATTGGATTCCAGCTGGAGGAACTCGGTTTAATGTGGGAGCGGGCTTGCTCGCGAAGGGGCCAGAGCAGACACCGCATTACTTAGAGATCACCCATGACCCGCCCGGCAAAGCCGAACACCCGCCGATGCCCGGCGTACTCCACCAGCTCGACCTCGCGGCTCTGCCCCGGTTCGAAGCGCACCGCGGTGCCGGCCGGGATATTCAGACGCATGCCACGGCTGGCCGCGCGATCAAAGGTCAGCGCGTCGTTGGTTTCGAAAAAGTGATAGTGCGAACCGACCTGGATCGGTCGGTCGCCGCTGTTGGCGACTTTCAGGTTGAGGGTGCGGCGGCCGACATTCAATTCGATGTCGCCGGGCTGGATCTGGTACTGGCCGGGAATCATGGCCGGGCTCCTTGCAGAATCTTGTAGTAGAGGGCGGTCGGGCGATAGGTACCGTGCGGGTCGCAGGCGTAGTCGGGAATTTCGCCGGCGCGTGTGTAACCCAGGGCCTTGTAGAAATCTTCGGCGGGGGAGCCGGCCTCGGTGTCGAGGTAGAGCATGCCGCGCTTGTGCTTGGCCGCTTCGAGCTCCAGCGCATTCATCAATTGCTGACCGAGGCCGCGTCGACGCGCCTGTTCGCGCACCAGCAGCTTCTGCACTTCGGCGCGATTGAGGCCGTTGGCCTTCTGGCACAGGCCCAACTGCACGCTGGCCTGCACCTCTTCATCCTTGACCACCACCCAGAGCAACACACTGCCCTTGTTCACTTGTTGCTGCACTTCATCGAAATAGGCGCGGGCTTGCGCGGCATCGAGGTCGGCCATGAAACCGACGCTGGCGCCATAACCTACGGCGTCGAGCAGCAGATCAATCAGGCCCTGACGATAGTGCGCAAAACTTTCCGCATTGACGCGTCGCAGTTGGGCGGGGTTCATCGCGTGTCACTCCTTGTTGGCGACCGGCGGCTGGGCGCCAGGATTGAGGGTTAGTTGCATGAAGGTCAGATCGAGCCAGCGACCGAACTTGGTGCCGACTTGTGGCATTTGTCCGGTGATGCTGAAACCGGCGCGCTCATGCAGACGAATGGAAGCGGAATTGCCACTTTCGATGGCGGCGACCATCACGTGCTTGTCGCAGGCTTTGGCCCGCTCGATCAGCACACTCATCAATTGCGGGCCAAGGCCATTGCCGCGCTGGTCGCTACGGACGTAGACCGAGTGTTCGACGGTATGGCGGAAACCGTCGAACGGCCGCCAGTCGCCAAAGGAAGCGTAGCCGAGCACAACGTTGTCGGCGTCGACGATCACCAGAATCGGGTAGGCCTGGGCCTGACGGGCGCTGAACCACGCCTGGCGGTTGCCGAGGTCGACCGCCGATTCGTTCCAGATCGCCGTGGTGTTGAGCACCGCGTCGTTGTAGATGTCGCGGATTGCAGGGAGGTCGGCGTGCAGGGCATCGCGAATGGTGTAGGTCATGGCGCGGCCTCAGACGATCGGTTGGTGGACGGTGACCAGTTTGGTGCCGTCGGGAAACGTCGCTTCGACCTGGATCTCCGGGATCATTTCCGGGATGCCTTCCATCACCTGCTCGCGGCTGAGCAGGGTGGTGCCGAAGTGCATCAGCTCGGCCACGGTCTGGCCATCACGGGCGCCTTCGAGCAGGGCGGCGGAGATATAGGCCATGGCTTCCGGGTAGTTGAGCTTCACGCCACGGGCCAGTCGGCGTTCGGCGACGAGGCCGGCGGTGAAGATCAACAGCTTGTCTTTTTCGCGTGGGGTCAGGTCCATTGCGGGTATCCATCAGGGCAGATTGAAAAGGGTCGGGACTGTTGGCACAGATCCCTGTGGGAGCGAGCCTGCTCGCGAAGGCGCCGGCACATTCAATATTTGAGGTGACGGATAAAGCGCTTTCGCGAGCAGGCTCGCTCCCACATTGGAGTGCATTTCAGGTATTCCAGATTCGTGGTGGCTGGGCCTCGCGGCCGAGCAGGGCCGGGCGCAGCAGGCGCCACAGGTCGATCAGCCAGGCGCGGGCCAGCAGTGCCTCGCTCGCTAGGCAACGGGCCACCAACAGCCCCGGCAACTGGGTCAGATCACCGCGCACCTCATGGCCCAGCGAGCGGCAACGCTCCAGCAACTCGGCATCAATTTCACCGGTGACCAACAGCGTCGCAAACACCGGATTGCCATCCAGACCGATCGGCGAATCCAGCAACCCGTCACCGCCAGTAATCCTCTGACGTTCGTGCCAGAGCAATCGCCCGTCACGGCGGATATCCAGATGCGCCTGAAAGTGTCCGAGGTCGAAGCGCTCGCCACTGGCCGGTCGGCCCAGCGCCACCACGTCCCAATAGAACAGCCGCGCATCGCCTTCAAGTTCGATCGAGGTGGTGAGTTCGGCCTGGGCGGCGCTGTAGACGATGGTTTCCTGCGGCAGCCACTCCAGCGTCGCACCTGCGGCCACTTTCAAATCGAGCTGCTGATACGCCGGCCCCGCTGCGCGATACCACTTGGCCGCGCCGGGGCTGGTGATCTGCGCCCAGGCGTCTGCTTCGACGCGGGCGCTGATGTTCAGCCGGTCACCGCCGGCGATACCTCCGGGCGGATGGACGATGATGTGCTGGCAGACCTCGGGGCCTTCGGCATACAGGTGCTTTTGCACGCGCAGCGGGCCGAGATGCCGGCGCTGAACCGGGCGCGTGCAGTCGCCGAAGCGGGCGTAGGCCAGCTCCAGCTCGGCGTGCCAGCTCGGGGTAAACAGGGCAGTGGGAAGCGGTGAGTTCATGGTTTGTAATTATCGTTAGGAAGCTACAGATTAAATTGTTACCAGACCTCGTACACCCTCGGCCTCCATATTTTCGCCGCGCCCCTGTTGCACGATCTCGCCCCGGGACATCACCAGGTACTGATCGGCCAGCTCCGCAGCGAAATCGTAGAACTGCTCCACCAGCAAAATCGCCATGTCGCCGCGCGCCGCGAGCTTCTTGATCACCGCGCCTATCTCCTTGATCACCGAGGGCTGGATGCCTTCGGTGGGCTCGTCGAGGATCAGCAAACGCGGACGACTGGCCAGGGCGCGACCGATAGCCAGCTGCTGTTGCTGACCGCCGGACAGGTCACCGCCGCGGCGCTGCTTCATTTGTAGCAGCACCGGGAACAATTCGTAGATGAAACCTGGTACTTCTTTCGCTTCGCTGCCGGGAAACCGTGACAGGCCCATCAGCAGATTCTCCTCCACGGTGAGCCGGCCGAAGATTTCCCGGCCCTGTGGCACATAGGCGATCCCGGCGTGTACACGCTGGTGCGGCTTGAGCGTGGTGATCGCTTTGCCCTCCCAATTCACCACGCCTTCCTTGGCCGGCAAAAGGCCCATCAGGCATTTGAGCAGGGTGGTCTTGCCCACGCCGTTGCGCCCGAGCAGACAGGTGACTTCGCCGACTTTTACGTCGAATGAGAGGCCACGGAGGATGTGGCTACCGCCGTAGTACTGGTGCAGCTTGTCGACTTGCAGCATTCTCAAAATCTCCTCAAATCGCTTGTAGGAGTGAGCCTGCTCGCGATAGCGGCGTGTCAGTCAACGCCGGCTTATCTGATACACAGCTATCGCGAGCAGGCTCACTCCTACAGTTTGGAAAGGTGTTTGCAGCTCAGCGGCCGAGGTAAACCTCGATCACCCGCTCGTTGTCCTGCACCTGCTCCAGCGATCCTTCGGCCAGCACGCTGCCCTGATGCAGCACCGTCACATGGTCGGCAATCGAGCCGACGAAGCCCATGTCGTGCTCCACCACCATCAGCGAATGCTTGCCGGCCAGCGACTTGAACAGCTCGGCGGTGAATTCGGTTTCGGCATCGGTCATGCCCGCCACCGGCTCGTCGAGCAGCAGCAGTTGCGGGTCCTGCATCAGCAACATGCCGATTTCCAGAAACTGTTTCTGCCCGTGGGACAGCAAGCCCGCCGGGCGATTGACCGAGGTGGTCAGGCGAATGGTGTCGAGCACTTCGCTGATCCGGTCTTTCTGCTCGCCGCTCAAGCGTGCGCGCAAACTGGCCCACACCGACTTGTCGGTTTTCTGCGCCAGTTCCAGGTTCTCGAACACGCTCAGCGCTTCGAACACTGTGGGTTTCTGGAACTTGCGACCGATGCCGGCCTGGGCAATCTGTACTTCGCTCATCTGCGTCAGATCCAGGGTTTCGCCGAACCAGGCCTTGCCGTGGCTGGGGCGGGTCTTGCCGGTGATCACATCCATCAGCGTGGTCTTGCCCGCGCCGTTGGGGCCGATGATGCAGCGCAGTTCGCCGACGCCGATGTACAGGTTCAGATTGTTCAGCGCGCGAAAGCCGTCGAAGCTGACGCTGATGTCTTCCAGGGTCAGGATCGTGCCGTGGCGGGTGTCGAGGCCCGGGCCGACGCGTTGGCCGAGGCCGATCGAGTCACGGCTGGTGCCTTCGTCCTTGTTCGGTTCCACGGGGAAAAACGCCGGCTCGAGCATGAATTCAGCACTCGCAGTGACTCTCATTGTTCACCTCGTTTCTTCAGCAGGCCGATCACGCCTTTGGGCAAATACAACGTCACGACGATGAACAGCGCGCCGAGGAAGAACAGCCAGTATTCGGGGAAAGCCACGGTGAACCAGCTCTTCATGCCGTTGACCACACCGGCGCCGAGCAGCGGCCCGATCAGCGTGCCGCGACCGCCGAGGGCGACCCATACCGCCGCCTCGATCGAGTTGGTCGGCGACATTTCGCTGGGGTTGATGATGCCGACCTGCGGCACGTACAGGGCCCCGGCCAGACCGCACAGCACCGCGCTCAAGACCCAGACGAACAGTTTGAAACCGCGCGGGTCGTAGCCGCAGAACATCAGGCGGTTTTCTGCATCGCGCAGCGCGGTCAGCACCCGGCCGAACTTGCTCTGTGCAAGACGCCAGCCGATGAACAGACTTGCCACCAGCAACAAAACCGTCGCCAGAAACAGCACCGCGCGAGTGCCGGGTTCAGTGATGCCGAAACCGAGAATCGTGCGGAAATTGGTGAAGCCGTTGTTGCCGCCGAAGCCGGTCTCGTTGCGGAAAAACAGGAGCATCCCGGCGAAGGTCAGGGCCTGGGTCATGATCGAGAAATACACACCCTTGATCCGCGAGCGGAAGGCGAAGAAGCCGAACACCAGCGCCAGCAGACCCGGTGCCAGTACCACCAGGCACATCGACCAGATAAAGCTGCTGGTGCCGCTCCAGTACCACGGCAATTCGGTCCACGACAGAAAGGTCATGAACGCCGGCAAACCATCACCGGCGGCCTGACGCATCAAGTACATGCCCATCGCATAACCGCCGAGGGCGAAGAACAGACCGTGGCCCAGCGACAACAGCCCGGCGTAACCCCAGACCAGATCCAGCGCCAGGGCGACGATGGCGTAGCAGAGGATTTTGCCGGCCAGCGTCAGCGTATACGCCGACACATGCAGCGCGCTGTCCGGCGACAGCAGCGAGAGCAACGGCAGGGCGATCAGCAGCGCGAGGATCACCGCGCCGATGGCAAGGGTGACTTTCGGCCCGGCTTTTTGCGTGGCCGTGACAAGTAGAGGCTGGTTCATCAGTCGATCACCCGTCCTTTCAGTGCGAAGAGGCCTTGCGGACGTTTCTGGATGAACAGAATGATCAGCGCGAGGATCAGGATCTTGCCGAGTACCGCACCGATCTGCGGTTCGAGAATCTTGTTGGCGATGCCCAGCCCGAACGCAGCGAGCACGCTGCCGGCGAGTTGGCCGACGCCACCGAGCACCACCACCAGGAACGAGTCGATGATGTAGCTCTGGCCGAGGTCCGGGCCGACGTTGCCGATCTGGCTCAGCGCCACGCCACCGAGGCCGGCGATGCCCGAACCGAGGCCGAAGGCGAGCATGTCGACGCGGCCGGTGGGCACGCCGCAGCAGGCGGCCATGTTGCGGTTCTGCGTGACCGCGCGGACATTGAGGCCGAGGCGGGTCTTGTTCAGCAGTAGCCAGGTCAGCACCACCACGAACAAGGCGAAAGCGATGATCACGATGCGGTTGTACGGCAGCACCAGATTCGGCAGCACCTGAATCCCGCCGGACAGCCACGCCGGGTTCGCTACTTCAACGTTCTGCGCGCCGAACAGCAGGCGCACCAACTGGATCAGCATCAGGCTGATGCCCCAGGTGGCGAGCAGGGTTTCCAGCGGGCGGCCGTAGAGATGACGAATCACCGTGCGTTCCAGCGCCATGCCGATCGCCGCTGTGACAAAGAACGCCACCGGCAGTGCGATCAGCGGATAGAACTCGATGGCTTGCGGGGCGTAGCGCTGGAACATCAGCTGCACCACGTAGGTCGAGTAGGCGCCAAGCATCAGCATCTCGCCATGGGCCATGTTGATCACCCCGAGCAGGCCGAAGGTGATCGCCAGCCCGAGGGCCGCGAGCAGCAGGATCGAGCCGAGGGACATGCCGCTGAACGCCTGACCCAACACTTCGCCGATCAGCAGTTTGCGCTTGACCTGAGCCAGACTGGTTTCGGCGGCGGTGCGCACCCCGGCATCGCTTTCCACGCCGGGTTCGAGCAGGCCTTCGAGGCGGGTGCGGGCCAGCGGATCGCCGGTTTCGCCGAGCAGGCGCACGGCGGCCAGACGCACCGCCGGATCGCTGTCGACCAGCTGCAGATTGGCCAGCGCCAGGCTCAGGGCGGCGTGGACGTTCTCGTCTTTTTCGCCAGCCAGTTGCTGGTCGAGGAATTTCAGCTGCGCGGGTTTCGCGCTTTTCTGCAATTGCTGCGCGGCAGTCAGACGGGTTTTGGCGTCGGCGGCGAGCAATTGGTGGCTGGCCAACGCGGTGTCGATCAGACCCCGCAGGCGGTTGTTCAGGCGCAGGGTTTTCGGCTGGCCGTCGAGGGTCAATTCGCCTTGTTGCAGGGCGTTGATCAGCTCGACACGCGCCGGCTCGGGCTGCGCGGCCCAGGCTTCCAGCAGTCTGGCTTGCTGCACGGGATTGGCGGCGACGAAGTCTTCGGCGTCACCGGCAAAGGCAGTCATCGGCAACAGCAATGCGATGGCGAGGATGAAGCGGTAAAGGGTAGTCGGCATAAAGAGTCGCCTTGCGCGGACTAATGGTGGGCACAGTCTTTGTGGCGAGGGGATTCATCCCCGATCGGCTGCGAAGCAGTCGCAAAAACAGTCGCCGCGATTCACAGGTACATCGCGCCTGTAGCATTTGGGGTCGCTTCGCGACCCATCGGGGATGAATCCCCTCACCACAAAATATTGTTCCCACAGGGGGATCGAGTCGGCCTCACGCCAGGCGTGAGGCCGACACCCAATGGCTCAGTTGCTCTTCACCGCATAATCCGGCTTCTTGTCGTTGCCATCGATAAACGGACTCCACGGCTGCGCGCGGATCGGGCCTTCGGTCTGCCACACGACGTTGAACTGACCGTCGTTCTGGATCTCGCCGATCATCACCGGTTTGTGCAGGTGGTGGTTGGTCTTGTCCATGGTCAGGGTGTAACCGGACGGCGCGGCGAAGGTCTGGCCGGCCAGCGCTTCGCGAACTTTGTCGACGTCGGTGGACTTGGCTTTTTCCGCTGCCTGCGCCCACATGTGGATGCCGACGTAAGTGGCTTCCATCGGGTCGTTGGTCACCGCTTTGTCGGCGCCCGGCAGGTTGTGTTTCTTCGCGTAAGCCTTCCAGTCAGCGACGAACTTCTTGTTCACCGGGTTCTCCACGGACTCGAAGTAGTTCCACGCCGCAAGGTTGCCCACCAGCGGTTTGGTGTCGATGCCGCGCAGCTCTTCTTCACCCACCGAGAACGCCACCACCGGTACGTCGGTCGCCTTCAGCCCCTGGTTGGCCAGCTCTTTGTAGAACGGCACGTTGGAGTCACCGTTGACCGTCGAGATCACGGCGGTCTTGCCGCCGGCGGAGAACTTCTTGATGTTGGCGACGATGGTTTGATAGTCGCTGTGACCGAACGGGGTGTAGACCTCTTCGATGTCCTTGTCAGCCACGCCTTTGGAATGCAGGAACGAGCGCAGGATCTTGTTGGTGGTGCGCGGGTAGACGTAGTCGGTGCCGAGCAGGAAGAAGCGCTTGGCGCTGCCGCCTTCTTCGCTCATCAGGTATTCAACGGCGGGGATCGCTTGCTGGTTCGGCGCGGCGCCGGTGTAGAACACGTTCGGCGACATCTCTTCGCCTTCGTACTGCACCGGGTAGAACAGCAGGCCGTTGAGTTCTTCGAACACCGGCAGCACCGATTTACGCGACACCGATGTCCAGCAACCGAACACCACGGCGACTTTGTCCTGAGTCAGCAACTGCCGGCCTTTTTCGGCAAACAGTGGCCAGTTGGATGCCGGGTCGACTACCACCGGTTCGAGCATCTTGCCGTTCACCCCGCCCTTGGCGTTGATCTCGTCGATGGTCATCAGCGCCATGTCTTTGAGCGACGTTTCAGAGATCGCCATGGTCCCGGACAACGAATGCAGAATCCCGACCTTGATGGTCTCGGCCGCCTGGACAGTCCAGGTCATGCCCATCGCGGCAATGGATGCCGTGAGTGTGAAAGCCTTGATCAAACTGCGACGCTTCATTGTGCGATCTCCATGAACGTTAAAGTTTTTTATGGTTGGCAGATGCGGACGACTGAAGGTGTGTTTTGCAAGGGCTGTGCCCGGTCGGGATCGGGCAGGGAAATGTCGGTTTAGAGCGGTTGCGTGTTGGTGGGATGCACCATGAAGGGACCGGTCGCGTGTGACGGTGCATTCGTGTGCGCCAGATTAGGGCGCCGATTTCGCAAACAGTGCCATTCACTGTGGGAGCGGGCTTGCTCGCGAATGCGGTGGGTCATTCAAAAATGAAGTTGGCTGGCACGGCCTCTTCGCGAGCAGGCTCGCTCCCACAGTTTTTTATGTTTGTTGTGTCAGCGGCGGCGCATCAGGCCGATGAAGAACAGACCGCCGATAGCCGCGGTGGCAACGCCGATGGGCAGGTCTTCCGGCGCGATCAGAGTTCGCGCGGCAACATCGACCCACACCAGAAACAGGCTGCCGAGCAGTACGCAGGCCGGCAGCAGTCGGCGGTGTTCGGCACCGACCAGACGCCGGGCAATGTGCGGCACCATCAGCCCGACAAAACCGATCGAGCCGCTGATCGACACCAGCACCCCGGTCATCAGCGAGGCGATCACAAACACCCGCAGGCGCACCGCGCGGGCATTCAGACCGAGGGTGACGGCGGTCTGTTCGCCGGCCATCAAGGCGTTCAACGGTCGGGCCATACCCAGCAGCAAACCGAGGCCGAGCAACACGCTCAGGGCCGGCACCGTCAGCAACTCCCAACGCGCGAGGCCGAGGCCGCCGAGCATCCAGAACATCACCGCCGAACTGGCGCGATGGTCGCCCATGAACAGCAGCAGATTGGCGATTGCCATCATCACGAACGACACTGCCACGCCGCACAGCAGCAACCGGTCGCTGTCGAGCCGACCCTGACGGTTGGCAATGCCCAGCACCAGAAACATGCTCAGCAAGGCGCCGATGAATGCGGCAATCGGCAAGGTCAGCAGGCCGACGATCTCACCTATGTGCAGCACCACGATCACTGCGCCGAGTGTCGCGCCGGAGGTGACGCCGAGCAGGTGCGGATCGGCCAGTGGATTGCGCGTCACCGCTTGCAGCACCGCGCCGATCAACGCCAGCCCGGCACCCACCAATGCGCCGAGCAACATGCGCGGCACACGGATCAGCCAGACGATGTGTTCCTGTCCGGCGCTCCAGCTCACCTCGCCGAAACCAAAGGCCTTGTGCAGGAGAATCCGCCAAACCACCTCCACCGGCACCCGCGCCGGGCCGAAGCCCAGCGACACCACGCACGACACCAGCAACAGGGTGCCGAGGGCAGTCAGTAACAGGGCGTAGCGACGGTCGATCATTCGCCGTGGAATCCTTTGGCCAGGGTTTCCACCGCCAGCACGTTATCGATCCCCGGCGTGGCCTGCACGTAAGGGATGACGATGAAGCGCTGGTTCTTGATCGCATCGACCGATTGCAGCGCCGGGTTCTTCAGCAGAAATTCGATCTTCTGTTCAGCGGTGATTTCGCTGTAGTCGACGATCACGATCACCTGCGGATTGCGTTCGACCACAGTCTCCCAGTTGACCCGGGTCCAGCTCGCTTCGACGTCGTCGAGAATGTTGCGCCCGCCTGCAGCATCAATCAGCGCCTGCGGCATGCCGAGACGCCCGGAAGTCATGGCGCGGTCTTCGCCGCTGTCGTAGAGAAACACGCGCGGCTTGTCGGCGGGCAGGTCTTTGCGGATCTCGGCGACCTGATTCTGCATGTCGGCGATCAGTGCGTTGGCGCGATCCTGCACGTCGAAAATTTTCCCGAGGTTGCGCAGGTCGTTGTAGGTGTCGTCCAGCGTCGCCGCCGGACGCTTCATCACGAAGGCGCAGGATTCGGTCAGCTCATACACGTTGATGCCCAGCGGTTGCAGGGTCTGCGGCGTGAGGTCGCCACCGACGCGCATGCCGTAATCCCAGCCGGCGAAGAAAAAATCAACGTTGGCGTTGAGCAGGGTTTCCACCGATGGATATTTCGCAGCCAGCTCCGGCAAACCGTCGAGCAACGACTGCATTTCGGGCGTCACCGACTTCCAGCCGCTGACGCCGCTGTAACCGGCCATGCGCGATTTGAGGCCGAGGGCGAGCATCATCTGGGTCATGTTGATGTCGTGGCTGACCGCGTGTTTCGGCGCTTCGTTGAAGGTCACTTCGCGGTTGCAGCTATGGATGGTCAACGGGTATTTCGTAGCTTCGGCGAAGGCCTGGGCACTGCACAACAAAAGAGCGACACAAAGCAGGGAACGCACAGTCATGGTCGGGTTATCCAGGTGATTCGCGGGTAGCCGTGAAGAGGGTGGGAATCGATCAACGCCTCGACGCCGAACACGTCGCGCAGCAGCTCGGTGGTGAGTACCTGTTGCGGCGTGCCGCTGGCGACGATCCGCCCGTGATTGATCACGTACAGTCGGTCACAGAACGCGGCGGCCAGGTTCAGGTCGTGAATGCTGGCGAGGGTGCCGATCTGCAGACGTTTGACCAGTTGCAGCAGTTCGAGCTGATAACGCGGGTCGAGGTGGTTGGTCGGCTCGTCGAGGATCAGCAATTGCGGTTGCTGGGTCAGGGCGCGGGCGAGGATCACCCGCTGTTTTTCACCGCCGGACAGGGTGGCGAACGCATGGTCTTCGAAGCCGTCGAGGCCGACGGATTTGAGCGCTTGCGTCGCCAGATTGCGATCTTCCAGCGTGTCGCCATCGAACAGGCCTTTGTGCGGCGTGCGACCCATGGCGACCACTTCTTCGACGGTCAGGCCAAAGGCATCGGGGAATTCCTGCAGGACCACGGCGATGCGTTTCGCGCACCAGCGCGAGGATTGCTTCCACACGTTGTGGTGATCGAGTCTGACCTCTCCGCTTTCCGGCTGGCTGAAGCGATAGGCGCAGCGCAGCAGGCTGGTCTTGCCGCTGCCGTTGGGGCCGATCAAACCGACAAACTCACCGGCGGCCACCTGCAACGAGGCGTCACGCAGCTGGAACTGGTGATGGCAGTGGCCGTGGCCCAGGGGTGTCCAGGCGAGGTTGGCGAGGGTCAGTGAGGTCATCTTCTACTCTGAAATATCGGGTGTTGCTGATGACGCCTTCGCGAGCAAGCCCGCTCCCACAGTGGATCGCATTTCAATGTGGGAGCGGGCTTGCTCGCGAAGGGGCCGGTGAATCAAAAGGTGTAATCGGCCGTGACGAAGAACGATCTCGGCTCGCCGAGAATCCACTGCTGGCCCGCATTGTATTGGCTTTGTGCGTACTGGCGGTCAAACAGATTGTTCAGCTGTAGACCGAGCGTGGTGTTGCGCAGGGCTTGCCACGACAGCGTCGCATCGACCACGGTGTAACTCGGCAGCTCGTTGCGGTTGGCCATGTCGGCGTAACGCGCATCGACATAACGCACGCCGGCCCCGGCCTTCAGATCATCACTGAGGTTTTTGTTCAGCCACAGATTGGCGGTGCGCCGTGGTACATCCACCGGGCGATTGCCGTTGTACGACAGGGTTTGCCCGTCGACCACTTCGGAGAAGTCATCGTACTTGGCCTTCACAATCGCCGCGTTGGCCTGCAGTTGCCAGGCGTGCGGCAGTTGCAGATCGAGGCTGGCTTCCAGGCCGTTGGACGATTGCTGGCCGACTTGCTGCTTGAGCGTCGGGTTGCCCGGATCGTCGGTCAGCAGTTTCTTTTTGACGATGCGATAGGCCGCCAGGGTGAACTCGCCGCGTTGATCCCAGAACAACTGCTTCATGCCGACCTCGGTCTGGCGTGCAGTCGACAGGTCGTATTGCTGCTGGCTCGGACTGAGGGATATCAGGCCGCCGATGCCGTCGGTGCTGGTCGCGACCTGACCGTAGAACGAAGTCTCGGGCGTCAGGGCAAACACCAGTCCGGCCTTCCAGTTGTTGCCGGTCAGGGTCTTGTCGCTGTGGCTGTCGTCGATCAGATTGTTGCGATCAACGTGCACGTAATCACGGCGCACGCCGGTCACCAGCGACCAGCGCTCGCTCAATTGCGTGCGGTTTTCCGCAAACACTGACATCTGTTTGGTGGTGCTGTCGAACTGGTCGCGGTACGGGTTGGCGCTTTCAAAATAGCCCGGCTGCGGGTGATACAGATCCAAGGGCTGACCGTTGGGCAGCACGTCGTTGAACGGCGAGTTGCTGTTGAGCTGGAAGCGGATGCGGTTGTAATCGACGCCGGTCACGGTCTGGCTGTCGAGGCCGAACAGTGAGTGCTTGAAGGTGAAGGTCTGGCGGTCGCCGACCTGCTCCTGCCGATGGCCGATGCCGAAGTAGCCGCTGCGACTGAGTTGTTGCGTGGTGGTGTCGAAGTTGTAGTTCTCGGCGTTCTGCCAGCGGCGCTGGGCCTTGAGGTAGTACAGCTCGTTGCTGGCACTGACGGCGTCGTTGATCTGCCAATCGCTGGTCAGGCGCGTCCACTGATCGTTGTAGTGCTGCTGGTCGTCGCGCACGTTGTAGTTCTTGTTGCGCAGGCTGTCCTGCAATCGGCCGTTGATCAGTGGCGTGCCGAAGTAGTTCTGCGGGCGCTGATCGCCGTAATCGTGGGCGAGGGTGAAGGCCAGGTCTTCGGTGGCCTGCCAGCGCAGGGCGGCGCTGATGAAGTCGCTGGAGGAGTCACCGCGATCGATCCAGCCGTTGCTGCGCAGACGATTGAGATTGAGGCGATAGCTCAGGGTGTCGCTCAGCGAGCCGCCGCTGTCGAACGCCTGCTGCTGGCTGTCGTAGGAACCGTAGCCGACGCGCAGGTGATTTTCGATTTCACCCTCGAACGGTTTCTTCGGAATCACGTTGACCACCGCACCGGTCGCGCCTTCGCCGTACAGCACCGAGGCCGGGCCGCGCAGTACGTCTACGCGCTGCACCGACCAGGTGTCGACCGGAAAGGTCACGGTGCCCATGCCGGTGTACATCCGATTGCCGTCATACAACTGCATCACCGAACTCTGCCCGGTAAAACCGCGTGCCTGCAACGAGGTGCCGCCATCGCCCGGGGTGCCGGTGCGGCTGATGCCGGTGCTGCGCGACACGGCGTCCTGCACGCTGCGATCACCACGGGCGCGAACCTGCTCGCCGCTAAGGCTTTCGACGCTGGCCGGAGTTTCCATGGCCGTCAGGTTCAGGCGCGAGCCGGCGGTGGTCGGCGTGGTCAGGCTGACACTTTCTTCGTCAACCGCAGGTGCGGAGATGGTGCCGGTGGGCAGCGTCAGCGGCTGGCCGTCGGCGTTGGCGTTGTTCAGGGCGAACAGGCAGAGGCTGGACAAGAGGTACTTGTTCATCGGGACGGTGAATCACTTCTTCAAAAGAAAGCCCGCAACTTTTGGTTGCGGGCAGGGCGGCCTATTTGCGTTATACAGTAACACTAAAAAATGCCGGAGTTTAAGTCCCGGCAGTTTAAAGATCTGTCTGAAACGCGCATCTCGCCTGCTTCACGTTGAAGTTGAGGCAGATTCAGCTTGGCGGCCCAGACGCGACAACAGCAGCCGATCCAGCAGCCAGACCAGCACCAGCGAAGCGCCCACCAGCGGAAAGATCACGGCCAGAGCGAGCATGATCGCCACGCCGGTTTTCCATTTCGGCAGGTCATGGCGCAGCGGCGGCACGCCGAACTTGCCCTGCGGACGCCGCTTCCACCAGATCACCACACCGCTGACGGCGCTGAGCAGAATCATCAGGCAGATCAGCAGCACGATGATCTGGTTGAAGGTGCCGAACATCTTGCCTTCATGCAGCATCACACCGATTTCCGTGGCCCGCGCCACCACGCCGTACTGCTCGAAACGCACATCGGCGAGGACCTTGCCAGTGTACTGATCGACATGCAGGGTCGCGTCGTTGCGCGGGTCGTCGGCGAACATGGCGATGGTGAACACGCCGGTCGCGGTGGTTGGCAGGGTGATGCTGTAGCCGGGTTCGACCTTGCGTTCAATGGCGATGTTCTGCACCTCTTGCAGGCTGATCGCGGGTGCGGCGGGACCGTGTTGCATGTCGCCGTGGGCCATGTGTTCGGCGTGGTCGCCGGACATCGGCATCGGCGTGTTTTCCATTGCCCATGGCACGGTCTGGCGCGCGGCGTTATTGAGGCTGCCGGCCTCGACGTCGGAGGTCGGCACGTTGTTCCACATCGCGGCCGGGAACACGTTCCACACTTGGGCGTACTGCTTGCCCCAGAAGCCGGTCCAGGTCATGCCGCTGAGCAGCATCACCAGCAGCAATGCTGCGCCCCAGAACCCGGTGACCGCGTGCAGATCACGCCACAACACCCGACCGCGACTGTTCAGGCGAGGCCACAGAATCCCCGCCGCCTGACCGCGCGGCCACCACAGAAACACCCCCGATACCACCAGCACCACACCCCAACCGGCGGCGAGTTCGATCAGGCGGTCACCGAGCGTGCCGATCATCAACTCGCCGTGGATAGCGCGGGCGACGGCTTGCAGATTTTTCTTCGCATCCTGCTCGCCGAGGATGTCGCCGTGGTACGGATCGATGAACACATTGAGTTCGTGACCTTCATTCTTCACGACAAATTGCGCGCTGCGTTCGGCGTTGGCCGGCGGCAGGTATTGGGTGATCTGACCCTGTGGATAAGCGCTCTTGACCCGTTGCAGCAGATCATCGGCCGGCACCGTGTGATGCCCGGCCGGGACGTTGAGCAGGCTGCTGTACATCAGTGAATCGAGTTGCGGTTTGAACAGGTAGATGATGCCGGTCAGGGCCAGCATTACCATGAACGGCGCGACGAATAATCCGGCATAGAAATGCCAGCGCCAGGCCAGGTTGTAGAAATTCGGTTTGGGCTTTTGCATCACGTTTGCTCCGCTTGGCTTGGATCTTTTCTTTGTTCTGTATGGGGAGTTTCACCACTGCACTCCTGTGGGAGTGGGCTTGCTCGCGAAAGCGTCGTGTCAGGCGCCACCCATGCTGGATGTACCGCCGTCTTCGCGAGCAAGCCCGCTCCCACAGGGGCAGGGCGTGCCGCTCGGTTAGAAACTCATATCGACCTTGGTCCAGAGCGTGCGCCCCGGTTCATTGATCGCTTGCGGGTCGTTGGCCGGGTAGCCGAAACCGGCGTTACCCGCCAGGTTCAGGTGCTCGGCGTAAGCCTTGCCGAACAGGTTGTCGACGCCGGTGCTGACCTTCCAGTTTTTGTTGATCCGGTAGGCGCCGTTGAGCGAGAACACGCCAAAGCCGCCGCTCTTGTCGTAGTCCTTGCCGACCACGTTGCCCTTGTTCTGGTCGATGCGGTTTTGCGCCGCGACCACGCGCCACAGCGCCCCGGCGCTCCAGTTGTCTTCGCTGTAGGTCAGGCCGAAGCGCGCATCCAGCGGCGGCATTTGCGGCAGGGCTTTGCCGTCGCTGCTGTTCTTGCCCCAGGCGTAAGCCAGGGTCGCGTCGGCTTTCCAGTTATCGGTGAGTTTGTAGGCGGCACCGAGCTCGCCACCCATGATCCGCGCGTCGATGTTTTCCGCGCGCGAAGTGCTCATGCCCATCATCGTCGGTGTGTAGTCGAACAGGATGTAGTCGCGCACCACACCGATGTAGCCCGAGGCCCAGGCTTCGAGTTCGGCAGTCTTGTAGTTCACGCCGAAGTCGAACTGGGTGGTCTTCTCCGATTTGATCGAGTCGAACGCATTCAGCGAGCCGGCCGGGCCGGACTTCGGTGAAAACAGCTCCCAGTAATCCGGGAAGCGCTGCGCGTGACCGAGGCCGGCGTACAGCGTGGCCGGGCTGTCAGCGAGGTCATGCTCGTAACGCACGAAGCCGCTTGGCAGGGTGTCGGCGCGGGTCTCGTCGGCGGTCGGATTTGGCCGGCTCATCATTCCCGAACCAATGCGCTGCCGGTAATCCTTGGCCGAAGCACGGTCGACCCGGGCGCCGGTAATCAGCCGATCACGGTCGGCGGCGTACCAGGTCATTTCGCTGAACACGCCGTAGTTATGGAAATCGGCGTCCTTGGTGTACGGCTGATCCTTGTAGGTGTCGATGCCCATGCCACTGCGCTGGCGATGCTCGTTGGTCTGCGCATCGAGACCGGTGATCAGCTGGATGTCGGCCCAGCGCCAGGTTGCCTTGATCCGCGCGCCGAGGGTGCGCCGGTCGACGTTGGAGGCCATGGGCCCCGCCATCATCCCGGTGCCGGATGGGGTGCGCAGGCTGTAGTTGTCCATCACGTGGTCGGCGTAGTTGTAGTAGACCTGCGCTTCGAGTTTCTCCAGTACGTCGGTGATGTTGGATTTTTCGAAGCGCAGGCCGAGGCTTTCGCGCAGGAACTGCGAACCGTCCATGCCGCGCCCGGCGTAGCGCGCTTCGCCGTCGCCCTTGCCGGCGGTGAGTTCGATCAGGGTGTCGGCGTCCGGGGTCCAGCCGAGCGCGATGTCACCGTTCCACTTGTCGTAGCGCGACGGCACGCTGTCGTTGTTGCCGTCGCGATAGTCGTCGGAGTGCGCGGTATTGCCGATTACCCTTACGTAGCCCAATGGCCCGCCGGCAGCGGCGTCGACAACTTTGTCGAAGCGTCCGTTGGAGCCGGCCAGCACGCTGGCATTCACCCGCGTGCCGAGTTCGCCGAAGCTTTCCGGCTCACGGTCGAAGAGGATCGTGCCGGCCGATGCGCCCGGCCCCCAGAGTACGGTTTGCGGGCCCTTGATCACCGTGAGTTTGTCGTAGGTTTCCGGCGAGATGTACGAGGTCGGCGCGTCCATCCGCCCGGGGCAGGCGCCGAGCAGCATGCTGACGTTGGTGAGAATGTTCAGGCGCGAACCGAACATCCCGCGCAGCACCGGATCACCGTTGGTGCCGCCATTGCGCACCAGGGCGAAGCCGGGAATGGTCTTCAGGTAATCGCCGCCGTCACTGGCCGGCACCGGCTGACGCGGATCCTTGGGGTTGGTGACGATGGTCAACGGCGAGCTGGGAGCGATCGCGGTGATCACCGTCGGGCTGAGTTCATCAACGTGACCGGCGTGGTCATCGGCCAGCACCAACGGCGACAGCAGGACGCCGCAAAGGACGGCGGTGGCGTGCGAGAAACCAATGCGCGATGCGTTCAGCGCGAAAGACGCCTGGGCAGAACCCGAGCGTGGAACAGCAGAAAACCTGGACATGACAATTTCCATCAAACAGTCGTAAACGACACGGCCGGCAGCCTGAAGCTGTCTTCTCAACCGTGTGCAATCAAAGGTGCGGTGTTTACGCCGTGATGGGCGGGGCGCGGGTGCGGGCGCCGGGGAAGAAGGTCTGCCGGGCATGGCCCAGACGCGGGGAGGGCGGGGTGAAGGTGTTGACGTGGGCAATGCTGAACGTGGCGAACGTGCCGCCACCGGTCAGCGCCGGGCAATTGAACAGCAGGCTGCAATAACCGCACTTTTCCCATAGGGCGTGGTGCGAGGATTGTGGCAGGCAGTGTTCGGCAGCCGGTTGTGCGCCGTGCGCGGCGTGATCCATGCCCGGCATGTCCATCGCCATGTCCATGCTCATCGGCATGGAAGTCGAGGCGTGCTGATCCATCGGCATCGACTGAGAAATCAGCGGGCCGATGAAGATCATCAACATGGCGAACAGGGCGATCCAGCTACCGCGGGTCAGAGTCTGGCTCTGGCGATGCAGGCGGGATGCCCCGGCGCGTTGCAGGCGCACGGGCGTGGTCAGCCGGATCGGTTACTGGGCGTGATCGTGTGCCTGGGTATCTTGCGGAGGTTTCTTCTGCACCGCGACTTCGACGGTGACGTTACCGGCCTTCTCGAAATGCAGGGTCAGCGGGAAGCGTTTGCCGTCGCTGAGCAGGCTGCGGTCTTTCGGGTTGAGCAGCATCACGTGATAGGCCATCGGCGCGAATGTGACCTTGCCGCCGGCAGGAATCACCACGTTGGGCACCTGCTGCATCTTCATCAGATCGCCCTGCATCACGTGCTCATGGAGTTGCGCTTCGGCGGTGATTGGCGAGTCGACGCTGAGCAGGCGGTCGTCGGTCTTGCCGGGATTGCTGATCACGAAATAAGCCGCGACGGTCGGCGCGTTGGGCGGCAGCTCCTGCGACCACGGGTGAGCGATTTCCAGCTCGCCGGCCTTGTATTCGTGGGCATGGGCGAAGCACGCCGGCAGCAACAGCGCAGCGATGACGAAGAGTTTGTTCAACATGGCAGTTCTCCAGAACGATTTGATACGCAGGTCAATTGCGAGAACAAATCAAACCAGAGGCGAGGCGCGGGGATTAAGGCTCGGCCATTGCTGGCGCGGTGTCGGTGGTTGCAACGAGGGTGGCGCCACGCTGCGATTGCTTTCGTAGCGGGCGAAATACAGCTGCGGTGCATGGCCCGGCAACGCCACCAGCGGCGCTGAACCCGAGCAGCACCAGCAATGCTGCATGTTGGAATGGCTGTCGTTGGACGGGGCTTTCTGCTCTGGGGCGCCGATGTTGATCGCCACCATCTTCGTCCCGCTGCCGGTGCAGAAACTGCTCCACAGCAACTGTTCGGCCGGTGAACTGGCCGCCTGCGCCATCGCCCCGGTCATCGGCATGGCGAGCATGTTGAACAGCACTGCGAAGCAGGCGATCCAGGCAAATGCAAGCCGGTGTCGGTTCATGGGACAGATCCGTTGGGTGGGCGATCAGGCGCGGGCTATTTAGCCTGATCAGGGCCGATAAGTAAAAAGGCGTCGTGCGGTATGGTGTCGCAGATCAATCACACCGCGACGGCGTGCAATCTCAAACCCAAAGCCTTCATGACCTTCATGATAGTTGCGAATTCGGGGTTACCAGTGCTGCTCAGCGCTTTATAGAGACTTTCACGACCCAGGCCAGCATCACGTGCCACCTGTGTCATGCCCTGGGCTCGGGCTATGTCATTCAGTGCTGCACGGATGAGTACGCCATCGCCTTCATCATCATCAAAGCAAGCGTCCAGATAAGCCGCCATGTCCTCGGGGGTTTTAAGGTACTCGGCGGCGTCGAAACGGGTGAATTTTTCGGTCATGACTTACTCCTCATTACCGATGCTATGTGCCATTTGTACGGCGCGCTTGATATCACGCCGTTGTGTCGATTTGTCGCCGCCGATCAACAGCAGATAAATCACTTCGTCTCGACGAGTGAAGTACATCCTGTAACCAGGGCCGTAGTGAACACGCATTTCGTAAACGGTGTCACCGACAAATCCGCAATCGCCAAAGTTGCCATGTTCGGCTGCTCGAAGTCTGGAGATGATTCGGCCTTTGCCGATGATGTCTTTCAACGAGTCGAGCCATTCGGAAAATATACGGGATCGTTCGAGTTCGATCATGTCAGGATCGTATTCCTTGGGATACAGGCTGGCAAGCCGCTTTTTGACGGTTGTCTGCCTGTATGGATTAAAGGAACCGAAGTATTAGGTGAGGGAATAGCGAAGAACAGTCGGCTGCTTCCTCAAAACAGGCCGGCTAATTCGCAGATTAAATCGAAATCAGGAAAAGTCTGACGTCAGCAGTGCATTAAGGACTTCAGACGTAGACCCAAACTCCCGATCAACCCCCGGCAAGACTGGCCGCTTCAACACATGCACCGGTACCCCCAACTCCCGCGCCACTTCCAGTTTCGGCTCGGTCGCGGTGCTGCCGCTGTTCTTGCTGATCAGCACATCGATCTGCCGGCGTTCGAACAGTGCGCGTTCATCCTCCAGCAGAAACGGCCCACGGGCGCCGATGACTTCGCAGCGTTCGTTACCGGGATAAGCGTCGAGGGCGCGCAGGGTCCAATACTGGTTGGCAGGGATTTCGTCGAGGTGTTGCAGCGGTTCGCGGCCGAGGGTGAACAGCGGGCGGCGGAACGGTTTGAGGGCTTCGATCAGTTCGGCCCAGTCGCTGACTTCTCGCCAGTCGTCGCCCGGTTGCGGCTGCCACGCGGGGCGGCGCAAGGCCCAGCAGGGGATGCCGGCGAGTTGTGCGGCGATGGCGGCGTTGTGGCTGATTTGCGCGGCGTAAGGGTGGGTCGCATCGAACAGCAGGTCGATGCCTTCAGCACGAATGAATTGCGCCAGACCTTCGGCCCCGCCGTAGCCGCCGACGCGCACCTGGCAGGTCAGGTCGGTCGGCACCCGGCCCACGCCGGCCAGACTGTAAATGTGTTCTGGCCCCAGCGTACGGGCGATGGCCAACGCCTCGGTGACGCCGCCAAGCAACAGAATGCGTTTCATGCAAAACCTCCGGCGTGGCCGACAATGCCGCCTTGGCGATCAATCGCAAACACCTCGACCTGCACCTGCGCCGGCACCACGCTGCGTGCGAAATCAAGCGCGTGGCGGCAGACCTCATCGCCGAGGGCAATGCCCGCCGCGCTGGCCATCGCCAAGGCCTGTTGACTGGTGTTCGCTTCACGAATGCTCTGCTGCAACGCCTGATCAGCGCCAATCGCCGCCGCCCATTCAGCCAGTTGCGGCAGGTCGATACTCGAATGCCGCGAGTGCAGATCCATGTGCCCGGCCGCCAGTTTGCTGATCTTGCCGAAGCCGCCGCACAGGCTGAGTTTATCCACCGGCACTTTGCGCAGATGCTTGAGCACTGCGCCGACAAAGTCGCCCATTTCGATCAGGGCGATTTCCGGCAGGTCGTAGACCCGGCGCATGGTGTCTTCGCTGGCGTTGCCGGTGCACGCGGCAATGTGCAGATAGCCATTGGTTTTGGCAACGTCGATGCCCTGATGGATCGAGGCGATGTACGCCGCGCAGGAAAACGGCCGGACGATGCCGCTGGTGCCGAGGATCGACAAACCACCGAGAATGCCCAGCCGCGGGTTCATGGTTTTCAGCGCCAGCGCCTCGCCGCCCTCGACGTTGACCGTGACCTCGAAACCGCCGGCATAAGCGCTTTCGGTGGCGAGCAGCGTCAGGTGGTCGCTGATCATCTTGCGTGGCACCGGGTTGATCGCCGGTTCACCGACGCCGAGCACCAGCCCCGGCCGGGTCACGGTGCCGACACCTGCGCCCGCGACAAAGCGAATCCCCGGCTCGGCCAGCAGCCGCACGTGCGAATAGAGCAGAGCACCGTGCGTTACGTCGGGGTCGTCGCCGGCGTCCTTGATCGTCCCGGCCTCGGCGCCGCCCTCGGTCAGGCGGCAGAACTCCAGGCGCATCTGCACTTGTTTGCCTTTGGGCAGAACGATCTGCACCGCATCCGCCGACGTACCGCCGAGCAGCAGGCGGGCGGCGGCGAGGCTGGTGGCGGTGGCGCAGCTGCCGGTGGTCAGGCCGCTGCGCAGGGGCGCGGGTTGTTCGGCGGTTTCGTCACGCATCGAGGGGTTTGACCAGATCCAGCAGGGTAATCGGCAACGCCTGACGCCAGGTGTCGAACTCGCCCAGCGGTTGCGCCTGGGCCATGTGAATTCGGGTCAGTTCGCCGCCGTGGCGTTCGCGCCAGTGCATCAGAGTGACTTCACTTTGCAGGGTCACGGCGTTGGCAACCAGTCGACCACCGGGTTTGAGTTGTTCCCAGCAGGTTTCAAACACGCCTTCACGGGTCACGCCGCCGCCGATGAAGACCGCGTCGGGTCGCTCCAGCCCGGCAAGGGCCTGCGGTGCGCGGCCACGCACCAGGTGCAGACCGGGTACGCCCAACGCGTCGCGGTTGTGTTCGATCAAGGCCTGTCGGCCTTCGTCCGCCTCGATGGCAATCGCGCGGCAGCTCGGGTGCGCGCGCATCCATTCGATGCCGATCGAGCCGCAACCGCCGCCGACATCCCACAGCAGTTCGCCGGGGATCGGCGCGAGGCGGGCTAGGGTGATGGCGCGGACATCGCGTTTGGTCAGTTGGCCGTCGTGCTGGAATGCCGAATCGGGCAGTCCGGCAAGACGTGACAGGCGCGGTGCCTGCGCATCGGCCAGGCATTCGATGGCGATCACATTCAGATCGGCAATCGCCGGGTCATTCCAGTCATTGGCAGTACTTTCGAGGCGCCGTTCGGCATCGCCGCCCAAATGCTCAAGCACAGTCAGGCGGCTGCCGCCAAAACCGCGCTCGCGCAGCAGCGCCGCGACTGCCGCCGGACTGTGCCGGTCATTGCTCAATAGCAACAGGCGCACCCCGCTGAACAGCTGCGCATTGAGTGCCGCCAGTGGTCGCGCCACCAGCGAGAGGGTGACCACCTCCTGTAACGGCCAGCCGAGCCGGGCGGCGGCCAGCGAACAGGAAGAGGGCGCGGGCAGGATCAGCATCTCGGCACTCGGCACGTGCCGCGCGAGGCTGGCGCCGACGCCGTAGAACATCGGATCACCACTGGCCAACACGCACACCGCTTCGCCGCGCTGCTCCAATACCGGCGCGAGGGAAAACGGACTCGGCCACAAAGTGCGTTCGCCACGAATGCACACCGGCAGCAAGTCCAGTTGCCGCTGGCCGCCGATGATCCGCGAAGCAGCCAGCAGGGCGCGCCGGGCGTTTTTGCCCAGGCCCTTGAAGCCGTCTTCACCGATTCCCACAACCGTCAGCCAGGGTGTCATGCCGTTCCTTAATCCTGAGTAGATCTTCACGGGCGGCATGATAACGCGACTGCCGGCACCTGACGCAGGTCTGTCGTCGCGGCGTGTCGAGAACAACGCGGAAACTTAATGTCGAGTAATAGTGATTTTTTCAACTTCCGTTTTTGTTAGTTTGATTCCAAGTCAGTTCTTTTTAATAAGTCTGGCGCAATGAAGCTATAAAATTAATACGTGCCAAGTTGGCAGGGAGCGATATGGATATCAATTCAGCTACACGTTTAAGTCAGAGTAATGCAGTTGCCGTTAATAATATGTTGTTCACCGGACTGGAGGGGCGGGCAGAGGCCGATAACAGATTTGTGAGGAACTGCATTTATCTCGCCCAGATCGCGGCGGACAGCCGTTGTGACAGCAGTCTTCAGCCTGCAGAGTGGTTCGATTACTTTGTCGGAGGCTTGTGGTCATGTGGCTGGGAACAGGAGGAGAAACCGGTGGTGCTGGTCCAGGAGGCGTTTTCCGGAAGTGTGCAGGAGGCGTGGCGGCGGTCGACAGCACCCTTGCTCGCCCGCGTTCAATTAGCGCAGGTTGAAGCCGGGCTGGCAGCGCTTGAAAAAGATGTAGCGCTACTGCAAAAGTTTACCGCCCTGAGTGGCAAAACCTTCACCTCGCACATTGTGCCGGTCAGTCAGAACGCCAACGGCGAGTTGGTTGTGTTGCTCAGCCATATCCGCTTTTTCAAGTTGGTGTTGAGTACCAACTACCTGTTCTGGCAGGTCCATCAACCGATGTCGCAACTGGACATCCGCGCCAGGAGAATGGTGATCAGTCGCCGGGACATCGACAAAAGCCGGGACGTTGTAGATCAGGCGATTCGCGAGAGCGTGCCCGACCTTGAGGAGGTCGAACTCTGAACAGCCGCAGTTTCCGACCGGCAGGCATTTTCATGCGCTCGGGCAAAGCAGGCATAATGGCGACCTTTCGCCCACCACAGCGCTGCCCGTCAGCCGGTCATCCCTTGAACGAACGCTCAATGTCCACCGCTCTGCGCCCCTCGGCTTGTCCGGGGTTGCTGCGTATTGTCCAGGCGCTGGACGGCGGCATTTGCCGGATCAAGCTCAATGGCGGCTCGATCACTGCCAATCAGGCCGACGCGGTGGCCGATGCCGCCGAGCGTTTTGCCAGTGGCGCGATCGAGGCGACCAACCGCGCCAATCTGCAGATTCGCGGCATCGGCGAGCAGTCAGCGGCATTGATCGACAGTTTGCTGGCCGCCGGCCTGGGGCCGCAAACCGCAGCGGGCGACGATGTGCGCAACCTGATGCTCAGCCCCAGTGCCGGGATCGATCAGCAGTCGCTGTTCGATACCCGGCCCCTGGCTGAACAGATTCTGGCGACATTGCAGACGCATCCGCGCTTTCACCAGTTGAGTGCCAAGTTCGCCGTGCAGCTGGACGGCGGTGAGGCGTTGGCGATGCTCGAGCATCCGCATGATCTGTGGCTGTCGGCGTTCGAACGTGACGGTGAAGTGTTGTTGGCGTTCGGTCTGGCCGGCTGCCCGACCGATCGTGCGGCCGGTGCCGTGAGCGTGGAAAACGGCCATGCACTGGTGGTCGCGGTGCTGGAGTTGTTCCTTGAGCTGGCTCGGCCGGAGCAGACCCGCATGCGCCATTTGCTCGATGAACTGCCGCTGCTGGCGTTTCTCGAACAATTGCGCGAACGCGTGGCGATCAAAGCTGCCGTTGCTCGACAGCGCACGCCGATGGCGGATGCGCTGCATATCGGTGTTCACGCGCAAAACGCTGACGACCGGGTATATGTCGGTGCGGTGCCGGCGCTCGGCCGTCTCGATCCGGCCATGCTGCGGGGCGTGGCCCGGCTGGCTCGCGAGTTCGGAGATGGCAGCCTGCGTTTCACCCCTTGGCAAAGTCTGCTGCTGCCGAACGTGAAACCCGCCGACCCGGGGCGAGTCCTGCAACACCTGAGGCAATTGCACTGGCTGACCGACACCCGCGAGCCGCTGTCCCGGCTGATTGCCTGCACCGGCTCCAGCGGTTGTGGCAAAGGTCTGGCCGATACCAAACACGACGCGCGGCTGCTGGCGACGTTGTTGCCACAGGCGCAGCACGTGCACCTGTCCGGTTGCCCGCGCTCTTGTGCGGCGGCCCATTGCGCAGCGGCGACATTGCTGGCGGTCAGCCCCGGTCATTACAACCTTTATTTTCGCGATGCAGCGCTGCCGGGTTTCGGCACGCTGCACGCACGCAACCTTACTATTGAAGCGGCCGCGATCCTGCTCGACGCCCGCTCACGGAGCCCCCTTGATGCTTGATTACATCCGCGACGGTCAGGAGATCTATCGCAACTCCTTCGCGATCATTCGCAGCGAGGCCAATCTGGCGCGCATCCCGGCCGATCTGGAAAAACTCGCGGTGCGGGTGATCCACGCCTGCGGCATGGTCGAGGCGGTCGATGGTCTGCAGTTTTCCGAAGGTGCCGGCAAGGCCGGGCGCGATGCGCTGGCGGCCGGTGCGCCGATCCTGTGCGACGCGCGGATGGTCTCCGAAGGCGTGACCCGTGCCCGTCTGCCAGCCAACAACGAGGTGATCTGCACTTTGCGTGACGACAGCGTGCCGCAGCTGGCCCGTGAGCTGGGCAACACCCGCTCGGCGGCCGCGCTGGAACTGTGGCGGCCGCATCTGGAAGGCAGCGTGGTGGTGATCGGCAACGCGCCGACCGCACTGTTCTATCTGCTGGAAATGCTCGACGCCGGGGCACCGAAACCGGCGCTGATCCTTGGCTTCCCGGTGGGCTTCGTCGGCGCTGCCGAATCGAAAGCGGCGCTGGCGGCTGACAGTCGCGGCGTACCGTTCGTGATCATGCAAGGCCGGCTCGGCGGCAGCGCCATGGCCGCCGCAGCAGTCAATGCCCTCGCCACGGAGATCGAATGATGCAGGCCAAAGGACGTTTGATCGGCCTCGGTGTGGGCCCCGGTGATCCGGAACTGATCACCGTCAAAGCCCTGCGTCTGCTGCGCGAGTCGCCAGTGGTGGCGTACTTTGTCGCCAAGGGCAAGAAGGGCAATGCGTTCGGCATTATCGAAGCACACCTGCAGGACGCGCAGAATCTGTTGCCGCTGGTGTACCCGGTGACCACCGAAGTGCTGCCGGCGCCGCTGTCCTACGAGCAAGTGATCAGCGATTTCTATGATGATGCCGCCGAAGAAGTTGCGGCGCATCTGGACGCCGGGCGCGACGTTGCAGTGATCTGCGAAGGCGATCCGTTCTTCTACGGCTCCTACATGTATCTGCATGACCGGTTGTCCACGCGCTATGAAGCCGAAGTGGTGCCGGGCGTGTGCTCGATGCTCGGCGGCGCCTCGGTGCTCGGCGCGCCGCTGGTGTATCGCAACCAGAGCCTGTCGGTGCTCTCCGGCGTGCTGCCGCATGAGGATCTCAAGCGCCGTCTGGCCGACGCCGATGCGGCGGTGATCATGAAACTGGGGCGCAACTTTCCCAAGGTCCGTGCGGTACTCGAAGAACTCGGTCTGGCCGAGCGGGCGCTGTACGTCGAACGCGCGACCATGGCCAATCAGAAGATCGTGCCGCTGGATCAGGTCGAGCCGATGTCCTCGCCGTACTTCTCGCTGATCATCGTCCCGGGCGAACGGTGGCAAGGTTGATGACGCCATCCACACCGGCCATTGTCATCCTCGGACAGGGCGCGCTCGCCACCGCACGGCGGATCCAGCAGTTGTATCCGACAGCGCAGATCCACGGCCTCGCCGGACGCGTCGAAGGCGCCGACTGCAGCTATCAGGAATTCGGCGCGACCCTGCGTGAGTTGTATCAGCAAGACACGCCGATCATTGCCCTGTGCGCGGCCGGCATTGTCATTCGCACCCTGGCGCCGTTGCTGCTGGAAAAAGGTGCTGAACCGGCGGTGCTCGCCGTTGCTGAAGACGGCAGCGCCGTGGTGCCGCTGCTCGGTGGCCTCGGCGGAGTGAATGTCATGGCCCGGGAAATCGCCGCCGCATTGCAGGTCGCCGCAGCAATCACCACCAGTGGCGAATTGCGTTTTGGCACCTGCCTGCTCAATCCACCCAGCGGTTATGCGCTGGCTGATCTGGAACTGGGCAAGCGTTTCGTTTCCGATCTGCTGGCGGGGCACAGCGTGCGCATTGAAGGGGCGGCGCCGTGGCTGGATCAGGCGCAGTTGCCGCAAGACCCGCAGGCGCAGCGCTCGATTCATGTCGGCAGTGCCGAGCGTGTCGCGAGCGCCAACGAGTTGCTGATCTATCCCCGCAGTGTGGCGGTGGCGGTGAGTGCGCAGTTGGACGATCTGCCGCATGCCGTGCGCGCCGCGTTGCAGCAGGCCGGGGTTGCGCAGCAGTCGCTGGCCTGTCTGCTGGCGGCTGATACTGAAATGGCGTCGGCCAGACTGCGTGAAGCCGCCCTCGAACTGGGGGTGCCGCTACGCTTTGTCGCGGCGCAGAAAGACCTCGGCGAGTTGGCTCGTCAGGCACTGCCGCAGGCCGCGATCAGCAATACCAACGGTCTGGCGATTGCGCGGGCCGAACAGCCGCTGGACGTCGCGCAGATCGGTCGTCAACGTGGGCGCCTGGCGGTGATCGGCCTTGGCCCCGGCGCTGCCGAGTTGATGGTGCCTGCGGTCAAGGCGGAACTGGCGCGGGCCACCGATGTGCTCGGCTACGAAACCTATGTGCGCATGGCCGGCCCGTTTCGCGATGATCAGGTGCAGCACTGCACCGACAATCGCGAAGAAATGCAGCGCGCCCGCCACGCCTTCCGGCTGGCGGCCGAGGGGCGTTCGGTCATCGTGGTCTCATCCGGCGACCCCGGCGTGTTCGCCATGGCCGCGGCGGTGCTCGAAGCGTTGCACGAGTCGACCGACCCGAAATGGCACAGCGTCGAGCTGGAAATCCTGCCGGGAGTGTCCGCCTCGCTTGCCACGGCTGCGCAAGCGGGTGCGCCGCTGGGGCATGATTTCTGCGTGATGTCGCTGTCGGACAACCTCAAGCCGTGGTCGATCATTGAAAAACGTCTGGATCTGGCGGCCGAGGCCGATCTGGCGCTGGCCTTCTACAACCCGATTTCCCGGGCACGCCCGTGGCAATTGGGGCGTGCGCTGGAAATCGTCGCGCAGCATCGCAGCGCGGCAACACCGGTGGTGCTGGGGCGCGACATCGGTCGCCCGGGGCAAACCCTGCGCGTGACGACACTGGGGCAACTGACCCCGGATCAGGTGGACATGCGCACCATGGTGCTGGTTGGCTCTTCAACGACTTGCACCTTCCCCAAGGCTGAAGGTGGCGAGTGGGTCTACACGCCGCGCTGGTACGGCGAAAAGCCCCAGTCCTGAGCCGTTGGCGAGGGAGCTTGCTGCCTCGCCAACCGCGATCTCCCGCACAGATTGTTTCCGGATCTGACCGCGTCATATTGTTCAACGCGACCTGTACGATCTGCTCCGCTTCTGTGTGAGAGCTTTCTCTTTGCTTACATTCTGTTCGACTTATCTTGAATACTGATAGGCAGACCTGAAATTGCAGCCTTGATAATTTCGCGTTCTGCTCGGGTGCGTTTGATTTATATATTGATTGTAGAAATAACTTGTTGCCGTTACATGCGTTATCAGTTGTTTTTTAGTTGTTGATTTTGACATGTATTGAAAGTTTTGAAGTTTGAGCTCCGATTCGCCAGAAGTTAGTTTGGCCGCTATGCAAGTGCCAGCGGGCACTTTCGTTACTGGTCAGGGCAAAGGAGCAACTTTCATGCAGGACCGAAGAACTCAAGACGCCAGCGGGTTTGTCAAATTCATCAAACTGTTCAAGCAGGCGGATCTGGAACAGGCCATGTCGGCGTACAGGGGCAGTGAATCCTATCAGTCAGTGTGGCGTTATTATTTTGCCTGTATCGGCTTGCTCGATTCTCCACGACTGATCGAGCCTTTGGCACTGCTCAAGCAGTCGATCGGCCAGTTGATCGGTTCGCCACATAAATACTCGCAATCCGATAGCCAGCCTGCACAGTTGTCGCGCATCTATAACAGCATCCAGGCTTTCGAGACCCGTGTGCAAAACAGCCTGGCGTACGCGAAGAGCACCCCGACTGCGGTGCCGAAGAATCTGCACTTTGTCTGGCTCGGTGGAGGACTGGGCGCGATACAGCGTGACTATCTCAACCTCTGGAAACAGGTGCTGAACGGGCAAGGTTACAGCCTCCATCTCTGGTACGACAGCGACGCATTGTTGGCCTGGCAAACCAACAGGCTGATCGTCGAGGCGGCCAAGGCTGACGCCCTGCAACAAGATGGCAGCGACAGTATTTCCAAAGACCAGTTGGGCACGCTGTACGAAGAACGGGCCATCGTCCTTAAACAACAGATGTCCATGCATATCGATGCCGCACTGGCGCGGGGACTTTCAGCTGATGAAGCACGCGTCGATCTGTTGGCCCGTGCCTATGGGCAGGACGCCGCGCAACTGGAGGCGCTGATCGAGCAAAACCGCCGCAGTCTGCTGGACCTCGCAGGAGACGACCTGCAGTTGCGCGACTTGAACGCCCTGGATACTCCGCTGCAATTACAGGATATCTACGAGCGCGAAATCCGGTTGCGCGGCAATCTGGCAGCTGCTTCCGATGTGGTGCGCGCCGAGGTCGTTTACGAAGAGGGCGGCGGATATGCCGATGTCGATAATCTGCCGCCACTGGTCAAGACCCTGGGAGGCGTTGACATCAGCGGGTTTGATCCCCGGTCACGCGTTGGCGTTCTGCAACTGCTGCTCGATCACAATCGGCACTGGATGCCTGCACGCGAGGCGCTGCGCCACCAGTACACTGATTATCTGGCAAGCATTCCCGAGCAACACCGCGCCGCGCTTGAGACGTTTGCCCGACAAAAACCGGCGCTGAATGAAGTGTTCCAGGCGCCGGCCGAGTTGCTCGTCCGCCCACAGGACTTGCGGGCAGTTGCTGTGCAGAGCTCGCTGAGCAATTCCTTCCTGATGGCCCATGCCCGATCGCCGATGCTCAAAAGCGTGATCGACCGGTTTCGCTTCAATTATGACTTCATCGACCTGACGGCTCGACTGGCGGCCAAGCGCGGCGTTGCGCTGAGCGATTTTTACGGCATGTCGACGCTTGCGCGCGAGGTATTCGAGCAAAACTGCGGCTCGATTGCCGCTCTGTCCTCGATCGAGCATGCAACGGCGAACGAACTGATTCTGGCGGTCGCTGGATATTTCGAAGACGGTATCCGCCCGCAGAGCGAATGGACAATTTTTCTGACTGGCCCGGCCGCGATGCGCGCTGGCATGCGCGATTACGAACGGCACAACTTCGTCCCGCGCGAAGATGAAACAGTGCGCGTCGAGACTGCCATCGAGCCGCTCTGGATGATCAACGACAAGACCGAGGAGGAGCAGGATCACTCGTGGAAAGACAACGCCAGCGATGATGAACAATGGGTTGTCGACGAACAGCAGCGTTGGCGGCAAGGACAGTTCAGTGCCCGCTACAGCGGTGATGTTGCTGCCCTGCTCAAACAACAGACTGTGTTGTTCGAAGAGGGTTGGCCGCTCATCGAGGGACGCCCGGTGTTATTGACGGAGGTCTTGCAAGGGATGATCGACCGACTCGGTGCACCGTTTGTGGCGGCGATGAGGCAAGGTCATAACGGTCCGCTGGTTTTTCCCGAAGGGCCGGGTCTGGGGTTCGACGATCGTCAGGCCATCAAGGCCCAACCCGTCACTCTGCAAGCTCCGGCGTCGCTCAGTGATGCGCGGATTCAGGGGCTGGCGCTGGATGAGTTGCTAAGCGGCATTGCCGAGGGTTCGCTGCAGTTCTTCCAGATCAGTCCCTTGCAAAGGGTAGTGTTGGGACAGATGCTCGGCGTACGCTCACTGGATAACTCAAGCTTCACGCAACTTGCCCCCGAGCTCGACAACCTCGCCAACAGCGTTGCCGAGGTAGGAGCATCGGTGCGTTATGCGGCCATTGAACGCCATCTGTATCAGCATCGGGCGCCGCAATTCATGGCCGGTCTCGCCAGCCATGTCGACCAGCCGATGGTCTCGTCGGACAGCGCGCTAACGTTGAAACGAGCTGCGCTGTCGCAGGCGCACACGCTGTTTCAATGGGGCCGTCATGTTGCCCATATCCAGACCATCGCCACCCGCGAACATCGTGAGCAGGTGATCCTGCGGCTGGGTCAGGTACTGGGGCAAATCGAGGCCAGTGACGTCAAACTGGTGCCGCAGGATCTGTTGCTCCAGGGGCCAGGGGATCCCGGTGGCCGTTGTTACCCGCTGGCGCTGATCATGAGCGCTGCTCTGGAGCACGGCGTGGCGGCGTCGCGACGCTTGCGCGAGCGATTCTTCCTGGCCACGGTCGAGCCGCAGCAGCGCGATTCAATTGTATTTCTGGAGGCGCTCGAGGAGTTGCGCGGCGTGCAGTTGCACGATATCGGCAAGCCGCTGGGGCGGGTCGATCTGCAGCAGCTCGGCACCACGCTGGAGGCGTTCGCCAGCTCGCGCACGCTGATGCTCAACTCGGATAACCACGCCATGCTGGTGGCGAAAACCTTCAATGGTGGGCGCGCCACCTATCACTTTTATGATCCCAATTTCGGCGTGTTCGAGTTCGGCCAGCCAGACCAGCTCCAACTGGCACTGACCGACCTTTTCCAGAAACAGGGCATGGCGAAATACTATGCGGCCTATGGCGACGACGCGCGCCCGACATTTGATCTGATCGAGCTGCAGGGGCAAAAGATAGCGGCGCTGGATCTGTCCGGCGGTTTGCGCGTCGGGCAATTGCTGGAATCCGACAATGTGCTGCCGGAGCATACACAGCGACCGATCCGTCGGCGCCTGAACAGTGCTCGCGGCCATTCCCTGGTCAATAATCCGCACCTGGGGCGCAGCCTGCGCGATCTGGACAGTCATTGGTGGGGACAGCAGATTGCCCAGGCGACTGACGCTCTACAGCACTTGCATGCGGCGGCAAAACCGCTGGTGCCGTTGTTCGAAACCCTGGAGATGACGCCTGCCGGCGAGTACCGGATCAACCTGATCGATCCCTCGCAGGCCGAGCATGTGGTGCAGGTGGTGAGCTCCGATCACCGTCTGCTGCGCATCAGAAATTATCTGTCGGAGCAGTTTTCGGCACTGGGCACCCGAGCCTCGCCACAGATGGCAGAGGCGGGTGCCGTACACACGCTCAATACCGGCTTCACCATCCAGGCACTGATGAACGTCCTGCGTGGACGAGAGGGGGATGACCGCACCCTGACCACCGCCGTGCGTTTGCACGCTTACGTCAATTACGCGCAGCTGGTGCATGGCAATGTCACGGATGTCGCTGGCCTGATCAGTCTGGTAAAAACCGCGCTCAATGAAGAGAAGATCATCGCCCGCACCTGTGCGCCGGTGGTTGGCGAGGCGCTGGGGCATGTCGCCAACGAAGGCGTGGGCGCGGTGCTGGGGCTGGCTAATGTCGGTTTCGACATCTATCAATTGGCGACGGCAGACAACGAGATCGAGCGCGCGCAATTCGGCACCCAACTGGCCTTCGACTCCGCCAGTCTGGCGTTGACCGCCGGTGGTCTGGGGGCTGCCACGGCGGGCGCGGCAACAGCGGCCGCCGTGCTCGGTGGAGCCGGGGTGATCCTGGGCGGACTGGCCGTGGGTGTGGCGGCCCTGGCCCAGGGGTTTGCCAGGATCGCTGAGCAGGCGCAGGAGGTCGGGCTGTTCTTCGATGAGCTGGAGCGGGCCTGTCGGGGTGTCGGTTATCGGTATGACGACGGACTCGGGGCGTGGGTCGCTCACCCTTCGCTGGTCGTCCAGAGCCTGGACTTCAATCGCACGATGCTGGTGCTCGACAGTCCGAAGGTGTATCGGCTGCGCGACCATTTCGGGGTGCCGGATTTCAATCCGGATGATCAACAAGCGCTCGATCTGCGGCGTGAACTGGGTCTTCCCGGCTACATCCACTTCGATCCGCCGAGCACGCAACTGGTCGTCCTGCCGTGCACGCCGACCACGTACTACGGTTACGAATACAAGGCGCTGCCTTTCTCGACGCTGCGTCACGACACCGGCTTCGATACCGCCCGCAAGCTGGAGAAGAAGGATGCGGCTGGCCAGCGGCGGTTTCTGTTTTCGTTCTACTCCTTTCCCGTGCACTACATCATCAACCGTCTCGCACCGTCGTATCGGCCAACCGTGATCGAGGTGCGGCTGGATGCCCACGAGCGTGCGCTGGCGGTGCCAATGATGCCGCAGGTCTGGCACGACAAGGTGTCGTACCGCATCGAAGGTGCGGGCGGCGCCTGCTCACTGATCCTCAATCGCGGGGTCAATCTCCAGTTGCAGTCCCCCAGCCTGCAGCAGTGCCGCTGGAATCTGGTAGCCGCCTGGGCCACCGAGAGGGATGTGCGGATCGACGTCGGCGGGGTTCTTTCGGTGGGTGGGGTGAAGGTGACGTTCGGCGGCAGAGGTCGGCATGAGGTCATGCTTCAGCTGACCGGGCGGCAATCGTTCAAGGTCAACCGCAGTGACGGACGACTGGACATTATCGAGCAGAGCGCGCCAGCCGGGGAGAATGAGCAGTCGCTGCTCACGCATTACCAGACACTGGCCCGGGAGCATCGGCTGGTGCTGCCTTACACGCCAGTTCATCACTTTCCGATTTCTTTCGAGCCCGAGAGCCAGCCGCGTCACACCACGGCCTGGTACGACGCTGCCGAGGATCGTTTTCTGTACATCCGCAGTGAAGAGGTACTGGCGGCCGATGAAATGCTGCTGGCGGCGGTGGTCGACGATTCTGCGTTTTTCTATGAGCTGCACAACTACGATATCTGGCAGATCGATGCCGTCAGCGGTTTGCTCAAGTGCCGCTACCGTCTGCTTGTCATGGAGGGGCAGTGCAGCATTCGGCGTATTGAAGTCGATGCGCAGGGCGTGATTCATATCGAACAGCAATGGCTGGGTACCGATCGGCAAGTCACGCAATTCAACTACCTGATCCATGAAGGCCAACTGCAACTGGTGGCAGTTACCCGAGAGATTGACCGTGAGCTGGGCCAGCGAGTGTTCGCCAACCCGACCTTGACGGATTGGTCGGTAGTGCTTGGTCACTATTTCACGTTATCGCCGGTACCCGAACGCGCAGGCGTCAGTACCGTCGACTGGCAACCGGCCGCTTACGTGTCGGTCTGCTGGGCGTTCGATCCGGGCAAACGTGACCTGGTCTGGATTCGCAGCCGTGACCTGTTGTGCATTCATCCGTTTGTCTTCGGGCATGACCGCGGCTGGGTCGATTCGATCAAACAGCTTGGTGATCTGCTGCTTCTGCCGGTCAACGATGAGCACGAGCTGTTTTTCATCTACGACCGGCTGGCGCAAAAGCTGTGCAAGGTGCAACGCAGCGCGTCCGCTGGCAGCGAGCGCTGGCCGACACAATGGACGCATCAATGGCTGCAACCCGACGGGTTGAATGACGTTGTACCGGTGCAGGACGGGTATCTGGCCCTGACCGACGACGGTCTGTTCTTCAACCTGACCGCAGAGGGTGAAGTGCATCTGGGTGGCTTGAGTGAGCGCTGGCTCAGGGGGCGCGCACAGTGGTGGCAGGCACTCGAAACGCTGGCGGTGAAGTACCCGGTCAACAGTTTCGCCATTCTGGGTCTGCGCAACGCCGCCGGTGATCGCAGCCTGTGTGCCTGGTATGTGGATAACCGCTTGCTGCTGTGCGATCCGGGGCACGAACGGGAAATGCGCCTGCTCGGGGTCACACCGGACAACCAGGCGGTCTGGCTGTTCGATGTCGCCAGCGGTGAAATCTGCAGTCAGCGGTTCTTCGACAGCCGGCAACTCGAGCCAGCATTCGGCAGCGGCGCCCAGTTACTGGCGAGCGACATGCTGCCGGCACCGCAGGCCGAGTGGGACGACTGGCGGTTCAGCGCCGTGCGCAATGACGGCTCCGGTCTGTACGGGACATCGGTCAACGGCGTGTCACTCAAGCTGCGATATCAGGAAGCTGAAAGGATCATCGGCGTCGATCATCACTGGGCCAGCGAGCACGCGGAACATTTGCCGGAGTCTCTGCAGGCATTGCTGGAGACCGCCGAGCATGGGCCCTACATCGCCGTGGAGTCTGGCGCGGGCAACCTGCAATGGTACGACGTGGCGAATGCACAACTGATTCGTGTAGCAGGCCAGAACCTGCCAGACGATTGCGAATTGCTCGGCACCCGCCATCGGCATGTGCTGCTGCACGAACTTCAGGCACACCGCGTACACGTCTACCCCGGTCAGCAGAGCATCGGCCCGTTCGAATACATGCGGCGCGAGGCCGAGGTGTTGGTGGTCGAGGGCCAGAACAAGGTTGAAGACCTGTTGCCACTGATCGCTGATGACGTGAGCTGTCTGGTGTTGCGCCTGGGGCAGGGCGGCGTCACGTATCACCTGTCGAGGGCCTGCTGGTTGCGGCTGGACTCGGTGATTGTCGATTGCCGTCACCCGCTGGGCGAGGTTCCGGCGATTCCCGGCAAGCTGGTCTGGGCGCTGGACGCACCGCAAACACTGCAACTGTCGTTTGTCGACGAGCACTTGCTGATTGTCGACCCGGATCGCCAGCACAGCCTGATCCTGCGGGATGTGTGCTCGGTGGATCCGGCGATGCGTGGCGACGTCTTCCTCGGGTTCGAGGGCGGGCGTTCCTATCCGGTATCGAGCCTGGTGCAGAGGCTGCGGGAAATCGTCGAAGTCGATGATGCCGACGGCAGTGCAACGCTGGCGCAGTTGCTGGGAGCGGTGCCGGCCTGACGAAAGTCTTCGTTGGGTTTTTTGAAGTTTGTTTTCTCTCTGTGTCGCGACGGTTCATGTCGTCGCGATGGGTTCGTTTGGCCAAAAAAAAGGAAATTGCATTGAGCACTATGGATGAAGTCACGATGGGCAGAGTGTTCGCCGATCTTATTGCGCGCACAGAACTTGAGTCCGTCAGCGGTAGCCTGGGGGAGGCTCCTTTGCGCTACTACGACGGAGCTACGGCGGCTACCAGTCTTGCAGAACAATTGATAGCGATCAGATTGCTCAAGGACGCGATTGAATCACCACAGCTGGACGCCGCGGATGCTCAGGTCAATAAACTGCGCCTGAAACTGGGCGACTACGACCGCCGCTTGAGTGCGACTGTGAAGATGCTCTCCGCTGGCAAACCGATACCGCGCATCATGCATTTTGTCTGGGTCGGTGGCAGTGAGGTCGGGCCGAATCAGCGCGATTACATGAACATCTGGCGCAAGGTACTGGCGTCGCAGGGATATGCATTCAATCTCTGGTATGACAGTGATGCGCTGCTGGCCTTTGAAATGAATCGGGTGATTCTCGACAGTGCCCGTGCGGACACGATGAAGGTATTAAAGGACGAAAAGGTAACCCCGACGGGACTGTCGAGAATGATCGAAGACCGCGCACGGGTACTCAAACAGCAGATGTTCGACTACCTGAATCAGCCACGCTGGGCCGGACGCGCAGACGAGGCGCGGATCGACCTGATGGTGCGGGGTTATGGCAAGGAACGTGCGACGCTCGAAGCCTTCCGCCAGAAATGTCTGGATTCGCATCAGGCCATGGTGGGTGAGGACTTGCGCCTGCGCGATGTTCGCCAGGAGTTTGCCAGTCATTTTCTGGCTGACGTCTACCAGCGCGAAGTCGCCATGCGCGGCAACTTTGCTGCTGCCAGTGACGTGGTGCGACTGCAGGCCGAGTTTCTCGAGGGCGGGCGTTACAGCGACATGGATTATTTGCCGCCGCTGATCGAGAGACCGGGCGGCGTGGACATCAGTGATTTCAGCACAGACGCGAAGATCGGTGTCCTGCAGTTATTGCTCAACCATGACGATACCTTGATGCCGGGGCGCGATCGGCAACGTTATGTCGACAGAACCGGGCATATTCCCGCCGAGCATCTCGAGGCACTGAGCGCATTTGCCCGGAGCAGGCCGGGTGTGGAGCAGATTTTCGCTTCGCCGCAGCCGACGTCTTTACCCCAGGATGCCATCGGGCGCGGCGCGGCCTGGGGCAATCCGTCGTCGAAGGAAATGAATGCCTATGTTCTGGCTCATCCTGGCAGCAAGATGGTCAATGCGAGCATGCACTTCATCCGGGTGGCTTATGACTGCCTGTATGAGGTTGAGCGCCGCATGATACTCGCAGGCGTGACGCCAGCAGATGTGTCGTCAGTCGATGATATTGCAATCAAGGTCGTCTCTGAAGCACAGGCTGATGGGCGCTTGCCCAATACATCGCGTGAATATTCATCAGAGAAGCTCATACGCGCCATAGCTCAGTATTATCAGGACGGGATTCGTTTCGACGCCTTGGGCACCATCTACATGACCGGTCCGGGCGCACTTGAAGGCGGTGTAATCGGCTATGTCGAAAGAGAACTGCAGAGTGAACAGCTGAACAACATTCGCCATCATATGAAGCAGGTCGACGGCTTCAACGTCTTTACCGAAGAAGAAATGATCTCCGGCTGGGCAGTCAAGGATACCCCCGAAGACTGGCTGGCAAAAGAACATGAGAAGTGGAATTCGGGCAAGGTCAAGTCGCGCTACGCCGGTAATCTGGCCGACTTGCTGAAAGAGCGGACCCTCACGTTCAAACTTGGCTGGCCGGTCATAGAAGGAAAATCAGTGTTGCTGACTTCGGTCCTGCAGCAACTGCTTGATGATCTGGGTGAGCCGTTTGTACGGGCCATGAATGACCGCTTGACCGGTGATGTGACGTTCAACGTTCCCATCCACCTCAACTTTGATACTCGACAGCAGGTGCTGAACCAGACAGTCGACAAAGCTCCAACGTCCATGGGGGCCGAGTCACTGGGTAACCTCAACGAGGCCTTGGCGCGCATCGCGGCGGGCAAGTTGCCGCTGGATCAGTTGAGCCCGTTGCATCGGGTGATGTTCGGCGGCCTGTTCGGTGCCGCAACACTGGATCAGGTCGGGTTCGCAGACGCCTGGGCAACCACCGTCGCCTTTGCCGAAGATACTCGCGACCGTGGCCTGGTCGCGCGCTACGAGGTGATCGAACAGACACTGCTCAATCGCGATCCTGCACCGGTGGAAGCACGAGTCAATGCATCGGAGCGCGAATCGCTCGGGCAGAACTCCAGGGTGCTGAAGGCGCAGGCATTTGCCGAACCGATCAGCGTGCGGCAATGGCGCGAGTACGTGAGTCGGGTCGAGGTCGCCGCCGTGAATGAGCGCCGGGCGTCGATCCTTGCGCGGGGTGCGGCAGTGCGCGAGACGTTCTTCGAGGCGGGTGCGCATACGGCCAGACAATTGCCGCAGGATTTGCTGCTGCGCGGTGCGGGGGATCCGGGCCGACGCTGCTATCCACTGGCGCTGGTGATGGCCGCCGCGCTGGAGAAAGGCGCTTCGGCCGAGCGCGCGCTGATCGGCAAACTGGCGATTGCCAATCTCACTCCCGACGCACCGCAAGCCCATGCCCTGCTCAAGGTGCTGGACGAGTTGCGTGGCGTACCCATGGCGCGATTCGGCGAGAAGAGGCCGGCGGCGAACCTGGCCACTGTGATGCAGACGCTGGAAGCGAAAACCGCTGCCGGCAGCCTGTTGCTCAACACAGACAATCATTCGATGCTGGTGAGCAAGGTTCTAGCGCAAGGCGAGACATCCTATCGCTTCTACGATCCCAACTTCGGGCTGTATGCGTTCGCCCGGATCGAGGATCTGCAACAAGGCGTCCAGCGCTTCATGCAGGAGGAAGTGATTGCCAGGCTTTATGGTCTGGAACGGGGGGCTGCCAGCGTTTTCGAGGTCATCGAACTCGACGGCGCAAGCATTGCCGGTAAATCGTTGCCTTCGGAAATTAGCGTTGAGCATTTGCTCAGCAGTGATCCGCTGGGTGGCGGGCGTGCCGTCGAACCCTGGAGTCAGCATGCCGCCTTGCGCGCGCGTTCCTTGTCAGAGAACGCGCGTCTGGGACAGGCGCTGAGCAGTGTGGACAGCCACAAGTGGGCGCGGACGATCGAAAGCGCGACCCTGCGGTTACAGGACCAGCATCAACTGTCTCGTGACTTCGTTCCGGTGTTCGACTCCCTGAAGAGCACTGCGCGAGGGCGCAGCGAAATCACCATGGTCAGTGCCAGTGATCCGCAGCGCACACGCACAGTGCAGACCGATGACACGCGCCTGCAAGGGATCAAGTCTTACCTGAGCGATACCTTTGAAGCGTTGTCCGGCAGACGGGCGGGGGCGCCAGTGATCGATCCGACGGATGTCGGTGCGGTGCACACGCTCAATGCCGGATTTGCCATTCAAGCCCTGCTGCTCGGCTTGCAGAACGCGGAGTCCGGGATGGGGTCGACCGCGTTGACGTCGGCAGTACGTATCCACGGTTACCTGGCCTACGCGCAGATGGCTCACGGGCTGGTGGTCGACGCAGTACAACTGCTGAATCTGGTGCGTCATGCCTTTACCGACGGTTTGCGGGTGGCCAAAACCACCTCGTCGATTGTCGGTAATGCACTGGGCAACGTCTTGAACGAAGGTGTCGGAACCGTTTTGCAGCTGGCCAGCATCGGCTTCGACATTTATCTGTTGGTCAATGCCCAAAACGATATCCAGCGTGCGGTCTATGCCACGCAGCTGGCCTTCGATTCAGCTGGGCTGGCGCTGGGTGTTGGCGCTTTGGGCGCCGGTGTTGCCGGTGCGGGCACGGCGGCGGCCTTCCTCGGCGGCGCCGGGGTGATTCTGGGCGGGCTGGCGGTGGGCATCGGCGCCCTGGTCGAGGGGTTCAGCGCCAGGGCAGAACGTGGAAGACGGATCGGCCGGTATCTGAATGATGTGCATTCGGCCTATCGACCGCAAAGCCATTCGGTGCAAGGCGATACCTACATTGCCAATCCTTGTGCGGTTTATACCGGGCTTGATTTGCGCAAAGGGCTCATTACCTTCGGTCACCACAAAATTTTCGCAGCGGACGATTACTCCGATCTGCATCCGCCGAAGATCGTTGGGGATCGCAGCAAGGCTTTCAGCATTCGAGAGACTCTCGACCTTCGCGGTACGATTTCCCTCGATATGACTCCCGGTATTGAAAGCGTCGTGCTGCCGAGTTTGCCAGAGTGCTTCTTGGGCTACGAATACGGTGGTCTACCCTTTTCGACAACACTTAGGGAAAACCTGGAAACGGCTTTGGCGCTGGAGCACGACAGGGAAGGCAAGCGGCAATTCTGGTTCACTTTTTACCGGTTGCCGACCGAATACATCATCGAAAAAATGGTGCCCAACTACGAGGAAACCCGCGTCAGCGTTGCGATTGGCCCTGATCAGCGTTTTCTGCACGTCCCCCCATTGCCGCAGGAGGTGCACGGTTACCTTTGCTATGACATCGATGCCACTGGCGGGCACTGCTCGATCACCTTGACCGAGGGCGTCAAGTCGTTGCGGCTGCAGGTTTCCTCCGATGATCCAATGACGTGGTCATTGCGTGCCCCATGGGTGAGTGCGGCGGCGGTGAAGCTGGAACAGGATACTTTTCAGTTGGGCTCGATGCGGGTGGAGGTGCCCGCCAGGAGTGTCGTGTACCTGCAACTTGCGGAGGGCTTCTACCAGGTTGGCTGGGCAACGGGCGCGCTGCTCTTTGCTGAACTCGACGCGCTCAACGATGCCGACGGCCCGGCCACACGCAAGCATTTGCGCGAACTCGCCCGCGCCCATCGTCTGGCCGATGGCCCGACGGTCATCCGCAACTATCACGATGCCCTGACTGGTGTTCGTACCACGGCCTGGTACGACCACACCGAAGATGCCATGCACCTGGTGCGCGGACTGGACCCACAGTATGCGGCGCAGATCTGCATCGGCCCGAAGACCGGCGAGGAGATGTTTTATTACTGCCCGGCGCAGGGAATCATCTGGCGTACGGATCTGGTCACCGGGCAGATCAAGCGCACTTACCGGGTGATGAAAATACATTCATCAAAAAATCCCTGCATTGTTTCGATTCAGGCGACGCCAGAGGGTTTGCTGCAGGTGGTCCAGCGCTTTGAAGACATGTGGAAAAGCTTCTACAAGCTGACTTACCTGCTCGGTGAAGACTACCTCGCCCTTACTGCGATCTCCGATATGAATTCAGACCATCCGTGGATCATTCGTGAAGGACGCGACAATGTTTCGGATTTCCTCCGACGGCACGACTACCCATACCATGAGGTACTTGATGACCAGAGAGTGGAATTCACACTGGGCGCAATGATTACGATCGACACCTTCGACGAGAATTTGCGCAAAGCCACCCGAGCCTGGGTGCGCAGTGAAGATGAGCGCGTCATTCGGCCTGTGCTGCGCAATACGGAAGGTACACCTGACTTTCTCGATTGGGTGCTGCTTGATCCGCTTCAATCAAGCGGCGATACAGTGTTGTTTCATCATCTGGGCCATCGCCTTGTTTATCGACAGCACATCGGCGCAGCGGATCAGATGCCCGAGATGTTTGCACAAAGTGTCTTGCACCTTGAGGTGCAGCATGTGCACCGCCAGGGCGGACAATACGTCATCCTCACTGACGAAGGCATGCTGTTCCAGATGAATGACGACGGCCAGACCCGGCTGGTGGGACTCAATCACGCATGGCTGTCGGCCCGCCAGCAGCGCACTGGGCAAGGGTTCAAGTGGTGGGAAACGGTCGGGACCGACATTCAGAACGGGTCCGCCGATGGCGTGGAAGTCGGAGGTATCAGCGATGCAACGGGCAAGACATCGCTGTATGTCATCTATCTGGATCAGCAATTTCTGATTGCCGACACGGCGGGCAAAGCCATGCGCGTGTTGAGGCTGACGCCAGATAAAAAAGCGGCGTGGATGATGGACTGGGCATCCGGACGAATCTATCGTCAGCCCTTCATGGCGCCTGAAAGCCTGGCGGCGGCATTCGGTTCGGGGACACGTCTGCTGCAGGCGCACTTGCTGGCCCCGATGCAGCGAGTCATGCCGCGGGACACTTTTGCCTGGGCCGTGCCCCATGGAGCCGGCCTGCACGTCCGCCGGCATGACCACGTGCTGTTCAACCTGGTCGATGGCGAGCCACCGCGTATCGTCGGTGTGGAAGTCGAATTCTTCAATGGCCTGGCGTCTCGTCAGGCGCGGGAGCAAAAGCTGACGCGACTGCTTGCCGGTCAGCGTAGCGGTCCTTACCTCTTTGCGGGCAGGAGCGATAATCTTTGCAGCTGGTATGACGTCGCAGCCGGCCGTCTGCTCAGTGTCGCGGTGTCAGGACGTGAATGGCCACAATATCTGGGCGTGGCGAACGATCAGACCCTGGTGCTGCATGACCCTGTAACGGGCCGACTGTTCAGCAATACCAGTGAAGACATTACCCCCATCGATATATGGATGACTGTGGAAGCGGCCAGCCGGATTGCAGATACGCTGGTTATCGACGGTATTGGCTCATCGGGCAGGATTGTAGCGATTCCGGATGGCGTCGATACACTGGTACTCAAGTTTGCGAAATCTGCAGATTACCTTTCACTGGCCCGACAGACTTGGGATCGGCTTGATTGCCTGATTGTCGACGCCGAGGAAGCAGGCATTCATCTGGCGTTGACACTGGAGCCGATGCAGCGATGGCTGGTCTCGAGGTCCGACGGCCATTTGCTGCTGACGGATCCCGATTCGGGAAGCAGCATCATCTTGCGCAATGCCACGAGCCTTGATGCGGCACGGCAACAGCAGGTGACATTCGGGATTGCGTTACCTGACGAAATCTCGGTGACCGTTAGCCTGGAGGAGCTGATGAGTGCGATGGCCACGGAACCCCTGCTGGAACTCGGCGCGCTGATCGGGCTGTCCATCGACCAGTAAGCCATTGCGAGCTGGCAGATCAGACCGAGCTGCGGAGATTTTTCTCCGCAGCCCTTTTTCGTTCAGGACACCAGATAGCCCTTGATCCCGGTAAAGATGATCTGCGCCGCCAGTGCGCAGACGAAAAGGCCCATCAGCCGGCTGACGATCTGCAGGCCCTGATCGCCGAGCACCCGTTCGATGTGATTGGACAGATACAGCACCACCCCTACGGTGAAACTGGCCAGGGTGATGCTCATGATCGCGGTCAGTTTGTCGTCCCAGTGCGGCTGACTGACGCCCATCACCAGCAGGGCGCCAATGGTGCCCGGGCCGACGGTCAGCGGGATGGTCAGCGGGACGATCGTCACGTCCTGTTGCACGTTGTCACTCTGCACCACAGGCTTGCCCTGCGCCATGCCCAATGCCGAGATGAACAGCACGCTGCCGGCACCGATGCGGAATGCGTCCGCAGTGATCCCGAATACATCGAAAATCACCCGCCCGAACAGATAAAGCAAGACGCTGGAGATCAGAGTGGCGATCGCCACTTTCCAGGCTAGGCGCCGCTGTTCCTTGCGCGAGTAGCCACGAGTCAGGCTGATGAAGCAGGACAACACGAAGAACGGGCTGTAGAGCACCAGCATCTTCAGGTAAACGCTGAATAACACGTGGAGCATGAGGGCGACTCGCATCCGGAGAGTGATGACGGCGAGTCTATCAGTCGGTTAGTTGCTTGTGTGTGCAGAAGATTCTGCGCGAGGCAGTCGGTTTTTCGTTTTTTGTTTGATAGTTGTTTTGTGTGATGTTGTTAGTTGCATCTTGTTTGCTGGATAAGATGTTACAGATTTGAGTTTGTAGTGCTGGGCTTGTTTGTTTATTGTTTTCTTGCAAGTTCAAGAGGGGCTTGCCTACTAATTAATAAGGACTTTTATTGTGCATGGTCAAATCGTTAATGAGCTTTATATCTCTTCCTGTATTAACGCGATTGAAGCCTGTGATGTGGGTGCGCCAGTTATTCGCTCTCGTGGCCTGTTGGCTGTAGGGGACGAAATCGAGGCACCGTCGAAAGGCTCTGTTGTCGGCGAAGTCACAATGGGTTTTTCTGGCAAACTTTCGGATCAGAACAAGTCGGATGCCCAGAACGCTCTTCTGTTCGCCACACGTGCAGCGAACAAGCTATACCCCGAAGAGCATCAGGGCCGAGAGTGGTATAAGCGGTTCCGTGAGGTGATGACCCTCGCTGGCTGGACGCCTGTCGATCAGTACTACAATGACCTCAGTATCGAAGGCACGAGTGTGCGGATGGACAAGCTGGTACTGGAGATTCTGGGTTCCGTGCTTGCTAATGTTGCACTGCCAGGGCCAACCAGCGTTCTGATGCTGAAGGTCGCGGGTGATGCAATCTCGGCCCTGCAAAAACGGGACACTGCTGCGTTGACCGCTTATGAGCGAAATTTGCTGGACCACGGCGTGGGCGGCATCTCGACCGGAGCGTGTGTCGAACTCGACGGTGAGGCAATCATGGCGCTGGGAACGGTGCGTTTTCTGCGCAAGAACACCTCTACCAAAGTGATGTTCGTGGATGTCGATGTTCGTAATGTAAGTTTGTATCGAGCTCAAACTTTCTTTGCCAAAAACACCGACGTCGCCAACGCAGTGCGTGAGACGATCAAGAAAAAGCTGGTGGGTATCGATCAGATTGAAGATATTGATATCTGATAAATCGAAAAAAGCAGTCGAAGGTCGACTGCTTTTTTTTGGGGGCGATTATATGAATTGCAAATATTCCGTTTTGATCGTTGCGGGTGCCGTTGTAATGATTCCGCCGGCAGACAAACCGGAGCGCTATCAGGATTTAATAAACTCTCTGTTGTTGGCGCAACTGGCGGCTAACAAGAAACTTGAGAAAGATCCGGGTATTGGCTGGTATGACGTCTACATGGAATTTCTGGACAAATATTGGCTGCGACATTTCAGAGCACGGTTGGATCTGTCCGTCGCACAGGGTAACAGCGTGTCTGTCGTTGACTGGGTGGTCGCTCCTGAGTTCGGGGGTGCTGTGGAGCAATGTGGCGTTGCGAACGCAGTCATGCGTCGACTGGCAGCACTTTCCGCAAGCGAGCCGGCACTAGAGCTGCTGCGTGGTTACATGCAGAAAGGCGCCAGCGATGCATCGACGGATCAGTCAGATGTTTCCAGAATCATACGGCTGTTGGTGGTCGTGGCGCACTCGCCGATGTCGATGAGCAGCGTCTACATCGAATTTGCGACTGGACGGATTCTCGCTGACAACCCTTTGGCCGAGCTATTCCAGGCTGAGGATATTCGCGGCAGTGTTTGCAGACGCTCTGCCAGTGCCAATTTGTCCGAAACGCTCTATGGGCCGGTTCGCGCAGCTATCGCCCTGAAAGTCCAGGACAGGCTTGAAGCTAACGTGGCGCTGTTGAGGCTGAATGAAGACGTTCCAGCCGAAGAGAACGGCGCAGCCGATTGAGTCACGCTCGAACTGGCGTGGTACCCCTGCTTAAAAGGTCGACGCCGTACGGTTCTGCTGATCGCGCTGGGCTACCCAGTGTTCGATCAGCTCGCGCAGTTGCGACAGCTCCACCGGTTTGGCCATGTGGCCATCCATCCCGGCCTGACGCGCACGTTCCTTGTGTTCGGCGAGGATGTGCGCGGTCAGCGCGACGATCGGCGTGCGGATGCGCTGATTGCTGACTTCCCACGCGCGCAGTTGCTGGGTTGCCGAGAAGCCATCGAGGATCGGCATTTCGCAGTCCATCAGCACCAGATCGTAACGCTGGGCCTTCATTGCCTGCAGGGCCTCTTCGCCATTGCTGGCGGTGTCTGGTTGCAGGTTGAGTTTGCCGAGCATGCCGCGAATCACTTTGGTCGAAATCGTGTTGTCTTCGGCGACGAGAATGCGGAAATCGCTCGGCACCTTGGCCGCCGTAGCGGGAGTGACCACTTGCGGCTGGAACACTACCTGACCTTTATTGCGCTGGTTCAACTCGTCGGCCAGCGTGGTCTTGAGCGTATAGCCGGCCACCGGTTTGGCGAGGATGCGTTTGATCCCGGAGTTGCGCGCGATGATCTTGCTCGGCGCGTTACTGATGCCGGTGAGCATGATCAACAGGATGTCGTGATTGAGGCTCGGGTCTTCCTTGATCTTGGCCGCCAGTTGCATGCCGGTCATGCCGGGCATGTTCTGGTCCAGCAGCACCACATCGAAGTAGTCGCGCAGGTGCGCCTTGGTGCGCAGCAGCGCCAGCGCTTCCTTGCCCGATGGCACGGCGCTGACGTTCAGACCCCAGGCGCTGCATTGCTGCACCAGCACTTTGCGGCAGGTATCGTTGTCGTCCACCACCAGCACGCGCGCACCTTGCAACGGGCCGTCGAGGTCGGAGGTCGGGTGTTCGAGGCGATCCGGGTCCAGTGGCAGGGTCAGCCACAAGGTGCTGCCCTGATTGGCGCCACTCTTGATCCCGAACTCGCCGTGCATCAGGCGGATCAGTTGCCGCGCAATCACCAGCCCGAGGTTGCCACCCAGACGGTTGGCCGAGAGGAAGTGTTTGCTGTGCAGTTCGGCGTGCAGCAACGCATCGCGCTCTTCCGCCTCCATTGGCTGGCCGCTGTCCTGCACGGCGATGCGCAGGCGCGGTTTGACGCTGCGTTCGTCGAGGGCGACGACGATCAGCACTTCGCCTTCGTCGGTTTTCTTCAGAGCGTTTTCCAGCAGGCTCAGCAGGGTCTGGCGCAAGCGGGTCGGGTCGCCGCTGATCACGCGCGGCACTTGCGGCTGGATGAAGCTGATCAGCTCGACGTTCTGCTGTTCGGCCTTGGCCCGGTAGATGCTCAGGCAGTCGTCGATCAGCGCGTTGAGGTCGAACTGCACATCGTCCAGTTCGATCTGTCCGGATTCGAGCTTGGAAATGTCGAGAATCTCGTTGATCAACGTAAGCAGTTCGTTGCCGGCACTGTGGATGGTTTGCACGTAATCGCGTTGCTTGACCGACAGTGGCGTGCCCAGCAGCAGCTCGGTCATGCCCAGCACGCCGTTCATCGGGGTGCGGATTTCGTGGCTGATCTTGGCGAGGAATTCGGCTTTGGCGTTGATCTCGGCATTGCTCGCAGCAAGATCGCGGCTGATGCTGAACCGGCTTTCGGTGATGCTGCGCTGGCGTTCACCCAAGGCGATGCTCATCAGCAAGCCACTGATGCAGATGAAACCCATCAGGGTCATGATCAGGCCTTGCGGCGCCACCAGGGTCAGCCCCAGCAGGGCCGGCAAAATAATCAGCGTGCCGATGTTGAACACCACCATCCCGGCAACGAACAGCCGCGCCGGACGGTAGCCCTTCTGCCAGTGATAGAAGCCGACCAGCAACATGCTCAGACCGGCCAGCGCCACCAGCGCGTAGGTGATGATGTTCAGCGGCAGGGTGTTGACGAATAACAGCAGCAGGCTGCAGATCACGATGAACAGAATGTCGCCCAGCAACAGTTTGTTCAGCGGGTGCGGGCCGAGCGGGGCGAAGAAGCGCAGGGCGAACATCAGCCCGGCCGGGGCGGTCAGCAGCAACGCCAGATAGGCGCCCGGGGTCTGGATCGCGTGCCAGTTCGGCAACCACGGGCCGGCGAGGTTGAGCAACAGCAACAGACTCAGGCCCAGCAGTCCTTCGCAGACCGCCAGCCACAGGCTGCTGCGCGAGCGGGAGTAGGCGTAGCGCACAAGATTGTGCAGCAGCAACATGCCGAGGCAGCCGAACAGCAGACCGAAGATCAGCGTCTGGTTCTGGTTGGCGGCACTCATCACCGCCGATTGCAGGGTGATGTGCGGGCGCAGCTGATGGTCGGAAACCATCCGCAGATAAACATCGAGGGATTTGTCGCTCTGCGGCAAGGGCAGCAGAAAATCGCTGCTCGGCAGCGGCCGTTCGACTTGTGGCTGCTGGGTGCCGGAGGTGCGTTGTTCGATCAGCTTGTCGCCGTCGAGCACGTAGAGACTGAGGTTGGACAGGTCGGGGGCAAAGATCCGCAGCACTTGTTCGTGCTTGCCCGGCGCCAGTTTGAAGCGCAGCCACAGTGCGCCATCGGGCTCAGCCGCCGTGAGGCGATCAAGTTCGATGGGGCTGAATTGATTGGTGTAGCGAGCCGAGCGGATGTCGCTCAGTTGCAGATTGCCCTGATCGTCAAGCAATACCGACCAGCCACTGCCTTGCGCGGCCTGGGCCGGGAGCATGCAGAGCAAGGTCAGCAACGTGACGGTGAAACTTATGGCAATCCTGAGCCAGCGCACGGCGAAATCCCTTCGTAGGTTGATGCCAGAATATAACGATGCGCGGCGGCGGAACAGCCCGGCGAGGGACTGCATCCCGCGCCGGACGTGAAGGACAGCTTATTCCTGCGTTTCGCCACGTTCACGGGCAATGGCGCGGTAGCCAATGTCCTTGCGGTAGAAGCAACCTTCCCAGTCGATGGCGGCGGCCAGCTTGTAGGCTTGCTGCTGCGCTTCGCTCACGCTGGCGCCCATGGCGGTGGCGCAGAGTACGCGACCACCGGCCGTTACCACGTTGCCATCCTTCAGCGCCGTACCGGCGTGGAAGACTTTGCCTTCCAGGCCTGCGGCTGCGTCCAGGCCGTTGATCGCCGCACCCTTGGCGTAGTCGCCCGGGTAGCCGCCAGCGGCCAGTACGATGCCGACGCTCGGACGCGGATCCCACTGTGCTTCAACCTTGTCCAGCGCTTGCGCCAGAGCGGCTTCGACCAGCAGCACCAGGCTCGACTGCAGACGCAGCATCACCGGTTGGGTTTCCGGGTCGCCGAAGCGGCAGTTGAATTCGATGACTTTCGGGTTGCCGGCCTTGTCGATCATCAGACCGGCGTACAGGAAACCAGTGTAGACGTTGCCTTCTTCGGCCATGCCGCGCACGGTCGGCCAGATCACCTGGTCCATCACACGCTGGTGCACGTCGGCGGTGACCACCGGGGCAGGGGAGTAGGCACCCATGCCGCCGGTGTTCGGGCCGCTGTCGCCGTCGCCAACACGTTTGTGGTCCTGGCTGGTGGCCATCGGCAGCACGTTCTTGCCGTCGACCATGACGATGAACGAGGCTTCTTCGCCGTCGAGGAATTCTTCGATCACCACGCGCGAACCGGCGTCGCCGAAGGCGTTGCCGGCGAGCATGTCGCGCACGGCGTCTTCGGCTTCGGCCAGGGTCATGGCAACGATCACGCCTTTACCGGCGGCCAGGCCATCGGCCTTGATCACGATCGGTGCGCCTTTTTCACGCAGGTAAGCCAGGGCCGGCTCGATCTCGGTGAAGTTCTGGTAGTCGGCGGTCGGAATCTTGTGGCGCGCGAGGAAATCCTTGGTGAAGGCTTTAGAGCCTTCCAGCTGTGCAGCGCCGGCGGTCGGGCCGAAGCAGTCCAGGCCACGGGAGCGGAACAGATCGACCACGCCTGCCACCAGCGGCACTTCCGGGCCGACAATAGTCAGGGAAACGTTTTTCTCGGCGAAGTCGGCCAGTTGCTCAAGGGCCAGCACGTCGATGGCGACGTTCTCGCACTTGGCTTCAATCGCGGTACCGGCGTTGCCCGGCGCGACGAAAACCTTCTGCACGCGCGGATCCTGAGCCACTTTCCAGGCCAGGGCGTGTTCACGGCCACCGCTGCCAATGATCAAAACATTCATTTCAAAAACCTCAAAAATCTGTCAGGCGCTGCTGGAGCGCTTTATGTGGGAGCGGGCTTGCTCGCGAAAGCGGTGTGTCAGGCAAAACGGCTGTTGCTGACAGATTGCATTCGCGAGCAAGCCCGCTCCCACATTTGGATCGAGTTGTATCAGTGACGGAAGTGGCGCATGCCGGTGAACACCATGGCGATGCCGGCTTCATCAGCAGCGGCAATCACTTCAGCGTCACGCATCGAGCCGCCTGGCTGGATCACCGCAGTGATACCGACCTTGGCTGCGTTGTCCAGACCGTCGCGGAACGGGAAGAACGCGTCCGAGGCCATCACCGAACCGGCCACTTGCAGACCGGCGTGCTCAGCCTTGATCGCAGCGATACGTGCGGAGTTTACGCGGCTCATCTGGCCGGCGCCGACACCGATGGTCTGACGGTTTTTGGCGTAGACGATGGCGTTGGATTTAACGTACTTGGCGACTTTCCAGGCGAAGATCAGGTCGTTGATTTCCTGTTCGGTCGGTGCACGCTTGGTCACCACTTTCAGGTCGTCGGCGCCGATCATGCCGATGTCGCGGCTCTGCACCAGCAGGCCACCGTTGACGCGCTTGTAGTCCCAGGCCGCAGCGCGATCCGCCGACCACTCGCCGCAGGCCAGCAGGCGCACGTTGGCTTTGGCCGCCACAACAGCACGGGCTTCTGCGCTGACGCTTGGAGCAATGATCACTTCCACGAACTGACGCTCGACGATCGCCTTGGCGGTCTCGGCATCCAGTTCACGGTTGAAGGCGATGATGCCGCCGAAGGCCGACTCGGTGTCGGTGGCGTAGGCCAATTCGTAGGCCTGACGGATGCCGCCCTCGGCGTCCGGGCTCACGGCCACGCCGCACGGGTTGGCGTGCTTGACGATCACGCAGGCCGGCTTGACGAAGCTCTTCACGCATTCCAGCGCGGCGTCGGTGTCGGCCACGTTGTTGTACGACAGCTCTTTGCCTTGCAGTTGGGTCGCGGTGGCGATGCCGACTTCAGCAGGCTTGGCTTCCACGTAGAACGCCGCGCTCTGGTGCGGGTTCTCGCCGTAGCGCATTTCCTGAGCCTTGATGAACTGGCTGTTGAAGGTGCGCGGGAATTCGCTGCGGCCTTCGGTGCTCAGCACGTCGGCAGCCTGATTCACGGTGCCCATGTAGTTGGCGATCATGCCGTCGTAGGCGGCGGTGTGTTCGAAGGCCTTGAGCATCAGGTCGAAACGCTGAGCGTAGGTCAGGCCACCGGCCTTGAGGTTTTGCAGAACGTTGGCGTAATCGCTGGCATTCACCACGATCGCCACGTCTTTATGGTTTTTCGCTGCCGAACGAACCATGGTCGGGCCACCGATGTCGATGTTCTCGATCGCAGTCGGCAGGTCGCAGCCGGGCTTGTTGATGGTGGCTTCGAACGGGTACAGGTTGACCGCAACCAGGTCGATCGGCTTGATGCCGTGCTCGTTCATGATTGCATCGTCGATACCGCGACGACCGAGGATCCCGCCGTGGATTTTCGGGTGCAGGGTTTTCACCCGACCGTCCATCATTTCCGCGAAACCGGTGTAATCCGCGACTTCCACTGCGGCAACACCGTTGTCGCGCAGCAGCTTGAACGTCCCGCCGGTGGAGAGGATCTCGACGCCGAGGGCTTCAAGCTCCTTGGCGAATTCGAGGATCCCGGTCTTGTCGGAAACGCTGATCAAGGCGCGGCGGATCGGCAGGCGGGTAGTCTGGTCGGTCATCTCAATTTCCATCAAAAGCAAAGGAAGTCAGCAAAAAAGGCGACCGGTTTTACGCGGGCGCCTTTCTGGTTTGATTGAATGCTTACAGCAGATCGTACTGCTTGAGTTTCTTGCGCAGCGTGCCGCGGTTGAGTCCGAGCAGCTCGCTAGCCTTGGTCTGGTTGCCCTTGACGTAGTTCATCACGCTTTCGAGCAGGGGAGCCTCGACTTCGGAGAGCACCAGGTTGTACACATCCGTGACGGACGCGCCCTCAAGGTGGGCGAAATAATTGTGCAGCGCCTTCTCGACACTCCCGCGAAGGGTCTGACCTTCTTCGCTCGGGGTATTGAGGTGCTGTTTCAAATTCACGTTGTCGCTCACGGGTGCTGTTCCACTCACTAAAGTCTCGGTCATCATCGTCATGCGGCCACCCCTTCTTCGTCCCCTGTCAGGCTCTTGTAACGCTCGGCGAAGAACTCCCGAACGTTGGCGCATTGTGTTTCCGTACCATCCAAACGATTGAAGTGGGCGCGAAACTCCCTGGCGCCCGGCAAGGTTGCGAGATACCAGCCCACATGCTTGCGGGCAATACGGACGCCCATCACATCCCCATAGAAGGCGTGAAGTGCGGCCAGATGCTCCAGCAGGATGCGTTCCACTTCGCTCAGCTCCGGCGCCGGCAATTTCTCGCCGGTACGCAGGAAGTGTTCGATCTCGCGAAAAATCCATGGCCGCCCCTGGGCAGCCCGGCCTATCAGCAGGCCATCGGCACCGGTCGCGTCAAGCACGTAACGGGCCTTTTCCGGCGAATCGATATCGCCATTGGCAAACACCGGGATCGACACCGCCTGCTTGATCGCGGCAATCGTGTCGTACTCGGCTTCGCCGGTGTACAGATCGGCGCGCGTGCGGCCATGCACGGCCAGCGCGGTGATCCCGGCCTGCTCGGCGATCTTCGCCACAGTCAGGCCGTTCTTGTTGTCGCGATCCCATCCGGTGCGGATCTTCAGGGTCACCGGCACATCCACTGCAGCGACGACGGCCTGCAGGATCTCGGTCACCAGTGCTTCGTCTTTCAATAACGCGGAACCGGCGGCCTTGTTGCAGACCTTCTTTGCCGGGCAACCCATGTTGATATCAATAATCTGTGCGCCCAGTTCGACGTTGGCCCGTGCCGCGTCCGCCAGCATCTGCGCATCGCCACCGGCAATCTGCACCGAGCGTGGCTCGGGATCGCCTTCGTGGATCATGCGCATGCGCGACTTGCGGGTATTCCACAGGCTCATGTCACTGGTGACCATTTCCGAGACTACAAGCCCTGCGCCCAAACGCTTGCACAGCTGACGAAAGGGCTGGTCGGTGACGCCCGCCATCGGGGCGAGAATCAAACCGTTCTGCAATGTATATGGGCCGATGCGTACCGCCGACATAGGACTTCCCTGAAGTGGGGCCGGATCATGAGAGTTCGAAAAAGGGTTGGCATGATACCCGCTCTCGATGACTGGATAAAGGCTGAATTGAACAAAATCTGAACAGTTATTCTGTTATTACCAGCGGTTTGGTAAGCGCGGGCGAAGTCAGAAAACTGCCGTCAAACCTGAAGCGATGAAGCGATTCACTCGGGCGAGTGGAAACTCAGGCTGTAATTCACCGCTTTGGGGCCTGGATCGAGAATATCCAGCGCGATGTGGATTGGGGTTTGCGGCGGCATTTCCGCCATGCCCTCAAGGTCGCCGTTGAGGTATTCGCCGGGTTTGAAGCGACGACTGGCGATCAGATGACCGTTGAGGTCAGCGAAGCGTAGCTCCAGCAACGGAAATGGCTGGGAGAACGTCGCGCGGTTGTAGATGATCGCATCCACCACCAGCGCCCCGCTGAATTCCGGATGGCTGCGCACCACCAGATTGCTGCTTTTGATTTTGCCGATGTCGACCTTGGACGGCACCGTGCAGCCGATCTGCGGGCAGAACTGCTGAAACCATGGGCGGTACTGATCCTGCCGCGCCAGTTCATCGAAGTGATAGGCAATGTACTGGCCGGCCAGACCGGCGGCAGCTAGCAGCACCAGCAAACCCCAGAGCAGACGCCGGCCCCAGGGCGAACGGCGTTTCTGCCAGTCCAGTTGCAGCGGGTCGTCGGTCAGGTCCTGCAACACTTCGGCGCGTTGACGTTTTTTGCGCAGCGGTTCGACCGATGGCAAGTCGTCATCGTCCGGCTCGACGTTGGCCGACAGGCGTTCACGACGGGCATTCGGGTCGATCGGGTCGTGCAGGCGCAGTTGCGGGATCGGCGGTTCATCGTCCAGATCCACCGGCTCCAGCGACAGGGAAGGCTCGGTGCGCGCGGTGTTTACCGGTTCCGGTTCGACGGCATCTGGCTCGACGTCATCTTCGGGCTCGGGCAGACGTTCATCGTCGCGTGCGCTGAACAGGCTGTCGCGCCACTCCGTTTCATCGGCTTCAGGACTGTCGCGCCGGGCGCTCAGGGACTCTTCGCGCTGACGACCGAATTCGGTGGTCGGCTGGATTTCCCGTTGTTCGAGGCGGGCGAGTTCTTCGTCCAGATCGAGGCTGTCCAGGTCCAGCTCGCTGGCGCTCCATTGCTTTTGGCTGAGGGCGCGCGGCGCGGGCGGTTCGTCATTGACGGGGGCTTCGACCACTGGCGGCGGCTCGCTGACCACTGCCTGAGACGGTGCAGGCTGGACAATGGACGGCGCCACCGGAGTGACCGCTTCCTTGCCGGCGTGTTGTTCCAGCAGCTGTTTGGCGGCGTTGAACACTTGCAGGCAGGAGCCACAGCGAACCACCCCGCGGGCCACGCTCAACTGAGCATGGCTGACGCGGAAGCTGGTTTGGCAATGCGGGCACTGGGTGACGAAGCTGTCGGTCATGCGGCGATCCGGTTTATGCAGGCGGTCATTCTAGCGCCGACGGCCGGTGATACGCACCCAGCCATCGCGATTGGCGATCGGGTCCAGATCAAAGTCCTGCGCATAGGCGGCAGCGACTTCTTCACCTTGTTCGGCGAGGATGCCTGACAGTGCCAGACGACCGCCGGTTTTCACCAGGCCGGACAGCTGCGGCGCCAGGGAAACCAGCGGGCCGGCCAGAATGTTGGCCACCAGCACGTCGGCTTTGACCTGCGGCAAATCTTCCGGCAGGTACAGCGGGAACAGCTCGTCGGCAATATTGTTGCGCCCGGCGTTGTCGCGCGAGGCTTCCAGCGCCTGCACGTCGATGTCGGTGCCGACGGCTTCTTTCGCGCCGAGCAGCAGGGCGGCGATCGCCAGAATTCCCGAGCCGCAGCCGAAGTCCAGGACGTTGCAGTCTTTCAGGTCCTGACCGTCGAGCCATTCCAGGCACAGGGCGGTGGTCGGGTGGGTGCCGGTGCCGAACGCCAGGCCCGGATCCAGCAACAGATTGACCGCGTCAGGCTCGGGCGCGGCGTGCCAGCTCGGCACGATCCACAGGCGCTGACCGAAACGCATTGGCTGGAAGCCGTCCATCCAGCTGCGTTCCCAATCCTGGTCTTCGATGACTTCGCTGTGATGCTCGGGCAGCGGACTGCCGGTCAGCAGTTCCAGATGCGCGAGCACCGGCGCAGGCTCGGTGCCGCCCTCAAACAGGGCCAGCAGGTGCGTGTGCGCCCACAGTGGGGTGGTGTTGAGTTCCGGCTCGAAGATCGGCTGATCTTCGGCGTCCATGAAGGTCACCGAAACGGCGCCGACTTCAAGGAAAGCGTCTTCGTAGGTTTCGGCTTGTTCCGGGCTGATGGCGAGACGTACTTGCAGCCAAGGCATGGCGGGCACCTTTGAAAAAATATGATTGCAGCCTAGCGGCCAGCGAGAAGCGCGCAAGTTTACGCGAGCGCGCAGGGTTTGTGGGAGCTGCATTGCACCCACGGGGGATTTGAAAGCTGCAGAAACAACAAAGCCGCCCGAAGGCGGCCTTGTCTGTGCGGACTTGAAGCTTAGTGCTTCTCGCCTGCCAGCTTGTGCTCGAGGTAGTGAATGTTCACGCCCCCTTTGCAGAAGCCTTCGTCGCGGGTCAGTTCACGGTGCAGCGGGATGTTGGTCTTGATCCCGTCAACCACGATCTCGTCCAGGGCATTACGCATGCGCGCCATGGCTTCGTCGCGGGTGGCGCCGTAAGTGATCAGCTTGCCGATCAGCGAGTCGTAGTTCGGCGGAACTGCATAACCGCTGTACAGGTGCGAATCGACGCGAACGCCGTTACCGCCTGGTGCGTGGAAATGCTTGACGGTGCCCGGGCTCGGCATGAAGGTTTTCGGGTCTTCAGCGTTGATCCGGCACTCCAGCGAGTGACCGCGGATTACCACGTCATCCTGCGTGAACGACAGCTTGTTGCCAGCGGCGATGCTGAGCATCTCCTTGACGATGTCGATACCGGTGACCATTTCCGAAACCGGGTGCTCCACCTGAACACGGGTGTTCATTTCGATGAAGTAGAAACGACCGTTCTCGTACAGGAACTCGAACGTGCCGGCGCCACGGTAGCCGATGTCGATGCACGCCTTGACGCAGCGAGCCAGAACTTCCTGACGCGCCTGCTCGTCGATGCCCGGTGCCGGCGCTTCTTCGAGAACCTTCTGGTGACGGCGTTGCAGCGAGCAATCGCGGTCGCCCAGATGGATGGCGTGACCCTGGCCGTCGGACAGTACCTGAACTTCGACGTGACGCGGGTTGGTCAGGAATTTTTCCAGATAGACCATCGGGTTGCCGAACGCCGCGCCAGCTTCGGAGCGGGTCAGTTTCGCCGAGGCGATCAGGTCTTCTTCCTTGTGCACCACGCGCATGCCGCGACCACCACCGCCGCCGGCGGCCTTGATGATCACCGGGTAGCCAACTTCACGACCGATGCGCAGCGCCGTTTCTTCGTCTTCCGGCAGCGGGCCGTCGGAACCTGGAACGGTAGGCACGCCTGCTTCGATCATCGCGTGCTTGGCCGATACCTTGTCGCCCATCAGGCGAATGGTTTCGGCTTTCGGGCCGATGAAGGCGAAGCCGGAATTCTCGACCTGCTCGGCAAAATCGGCGTTTTCCGCGAGGAAACCGTAGCCTGGGTGAATGGCGGTAGCGCCAGTCACTTCAGCGGCAGCGATGATGGCCGGGATGTGCAGGTAGGACTGAGCGGCAGAAGCCGGGCCGATGCAGACGGACTCGTCTGCCAGACCCAGGTGCATCAGCTCTTTGTCGGCCTTGGAGTAAACGGCGACGGTCTTGATGCCCATCTCTTTGCAGGCACGCAGAATCCGCAGGGCGATCTCACCGCGGTTAGCGATCAGAACTTTTTCCAACTTCGCAGTCATCAAAGGCTCTCCGCAGTTCAAACGATGGTGAACAGCGGTTGGTCGTACTCAACCGGCTGGCCGTCTTCGACGAGGATGGATTCGATCACACCGCTGGTTTCAGCTTCGATGTGGTTCATCATCTTCATGGCTTCGACGATGCACAGGGTGTCGCCTTTCTTCACGGTCTGGCCGACTTCAACGAAGGCTGGCGAGGTTGGCGAAGATTTACGGTAGAAGGTGCCTACCATCGGCGAGCGGGCCACGGTGCCGTTCAGTGCAGGAGCAGCAGCGGCAGCCGGAGCGGCAGCAGCTACTGGAGCAGCAGCGGCAGGCGCAGCGGCCGGAGCCTGCATCGGCGCCGGAGCGTAGTACTGCTGAGCCGGGGTCTTGCTGTGACGGCTGATGCGTACGGACTCTTCGCCTTCCTTGATCTCGAGCTCGTCGATGCCGGACTCTTCCAGCAATTCGATCAGTTTCTTAACTTTACGGATATCCATGAATCATCAACTCCCAAGGGTCGGTCAGGGGCGTTTAACGCTTGTGGTTCAAGTCGTTGCCTGTGTTTCAAGCTGTTCTAGTGCGGCCTCCAGGGCCAGTCGGTAACCGCTGGCGCCAAGGCCGCAGATCACTCCCACCGCTACATCGGAGAAGTAAGAGTGATGGCGGAAAGGTTCGCGCTTGTGCACGTTGGACAAATGCACTTCGATGAATGGGATGCTCACTCCCAGCAGCGCGTCACGTAATGCGACGCTTGTGTGCGTAAAAGCTGCTGGATTGATCAGAATGAAATCGACACCCTCACCGCGAGCGGCGTGGATGCGGTCGATCAATTCGTACTCGGCATTGCTTTGCAGGTGCAGCAGATGATGGCCGGCTTCACGGGCGCGGCGCTCCAGATCCTGATTGATCTGCGCCAGGGTCGTTGACCCATAGGTGCCCGGTTCGCGGGTGCCGAGCAGGTTCAGGTTGGGGCCGTGCAGCACCAGTAGCGTCGCCATCTGCGTGTTCCTTGTTATGAATGAGCAGTCGTCAGAACCCGGCGACTATGCCGCAAAGGCTTTGTGACTGTCCAGTTCTCTGCAATAGCCAGCACGATGACCGATGTTTGCGCGAAATTTGTGACTGAGTGATTTGATCCGGTCATTTGTGGGGGCAGGAATACCGCCTTCGCGAGCAAGCCCGCTCCCACAGGGGTACGCATTCCAATGTGGGAGCGGGCTTGCTCGCGAAGGCGATTTTTCAGACGCGGAATGCCTGCACGGCGGTGTGCAGTTGCCCGCCCAATACCAGCAGGTTCTCGCCCTGTTCGCGACCTTCGCCGATACGCAGCAGGTTATCCCCGCCCAATTGATGGATCCGCTCGCTATGGTCGCGGATCTCGCTGACCGCGCCGCTTTGCTGAGCGGTAATATCGGCGATGCGGATCGCCGTGTCGGAAATGGTCTGGATCGCGCCGACGATTTTATCCAGTGCGCCATCTGCCGCTTGTGCCTGACTGGCCGTGGCTTCGGCGTGTTCGACCTGTGCGCGCATGCCTTCGACCGATTGTCGGGCAGCAGTTTGCAGGCCGGCGATCAGCGTCTGAATCTCCGCCGTGGCGCCCGCCGTGCGTTGCGCCAGTGAGCGCACTTCTTCGGCCACCACCGCAAAACCACGGCCCATTTCCCCGGCCCGCGCCGCTTCGATCGCCGCATTCAGCGCCAGCAGGTTGGTCTGGTCGGCGATCGAGCGGATCACCGTCAGTACGCCGCCAATGGTCGCCGACTCTTCGGCCAAATGCTCGATCATCTGCGCGTTGCCTTGCACCTCGCCGACCAGCGCGTGCAGGCCGGTGAGGCTCTGGCCGATCACGGTTTGTCCGTGCTCGACGGCCAGTCCGGCATGGCGACTGGCATCGGCGGCCTGTCGTGCATCGCCAGCGACCTGCTGAATCGTCGCTTCCAACTCACCCAGCGAATCGCGGATCAGCGCGGTGTCGCCCGCCTGATGCTCGGCGCCGGTGTGCAGGTCATTGCTCAGCTCGGCCAGGGTGCGGCTGCTGCCTGCGACCTGTTCGGCGTTGCCGCGAATCGTCCCGACCAGATCCACCAGATACGCGCGCAAGCGGTTGAGCGAAGCCTCGATGTCATGCAGTTCGCGGTTGGTCTTGCCCAACTGAATGTCGTTGCTGAAATCGCCTTCGGCCCAGGTCGACAGCGCCGGCGCGAGGTTGGTCAGAGTGCGCGACAGGCGCCGCTGCAAGGTGTCGATCAGCAGGGCGATCAACAGAATCAGGCCGATCATCACGCCCTGCATCAGGCGCACTTCGCCCTGAATCTGCCCGTGCTGGGCGCGTACCACCGGCTCAAGCCCGGCGATCGCCTGTTGCACGGCGGCGATCTTCAGGTGGGTCGCGGTGCTCAGGTCGGTGCGTTTCTGAATCTGCTCGCGGGTGCGTGCCAGCTCCGCCGGGTAGCGACCGAGCAGGCTGTTGAGTTCGCGCTTGAGGCCGACCCCGGCGTCTTCGGCGGCGGCTTTTTCTGTGCTTTCGATGCCCATCATCGCGGCGAAATCATCACTGCCGGATTCATTCTTGGCGACCACGCCGAGCAGGGGCAGGGCGTCGATGGCCTGAGCCTGGGTGCGGATATTGTCGACTTCGCGCTCGACGTCGGCGGCCAATTCACTGCGGCCGCTGCTGACCAGTTTGTCGCGGGCCAGCGACAGCTTGCCCAGGTGCTGCGAAGCGACCAGCAGCGGCGTCAGGTAAGACGCGTTGCCATTGGCGTAGGTGCTGAGTTGATCGAGGCTGGCGCTCAGTTCGCGTTCGGCTTGCAGCAGCAGTGCTTGCGGATCACCGGCCAGTTTGCCGGCGGCGAGCAGGTCGGTTTTGCTGAACTCTTCGAGGCTCGACAGACTCGGGCGCAGGGTCTCGGCCAGTGCCGGCGGCAGTTCGCCGAGCTCCTTCTGCAGGCCGTCGATGGCCTGGCTGGCGCTGCTCAGGCGCAGGGCGTCGCCGCTGGCGAGGTAGTCCTCGACATTGCGCGCCACGTCATTCTGAAATTGCTGCGACAGGCCGAGGTAGCGCTCCATCAACAGATACGGACGCTCCAGGGCTTTTTGCGACCACCACAGCGTCGCGCCGAGGGCCACGCAAACGGCGACCAGCAGCAGAGTGTTGAGATTGGTGAGCAACTTCAGGCGCATGACGGCTACCAACGGCAGAAATGGTAAGCGCCTGAATTTATTGCGGTTCTGTTACAAGGTTATGACCGAATCAGTGGATTCCGATGAAAAGGTGGCACTTTGCTTTGAGTCGCGCGCGGTCTGCACTCGATTGCGTCCGGCACCTTTGGCGCGGTACAGCGCTTCGTCGGCCTGGCTAGCCATCATCAGGCTGTCGGAATCCTCGTGCATTTCCACCACGCCGGCGCTGAAGGTGCACCACAAATCGTGCGGTTGCGCCGGGTAGTGGATTTCGGCGAAGCGCTGGCGGATCTCGTCGAGCACTTTGTGCGCCGCTTCTATATCCGTGTCGGGCATGACGATGGCGAATTCTTCGCCACCGTACCGGCCGATGAAGTCGGTCTTGCGCAGGCGTTGCTTGAGGAACAGCGCCAGGCTCTTGATCACTCGGTCGCCCATCGGATGGCCGTGACTGTCATTGACTCGCTTGAAGTGGTCGATGTCGAGCATGGCAAAGCTCAGCGGCTTGTTCTCGCGACGGGCGCGGAACGAGCAGTCTTCGAGCAATTGCAGGATGTGCGTGTGGTTGTACAGGCCGGTGAGGCTGTCGCGGACCATGCGCGCCTTGAGGTTGCGCGCACGGGCGGCGCGGTTGCGCACGGTGGTGATCAGATGTCGCGGCTTGATCGGTTTGGTCAGGAAGTCGTCGCCGCCCTCGCTCATGGCGTCGAGCTGTTTATCCAGATCGTCCTCGGCCGAAAGATAAATGATCGGCACGCTGACGTAGCGGTCGTTGTGGCGGATGACCTTGGCCAGTTCGGTGCCGGTGCAGGCCGGCATGTACATGTCGAGGATGATCAGGTCCGGCTGGAAATCCGCCAGTTCGGCCATCGCCTGGATCGGTTCGATCAGGGTGCGGGTGACGATTCCGGCGCTGTTGAGCAGGCGCTCGGTGTGCAAGGCCTGGGCGCGAGAGTCGTCGATGATCAGCACTTTGTAAGGTTCGTACTGGGCGACGCACGTCAGGACTTCGATCTTCTCCAGCAGGCTCGACGCTTCGAGGGTGCCGGTGAGAAATTCCTGGCCGCCGGCGCGCACGGCAGCGAGGCGCGTCGGGGTGTCGGTTTCGTGCAGGCTGAAAAACAGCAGCGGCAGCGGTTCTTCCAGGCCAACCTGAGCTTCGGCAGCCAGTTGCAGGCCGACGCCTGCGCCGCTGAAGTCCACGTCCATGACGATCGCGGCGGGCAAGCGCTCAACCATCGAGGAGCGAAACGCCGCGACACTGTCCAGCGCCTGCGCGGTCAGGCCGAAAAACTCCAACTGCTTGGCCAGCCGCTCGGCGCGGTCGTGATCCTGCAACATGACGTAGATCGGTTTGCGCAGCGGCGGCAGGAAGGTCTGGTCGAGTTGATCGCCATGGCGCAGACCGGTGCGCGACAGACGCTGCATCAAACGATTGAGATCGGTGATCAGACCGCTGCTCAGGCGTCCGCGATTGGCGTCCACCGCTTCCAGCGACTGGCCGATATGACGCGCGAGTTGCGTGTGCTCGGGCTGCTCGAAGCGCTCGGCAAAACGCAGCAGGCGCAGATTGGCCTCGCTCAGTTCGGCGAGGTCGGCGGTGGACCACTCACTGCGTTGCAGGCGCTGCCATATCTCAAGAATCTGACGTGCCTGATGAATTACCCGCTGGGCAAAGTGGTGCTTGAGGCGCTCACGGCTGGGGTCTTCTGGCTCGGTCATATCCTGACTACTAGTTAGGGCGCATGCTGAGATCGACTGGTGGCTCTATGCTAGCACCTCTTTTCCCTTATATGAGTGTCGTGCGTCAATAATCTGCGGTGCTGCACAATTCAGTTTCTGACCGGGTGGTTTTGGATGAGACCTGTTCGTCGATGAACCTCCCGAAAACCGGGCATATGGTGCTGCTCGAAGCGTAAACAAGCCTGTGTGCACCACGCTGTGCTGCAGACAGACGCTGATCTGCAAATGCCTGTTTCGCAGCTTTGTTGATGGCGCTGTATCAGGGAAACCCCTAGAGAATTTGCGGGTCGATGCCGCGCGTTCCGTGGATTTTCTGCTTCTCTTCAATGGCGGGTGCCGGCCTTGGCACGTTGTTGTATGGTTGTGGTCGAACCGTTGAACCCAAGTGATTGAAAGGATATCGCCATGCTGGACTGGAAGAACCGCGCGGGCAGCGCGCCTGAACGTGCCGCTGAGCCGAAGTCGGCCACCCGCAGCTATGTGGGCGGGCTGTTGTTCAGCCGCGCGCTGGCCACGCTGATCGGCATTTATCTGCTGGTGACCATCGGCCTGGGCTGGTACTGGAGCCAGGAGCCGGCGCTGTTTCCGGTGGCACAAAACGCCCAGGCGGCTGCCGAGAAAGAAGGCAAGCAGATGGTCGTCGGCTACACCACGGTCGAAACCCTCAAGACCGTTGCCGGTACGTTGCTGAACAAACCGGGCGGTTATATTTCCAACGACCGTTTTCCGCCTGGCCTGTGGATGGACAACACCCCGAGCTGGGAATACGGCGTGCTGGTGCAGGTGCGTGACCTGACTCGTGCCCTGCGTAAAGACTTCGCCCGTTCGCAGTCGCAGTCGGCCGAAGATGCCGACCTGGCCAAGGCCGAACCGCGTTTCAACTTTGACAACAAGAGCTGGATCCTGCCGTCGAGCGAATCGGAATATCAGGAAGGCATCAACTCCCTGAGCCGTTACCAGGCGCGTCTGTCTGATCCAACGCAGAAAAACGCCTTGTTCTACGCCCGCGCCGATAACCTCAACAACTGGCTGGGCGATGTCGGCACCCGTCTGGGTTCGCTGTCGCAACGCCTGTCCGCCAGTGTCGGCCGGGTGAAACTCAACACCGCGCTGAAAACCGAAGTGCCGGCGGTTGGCGAAGTACCGCAAGTTGACGAGGAAGTCGTAGAGACTCCGTGGATGCAGATCGACAACGTGTTCTACGAAGCACGCGGTCAGGCCTGGGCGCTGTCGCACCTGTTGCGCGCCATCGAAGTGGACTTTGCCGATGTGCTGGCGAAAAAGAACGCCACGGTCAGCGTGCGCCAGATCATCCGTGAACTGGAAGCATCGCAGGAGCCGGTCTGGAGCCCGATGATCCTCAATGGCAGCGGCTTCGGCGTGCTGGCCAACCACTCGCTGGTCATGGCCAACTACATTTCCCGGGCCAACGCCGCAGTGATCGATCTGCGTCAATTGCTCAATCAGGGCTGAGTCATGGTCGATAGCGCCAAAGAGGCGGCGCACCGCGCCGCCTCCGATGCCGAACAGATCGCCTGGGTCGACGAGCAGGACAACTTGCTCGGCGCCCTGGTGCGGGCCGATCTGCGTGAGCGCGGGCTGATCGGGCGCGGCACCTACATCATGTTGTTCAATTCCGCTGGTGAGCTCTGCGTACACCGGCGCACCCTGAGCAAGGCGATCTATCCCGGTTACTGGGATGTGGCAGCCGGCGGCATGGTGCAGGCCGATGAGACCTACGCCGAATCGGCGGCCCGCGAGCTGGAAGAGGAATTGGGCGTGAGCGGGGTGGAGCTGACCGCCCACGATCATTTTTTCTTCGAGGATACCGGCAATCGCCTGTGGTGCTCGGCATTTTCCGCGGTGTGGGACGGCCCGCTGAAACTGCAGCCGGAAGAAGTGCTGGAAGCACGCTTTATTCCGGTCGATCAGGTACTGCAGGAAATCGAGCAAAAGCCTTACTGCCCGGACTCTCTGGCCGCGTTGAAGCGCTATCTGAAGGCTCAACAAAGCGGCGTCGCAAAGAACACATAAATTGGCGCCGATTGGCTCTTAGCAATTGCGCTTTTTGCCGTTACACTGCGCGACCTTTTCAAGCTGCACCGACCTGCTTTTGTTCAAGCGCACGGTGCAGTAGCGCTGCCCCTGCCTGAGTGGGGCTTCGCGGTCGATGACCTTGCCCAAGGTCGCGATCAGTCTTTGTCCTCCCAAGAGGATTGCCGGTGGCCAAAAAAGCCGCATCCTTCGCCGCCCTTGGTGGCCTGGTATTTTCCACCGACGCAGGTCGTCATTGCCCGGAATGCAGTAAACCGGTGGACGCCTGTATCTGCAAACAAACCGTGATCCCGGCCGGGGACGGCATTGCCCGCGTGCGTCGCGAGAGCAAGGGCCGTGGCGGCAAAACGGTGACCACCATCACCGGCGTGCCACTGGCCGAAGACGCCCTCAAGGAGCTGGCGACAACGTTGAAGAAACGTTGCGGCACCGGTGGGGCGTTGAAGGACGGGATCATCGAAATCCAGGGCGATCATGTCGAGCTACTCTTGGCTGAGCTGATCAAACACGGTTTCAAAGCGAAGAAGTCCGGCGGCTAGCAGCCTCTGTGAAATCCATCTGCGGCTTGATCCGGTACTGAAGCAGTTCAGATCCGGCGTCGTCTCCATGGTTTTCACAGAGCCTGTTCATGACCGGTTTCTAAACTACACGCGGTCAGCGCGGTCTACCGCCGCGCTGACGAACCGTCATTTTCATTCTTTAGACTGCGCCGGCCTGCGATCAGGCGACGCACTATGACTTCTTTATAGGGGACTTCGATGTCCGTACGACGCACACGTAAAGACGATGGCAGCCAATGGACAGTTGCGGACAGCCGCAGTGTTTACGGGATTCGCCATTGGGGGGCCGGGTATTTCGCGATCAATGACGCCGGTCGCGTCGAAGTTCGTCCGAACGGCCCGAGCAGCTCGCCTATCGACCTGTTCGAACAAGTCGACCAACTGCGCAAGAGCGGCTTGTCCCTGCCGTTGCTGGTACGTTTCCCCGACATCCTGCAAGACCGTGTCCGTCAATTGACCGGTGCTTTCGACTCGAACATCGAGCGCCTGGAATACCAGAGCAAGTACACCGCGCTGTACCCGATCAAGGTCAACCAGCAAGAAGCGGTGATCGAGAACATCATCGCCACCCAGAACGTTTCCATCGGTCTGGAAGCCGGCTCCAAGCCTGAGCTGCTGGCGGTGCTGGCACTGGCGCCGAAGGGCGGCACCATCGTCTGCAACGGTTACAAGGACCGCGAGTTCATCCGTCTGGCGCTGATGGGGCAGAAGCTCGGCCACAATGTGTTCATCGTCATCGAGAAAGAATCCGAAGTCGGCCTGGTGATCGAAGAAGCCGCCTCGCTCAAGGTCAAGCCACAGGTCGGCCTGCGCGTGCGCCTGTCGTCGCTGGCGTCGTCGAAGTGGGCGGACACCGGTGGCGAGAAATCCAAGTTCGGTCTGTCGGCGGCGCAACTGCTGTCGGTGGTCGAGCGCTTCCGCGCCGCCGGCCTGGATCAGGGCATTCGTCTGCTGCACTTCCACATGGGTTCGCAGATCGCCAACCTGGCTGACTACCAGCACGGTTTCAAGGAAGCGATCCGTTACTACGGCGAGCTGCGCAACCTTGGCCTGCCGGTCGATCACATCGACGTCGGCGGCGGTCTGGGTGTCGACTACGACGGTACTCACTCGCGCAACGCCAGTTCGATCAACTATGACATGGACGACTACGCCGGTGTCGTGGTCGGCATGCTCAAGGAGTTCTGCGACGCGCAGAGCCTGCCGCATCCACACATCTTCTCCGAAAGCGGCCGCTCGCTGACCGCGCACCACGCGATGCTGGTGGTGCAGGTGACCGACGTCGAGAAACACAACGACGAAATCCCGCTGATCGAAAACAAGGAAAACCTGCCGGAAACCGTGCAGTGGCTGGTGGACCTGCTCGGCCCGACCGACATCGAGATGGTCACCGAGACTTACTGGCGCGCCACGCACTACATGAGCGACGTGGCTTCGCAGTACGCCGACGGCAAACTGACCCTGGCGGAAAAGGCCCTGGCCGAGCAGTGTTACTTCGCTGTGTGCCGTCGCCTGCACAACTCGTTGAAGGCACGTCAGCGTTCGCACCGCCAGGTGCTCGACGAACTCAACGACAAGCTGGCCGACAAGTACATCTGCAACTTCTCGGTGTTCCAGAGCCTGCCGGACACCTGGGCGATCGATCAGGTGCTGCCGATCATCCCGCTGCATCGTCTGGATGAAGAGCCGCTGCGTCGCGCGGTGCTGCAAGACCTGACCTGCGACTCCGACGGCAAGATCAACCAGTACGTCGACGAGCAGAGCATCGAGACCAGCCTGCCGGTGCACGGTCTGAACGAAGGTGAAGACTATCTGCTGGGCGTGTTCCTGGTCGGCGCCTATCAGGAAATCCTCGGCGACATGCACAACCTGTTCGGTGACACCGACTCGGTGAACATCTACCAGAACGCCGATGGCAGCGTGTACCACGCCGGTATCGAGACCCACGACACCATCGAAGACATGCTGCGTTACGTGCACTTGTCGCCGGAAGAACTGATGACCCACTACCGCGACAAGTGCGCCAGTGCCCGCATCAGTGCCAGCGAGCGTACGCAGTTCCTCGATGCCTTGCGTCTGGGCCTGACCCGTTCCTCCTACCTGTCTTCCTGAGTCAGGTCTGTTGCACCGGGTTGTCTGAAATTTTCCCTCAAGCTGTGGAAAATTCGGATGACCCGGTGGGACATTTCCCAAATCCCCTGCGAAATAATTGCCTGCCACAGCCGGAGAAGTGATCCGGTCTGCTTTTCGCGTAGGTCATTTCCTAAGTTGTACTTCAGCTCTCTACTCGGCCATGGCTCTCGGCGAGAATCCCCGGCCGCCCCTCCTGTAGAGATCCGCCCATGTTCGAATCAGTCAACGAGCCGTCGTTTCGTCTCGATGTAACGGGGCTGCCCGAGCCCTTCGAGGTGCTGGCCTTTACCGGAAGTGAGGGCATCAACGAACCCTTCGCCTTTGATATCGATCTGTTGATCAATGATCCGCAACTGGACCTGGCCGGCCTGCTTTTCCGCTCGGCGTTCCTGCAGTTCGGTCCCGGACACAATGGCCTGAGCGGGCAATTGCAGAGTGTCGTTCAGCATGAGCACGATCAGGGCGCCCGATTGTGTCGAGTGACGCTGGGACCGAAGCTGAGTTGTCTGGCGCTGCGTTTCAGTCAGCGGATCTTCAGCAGCCAGTGCGTGCCGAAGATCCTCGCGCAGGTGCTCAAGGAGCATGGGATCGTTGGTGCGCAACGACGTTTTGATTTGCAGTGCGAATACCCGGTGCACACTTTCTGCACCCAGTACCGGGAGTCGGACCTGCAGTTCGTGCAGCGGCTGTGCGCGCAGGCGCGGATCCACTACTACTTCGAGCACCGGCCGGACGGACACTGTCTGGTCTTTGTCGATGATCCAGGGCGTTTACCCGTGGCCGGCGCGGCGTCTGTGGACGATGGCGCGAGCACCCCGGCGGTAAGACGCTGGCAGATGCAGGTGGACGCCAGCGATGTGGACGCGGGTTCGGCGCAGGCCGGCAAAGCTTATGGCCACAGCGATCTGCCGACCTTGCGCGCCGCGCAGTGGCTGGCGTTGACCGCGCATCCGTTTGCCGAATGCAACCGCCGCTGGTTGCTGAGCCGGATCGAGCATCGTGCTGATCCCGCCAGCGAGCCGGCTTACAGCAACCGGATCGTCGCCGCCGCCCAGGCGCAACTGCCGACATTGACGAGCACTTGTGCCAGGCCGCGCATGCACAGTCTGCAACGTGCATGGGTAGTGACGGTCGATGAACCGCAGCCCGACGATCAACGGCCGGTGGCGGTGCAGTTCGACTGGCTTTATCAGGGTGAAGGCGCTGCCGCCAGCCACTGTTGGCTGCCGCTCGCAGCAGCGTTGAGCGACGCCTCACTGACATCGTTGCGCGAAGGCGTTGAAGTGGTGGTGAGTTTTCATGAAGGCGATCCGGATCAGCCGGTGATCAGTGGTGTGCTGCAGGAGCCGGCGGTGATCGAAGACTGCGAAGCGCCATTGGCGCTGCCGGACGTGCTGCCGAGCGCGGGCCTGGCGCAATGGCTCAAGTCTGCCGAACCGCTGTTGCTGATGTGCCTGATGCCCGGCGGCGGCAGTTACAACCACTGCACGGCGTCGATCTGCAGTTGCCGATTGGTGGCGTCGCTGGATCAGGACGGCGCCGCTTGAGCGGCGTCGGCTTTGCCCCGCAGGTACAGTGGCTGTTGCTCGATGGTGCCGATGCGCAGCAGGCGATGGCGACATTGCGCCTGGGGTTCGCCAGCGTACGTTGCACGCGGCTGTTCGAGGGCACCGAGTTTCAAGCGGTAAGCGAGCACGGTCCGCTGCTGGTCGACCTGCATGACTGCCCGGCACTGGCGGCGCTGTGTCAGCATGATCCGCAGACCTGGCGCGGGTTGTTGTTCGCCAGTGATGCCTCGCAGGCAGTAATGCTGAGCCACCTGCGACGGATGCTGACGGTCTCGTTCGGGCTCAATCACCGCGCCTTGCTCGGTTACTACAATCGACAGACAGCGAGTTATTTTTTCGACGCCTGTGATGCCGCCGACTTGAGCCGCTGGCTCGGGCCGATCCGCCTGGTGCGCTGGTTCGGTGGCACCTGGGCCGACCTCGCCATCGGCAGTCAGGGCTGGCAGCAACTGCGCAACCCGCAGTGGGCGGTCGAGCCGCTGGGGATCGACGAAAGCCTCACCCATCGTCAGCGCGAACGTTTGCAAAGTTGCCTGCTGGAACAACACATCTGGCGCTGGTGCCAATCAATGGGAACCGACTACGCGCGCATGGCCTCCCATGTGCAGGAGGGGCTGAGCCTGGGTTTCAGCGACCGTACGGTGCTGGATGGCTGGTTGTGGCTACGCTTGCAGCATCCCCGAGCGGTATTGCCAGACCTGCCGGACGGGCTGAGCCAGCAGGAACGTCTCGAGCATGTGCGGCGACAGTGGCAGAACGATCAATCTTGAGGTGCGACATCCATGACAAATCCTCTGTGGCAGCGGTTCGGCGCAGTCCTCGGCGGGTTTCTGCTGCTGGTGCTGACGGGATGTTCCCCGGTCAAGGTGCTCAATGCGCTGACCCCCGCCGACACGTTTCACAGAACCGCCGGGATTGCCTATGGCGATGATCCTCGACAGAAGCTCGACGTCTACGTGCCGCGCCAGCCGCTGGAGGGCGCGCCGGTGGTGGTGTTCTTCTACGGCGGCAGCTGGAATAGCGGTGATCGTGGCGATTACGCGTTTGTCGGTGAGGCGCTGGCGTCGCGGGGGATTGTCGCGGTGCTGGCGGATTATCGGCTCTACCCGCAGGTGCGCTATCCGTTGTTTCTTGAAGACTCGGCGCGGGCGGTGGCCTGGACCCGGGCGCATATCCGCGAGTTCTCCGGCAACCCGCAACGCCTGTACCTGATGGGCCACAGTTCCGGCGCTTATAACGCGGCGATGCTGGCGCTGGATTCTGGTCTGCTCGGTGCGGTGGGCATGACGCCCAAAGACCTCAGCGGCTGGATCGGCTTGGCCGGGCCATATGATTTTCTGCCCATCAAGAATCCGCAGGTGCGTCCAGTATTCTTCTGGCCGGACTCACCGCCGCAATCGCAGCCGATCAACCACGTCAGGGCGGGCGAGCCTCCGGCGCTGCTGATTGCCGCGACCAAGGACAATCTGGTCAACCCGGCACGCAACACCGCAGGTCTGGCGCGTAAACTGCGCGAGGCGGGTGTATCGGTGCAGGATCTGTACTACTCGCGCCCCAATCATGTGACGCTGGTGGCGACTCTGTCGCGGCCACTTCGGCGACTGGCGCCGGTGCTTGATCAGGTCGTCGCGTTCGTCAAACACACACCGGCTCAGTGAGCGGCACCGCTGAACCAGCCGTCGTTGCGCCGCAGCCACAGGGCCAGTGCGCCGAGGGTCAGGCTGCGCAAGACCATAAACAGTAGGAACGTTATCCACAGCCCATGATTGCCCAGTCCCTGTAATGCCCAGGCGAACGGCAGCAGCAAGGCGACGGTCAGCAGCATGCCGTTGCGCATTTCCCGGGCGCGGGTGGCGCCGATGAACAGGCCGTCGAGCAAGTAGCTCCAGACTGCAATCAGCGGCAGTACCGCCAGATAGGGCAGGTAGATGAACGCGGTGTCGCGCACGCTCTGGATGTCGGTCTGCATCTCGATGAACAAGTGTCCGCCCAACAGAAACAGCGCGGCAAAACCGAGGCTGGCCAGCAACGACCAGCCGCCGGCCACCACCAGTGAACGGCGCAGGGCGAGGCGATCACGGGCGCCGATGGCGTGTCCGCACAACGCTTCGACCGCATGCGCCAGACCGTCCAGCGCATGCGCGGTCAGCAGCAAACCGTTGAGCAGCAGAGCATTAGCCGCCACCGTGGCATCGCCGAGCCGCGCGCCTTGCACGGTGATCAGGAAAAACACCGATTGCAGCGCCAGGCTGCGGATGAAAATGTCGCGGTTGACCGCCAGCAAAGGGCGCCAGCTCTGCCACACCTTCAAGGCCGTCCAGGCGATGTGCCCGGGATAGGCGCGCAATGCGCCGCGGGTCAGCCACAGGCCGAGCAGGGCGCCGCTCCACTCGGCAATCACCGAGGCCCGGGCCGAGCCGACCACCCCCCATTCCAGGCCAATCACGAACCACAGGTTCAGAGCGATGTTGATCAGGTTGGTGCTGAGCAGAATTGCCAGCGGCGCCCGGGCGTTCTGGGTGCCGAGGAACCAGCCGACCAGGGCGTAACTGGCCAGCGCTGCCGGCAGCCCGAATAACCGGGTGTGGAAGAACTCGCGGGTCAGTTGATCGAGTTCGGCCGACGGCTGCATGAAGTGCAGGGCCACGCCGCTCAACGGCACGCCGAGAGTGCCGAGCACGATCGCCAGTCCCAGCGCCAGCAGCAAACCCTGCAACAGAATCTGCCGTAACGCCGCGCCGTCGCTGCGCCCGGCGGCCTGAGCGGCAAACCCCGTAGTGCCCATGCGCAGAAAGCCCATGGCCCAGGCGAGAAACGTGTAGAGGCTGGCGCCGACCGCCACTGCGCCCAACTGATGGGCGTGGGGCAGGTGGCCGATGACGGTGCTGTCAACCAGCGCCACCAGCGGTACGGAAATATTGGAAAGAATCATCGGCGCAGCGAGCGCCCAGACCTTGCGGTGAGTCGGGCGGTCGCGCCAGTCGGCAATCAGTTTGGACATGCGGGCTCCTTGGGGGAGCGGGGATTGTAGCGATTCGTACGGCCTGCGATGCAACCAATGTGGGAGCGAGCCTGCTCGCGAAAGCGGTGTGTCATTCAGAACATTTTTGACTGATCTGACGCCTTCGCGAGCAGGCTCGCTCCCACAAGGGCTAATGAATAATCCAGCTCAACAACCACAACCCCAACAGCAGCCAGATGATCCCGGCAATGATCGACGCATTCATGAACGCGCGAATCGCCGACCACAGCAGCATCAGGCCGACGATCAGCGCGAGGATGCTGATGATCGAAGTGTCCATGCCCAGCGTCTTCGCCAGGCCATCGACAAAGTTGCCGCCGGCGTTGCTCAGAATGTTGAACAGGCCGCTGAGGCCGTCGACGATGAAACGGATGATCGAACCGAGTGCCTGGCCGAGCCATTCGAAAAAGCTTTCTACCTGCATGTGTGCATCCTGATGAAAGAGCTGAGCCTTGGGCCACCGCGCGGGTGGCCGAGTTCCCTGCAACTATAGAGGGTTTGCCTCAATCCTGTGTGGGAGCGAGCCATGGCCGCTTGCGTTCAGCCGACATCCCCCCGAAGCTATACGCCTTCAGGAGAGCCCGATGAACCTTGTTGAACTGACCGAACGCCTGCACGCCATTCGCGACCGCAATGACTGGCGGCAATTTCACAGCCCGAAAAACCTCGCCATGGCCGCCAGCGTCGAGATGTCCGAGTTGGTGGAGATTTTCCAGTGGCTGACCGAAGACCAGTCGCGCCAGTTGCCGGCGGACAAACTGGCGCATGCCGGGCAGGAAGTCGGCGATATCGTCCTGTATCTGTTACTGCTGTGCAGCGAGTTGGGGCTGGACATGAATGAAGTGGTGCGCAGCAAGCTCGCCGACAGCGAACGGCGGTTCAGCTGATGAGCGACCGGCATTTCGATCAGTTGGCGACCCGGTTCGCCGAAAAAATCTACGGTGGCGCCAAAGGCGCGATTCGCCTCGCGGTGTTGCAGGCCGATCTGGCCGAAGCGTTACCGGACCGACCGCTGCGCGTGCTGGACATCGGTGGCGGTCTGGGCCACATGTCGCTGTGGCTGGCCGAACGCGGCCATGAAGTGACCTTCACCGAGCCGGCCGAACCGATGCTCGAAGGTGCCCGCCAGCGCTTCGCCGAAGCCGGGCAGAGCGCGACGTTCATTCAGGCACCGTGGCAGGAACTGCTCGGTCAGCTCACCGAACCCTACGATCTGGTGATCTGCCACGCGGTGCTCGAATGGCTGGCCGAGCCACACGCAATCCTGCCGGTGCTGCATCAACTGACCAAACCCGGTGGCTGGCTGTCGCTGGCGTTCTATAACCGTGATGCGCTGATTTATCGCAATCTGCTCAAGGGCCATTTCAAGAAAATGCGCAAAAACACCATGGCCGGTGAAAAGCAGAGCCTGACCCCGCAGCAACCGCTCGATCCGCGGGAACTGGCAACGCAACTCGAAGGCTTGTGGCAGGTCGAAACCCAGAGCGGGATCCGGGTTTTCCACGACTACATGCCGGTGGAATTTCAGGCCCGCGCCGAACTGGCGGACTTGCTGGAGATGGAACTTGCGCACCGTCGTCACCCGAGCTTCGCCGGGCTTGGGCGTTACTTGCACTGGATCTGCCGGCCGATCTGATCGGAGCACTACATGAAAGCTCAATCCGGTTTATTGCTGATCTGTCTGGGATTGGCCGCCTGCCAGGGCAGCAACCCGTACGTCGCGCAGTCGCGGCCGTTGCCGCCAGCGCCGCCGCAAGCGGCCAACACCTTTGATCGCAGCGCCTATCCGGCGCCACCGCGTGATTACGGGCGCTATCGCAGTTGGGCCTGGCTCAACGGGCAGTTACCGCCGGGCACGGCCTGGGCCGACTCAGCGCAAGTGGCCGAAGCGGTGAGCAATGCGCTGGATCAGCGTGGTCTGCGGCCGTTGCACGACAATCGTCCGGCCGATTTGCTAGTCAGCGCCAATCTGCGTCTGGAAACCCGCTTGCGTCAGGTGCAGGACGATTACGGTTACTACGGTGGGTACGGCGGCTATGATCGTTATGGTCGCGGTTACGGCATGTACAACACTGTGCCGATTGTTCGTACTTATCAGGAGCAGGTCGTGGTGGTGCAGGTCAATCTGTTCGACGCCGGCACCGGGCAACCGGTGTGGAGCGCCAGCGCCGAAACCGCCAATCAGGGCAGCCAACTGGTGCGCACCGACGCCATTCGCGAGGCTCTGGAAAAAGCCCTGTCGGCCTATCCGCCGAGCTAGACTTCAGGTGAGAACGCTTCGCAGGTTCAGGCCTTCAACCGGAGAACAACCATGTTCCGTCGTCTCGTTTTACTGGCCATGGCCGCGCTGCTCAGTGCTTGCGCCGCAAACCAGGTCAATCACGACTTTGACGCCAGCCGCGATTTCGCCGCCTATCGCAGCTGGAGCTGGAAAGAACCGGCGCTGCAATATCGCCCGGATGATCCACGGATCAAGAGTGACCTGACCGAGCAACGCATCCGCCAAGCCGTCAGCGATCAACTTGATCAACGCGGTTTGCGTCCCGCCGCGGCGGGAGCCAAGGGTGACCTGAGCGTGCAGACCTACCTGATTGTCGAGGATCGCCAGCAGCAAGTGACCACCAACTACGGCGGCGGTTGGGGTGGCCCGTGGAACGGGTATTGGGGCGCGCCGATGTACAACGAAACCCGCAACATCACCTACAAGGTGGCAACGATCCAGATCGACCTGCTCGACGGCAAGGACGGCAAACTGGTGTGGCGCGGCAGCGATGAACAGATGCTCAGCAGCACGCCCAATCCGCAGGATCGCAGCAACGCAGTGCGCGAAACGGTGGCCCGGATATTGGCCAACTATCCACCGCGCTAGTTCGCTGTAAAAAAAAGGGAGCCCAAGAGGCTCCCATTTTTTGCCCCACCACAAATCTCCCTGTGGGAGCGGGCTTGCTCGCGAAGACGGCGTGTCAGCCACATCCATGTTGAATGACACAGCGCATTCGCGAGAAGACGAGGTCTGCAGGGTTTTGTGCAGCACCAAATGGCGCGTTGCCATTAGCGCCGTCTACACTCAAATCCACCATCGGAGGTAGCGCTCGGCAACGCGCCGGCAAAGGAGTGCGCCATGTCGCCTCGTACGCAGTTCAACGGCCCGGCCCGGCAACGCGGGGCGATCGGGTTGATGGCGGCTGCCACCCTCAGTCTGGCGCTGGTGTTGATGCTGTTGGTGGTCGACACCGGTCGGCTATACATGGAGCAGCGCAAGTTGCAGCGAGTGGTCGACAGCGCGGCGCTGGAAGCGGTCAGTCGCGGCGGCAATTGTCAGTCAGGCCTCAGCGCGGCCACGTATGCCGGGCAAAGCGCAGTGCGCAATGGCTACACCGTCGATACCAACAACACTCTGACGACCACCTGCGGCAGCGTGCAGACCGCGGCCAGCGGGTTGCGCGCGTTCACCGCCGATGCAACCCGGTCGAGCGCAATCAAAGTGGACGCCAGCCGCACGGTGACCACCAGTTTTACCGGCGGGGTGCAGGCCCTGTTCAGCGGCTCGACGGTCAGTCTGAACACCACACTCAACGCCTCAGCCGTCGCCGCGCAACCGACCCCGACGGTTGCGCAACTGAACATCCGCAGTACGCTGGCGAGCATCAACACCGCCCAGTCGAACATTCTCAATCCGCTGTTCTCGGGGCTGCTCGGCGGCAACGTCAACCTCACGGCTCTGGGTTGGGACGGTCTGCTCAACACCGACATCAACCTGCTCAGCTACCTCAACCAACTGGCGATCAACCTCAACGTCGCCGCCGGCAACTACACGCAACTGCTCAACACCCAGGCCACGGTCACCCAACTGATTCAGGCGGCCGCGACGGTGGTGCAGCTCAATGGCGCGACCGCGACGGTGATCACTGCGCTGGGTCAGCTGCAGGTTGCGGCGATCAATGCTGCGCCGGTCAAACTCGGCGACATCCTGCAGTTGCAGACCGGCACCACCGCCGCCGGGCTGGATGCCAACCTGCAACTGCTGCAACTGATTCAGGGTGTGGTGCAACTGGCCAACAGCAAAAGCGCGGTGGCCGCGACCTTGCCGATCAGCGTGCTGGGGCTGGCGAATGTCACGGTGCGGGTCAAGGTGATCGAGCCGCCGCAGTTCTCGGCGATTGGTGATCCGGCGCGGGCCAAGGCCAACCCATTGGGGGCGGATCGGATTTATGTGCGCACGGCGCAGATTCGCACGATGCTCTCGGTGAATCTGCCGGTGTTGTCCGGGGTGACCGGGCTGGCCAATGCGGTGTTGGGGCTGGTCGGCACACTGACCCCGACCCTCAATGCGCTGCTGAGTCTGAATCTGGTCGACACGCTCAACTCCGTGCTCTGTCTGCTGGGCGCCGGTTGCGAGCAACTCGATCCGAAACTGCTGCCGAGCCCGCAAATCGTTATCGCGCTGGATGCCGGCGGCGCGAAAAGTTATGTCACGGACTACAGCTGTCCGACCGGCACTACCGGCACCAAAAGCCTGACAGCCCACACCGTCACGTCGATTGCAGACCTCAAACTTGGCAAGATTGATCCGACCAACGCCTTTTCATCGGCGGCCGAGCCTGTGGTCTCGCCTTTACCGCTGGTGGATCTGGGCATCGTGACCTGCCACAAGATTCTCGGCCTCGGCAGTTGCGACGCCGCGACCCGTGTTCAATACGGTGCCGGCGGCATCGCGATCAAACTCGACACCCCGGTCGCGCAAAATTCACAGGACCTGGTGTTTTCCAGTGGCACGCCGTTCGCGACTCCGCCCAACCTCAAATTGCCCTCCAGCGTGCAATCGGCGATTCCCACCAACAATATCGTCGGTAGCCTGAGCAACACCCTGGCGGGTATCAACCTGATCGTTTACCAACCGGTCGGCAGCAACCCGCTCGGTGCCATTGTCACCGGAGTGGCCTCGTTGATCAGTGATGTCAGCAGCCGTTTGTTGCCCGTGGTGACCAGCGTGCTCAGCCCATTGCTCGACCCCTTGCTCAACAACCTGCTGAAAAGCCTGGGCATCAACCTTATGGACGTCGACGTCGGTGCCAACATGACCTGCGGCCAGACCGGCAAGGCCTATCTGGTGATCTAGGCGTCCGGGGCAATCGGCAACTCGATGCAGAAACGTGCACCCTCCGGCGAGTTGCGCACGCTCAAATGACCACCCATGTTTTCGATGATGCCGTAGCTCACCGACAGCCCCAGCCCGGTGCCGACGCCCACCGGTTTGGTGGTGAAGAACGGTTCGAAAATCCGCTCCAGCAAGCGCGGGTCGATGCCGCCGCCGTTGTCCTCGACCCACAGTCGCACCTTATGCTCATCGCGCTCGGCATAAATCGAGATCCATGGCTTGAACGATGAGTCTTTCTCGCGTTTGCCGAGCAGCGCATCGCGGGCGTTGACCATCAGGTTGATCAGCACCTGCTCCAACTGATCGACGTAACCGCGCACCTGCACGCTGAAAGCGGTTTCGCTGATCCGCAGGTCGACGCCTTTGCCGCGCATGCCTTCGGCCAGCAACGACAAGGTGCCTTCGATGGCCGAGGCCGGGTTGAACAGTTGTTGCTCGATCTCCGAGCGGCGGCCGAACACGCGCATGTGATCGACCACTTTTGCCGCGCGCTGCACCTGGGCATCGATGCGGTTGAGTTTGTCGGTCAGGTAGTCGATCTGCACATCGCCGTTGCCCAGGCGCTTGAGCACGTTGACGATGGCCATGCGCATCACGTTCAGCGGCTGATTGATTTCGTGGGCGAGGCCGGTAGCCATTTCGCCGAGGGTGGCCATTTTCGCGCTTTGCGTGAGCTGCTGCTGCGAGCGCCGCACCTCGGTGTTGTCGCGGCCCACGGCCTGCACTTCAAGCAGGCGCCCGTGTTCATCGAACACCCCGCGATCAGACCATACCCACCAGGCGTGCTCGCGCCCGGGCAACTGCAAACTGATTTCGGCGGTGCTCACCGGCAGCTCCGGCGTCAGCAGTGCCAGACGCTGGACGAAGGCGGCGCGTTGTTCGTCGGACATCCAACTGCCCAGATCGACCCCCGGCAATTGCTCCGGGGTGCATTCCAGATAAGTCGCCAGCGGCCGATTGCCGAAGGTCAGCGTCAGGTCTGGGCGATAACGGCAGATCATCGCCGGCGAGTCTTCCACCAGAATCCGGTAACGCTCTTCGCTGTGTCTGACCTGTTCGGCGGCGAGGGTCGCTTCGGTGACGTCCAGCCACAGCCCGACGGCTTCGACCGGCAGACCAAGATCATTGCGCAGCAGTTTGGCTTCGTCGAGCAGCCAGTGGTAGTCGCCGCGTGCGTCGCGCAAGCGAAAACGCGCGCGCGCCGAGCCTTCGCGCAACAGTTGCCGGGTGCGAGCGAAATACAGCTCGCGGTCTTCGGGGTGAATCAGTTGCACCCAGTCGGCGGCGCAGCCCTCGGCCGGCGTCCAGCCCAGCAGCGGCTGCAGGCTGGCGCTGAAGAAGTCGGGAAGCAGCGCACCCTCGACGTAGCGCTGCACATAAATCACCGCCGGCGAACTGGCGATCAGGTTATCCAGCCGCGCATGGGCGGCTTCGGCGCGTTGCTGCTGGTTCTGGATGTCGCTGATGTCGAGCATGAATCCCACCAGCCGCCGCTGTTCACCGCTGCCGGCGACCTGGCCCTGAACGCGATACCACAGGGGCGTTTGTCCGGGGCCGCTGCGGTGCAGGCGAACGCACAGGGTCAGGGGCTCGCCGTGCAATTGCAGGGCATGCAGACGACTGCGCAGTTCTTCGCGGTCGGCCGGATGAATCAGTGCCAGCCAGTCTTGCAGCGAGATGCGAGCACGGTCCGCCGGCAACACATCGAGCAGCGTAGGCGCCAGCAGCATGTCGTCGCCAAGCATTTCCCACCAACCGGTGCCAAGCAGGGTCTGCAGCGATTCGAGGCGTTCGGTGTAGTGATGATGTTGCTGTTCTCGCAGGCGGCTGAGTAACGGGCCGGCCAGTGCGCTGGTCAGGGCCATCCAGTCGCGGTCGTTCAGGTGCGGGGCGGAAACGTCCACGTTGTAGAAGCCGCAGAGCAGCCACGCGACCACCCCACGATCATCGCTGTAGGGCACGGCGAAACCATCGGCGTTGCCAAACGTGGCCTCCACCCGCGCGTGTTCGTACAAACCATGATGGGCGCCGAGGCGTTGCGGCGCGCTGCCGTTGAGGCTGTCGAGCGGCGTGCCCAGACGTTGGCCGTCCTGCCACAGCAGCGGCGCGTCGTGGGCGCGATATTGCTCGTAGATTTGCCAGCCTTGTGCCTGTTCATCAAGCAGCGCGATGGCCAGACACGGGATATGCCAGCGCTGGGCGATGGCCTGTAATTGCTCGCTGAGCACCATCGGCAGACGCGTCAGGCTGCAGACGCGCAGGTGTTCGCTGATCTGCCCGGCGAGGGCCTGACAGGCTTCACGATTGCGCGACTGCTGGCGCTCCAGCAGCAGGTCGCCGATGTCCATCAGTTGCAGCATCCAGCCCTCGGCCGAAGGCTGCACCCAACCGCGCAGGTGCAGGGGCTGATCGCTGAGGCCGGGAAAATCCAGATCGAGTATTTGCCCTTGCCAGTCCTGCGGGCGGCCTTCAATTGCCAACGTACTGTGCTCGAGTAAATAAGCCGACAACGGCAGCGGCGAGTCGTGGGGTGGCTGTTGCGCGAGTTGGTGGCGCAACGGCCCGGCGATCTGCAATACGCCGCCGTCGTGGTTCAGTTGCAGGTGCAGGCCCAGCGGCGGTGCGCCGAGATGATCGGGCAGTTCGTTGGCCGGCGGTGGCGCGCGCTTGAGCAGGCGCCCGAACAGATTGTCGCCGGCGGTCAAAATTTCAGGCTCGACGCGGCGGAGAGGGTGGCGGGCAGACTCGGCACTGCACCCACGCCCGGCAGCACCAGAAACGGCATGATCTGATTGAGCTTGCTAGTGGGGTAATCGACTCTGACCGTCAGCGTACCTTGAGTGGCGTCATACACCGCCGAGGTATCGACGCCGACCACCAGGTTCAGCGCGGATGGCACCCACTGCAACTGTTGGGTCAACGCGGTGTTGGCAGTGCTCACCACCACGGAAGCATAACCGGGAGTGTTGGGGTCGACTGCGACGCTGCGGCGCACCGCTTCAGATGTCGCCTCGTTGAAAGTCTGCATCAATACAAACGGCAGGCTGTAGCTGACCAGCGCGTAGAACACGGCGAAAAAAATCACGAATACCAAGGCGAATTCGATCGCCACTGCGCCTGCCTGTGATTTTGCGAAGCCGGTTTTCATGAGTGCGTCTACCCTGACTTTCACTGCGTAGTATCAGCATAGAATCATTCAGCAAAATCGGATGGATTTAACCGGATGCAGAGTTTAGTTCTCCTGATCTGGCTGGCCCTGTGCGCCGCCCAGGATGCCCGGCAACGGCGTATCGCCAATGTGCTGACGTTCGGTGCAGGAGCGCTGGCGCTGATCCATTTGCTGGCGACTGGCACCACCTGGTTCGGAGCGGATGCGCAGCAGGGATGGTGGGCCGCCGCGATCGCCCTGATGTTGACTGTTCCTGGGTATTTCATGGGCCGGATGGGCGCAGGCGATGTGAAATTAATGACAGCCATGGGCCTTGCGACGAACGGTTTATTCATTCTTTGTGCGTTTATCGGCGCTGGTATCGCCAGTCTGCTGTGGCTGCTCGTTGCGCCAAGAGTCTGGCTTCATATGAGTCAATGGCTTAGAGAACGTCTTCGATATTTAGAGCCAGGAGCGTCAAAGAAGCTGCCATTTGCACCGTTCGTGCTGGCAGGTGTATTGGCTTCGATACATTGGATCCATTAGTCGCCAGATGCCACTAGTCCTATGTACATAGTCGGAAAGTGCGTCTACTTTCAAATGAAGTGGTTACATCGCCAAAGTGCAGAAAAAGTCAGCTTTGGCCCGAGCAATGGAGTGGTTCGTGAACAAGCTTACGTCGGCGGTAAAAGTGCTCGTGGTCGATGATCAACCGTTGATCGTCGAAGAATTGTGCGAGTTTCTCGAAAGCAGCGGGTACCGCTGTGTGCCGTGTGAATCCAGCACTCAGGCGATCGAGCGTTTCAGTGAAGACGCCGAAATCGGTCTGGTGCTGAGCGACCTGCATATGCCGGACATGGATGGCATCCAACTGGTGCAGGAGCTGCAACGCATCAGCGGCAAACACCGGGTGTTCGAAGCGATCATGCTCACGGGGCGCGCCGACAAACAGGACGTGATCAAGGCCCTGCGTGCCGGGATTGCCGACTACTACCAGAAGCCGATCCAGCTGGATGAACTGCTCGAAGGCGTGAAACGTCAGGAAGCGGCCCTGCAAGAGCGACACAAGAATGTCCAGTTGGGACACCTGAACCAAAAGCTGCAGTTTCTCTCGGAATCCATCGACGATCTCTACCAGGATCTGGACAAGGTCCGGCGCAATCCGGCGGCGGTGGTCAAAGACATGCTCGGCGGCGACGGCGCCGAAGCCGAGCAGGAGATCCCGGCGATCTTCAATCAGCTGTCGCCACGGCAACTGGATGTGGCGCGGCTGGTGGGCAAAGGGCAGACCAACTATCAGATCGCCTGCGAGTTGGGCATCACCGAAAACACCGTGAAACTGTATGTCTCGCAGGTCTTGCGCCTGACCCATATGCACAACCGCACCCAGTTGGCATTGGCGCTATCACCGAGTGCTTCGGCCGCCCGTCAGCGTGTGACAGCACACTGATCTTGATTGCCTGTTCCTCGCGGGCAGGCAGTCAATTCTTCCAAAAACACCCTGAGTGAATTACCCGGCCTGCGTCTTCGGTTTGGGGAACAGATTGTCCAGGGTTTCCAGCAGGCGCACGTGGTAGATCGGCTTGCGAAACAGGTCCAGCACCTGCAGGCGCAGCATGTCGCTGACGTCTTCCATGTCGGCATGTCCGGAGGTCACGATCACCGGCAGATGCTGGCGTGAGGTGTGCTCGCGCAGACGCTTGATCAGCGACATGCCGGACTCTTCCGGCATACGCAGATCGGTAATCACCAGGGCGATATCCGGAAAGCGGGTGAGGTGATGCAGGGCGAGTTTCACCGAGGTGGCGGTGTGACAGACAAAGCCCTCGCCCTCCAGTAACTCGGCCAGCTCAAGCAACGCGTCCTCTTCGTCGTCAACCAGAAGCAACTGTTGGCGGGGGAGCGAGGAGGCAGTCATGGGCAGTCCCTGAAAAGCTGGAAGTGAGATCGAGTGTAGCGCGACATTCGCCGGACGCGACTCACATCAGGGGGTTTGTACCGGAGCGGTTTGTGCAGTGCCGCCAAGGGATACCAGCACGCTGTTGAAAATCGCCAGCACCTTGGCACCAACCGGTGTCACGAACACCACGACCACTACCGCCACCATTGCCACCACAATCGCGTACTCGATGGCCGACGCGCCTTCAGTACTGGTCAGAAAGGCCCGCGCACGCATCAACAGATATTCAACCACCATGAGCATTCTCCTTTGCGTCAGCCCTTGGCCACACGCTGGAAATTCACTTGCCTCGTCAACGCCCGGACGCGCGATTGCTCACCCGCGCGGGCATTGAAAGGGGGCGAGCGGGGGGATCAAGGCGTAGGCCGGACCTGCGCCGTTCCGCCGAGACTGGTCAGAACTGAGTTGAAAATCGCCAGTACCTTGTTGCCGACAGGTGTCACGAACACCACGACGACCACGGCTACCATTGCCACCACGATTGCGTACTCGATTGCCGACGCCCCTTCCTCGCTTTTGAGAAACAGACGGGCCCTGGCTAGCAGATATTCGAGAATCATACGTCCACTCCTTTGCGCCTCTGGCGCCGATCCAACGCTACAGCGGCATGCTTTCACCGTGCTATCAGAGCATTGTCAACAAACCCCTGCTCAACAACTGTAAGAACGGATTAATCACAAAGGATTAACCAGAACGTTAGTCGAGCCAAACCCTACAGTTAATTGGCCAGGACTCATACTTTAGTGAGTTATTTTCCTGTCAGAAATGGCGTTTTGGCTCGGATCAGCTAGCTTGGAAATAGCGAAATCGTTGCATGTTCATAGCTGCCTGATCGCGAAAAATTCTCTCGGCAGGAAGTACAGGCTGTCGGTGCAGTGAGGAAAGGGAGAGCCGTCATGAACAGTCGCGTCACCATGGGTCTTGCAGCCGTTCTGCTGCTGGGGGCAATCGTCGTCGGCTACTGGGGCCTGATGCTCAGTCGGCAACCGGCTCCCGTTGCCCAAGTGCCTGCCGCCCCGGCAGTCGCCATGGAAAAAAACCTGGCCGCCGCCGAAGATCAGACCCGCCAGCCAGTGGTCGTGCTGTTGCACGATGTGCCGCCGTTCACGCCGCTCACGGCTGCCGATGTGGCGGTGGAGAAATTGCGCAGTGCGCCAGCCGGCAGCCTTTCCAGTGTCGAGCAAGCGGTGGGTCGCACGCCGTGGCGGCACTTGAGCGCAGGCACCTGGCTCAACGACGAAAGCTTTCAGGCCGGTGGCTCACTGGCGCGGATGATTCACAGTGATGAGCGTGCGCTGACCGTGGCCGTGGACGAAGTGATCGGCGCCGCCGGGCAACTGATTCCCGGCGACTACGTCGATGTGCTGCTCTACCTGCGTCAGGACGCGAGCAATCTGCAGCAGTCGGCGCAGATCGTGGTGCCGGCCATGCGCGTACTCGGTGTCGGTGAGCAATACGGCCTGACCAACGACGGCCAACCCGCCACCCCGGCCTTGAGCGCCGACGAAAAACTCAAACAGGATCAACGCCGGATCGCTGCACGCACCGTGGTGCTGGCGGTGCCCGAACAATTGCTCAGCCGGATGATGCTCGCCACTCAGGTCGGCACGTTGCGCCTGGCCGTGCGCAGCAGCGAAGAACAGCGTCTGGCCAAGTACTGGGCCGGTGAAACCCAGTCACCGGCGCATGTGGATAACGCCAACAGCCAGCTCTTCCAGTTCACCCAACTGGCCCTCGGTGCCGCGCCAAAAGCGCCGGCCGCTGGCGGCCATGGCGGTGCGCGGCCGATGGAAGTGATCCGCGGCAATCAGCTTTCCCAACAAGCCCCATGACTGAGCAAGGATCCACGTGCATGCAGAGTCGATTCAGGCCGCTATTAACACCTGTCGTCCGGGCCTTGATACTGATGGGACTGTCGATCAACGCCGCCGTCGCGGCCACCGGCAATTGCTCGGCACTCGGCCGTATGCCGCCGGTGATCGAGATCGGCGAAGGCTTCCAGCAGGACATCCAGTCGCCCGTGGCAATCACCCGCGTGGCTATCGGCGACCCGAAGATCGCTGATGTGCACGACACCGGCAGCGCCTCGTTTCTACTCACCGGCGTGGCCCCCGGCGCCACCAGCCTGATGGTCTGGACGTCGTGCTCCAGTGAGCCGCGCCAGAGCATGGTGTTCGTCAAGGGCAGTGCCACTGCCGCACTGACCAGCGCCAGCAGAATGCCTTCCGATGATCCGATGCTGCCCTCGCAAGTGCAGACCGACATTCGTTTCGTCGAAGTCAGCCGCACCAAACTCAAGGAAGCCACCGCTTCGCTGATCGGCACCCGGGGCAATTTCCTGTTTGGTTCGCCCGGTACGTTGCCACCGATCGACGGCGTGCCGACGCCGAGGCTACCGGTGGATAACGGCCTGTTCAATTTCTCGTGGATCGGCGGCAAGACCATGGCGATCATCAACGCGCTGGAAACCAGCGGTTTCGCCTACACCCTCGCACGCCCCAGCCTGGTGGCGTTGAGCGGGCAGAGCGCAAGCTTTCTGGCCGGTGGTGAAATCCCGATTCCGGTGCCCAGCGCCGGTAGCGACAACGTGTCGATCGAGTACAAGGAGTTCGGTATCCGCCTGACCCTGACCCCGACCGTGATCAGCCACGACCGCATCGCGCTGAAGGTCGCACCGGAAGTCAGCGAACTGGATTTGAGCAACGCCGTGCAGATCGCCGGCACTACCGTGCCGGCCCTGACCATCCGCCGTACCGACACCAGCGTCTCGCTGGCCGATGGCGAAAGCTTCGTGATCAGCGGCCTGATCAGCACCACCAACAGTTCGCAGGTGAACAAGTTTCCGGGGCTGGGCGATATCCCGGTGCTCGGCGCCTTTTTCAAAGGCTCGCAGATCAGACGCGAAGAGCGCGAACTGCTGATGATTGTCACCCCGCACCTGGTGCAGCCACTGGCGGCGGACGCGCAACTGCCATCGCTGCCGGGGGAAAAACTGCGCAACTACGACCCGAATTTCTACCGCATGTTCTTCCTCGAAAACGGCAACTTCGACAAACGCAGTGGGCTGTCCCAATGAACCAGAACCTGAGCCAGACCTTTCTGGCGATCACCCGTAACAGCACCGATCTGGAGTGGCTGCAAGGCGCACTCGCGCCGCTGGGCCAAGTGGTGAGCGCCGGGGCCGGGAGCCTGGACGAGTTGCTGGCGCTGGTCGATGTCACCTTCGCCAGCCTGGTGTTCGTCGGCCTCGATCGCGACCATGTGGTGGCGCAGAGTGCGTTGATCGAAGGCGCGCTGGAAGCCAAACCGATGCTTGCCATCGTTGCGCTGGGCGATGGCATGGACAACCAACTGGTGCTCAACGCCATGCGTGCCGGCGCCCGGGATTTCGTCGCCTACGGTTCGCGGGCCAGTGAAGTCGCCGGGCTGGTACGGCGCTTGAACAAGCGCCTGCCACCGGTGGCGGCCAACACGCATCTTGGCGGCCTCACGGTGTTGTACGGTACGCAGAGCTATTGCGATGGCGCGCTGCTTGCCAACCATATGGCGCAGGTGGTGCAAAAGAGCGGACAACAGACCCTGCTGCTGGATCTGGGGCTGCCGCGCGGCGACAGCCTGGCGTTGCTCGGGCTCGAGAGTTCGTTCCACTTCGGCGATGCCTTGCGTCACTTGCGCAGGCTCGACGCGACCCTGATCGACAGTGCCTTCACCAGCGCTGAAGCGGGGCTGCGGATTCTGGCGTATGCCAGCAGCGACGAGCCGCTGGAAGGCACCAGCGCCGCCGAGCTGTACATGTTGCTCAGCGCCTTGCGCCAACACTTCCAGCACATCGTCGTGAACCTCACCGGGCAGTCCGACAGTGAAGCCTTGCGCACCTTTGTCAGCCACTGCGACAAGCTGATCTGGTACACCGATCAGAACGTGCTCAACTGCCGCCGCAACCTGGCCGTGCTCAATCTTTGGCGCGAGAAAGGCATGAAGCTCGACCACGCGCGTTTGCTGGTGGACGGCTATCTGGGCAGCGTGGCCCCGGATGCTGAAACCCTGGGCAAAACCTTCAACCTCGAAGTGATCGCGGTATTGGCGGCCAACGCCGAAGTGCGCCTGAACGCCAAGAACCAGGGCGTCAGCCTGTTCGAACTGGCCCCGCGGGAAAAACTCACGCAAAGCCTGCGTGCTCTCGGCGAGCGTCTGGCCAAGCGCTCCGAAGGCCTGGCCAAACCCAAAGTCACCTGGTTCGACCGCTTGCGAGGCACCTCATGAGCGCGGAAAAACTGTTCGGCGCGGTGCAGCGCGGCGCGACCGGTAATACCGATCACGAAGGCCTGAAACTGGTCCTGCACCGCTACATCATCGACGCCATCGAAGAGTCGGGGAAAAACCTGCTGGAGGGCTCGCGCCAATTGCTGGCGCAGTTTGTCACCGACAAGGTCGCCGAATACATCGCCCGCCTGCACTTGGCGATTTCCCGTTACGAGATGGAGCGGCTGGCCGAAGAAATCGTCGACGAACTCACCGGTTTCGGCCCACTGGAAGTACTGCTGCGCGATCCGTCGGTGACCGAGATTCTGGTCAACGGCCCGCACCGGGTATTCATCGAACGCGATGGCGTGCTGCATCAAAGTGACCTGCGTTTTATCGACGCGCACCACGTCGAGCGGGTCATGCAACGGATTCTCGCGCCACTCGGGCGGCGTCTCGACGAGTCTTCGCCGATGGTCGATGCACGTCTGCCGGACGGCAGCCGGGTCAACGCGATCATCCCGCCGATCGCGCTCGACGGCCCCTGCCTGTCGATTCGAAAGTTTCGCAAGGACATGCTCAAAAGCAGTGATCTGATGGCGATGCAGACCATCGATCTGGCGATTTTCGAGTTCCTTCAGGAGGCGGTCGGCAAGCGTTGTAACGTGCTGATCAGCGGCGGTACCGGCACCGGCAAAACCACGCTGCTGAACATCCTCAGCCAATTGATCAACCCCCACGAACGTCTGGTGACCATCGAAGACGTCGCCGAATTGCAGCTCAGCCACCCGCATGTTGTGCGCCTGGAAACCCGTCCGCCGAATGCCGAGGGCCACGGCGAAGTCAAGGCCAGCGACCTGATCCGCAACGCCCTGCGCATGCGCCCCGACCGGATCATCCTTGGCGAGATTCGTGGAGTCGAGGTGGTCGATGTGCTGACCGCGATGAACACCGGTCACGACGGCTCGATGAGCACCGTACACGCCAACAATGCCCAGGATGCGTTGCTGCGGTTGGAGACGCTGGTGGGGCTGACCGGTCGCTCGATCGCCGAGCGCACCTTGCGCCAGATGATCTGCGCCGCCCTCGATGTGATCATCCAGCTGACTCGCATGCCCGACGGCCGCCGCTGTGTCAGCGAGGTGGTGGAAGTGGTCGGCATCCGTGAAGACGTCTACGTCACCAACACCTTGTTTCGCCTTGATCGGCGCACTGGTTTCGGCTTCCTGCGCGAAGCGGTCAATCCGGCGGGCGACAAGTTGCGCTACGAGACCCACCTGGGCTGACCGCATGGGACTTGCATCATGATCGGACCGGCCATTCTTATCCTCCTGTGTCTGATCCTGCTCGGGCTGTCGATCTGGCTGTTCGTGCACGGTATCCACAAGACCAGCAACGAACGGGTTCTCAATCGTCTCGCGGCGGGGCAGCCGCAACTGGCCGCACAGAAACCGACCTGGGTCGGGCTTGAACGGATGTTTCTGCGCGCCGGGCTTGGCCGTCCCAGCGAGCGTTTCGGGCTGTGGATGACCCTGTGGGGCGTGGCGATTGTCCTGGGTTATCTATTGGCGGACTGGATCGGTTTGCTGGCGATGCTGCTGGCGCCGCCGCTGATCCTGCGCCTGTACATTTCCTGGCTGTACCACCGGCGGATCAAACGCATGATCGAGCAGTTGCCACAGCTGCTCGACTACACGGTACGCAGTCTCAAGTCCGGCCGCACCTTGAGCGACGCCGTCATGGGCGGCATCGAATCGAGCGAGGATCCGCTGAAAAAAGCCATGGGCCGGGTGCAGCGCAACGTGCAACTGGGGGTCAATCTGCCGGATGCGGTCAGCGATTTCGCCGAACTCTACGAACAGGACGAACTGCGCATGTTTGCCCTCGGCCTCAAGGTCAATCATCGCTACGGCGGCAATGCCAGCGAGCTGTTGGAGAACCTGATCAAGCTGATCCGCGAACGTGACCAGGGCGCCCGGCAACTGCGCGCACTGACTGGCGAAACACGCATGACCGCGTGGGTGCTGGGTTCGCTGCCGGTGATTCTGGTGAGCTACTTCATGCTGACCAACCCCGGCTACATGCTCGGCATGTGGCACGACTCCGGTGGTCGGACCATGTTGATCATCGCCGTGGTGTTGCAAGTGACCGGTTGCCTGGCGCTGTGGCGCATGTTGCGGAGTATTTGAAATGGTCTATCTCGCCGCTCTGATGCTGCTGCTCGGCGCGCTGTTGCTGGTGGTCAATCACCTGCTGACCGAGCGCCGCCGGGTGCGCCAGGTCAACCAGCGTTTGCAGGGGCATCTGGTGCGCGAGAACCGTTTCGGTAACTGGCTGCGGGCTCTGGGTAACAGCAGGTTCGGTCAGCGCTCGGTGAGCATCGACAGCGAAACCCAGACCCTGCTCAGTCGCCTCGGCTGGCGCCGCGCCAGTGAGCGCTCGCTGTTCGCCGCCTGCCAGATCGGCACGCCGCTGCTGACGCTTGGGTTGGCGATCTTTCTCCAGGAAGTTTTTTTTCCGCACGCCGCCAACCGCTGGATCGTGCCGATGCTCGCCACCGGCGCCGGTTACCTGTTACCCAAGCGGCTGCTGGCTTACGCCGCCGGGCGTCGGCAGAAAACCATCGCCGTGGAGATCTCCACGTTCATTCCGCTGCTGCGCATCCTATTCGAGTCGGGCATGGCGGTTGAACAAGCCTTGCGCGTGCTCAGCACCGAAGGGCAGAAACTGCTGCCGGAACTGACCCGCGAACTGCGCCTGATTCTGGCCCGGGTCGACTCGGGACTGGAGCTGGGACAGGAGTTGAACAAGACCTCGGTGATGCTGGCGGTCGATGAGTTCACCGACACCTGCGTGATCCTGCAGCAACTGATTCAGCAGGGTGGCGGGGCAATGAAATCGCTGCTGGCGCTCAAACAATTACTCGACGACCGCCGCCTCACCCGACTGCAGGAATACATCTCGAAGATGTCGGCGAAGATGTCGGTGGTGATGATGCTGTTTCTGTTTCCTGCCTTGCTGATCGTACTGGCCGGCCCGGGGTTCACCGCGATTACCCGGGCGTTTGCAAACTGACGTTGGCTCATGGAGAGCGTTTGATGAAAGCACTGATTGTCTTGGCAAGTGTGTTGTTGCTCGGTGGTTGCGCCACCGACGGTCCGGCGCCGTGGTCGGCGATGCTCGCACCGACCAGTTGCAGCAAACTCGATTCCGAACAGGAACTGGCACTGAACCTGGCGGACGATCTGGCCAACGACGGCAAACTGCACGCCAGCCTGGCCAACCTGCAAAGCCTGCCCGACAAACTGGTCGAGGTCCGCCTACGCAAGGCCAGGGTGTATCGCTTGCTCGGGCGCAATGAAGCCGAGCCGCTGTATCGCGGGCTACTCGGTACTTGCCTCACGGCGGACGCCGAACACGGCCTGGGGCAGATCTATGCCGCCCGTGGCGACAACGGCCAGGCTCAGGCGCACTTGCAACGCGCGGTGCGTCTGGCGCCGACCAATGAAAAAATCCGCAACGACCTCGGCGTGGTCTACCTCAACCAGTTGCGTCTTGAAGATGCGCGTTTCGAGTTCCTGACGGCCATCGAACTCAAGCAGAACGATCAACTGGCCACGCTGAATCTGGTGAGCTTGCTGCTGTACCAGAACAACTGGCAGCAAGCAGCCGAAATCGTCAGCCGCGCGCACCTGACGCCGGAGCAGTTCGCCGACGCCCAGGCCCGCGCGGAAAAACTCAAGGTGCCGGCCAAGGCCCCGACCGCGGTTGGTAATCAAGTAGCGGTGGTGGCTGACCCACAACCGTCGAAGCTCAAGTGACACTCCGGGAGATGACCATGAACACCTTGCACAGTGTTTATTGCCTGGCCCTGCTCAGCCTGCCGTTCGCCGCCCAGGCGATCGACGCCGGCCCGGCCTCGGCGCAGCAACAGGAAACCGAAGGGTGGCTGGTGCTGCAAAGTCGCAACCAGGCCGCCTCGCTCAAGCCGCAAACCGCCACGGCGGCGGAGCGGGAGCTGGCGCTGCAACGCTGGTTGAAGAAATACAAATACGAGATTCCGGATTTTTACGACCCGGATGCGGGCGGCAAGATCGAGACCAAGAACTAGGTTGATCGCCACGCTCAAGCGCGCAGGAGATGCGGCCTGAGCGGATACTGGATGGATTGTCTTGAAAATTGACGCCATCACTTTGACATTTGTGTGGTATCAAAATGATGGCTCATGTACATTCCCCGCGCCCGAACCAGGACGACTTGGTGGGACGGTAGGGATGCCTGAATCATGTAATGAACCCTGCTGAAACTGTTTCTCATGTTTTGGAAGGGAATCTCGCGTGACTATCGTTTGCCTGCGCCGCTCTGCCTTGGCGCTCTCCATCTCCGCCGCCGCTTTGCACACCTCTATGGCTATCGCCGCCGGCGCGAGCCTGAACCATGACCTGAGTGGCGGCCCGCTGACCAGTAACCTGCAGAACTGGGGGCTGATCACTCTGAGCGGTAACGGCAATATCGCTCCTGTTTCCCAGGTGAGTACGACCTACGGCGCACAGCTCTCGGGAGTCACGGCGGATCAACTGCGCAACACCGGCAATATCCGGATTGACGGCGCCAGGGTCGGCACCGGGATCAGTCTGGGGACCGCTGGAGTGGTGCCGACCAAAATCGCCGGCGCGCTGCTCAACGAAGGCTCTATTTCAGTTCACGGTCTGGCCGACGCTGGCACCTCCAGCGGTATTTCCGATCTCGGCAGCACGCTGGGCGATTCGTTGGTCAACAGTGGCAGCATCGACGTCAGCGGCCAGACCGCCAGTGGCCTGTTGCTGGTGCATACCAACATGACCGGGCTCAGCAACCGAGGCACCATCACCGCAAGCGGCACCGACGCATTGGGCGTATTGCTCGATGGCGCGACGCTGAGCCAGTCGGTCAACAACACCGGGACTATCCGTGCGACCGGTGCCAATGCCGAGGCAGTAGTGTTCGAGGGGGTCAAGTTCAGCGCTCCGGCGAGCGCCAATTCCACCGCGCTGTGGAACGGCGGAACCATCTCCGGCGAGGACATCGGTGTGCATGTCAGTGGCCAGGCCAGTGGCGCCCGGCCTTTCGGCATCTATCAAATGAACGGGTTGATCGAGGGTGGCAAGGCGGCGATCCAGGTCGATGACGGCACGAGCTACTTCTATTTCTATGGCGGCGCGGTGAAGGGAGACCTGCTCGGCCTGTCCGGCGTGCTGGTCGACGGTGATGCGACTTTCGACGGTTCGACCATCCGCTCCGGCTACGTCACTATCGAAGAGGGCACGCTGACCCTGATGAAGCCGCACACCACCTTCATCGGCGACTTCGATATGGAAGAGTCGAACTCGGTGCTGGAGATGTACCTGGGCAATGACACCAACCCGGCGCTGCCTGTGCTGAAGGTCACCGGCACCACCGATATCGCCCCGGGCGCGCAACTGCGTCTGCTGGCGCGCTCCAGTGATTTTCGCGTGAGCCCCGGTGGAACGCGTTACACCCTGATCAGCTCGGGGAATCTGGTCGGTGGCAACAACCTGACCGTGACCTCGACCTCCGCGCTGCTGGATGTGAAGAGTTTCGGTGTGGTCGGTAACGACATCACCAGCGTGGTGACGACCAAGTCGAGCGAGGTGCTGGCCGAGAACACCCTGGCAGTCGGCGGTAGTGATAACGCGGCGACGGCGGTCGGGCATGTGCCAGGACTGCTGGCACGCCTCGATGAACAGGATCCGGTGTTCCAGGCATTCGCCAACGCTGGCACCGATGCCGAACTGGCGCGCCTGAGTGAAACCCTCAGCCCGGATGTCAGCCGTGGTGTACTGCACGCGGCGACCAACAGTCAGACGCTGGTCTCGGGCGTGATCAATGATCGCTCCAGTCGTGCACGCTCAGCCACCGGCGCCCCGGAAAAAGGCGTATGGCTGCAAGCCTTGAGCAGCGATGCCAATCAGGACGAGCGTCGCGGTGTCGCCGGTTATGACGCCGACAGCCACGGGATCGCGGTCGGTGCCGATGGTCAGTTGAATGCCGATACCACGCTCGGTCTGGCCTACAGCTACCTCGATACCGATGTGAAATCCGACCTCGGCAACAAGACCAAGGTCACTGGGCATGCGCTGACGCTGTACAGCAACTGGGTGCATGACAACTGGTTCGTCGACTCGTCGCTGATGTACGGCTGGAACGATAACGAATCCAAACGTTATATCGCTGGCACTCAGGCCAAGGCTGATTACGACAGTGATGTATTCGGCGTGAGCGCACTGGCCGGGTACAGCCTGCGGCTGATGCCTGATGTGGTGCTGGAACCACAGGTTGGCGCGCGCTATGCCAATGTCGGCATGGACGCGTATCGCGAGAAGGGCAGCTCGGCGTCGCTGAATGTCGGCAGTCAGCGTTATGAAGTCGGTGAGATGGGCGTCGGTGCACGTCTGGCGGCGGCATTCGATGTTGGCAGCGGCAGCCTGGAACCGGAAGCGAAGCTGATGGCCTGGCATGACTTCATCGGTGACAAGGTCAGCACCACATCGGCCTTCGTGCTGGGGGGCGAGTCGTCCGTCAGCCGCGGTACCACTCCGGTGCGTGACAGCTATGAACTGGGCCTGGGCGCCAACTACCGGATGGGCGCGTGGAGCGTCGGCGGCTCTTACAACTATCTGACCTCCAGCGGTTTCGACTCCGACAGCTTTACTGCGAAGGTGCGTTACGCGTTCTGATCCACATCGGGTAAAACCTGTGGGAGCGAGCCTGCTCGCGAAGGCGTAGTGTCAGTCGGCAAAAATGCTGACTGATCCACCGCTTTCGCGAGCAAGCCCGCTCCCACAGGGATGTGCGCTGCAATGTGAGAGCAAGCGGTCTGCCTGCTCAGTTGATTGATCTGACACCCTACAGTTGATAGCTGAAACTGATGCTGTAACGCGCCCGACGATTGAACGTGTCCAGCGCTTCATCGGACATCGGTTTGGCGGCCTCCAACGCAATGTTGTAGTACTTGGCATCGCCAAAACGCAGGCCTACTGCTGCCGATGACAGGTCATTGCTCTGCACCGCCAGCTTGTTGAACCAGGTTTTCGAACGGTCCAGCACCACGTATGGCTGCAGGATGCGCACCCAGTTGCCGTCGCGATTGAAACTGTAGTTGATCTCGTAAGCCGCACCCCAGCCCTTGTCGCCCGATGCCTGATCGTCCGGGTAGCCACGGCCGAAATTCTGCCCGCCGAACACCGCGCGTTCGCTGTCAGGCAGGGTGTCATCACTCCAGTACAGCGCGGCCGACAGCACGCCTTGCCAGTTGTCGAAGAACTTGTCGCTTTGCACCCCGGAGAGGCGTAGGCGCAGGAAGTTCAGGTCCAGCGCCGGGTTGTTGGAATGCGCGCCCATGCTGTCCAGACCCTGATACACGCCACCACTGAGAATCCGCAGTTGCCGGGCATCGCTCTTGCGCCAGTCGCCTTCGAATGCGAGGGCACGCACGTTGGTGCGCTCTTCGATGCTGAGCGGATAGCCGACCACGTCGTAGCGGTTTTTGTCATCCACTGCATAGAGCCGCGCTCCCGCGTTAAGCAGTTCGTTGGAGGCGGCAATGAACGGGTGGCTGACACCGATGGAGTAACGATTGTCTTCCTTGTGCGGTTTGAGTTCGAAGCCATCGCTGGTGAGCACATTGGTGCCCGGATCGGCCCGGTAGCGCGAGGCAAACAGGCTCAGTTGCGTACCTTCGCTATTGAGGAACTGGTTGTAGTCCAGGCGGTAGTAATGTTCGTGATCGTCGCCCGGCGGAAACAGCCCGCTGAGGGTCAATTGCTCGCCCATGGCGGTCTGCGAGTTACTGCTGACCCCCAGCAATGCCTGCGTGCCGTTGCGGTTATCTTCGGTGGTGCTCATGGTGCTGGTGAACGGTTTGCGGCTGGCCTGGGCCACCAGTGTTGTTGCGCCGTCGGTGGTGCCGGGCGGCGGCACTTGCGCCTGGATGGTCACGCCGGGGATGCGGGTCATCAGGGTGGTGTAGCGTTCGAAGGTCTTGCGGGTCAGCGGGCGTTCGGCCTGGATTTTGGCTGCCAGTTCGTCGAGCAGACCTTTGACCCGGCCGACATCGCCCTGCACCTGCACATCGCGCACATAACCTTCCACCAGCACCACTCGGGCTACGCCGTCGTCGAAACGCTGTTGCGGCAGGAAGGCGTAGGACAGCAGATAGCCGTCCTTCTGGTAGCGCCGGGTGATGTCGCGTGTGGCTTCGATCAGGTCGGCGAGGCTGGTCTGATGGCCGATCAGGGGTTTGTAGACTTCGGCCAGTTCGTTGAGCGGGTAGATCGTGCCGCCTTCGATCTGCACGGTTTTCAGATTGACTTTGGTCTCCATCAACAACGGCTGCGCCGTGGCCGCGCCGGGGTCGGGTACTTGCAGGGGCGTGGCGGCGGGGCGATAGGCATCTGCCGGCAGATTCGGCACGGGCAGGTTGCGGGTGGTTTCGTTGCTGTTGAGAAAGCTGGGCAGGGTGTCGGCGAGGGCGGCGGAACTGAGACTGAGGAACAGCAGGGATGCCATTACGCGCATAGGACACTCCATGGTCAGATCACAGCGCTGGGCTGAATTTTTCCTAAGAAAAAAGCGGAAGACTCGTGGGAATCTTCCGCCCTCAACCAAGCGTAGGCGCTGTAGGTGAGGCCGTCGAATCGGCCAGGTGCAATTTAGCGTTTGTTGCCTCCAAGAGCGCCGGTCAGACCACCGAGCACGCCACCCAGACCTCCGGTTGCGGTGCCTCCGGTGGCGGTGCCGCCGCTGACCAGTCCGCCGACCGCACCGACGGTGGCGCCGACGTTGCTGACCACACCACCCACGGCGGTGGTGACCGGGTTGTTGGTGGCGGCGATGGTGTTGCCGATGCCGCTGACGGCGCCGCCAACCTGGCCGGTGAGACCGGCGACCGGCGCGCCCAGACCTGTCGCGGCGCCGACTTGTTGAGTGACGCTGGTGACCGCACTGGTGACTGGGTTCAGCCCTGCGCCGACGGTAGCGCCGACGGTGGCCAGTGGCGAGGTGGTGGCGGTGATCGGCGTGCCCGAGCCGCCGAGTACGGTGTTGAGCGAAGCGATGGTGTTGCCCAGTCCGCCAGCCGTGACGCCGCCGGCGCTGACCACGCCGTTGGTGCTGCCGGCGTTCAGACCGGCACCGACGTTGACCACGGCGCCGCCAACCGTTTGCAGCAAGCCGGTACCGCCCAGGCCGCCGCCGAGACCACCGCCCAATCCGCCACCGCTGCTGGTGCCGTTGTCCACCAGCCCGCCGGCTTTGCCGACGGCAGTGCCGACATTGGTCAAGGCGCCGCCGACGGTGTTGGTCAACGCGTTGCCGCCGCCAGCACCGGTTACCTGACCGCCCACGCCTTTGACGGCGCCACCGACCTGGCCGAGGACACCATTGAGCGGAGCGCCGAGGCCGGTTGCATCGCCGACTTTGTCGGTGGTGCTTTCAACCATGGCAATCACTGGTACCAGACCGTTGCCGACACTTTTAGTCACCGAGCCCAGTGGGCCAGTGGTAGTGGCCAGACTCAGGGTGTCGCCGAGCATGGTGACTTTTTCACCGACGCCGTCGAGCACCGGAGCGACTTTGGTGACCACGCCGCCGACAACCGGAACGCTGCCGGTGGCGGTCGCCAGTTTGCTGCTCAGATCCGAGACGCCGGTACCGACATCTGAAACCACGCCGCCGACCGAGGACGCCGTGACGCCCAGGCCATTGTCGACCGTGCCCAGTTTGCCGATGCCGTTGGCCACGCCATCACCCAGGGTAGTGACCACATTGCCTGTGGTTTTTACTGCGCTTTGCACCACGCCGCCCACTACTGGAACGGTGCTCAAGGAGTCGCCGACCTGACCGACACCACTGCCGACGCCCGCGACGGTGTTGCCGACATCCTGCACCAGGGTGGTGGTCACTAGCGGGGTGGTAGTCGGGTTGGTCGGGTTGGTTGGATCCGTAGGGTCTGTCGGATTGGTAGGATTGGTCGGGTTCGTCGGATTGGTCGGATTGGTCGTGCCGGTACCGCCAGTGCCACCGGTACCACCTGTGCCAGCGGTATCGGTGCCGCCAGTACCGCCAGTGCCACTACTACCGCCTGTGCCACCAGTGCCGCCAGTGCCCGACGTCGCGCTGTCTGGCGAAGAGCTGCCGGAGCTGCTGTGATGGCCGCCACCGCCGCTGCTGCAGCCAGCCAGACCAAGGGAGAGGATCAATGCCAGAGCTGTTGCCGATTTGCACCACACTTGAGTTTTCATGATTGAGATTCCTTGCACCTGTAACAACATTCGTCGTTTTCGATGGCTCACCGATCTGTCGCCGGTGATGCCTCGTCCGTGGTGCCAATCTCGATCGCGCGGTGCTTTTCCACCATTCTCAAGTTGGTATTAACGCCTTTATATATAAGGCGCCGCGCCGTGCCTAAGCACTAATACCCAAGATATAGACGCATAAAAAAAGGCCTTGAAAATCAAGGCCTGGAGTTTTTCAGAGTGCGGCGCCAAGCGCGGAAAAACTTAAGTGATATATACACAATTTACAGGCTTGCCTCCGGGGTACGGGGTCAGGCAATCGGTTGCCATTGCCCGACCATGTGTTCCAGATCGCCGTTGCCGATCAGGCGCAACTCGCCGCTGGACCCCGGCGCACTCGCCAGCAATGAAACCTCACTGGGCAAGCGCACCGGTTTGCGAAAGTGCACGGCGATTTCAAGGTTGGCTTTGGGTAGATGATCCGACAGTGCGGCGAGGGTTCGCGCCTTGTTCCACAACCCGTGAGCAATCGCCGTGGGGAAACCGAACAGTTTGGCGCTGGCAGCGCTCAGGTGAATCGGGTTGTAGTCGCCCGACACTTTGGCGTACTGCCGACCGATATCGGCGGGGGCTTTCCATTGCGCCACTTGCGTCAACACTTGGGACGGTTCCCAGTGTTGCTCGACAGTTTCGCCGTCGAGTTTCACTCCGCGACAGAGCATCTGGCTTTCGGCTTCCCACAGCGGCCCGAGTTGATCATCCAGAGTGGTCAACACCTCGAAAGTCGCCCCTTTGGGATGTGGCTGCAGGTTGTGCACACGGACGCTGATTTGTGCTCGGTTGATCCCGCCCATCGGCCGCAACACGCGAATGCGGTTGCTCAGGTGAATCAGCCCCAGCAACGGGAACGGAAACTCCTTGGCCGTGAGCAATTGCATCTGCAGGGCGAACGCGAGGATGTGTGGATAAGTCGGCGGCAGCAGGCCGTCATCGGCAAAGCCGCAAACCTTGCGATAGGCCGCCAGTTTCTGCGGGTCGACATCGACCCAGCAACGCAAACCCGTTTCGGGCAGTCGGGTGCCGGTGATCTTGCGCCGCGTCGCGGCCCGCGCGTACAGGCCGGGCAGGCTCGGTTCACGGTCGAGGGTGTGCCATTCAATGCTCATGCCTATGCCCCCAGAACACTTTGTCCACAGACCCGCAGCGCCTGGCCGGTAAATGCGCCGGTGCCCGGTTGCGCCAGCCACGCGACGGCTTCGGCGACGTCTTGCGGCAAGCCGCCCTGGCCCAGCGAACTCATGCGCCGTCCGGCCTCACGCAGGCCGAACGGGATGTGCGCGGTCATCTGGGTTTCGATGAAGCCCGGGGCCACAGCGTTGATGCTGATGCCGCGTTCGTGCAGCGTTGGCGCCCAGGCCTGAGCCAGGCCGATCAGCCCGGCCTTGCTCGCGGCGTAGTTGGTCTGTCCACGATTGCCGGCGATGCCGCTGATCGAGGCCAGCAGAATCACCCGCGCATTGTCGTGCAGGGTGCCGCTGTCGAGCAGCGCCTTGGTCAGCACTTGCGGGGCATTGAGGTTGACCGCCAGCACCGCGTCCCAGAATTCCGGGGTCATGTTGGCCAGGGTCTTGTCGCGGGTGATCCCGGCGTTGTGCACCAGAATGTCGAGGCCGTCCGGCAGTTGTTCGATCAGGTGCGCGGCGGCATCTTCGGCGCAGATATCAAGGGTGATCGCCCGGCCGCCAAGACGTGCGGCGAGGGCTTCCAGATCAGTCTTGGCCGGGGGGACGTCGAGCAGAATCACCTCGGCGCCATCGCGGGCGAGGGTCTCGGCAATCGAGGCGCCGATCCCGCGTGCCGCGCCGGTGACCAGCGCCTTGCGTCCGGCCAATGGCCGGGTCCAATCGGTGACCGGCGTGGCGCACGGGCTCAGGCGAATCACCTGCCCGGAAACAAAGGCACTTTTCGGTGACAGGAAAAACCGCAACGGCCCCTCAAGCTGATCTTCAGCGCCGTCACCGACATAGATCAGTTGCAGCGTGCCGCCGCTGCGCAGCTCCTTGGCCAGCGAACGTGAAAAGCCTTCGAGCGCCCGTTGCGCACTGGATGCAAAGGGCTCGCGCAGGGTTTCCGGGGCGCGGCCGAGAATCACCAGGTGCGCGCTGCTGTCGAGGTTTTTCATCAACGGCTGGAAGAATTCGCGCAGCTGTTTGAGCTGGTCGGTGTGTTGCAGGTCGCTGGCATCGAACACCACGGCCTTGAGTTTAGGCCCGTGCCCGGGAATCCACGCGGTGGCCAGCGACGGTTCAGTGCCGTAGCTGTAGATCGCATCGGTCAGGCGGTTGGCGAACGCATTGACCCGCTCGGCCAGCGGCCCGCCGCCGATCAGCAGCGCACCGTCCACCGGCCGCAGGCGTCCGGCCTGCCAGCGTTCCAGCCGCACCGGCGACGGCAGGCCCAAAGCCCCGACCAGACGGTGGCCGATGGATGAGTTGGCGAAGTCGATATAGCGGTCAGACATGGAACGCTCTCCAAAAGTTGGGGTTCAAAGTGTGGACTACCAACGGCAATCAATCGTTCGATCCACGCAATAAGGCCTACGCTAGAACAGCAGAGTAGACCACCGTCCCTGTGGGAGCTGGCTTGCCAGCGATGGCGGAGTGTCAGCCACTGGAAATGCTGGAGGTGCCGGCCCTATCGCTGGCAAGCCAGCTCCCACAGGGATTTCCATGAATTCGGATCAACAAGGAGCTTTTCATGAGTCAGCTGCGCCGCGTCGCCATCATCGGTGGTAACCGTATTCCTTTCGCCCGTTCCAACGGGCCGTACGCCACTGCCAGCAATCAGGTGATGCTCACTGCTGCCCTGGAAGGCCTGATCGAACGCTACAACCTGCACGGCCTGCGCATCGGCGAAGTGGTGGCGGGTGCGGTGCTTAAATTGTCACGGGATATGAACCTGACCCGCGAGTGCGTGCTCGGCTCGCGTCTGTCGCCGACCACCCCGGCCTATGACATCCAGCAAGCCTGCGGCACCGGGCTGGAGGCGGCGCTGCTGGTGGCCAACAAAATCGCCCTCGGCCAGATTGACTGCGGCATTGCCGGTGGCGTCGACACCACCTCGGACGCGCCGATCAGCGTCAGCGAAGGCTTGCGCAAAATCCTTCTGCAGGCCAACCGCGCCAAGACCACCGGCGACAAGCTGAAAACCTTTCTGCAACTGCGTCCGCGGCACCTGATCCCGGAATTCCCGCGTAACGGCGAACCGCGTACCGGTCTGTCGATGGGCCAGCACTGCGAACTGATGGCGCAGACCTGGAACATCCCCCGTGAGGAGCAGGATCAACTGGCCCTCGAAAGCCATCACAAACTCGCCGCGTCCTACAGTGAAGGCTGGCACAACGACCTGATGACGCCGTTCCTCGGCCTGACCCGCGACAACAACCTGCGTCCGGACCTGACCCTGGAAAAACTCGCCACGCTCAAACCCGCTTTCGAAAAAAGCGCGAAGGGCACGCTGACGGCAGGCAACTCCACGCCACTCACCGACGGCGCCTCGGTGGTGCTGCTGGGCAGCGAGGAATGGGCGAAAGAACGTGGTCTGCCGATCCTCGCCTACCTGCGCGATGGCGAAGCGGCGGCGGTGGATTTCGTCAACGGCGCCGAAGGCCTGTTGATGGCGCCGGTGTATGCCGTGCCGCGCTTGCTGGCGCGTAATGGGTTGACCCTGCAAGACTTCGATTACTACGAAATTCACGAAGCGTTTGCCGCGCAGGTGCTGTGCACGCTCAAGGCCTGGGAAGACCCCGAATACTGCAAGACGCGTTTGGGGCTGGAGGCACCGCTGGGTTCGATCGACCGCAGCCGGCTGAATGTGAAAGGCAGCTCGCTGGCGGCGGGGCATCCGTTTGCCGCGACCGGCGGGCGGATTGTCGCCAACCTGGCAAAACTGCTGGATGCGGCCGGCAAGGGCAGGGGGCTGATCTCGATCTGCGCGGCGGGCGGCCAGGGTGTCACCGCGATTATCGAACGTTGAGCGCAATCCCCTGTGGGAGAGGGCTTGCTCGCGAAGGGGCCGTGTCAGGCGCCGTCATTGTGTCTGACAGACCGCTTTCGCGAGCAAGCCCGCTCCCACAGGGGAAATGAATGCCAATGTCAGATTCTGTCGCAAATGCCCTCGACGCTGATTGCCAACATTTCAAACCGGCTCAGCTATGATCGGCAAAGCTCGATTATTTCGGCACAGTGTGTGCATCCACAGGGTTCACAGGTCGGCAACCCCTCCCCGTAGCGCGAGGATTGCCGTATAACGAGTGACATTCGCGTGTTTGGTAATAAAGGACCCACAATAAAAGCTGATGAAGACTCCAAAACGCATTGAACCCCTGATCGAAGACGGTCTGGTCGACGAAGTGCTGCGCCCACTCATGAGTGGTAAAGAAGCAGCTGTTTATGTGGTGCGCTGCGGTAACCAGTTACGTTGCGCGAAGGTTTACAAGGAGGCGAACAAACGCAGTTTCCGCCAGGCAGCCGAGTATCAGGAAGGCCGCAAGGTGCGTAACAGCCGGCAGGCCCGGGCGATGGCCAAGGGTTCGAAGTTCGGTCGCAAAGAGACCGAAGACGCTTGGCAGAACGCCGAAGTCGCGGCGCTGTTCCGTCTGGCCGGTGCCGGCGTGCGAGTGCCCAAGCCATACGACTTTCTGGATGGCGTGCTGCTGATGGAACTGGTGGCCGATGAGTACGGCGATGCCGCGCCGCGTCTGAACGACGTGGTGCTGGAGCCGGATCAGGCCCGCGAGTATCACGCGTTCCTGATCTCGCAGATCGTGCTGATGTTGTGTACCGGTCTGGTGCACGGTGACCTCTCGGAGTTCAACGTGCTGCTGACCCCGACCGGCCCGGTGATCATCGACCTGCCGCAGGCGGTGGATGCCGCTGGCAACAACCACGCGTTCAGCATGCTCGAGCGCGATGTGGGCAACATGGCTTCGTACTTCGGGCGTTTTGCCCCGGAGCTGAAGCAGACCCGCTACGCGAAAGAAATGTGGGCGCTGTACGAAGCCGGCACCTTGCACCCCAACAGCGTGCTGACCGGTGAGTTCGATGATCCGGAAGATCTGGCCGACGTTGGCGGTGTGTTGCGCGAGATCGAAGCGGCGCGGCTCGACGAAGAGCGCAAGCAGGCGATCCGTGCGGCGGATGACGAGCCCAAAGGCAAGTCCGACGAACCGCCTCCGCCACCGTGGATGCAGTAAGCGCATGAACAGAAACCCGGCTTCGGCCGGGTTTTTTGTGCCCTGTGTTTTTCCGGAGACCACCCCAAATTCCCTGTGGGAGCGAGCCTGCTCGCGAAGGGGCCTTACCAGTCACCATCCCTGTTGACTGACATACCGCTTTCGCGAGCAGGCTCGCTCCCACAGGGATGTGTGGTGTTCCTGGAATGTGTGTGGGAATCTTGTCGCCCCTCGCACACTCAAGGATTGAATGTGAACGCCCGCCTCATCATCAGCGCCCGGCTGATCTCCGACTTCGGCGCCTTCCTCAACATGGTCGCGCTGGCGACCTATGTCTACCTGCTGAGCAACAGCGCCATGAGCGTCGGGATCTTTCTCGCCAGCCGGGTTGGCGGGGGGATTTTTGCCAGTCTGATCGGTACGCGCTTCTATCGGCGCTGGAATGGCCGGGTGCCGTTGATCGCTTTCGATCTGCTGCGCGCGGCGTTGCTTGGCCTGCTGTTGATCCTGCCGCTGAGCCAGCAGGCGTTGCTGTTACCGGTGATCGCCTTCGGCCTGGGTTTTGGCAACTCGATGTTCGCCATCGGTCTCAACAGCCAGTTGCCGAGGTTGATCGAGCCGGCGCTGCTACTGAAAACCAATGCCTGGATCACCTCGGCGTCGTCGGCGGCGATGGTCGGCGGCAGCCTGGTGTCCGGTTTGCTGGTGGCGGCATTCGGTTTCGAAACGGTCTTCGCGCTCAACGCACTGACCTATGTGCTGGCGGCGCTGTTGATTGCACCGTTGCGCTTCGCCGCTGCAGAAGTCAGCGAACAATCGACCAGCGAACGCGGCGAATGGTCAGCTCTGAAACAAGGCCTGCGCAGCGCTCCGGTGATTGCGGCGATGCTCGCCGTGACCATGGCCGACACCTTGGGCAGTGCCGCGCACAACGTCGGATTCCCGATCCTCTCCAAATTGCTCACACCTGATTCGGCCAGCACCACGCTGGGCCTGATGCTGGCGGTGTGGGCCAGCGGCAAGCTGCTCGGCGCACGGATTGCCAGTCGCCTCAAAGGCACGGATAACAGTGATCTGGAGCGACGGTATTTCTTCGGCGTGGCGTTAATGTCCTGCGGCTTTATCCTGATGTTCCAGCAGCACAGCCTTTACGGTCTGCTGCTGTTTTCGCTGCCGGCGGGGCTGGGGGACGGTTTCTCCGAAGTCAGCCTGATGTCGCGTCTGCAGCGTGAACCCGAGCATTTGCGCCTGCCGATTTTCAGTTTCCTGACCTTGCTGCAAATGACCGGGTTCGGCGTCGGCATGCTGGTTGCCGCGCCGTTTTACGGCTGGTGGACGCCGGGTGCCGTGGTCATGCTGTTCCACGGCATCCCGCTCGGTACGCTGTTGACCGTGAAGCTGCTGGCGCTCAGGCGCGGGCGGGTTGCGCGCAGCAGCCCGACGCCAGTTCCTTGAGGATCGGGCAATCGGGGCGATGGTCGCCATTACAGTGCTCGACCAGATCCTGCAGGGTGTCGCGCAGCTCGCCGAGTTCGCGAATCTTCCGGTTCAGCTCGTCGATGTGCTGACGGGCCAGCGCTTTCACATCGGCACTGGCACGCTGGCGATCCTGCCACAGGGTCAGCAGCTTGCCGACTTCCTCAAGGGAAAAGCCCAGGTCCCGCGAACGCTTGATGAACGCCAGGGTGTGCAGGTCATCTTCGCTGTAGACCCGGTAGCCGCTGTCGGTGCGATGGGCAGCCTTGAGCAGGCCGATCGACTCGTAATAGCGGATCATCTTTGCGCTCAGGCCACTGTGCCGGGCCGCTTGGCCGATGTTCATCGCTGTTCCTCCAGATCCTTCGGTTTCCAGGTTTTCAACAGTAGCGCATTGCTCACCACGCTGACGCTCGACAGCGCCATCGCCGCACCGGCCAGCACCGGATTGAGGAAGCCGAGCGCTGCCAGCGGAATGCCGATCAGGTTGTAGACGAAGGCCCAGAACAGGTTCTGGCGGATCTTCGCGTAAGTCTTGCGGCTGATCTCCAGCGCTGCCGGCACCAGCCGTGGATCGCCGCGCATCAGAGTGATGCCGGCGGCGTGCATCGCTACGTCGGTGCCGCCGCCCATGGCGATGCCGATGTCGGCAGCCGCCAGTGCCGGGGCGTCGTTGATGCCGTCGCCGACCATCGCCACCACGCCGGTTTTCTTCAGTTCGGCGACGGTCGCGGCTTTGTCGGCGGGGAGTACTTCGGCGTGAACGTTTTCAATGCCCAGCGCCTCGGCCACCACGCGCGCACTGCCACGGTTGTCACCGGTCAGCAGATGGCTGTGAATACCGCGGACGGCCAGTTGCTGCACGGCTTGCAGTGCGCCGGGCTTGAGCGTGTCGCCGAAGGCGAACAAACCGAGTACACGCGGTTCCGGGCTTTGCTCGATCAGCCACGACAGGGTTCGGCCTTGGCTTTCCCAAGCCTTGGCGGACTCGGCGAGATTGCCCGCGCTCAGGCCACTTTCTTCCAGCAAGCGCCGATTGCCCAGCGCCAGACGCCGACCGCCAAGATTGCCGGCGATGCCACGCCCGGTCAGGGATTGGCTGTCGCTGACATCCGGCACGCTCAGGTCACGCTCGGCGGCCGCGTCCAGCACGGCTTTGGCCAGCGGATGCTCGCTGCCGCGTTGCAGGGCGCCGGCCAGTGTCAGCAGGGTATTTTCATCGCCATCCAGCGCACTGAAATGGGCGATACGCGGGGTGCCGGAAGTCAGCGTGCCGGTCTTGTCGAAGACCACGTTGTCGACTGCATGGGCACGTTCCAGCGCTTCGGCATCTTTGATCAGAATCCCATGGCGCGCAGCCACGCCGGTGCCGGCCATGATTGCCGTCGGGGTAGCGAGGCCGAGGGCACACGGACAGGCAATCACCAGCACGGCAACAGCGTTGATCAACGCGGTTTCCATGGGCGCGCCGTATAGCCACCAGCCGATCAGGGTGGCGAGGGCGATCAGCAACACGCTGGGCACGAACACCTGGCTGACTTTATCCACCAGTTTTTGGATCGGCGCTTTCGCCGCCTGAGCGTCTTCTACCAGACGGATGATCCGCGCCAGCACGCTTTCCGCGCCGAGGGCGGTGGTGCGCACCAGCAGTCGGCCTTCACCGTTGATCGCACCACCGGTGACCTTGTCGCCCGGCTGTTTTGGCACTGGCAGGCTTTCGCCGCTGATCAGCGCTTCGTCGGCGTGGCTTTGGCCTTCAAGTACTTCGCCGTCTACCGGGAAACGTTCACCGGGTTTGACCAAGACCTGATCGTTCAGACGCAGGGCGCTGATCGCGACGTCCTGTTCACGACCGTCGATGACTTGAATCGCCCGCTCCGGGCGCAAGGCTTCGAGGGCGCGGATGGCGCTGGCGGTCTGGCGTTTGGCGCGGCTTTCCAGGTATTTGCCGAGGAGCACCAGGGCGATCACCACCGCCGAGGCTTCGAAATACAGATGCGGCATGCGCCCGGCGGCGGTGGCCCATTCGTACAGGCTCAAGCCATAACCGGCGCTGGTGCCGAGGGCCACCAGCAAGTCCATGTTACCGGCGCCGGCGCGCACGGCTTTCCACGCGGCCACGTAGAAACGTGCACCGAAAATGAATTGCACCGGGGTGGCGAGGGCGAATTGCGCCCAGGCCGGAAGCATCCAGTGAATGCCGAACGGTTGCAGCAGCATCGGCAACACCAGCGGCAACGCCAGGACGATCGCGCAGATCAGCGCCCAGCGTTCATGTTGCAGGCGCTGTTGCTGGTTATCGGTGGCGGGGTGTTCGGCTTGCCAGACGCTGGCCGAGTAACCGGCCTTGCTTACAGCATCGAGCAGCGACTGAATGTCGACCTGACCGAGCAATTCGAGGTGTGCGCGTTCGTTGGCGAGGTTGACGCTGACGCTCTTCACCCCGGGGACTTTGTTCAGGGCGCGCTCGACGCGACCGACGCACGAGGCGCAGGTCATGCCGTCGATGTTCAATTCCACCGTCTGCTGCGGCACGCTGTAGCCGGCGCGTTCAACCGCCTCCATCAACGCCGGCAAGCTGTCACCAGGCGCCTGGACGCGGGCCTGTTCGGTGGCGAGATTGACGCTGACGGCACTGGCGCCGCTGACTTTGCGCAACGCCCGCTCGACACGCCCGGCGCAACTGGCGCAGGTCATGCCGGCAATCGGCAGATCGAAAGTGATGGAATCGGACATCGGTCTTACTCCCTGTAGAAGATGCCTACAAGGATCAACCTTGCCACGCGGGCAAGGTCAAGCGCCAATATTTGACTCACTACAAAAACAGTGTGGGAGCGGGCTTGCTCGCGAATGCGGTGTGTCAGTCAACATCATCGCTGAATGACACAGCGCATTCGCGAGCAAGCCCGCTCCCACATTTGGAGTTTTGCTTAGTATTCGAGGGCGGCAGGTCGCAGGTACAAGCCTTTGGCATTTGCCGCGATCCGGTACTTGAGCACATCGCCGGCCTTGAGCGAGATCTCCTGCGCCGGCGGCGCGAGCATGCCTGCCTGGCAACCCGGCACTTGGCCAGGCAATTGTTTCAGACGGATGGAAATCGTCCCGTGGGGCAGGTTGAACGAAGTGGTCTGTTCCTGAAGCAGGCGCGCTGCCAGTTCATCATTGACGTACACGCCAATCTCGCAGGGAGTCGGCACTTCCAGACGCTCGCGCGAGATGATCAGAACGGCGTAGTCCTCACCGGTCGCGTTGGCCTGGGGCAGGGCGGCAAAGAGGCTGAGCAAGCCAAACAGGCTGAAAGCTGACCAGCGCATGGCTGAATCTCCTGAATTTGAGTCATTGATGCACGCAGCTTGGCTGAGCGCGACGCCGATTGCCAGCCCGGCAGTTTTCTGCAGAACTTGACCTTGCCATGGTGGCAAGCTCGACACTGCCGGCAACCTCACTCAAAGGAGTCCATCCATGCAAGTGTTCAACGTTCAAGGCATGTCCTGCGGCCACTGTGTCAAAGCCATCACCAACGCCGTGCAGGCGAAGGATCCGGCGGCCAGCGTGCGGGTCGATCTGGCGGCCAAAGAAGTCGGCGTCGAGAGTTCGCTGAGTGCCGAGCAGGTGATCGAGGTGATCAGCGAAGAGGGCTACCCGGTAAAACTCGCCGGATAACGATAAATCCTTGTGGCGAGGGAGCTTGCTCCCGCCGGGTCGCGAAGCGGCCTTTTTTTCAATTGAAAAACACTCGGCGTGCTGCGCAGTCCAGCGGGAGCAAGCTCCCTCGCCACAGGTTTCAGGTGTAGGTCATCTGATTTCTAATAGTTAGCGAGCTATCGGAATGTTCAAGGTGTCTCAGCGCGGCTAGACTGTCGGGCTGCCGACTTCTATCCCACCTGGATGCCTGATGAACTTCCGTACCATTCTGATTCTCGGTGCCCTGAGCGCCTTCGGTCCGCTGGCGATCGACTTCTATTTGCCGGCGTTCCCGTCGATGGCGCTGGCCTTTGGCACTGATGAAAAGCATGTGCAACTGACCCTGGCAGCCTATTTCGCCGGTCTGTCGATCGGGCAGTTGCTGTATGGGCCGGTGGCCGACCGGTTTGGTCGGCGCCTGCCGCTGTTGGTCGGTGTCGGCCTGTTCACCCTGGCTTCGCTGGCCTGTGCTTATGCACCGAATCTGGAATGGCTGATCGGCGCGCGTTTCGTTCAGGCGCTGGGCGGCTGCGCGGGGATGGTGATTTCCCGGGCGGTGGTCAGTGACAAGTGCGATGCGGTCGGTTCGGCGAAAGTCTTTTCGCAACTGATGCTGGTGATGGGATTGGCGCCGATTCTCGCGCCGTTGCTCGGCGGTCTGCTGGTCAATACCACGGGCTGGCAGTCGATCTTCCTCGCACTGACGGGCTTCAGCGCACTGGCCGGCCTGGCTGTGGCGTTGGGGCTGCCAGAAAGTCTGCCGGCCCATGTGCCGCGCCAGCCACTGTCCGGTGCGTTGCGCCAATACGGCCGGTTGTTCGGCGACCGGGTGTTTCTCGGCCACGCCCTGACCGGTGGGATCGCGGTCGCCGGGATGTTTTCCTATATCGCCGGTTCGCCGTTCGTCTTCATCAAACTGTACGGCGTACCCGCCGAGCATTTCGGCTGGCTGTTCGGCACCAATGCGGCGGGGTTCATTCTGGTGGCCCAGGTCAATGCGCGGCTGTTGGCCAAGCGCGGTCCGGCATTCCTGCTGGCACGGGCGGTGTGGGTGTATCTGTTGGCCGGGGTTTCTTTGCTCGCGGTCAGCTCGCTGCACACCGAAGCGTTGTGGCCGCTGTTGATTCCGTTGTTCGTGTGTATCGCCAGCCTCGGCTGCATCCTGCCCAACGCAGCGGCGTGTGCAATGAACGGCCAGGGTGCGCGTGCCGGTAGTGCGTCGGCACTGATGGGCTGCCTGCAGTTCAGCGTGGCTTCCGGCGCGGCTTCGCTGGTGGGCGTTCTGCACGATGGCAGCGCCATGCCGATGGCCATGGTCATCAGTCTGTGCGGGTTGCTGGTGGTGAGCGTCGCGATGTACACCCGGCATTTGCAGAATGCCCGGGCGTTGGCGCAAGCGCAGGCCGAAGCCTGATTGCCTCAGCCGACGGCGCGTTGCTGTCCGGGGTCGGGAATCCGATGGGGCGCGTGCAGGCGCGCTTCGAGGGTGCGGGTGAAGGCGAGCGCCTCGGCTTCACTGCGAAAGGTCACGGCGTGCTGGTCCAGGCGAACCTGCCATTGGGACTTTGCCACTTCTTTTATCAGGATCTTCATTACTGACCTCCCTTGTGTAAAAGATGCATCGCAGAGGCTTCGAGTGTAGACCTGAATACGATCGGATTTGTGACAACGATCAAGCATCTGACTGACGGCAAAAAATAGCGCCAGCCCTTGAAAGGACTGGCGCTGATTACGACGTCCGGGTTTTCAGAAACTTTCTAAAACAATTTTGCCCTTGGCCTTGCCGCTTTCCAGCAGCTCATGCGCCCGGCGCAGGTTCGCCGCGTTGATCGTGCCGAAATGCTCGCCGACGGTGGTCTTCAACGTCCCCGCATCAATCAGCTCGGCCACGCGGTTGAGCAGCTTGTGCTGCTCGATCATGTCCGGTGTTTCGAACAGCGAGCGGGTGTACATGAACTCCCAGTGCAGCGACAGGCTCTTGCGCTTGAGCTGGCTCACGTCCAGCGACTTCGGATCGTCGATCAGCGCGAGTTTGCCTTGCGGGGCCAACGCCTCGACCAGTTGCTCCAGGTGCAGATCGGTCTGGGTCAGGCTGGCGACGTGGGTCACGTGATCGATGCCGGCGCGTTTCAGTTCCTCGCTCAACGGCTGGCTGTGGTCGATCACCAGGTCGGCACCCAGCTCGGTCACCCAGTCGCGAGTCTGTGCACGGGACGCGGTGCCGATGACCTTCAGGCCGGTCAACTGGCTGGCCAGTTGGGTGAGGATCGAACCGACGCCGCCAGCGGCGCCGACGATCAGCAGGCTTTGACCTTCATCGGTCTTGCCCTCACGGATCTGCAGGCGTTCGAACAGCAGTTCCCACGCGGTGATCGCGGTCAGCGGCAGCGCGGCGGCTTCGGCAAAACCGAGGGATTTGGGCATGTGGCCAACAATGCGCTCATCGACCACGTGCAGCTCGCTGTTGCCACCGGCACGGGCGATGGAGCCGGCGTAAAACACTTTGTCGCCGGCCTTGAACAGCGTCACTTCACTGCCGACGGCCTTGACCACACCGGCGACGTCCCAGCCCAGTACTTTTGCTGCGCCGTTTTCCGGCGCCACGTTCTGCCGCACCTTGGTGTCGACCGGGTTGACCGAGATGGCTTTGACTTCCACCAGCAGGTCGCGCGGGCCGGCGACCGGCTCCGGCAGTTCGATGTCTTGCAGGGATTTTTCGTCGCTGATCGGCAGGGAGGCGTAATAGGCGATGGCTTTCATGACTTGCTCCGTAACGGTAATAGAAGAAGGGCTCAGGCGATGGCGCCCAGACGTTTCAATTGAAAGTGTTCGATGCAGTGGCCGGCGGCGGCCTGGAAGTTCTGAAAATGCGCGCTGGCGTTGTGCGCCGAAAGGATTTCCTCGCTGGCCCAGTGTTCGATCACATAAAAGGTCAGCGGATCGGCGAGGTCGCGGTGCAGGTCGTACTGGCTGCAGCCTTCCTCGGCGCGGCTCGGCTCAACCAGTGCGCGCAGGGCGTTTTCGAGGGTGTCCTGCTGGCCGGGTTTGGCGATCAGTGTGGCGATGGCGGTGAATGCTTGGGACATGTGCGGCTCCAGTCGCGGGATAAATTTGCTTGAACCCATCATTGGCTATTTCTCGGCGCGATAAAACCGGCTAAAAGAGCAGTCTCTTTCAATATTTTTTTGATAATCGAGGCTGACAATGCTGCGTTTCGACGATTTGCAGTTGTTCGTTCGCGCGGCGGATCTGGGCAGTCTGTCGGCAGCGGCGCGGGTGATGGACATGTCCGCGGCAGTGGCCAGCGCCGCGCTCAAACGCATCGAACAGCAACTGGGCGTGCGTTTGCTGGCGCGCTCGACCCGCAGCCTGCGTCTGACCGCCGAGGGCGAAGGCTTCCTCGAATACGCGCGGGCCGCGTTGAGTTCGCTGGACGAAGGCCGGCGATTTCTCTCCAGCGCGCAGGATCAGGTCAGCGGCATCCTGCAGTTGTCGGCGCCTTCGGATTTCGGGCGCAACTTGCTGTTGCCGTGGCTCGACGAGTTTCAGCGCGAGCATCCGAAACTGACCGTGCGCCTGTTGCTCGGTGATCGCATCGCCGACCTGTTCCGCCAGCCGGTGGACATCGCCCTGCGTTATGGCGAACCCGAGGATTCGAGCCTGGTGGCCCTGCCCATCGCCCCGGACAATCGCCGCGTGCTCTGCGCATCGCCGGCGTACCTGGCGCGCCACGGCGAACCGCGTCAGCTCGAACAACTGGCGCAGCACAATTGCCTGCTGTACATGCTCGGCAGTCGCGTGCACGACCATTGGAGTTTTCATGACGGCAAACGTGAAGTCGGCCTGACGGTCAGTGGCGATCGCTTCAGTGATGACGCCGACGTCGTCCGGTTGTGGGCGGTGGCGGGGGCGGGCATCGCCTACAAATCGTGGCTCGATGTCGGCGCGGATGTGCTCGCCGGGCGCCTCAAAGTGTTGCTGCCAGAGCTGCTCTGTGAGCGTGCTCCGCTGAATCTGTTGTGCGCCCATCGCGCACAATTGAGTAAGCCGGTGAACCTTTTGAGGGAAATGCTCGCCAGCCGATGCGCCGAATTGAGTAGTCAATTTCCCCATTTCCCGAAAGTTGATCATTAGTCGCAGGCAATTAGCGAAATTTCACTCAGGAACTATCACCATTCGTGTCAGCCACGGCGCAGGAAGCAGCGTGCATCCCGCTTATACTAGCGACCGCCTCAAACCTGCACCGATAACCGGTCAGGACTGAATCCGGCCGGTTTTTCAGAGCCGAGCGAGCGCTGCACAAACGCCGCGGACACTCCATTGACGGGTGCCGCAGCACCGGCCTGGCTTGCTCCGGTTCATGGCGTTTTACCCGTCTTGGCCGATGACCCATTACTGGTCAAGATGTCTTCGAGCAGTAGACGATACGATTCAACAGGGAGTGAATACATGGAACATGCACCTTGCATCAGCCAGATCGCCACGCTGCTGGCCGACCCCAAGCGCAGTGCGATGATGTGGGCGTTGATGGATGGCTCGGCACGCCAGACCGAAGAGCTGGCGCTGCTGGCAGGGTTGTCGCCATCTTCGGCCAGTGCGCATCTGGGGCGTTTGTCCGCCGGGGGCCTGTTGAAAGTCGAGGTCCGTGGGCGCAAGCGCTTTTTCCGTCTGGCAGCCCCGGAGATCGCGGCGGCCATCGAAGCGCTGGCCAGTGCCACGATCGCCAGCGCACCGCGGGAAATTCCTCACGTATTCAAACGCTCGGCACCGAGCGCCAATCCCCGGACTGCGCCGTCTTCACTGCTGCGTGCGCGCTTTTGCGATGATCATTTGGGTGGCACGCTGGCCGCCGATCTGTATCAGCGTCTGCTCGATGCCGGCTGGCTCGAACAGATCGAGCAGCGGGTCGTGGTGACCCTCAAAGGCTCTACGCAACTGGCCAACCGCGGTGTGTTCATCCAGGCCCTCGCTCATCGCAAGGCTCAGGTGGCGTGCGCCTGTCCGGACTGGAGTGAACGTCGCCCACACCTGGGCGGTTCACTCGGCGCGGCGGTGCTGCAACTGTTCATGCAGTCCGGCTGGCTGGTGCTGCCCAAGGACTCCCGAGCCTTGCAAGTGACCCCGGCCGGGCAGCGGGAAATCCAGCGGTTCGCCAAGGAAACCGAGCTGGAATTGGCGTGATAGAGCGTTCGCCGGCCGACACTTCGACGCTGGCGTCGCCTGTGACTGCGAACAGGTCGTATCCAGAAAAAGCGCTGAGGCGTTATCGCGCACACTCGATCCGCACACATTGCGGAGGGGATGGGCATGGATACGCGAGACTTCAACGCGGCAGAACGCCTGGAACGGCTGCCGCTCAGCGGTTATCACCGGGTTATTTTCATCATCATTGCCCTGGCGTTCTTTTTCGACTCCATGGACCTGGCCATGATGACGTTCCTGCTCGGCTCGATCAAAACCGAGTTCGGCTTGAGCAGTGCACAGGCTGGCCTGCTCGCCAGTTCGAGTTTTTTCGGCATGGTGCTGGGGGCGTCGTTATCGGGGATGCTCGCCGATCGTTTCGGGCGTAAACCGGTGTTTCAGTGGAGCATCGTGTTGTGGGGCGTGGCCAGTTATCTGTGTTCGACCGCGCAAACGGTCGAGAGCCTGACGCTGTTCCGCATCCTGCTGGGGATCGGCATGGGCATGGAGTTTCCGATTGCACAGTCGATGCTTTCGGAGTTGATCCCGGCGCAGCGGCGCGGGCGCTACATTGCATTGATGGACGGTTTCTGGCCGCTGGGTTTCGTCGCCGCCGGGGTGCTGTCGTACTTTCTGCTGCCGCTGATTGGCTGGCGCGATATCTTCCTGGTGTTGGCGGTGCCGGCGGTGTTTGTGCTGGCGATCCGTTTCTTCATTCCCGAATCACCACGCTGGCTGGAGCAAGCCGGACGCCACGAAGCAGCGGACAAGGTCCTGAACGCAATAGAGGCGCGCGTGCGCACGTCGCTCGGGGTGGCGACGCTGCCTGAGCCGGTGTGCCTGCCAAGAACAGTGACGCCGCCGGGCAACTTCTTCTCGGCGCTCAAGCAGATCTGGTCGCCGCAATATCGCCAGCGCACCACGATGATCTGGAGCCTGTGGTTTTTCGCTTTGCTCGGTTTCTACGGGCTGACATCGTGGCTCAGTGCGTTGTTGCAACAGTCGGGTTTCGCCGTGACCCAGTCGGTGTATTACACCGTGCTGATTTCTCTGGGCGGGATTCCCGGGTTTCTGATGGCAGCGTGGCTGGTGGAACGCTGGGGGCGCAAACCGGTGTGCATCGTGACGTTGCTCGGCGGCGGGGTGATGGCGTTTCTCTACGGGCAGAGTGCGGTGTTCGGCGGCAACGTCGCGTTGCTGATCAGCTCGGGGCTGCTGATGCAGTTTTTCCTGTTCGGCATGTGGGCGGTGCTCTACACCTATACGCCGGAGTTGTACCCGACTTCGGCGCGCGCCACAGGCTCGGGCTTTGCCTCGGCGATTGGCCGTGTCGGCTCGTTGCTCGGGCCGCTGGTGACCGGGCTGGTGTTCCCGATTACCGGGCAAGGCGGAGTGTTTGCGCTGGGCGCGCTGTGCTTTGCGATTGCGGCGGGGGTGGTGTGGCTGTTCGGGATGGAGACGCGCGGTAAAACCCTGGAGGAGCTGACTGAAGCAGAGATCGCTGGCTGAACACAGCACCCTGTGGGAGCGAGCAAGCCCGCTCCCACAGAGGATTTGCTTTGTACTTATGGTTTTACCAGACGCGCATCCAGGCTGTTCTGCGCCAGGCGTTTGGCCTGATCCTGGGTCATGCCCAGGTGTTCATGCAGCGCATGGAAGTTCTCGGTGACGTAGCCGCCGAAGTACGCCGGGTCATCGGAGTTGACGGTGACCTTCACCCCACGCTCGAGCATGTCGAGGATGTTGTGCTGCGACATGTGATCGAACACGCAGAGCTTGGTGTTCGACAGCGGGCACACAGTCAACGGGATCTGCTCGTCGATGATCCGCTGCATCAGGCGCTCGTCTTCGATGGCGCGTACGCCATGGTCGATACGCTGGATCTTCAGCAGGTCGATGGCTTCCCAGATGTACTCCGGCGGGCCTTCTTCACCGGCGTGGGCGACGGTCAGGAAACCCTCGTGGCGGGCGCGGTCGAACACACGCTGGAACTTGCTTGGCGGGTGACCCATCTCCGAGCTGTCGAGGCCGACGGCGACAAACGCATCACGGAACGGCAGCGCCTGATCGAGGGTTTTCTGTGCTTCGTCTTCGCTCAGGTGGCGCAGGAAGCTCAGGATCAAACCGCTGGTGATGCCCAGTTGCTGTTCGCCATCCTTGAGTGCCGCGGCGATGCCGTTGAGTACCACTTCGAACGGGATGCCACGGTCGGTGTGGGTCTGCGGATCGAAGAACGGTTCGGTGTGAATCACGTTCTGCGCTTTGCAGCGCAGCAGGTAGGCCCAGGTCAGGTCGTAGAAGTCCTGCGAGGTGCGCAGCACGTCGGCGCCCTGGTAATACAGGTCGAGGAATTCCTGCAGGTTGTTGAAGGCGTAGGCCTTGCGCAGGGTTTCGACATCGCTCCACGGCAGGGCAATCTTGTTGCGTTCGGCCAGGGCGAACAGCAACTCAGGCTCCAGCGAGCCTTCCAGATGCAGGTGCAGTTCGGCCTTGGGCAGGGCGTTGAGCCAATCGTACATATTCTTTTCTCATCAGGTGCAGATGGCGGCCATTCTACAGATGCGCGCCGAAACAATTGGCAAAACCTGACCAAGCGATCCATCACACCGCTTGCGGCTCGCGCCGATAGGCGTAGGTATCGGCGAAGCGCGACAGCAGGAATTCGGCGCAGGAGGTGGTCGGATATTTCGCCGGATGCTGTGCGTCCTGGCAACCGGGCAGGCATTCGATACGGGTGTCCGGGTGCGGCTCGGCGAAGAACGGCATCGAATAGCGATCCACCCCCAGCGGGCTGATCACCCGATGCGGGGTCGAGCGATAGCGGTCGTTGCTCCAGCGCGCCATCATGTCGCCGAGGTTGACCACGAAGGTGCCGTCAATCGGTGGCGCGTCGATCCATTCACCGTTGATGTTCTTCACTTGCAGGCCGCCGGCGCTGTCCTGGTAGAGCAGGGTGATGCAGCCGTAATCGGTGTGCGCTCCGGCGCCTTGCTGTTCGGCGCTGCTGGCGGTGTGGCGTGGTGGGTAGTGGATCATCCGCAGTACGCTGACCGGCTCAACGAAGCGCGAATCGAAGAAGTCGCGTTCGATCCCCAGCGCAATCGTCATCGCCCGCAGCAGGGTTTGCGCGAGGGCCTGCATGTCGAGGTAGTGCTGCTCCATCAGCGCTTCCCAGCCTGCTTGTGCCGGATGACGATTCGGCCCGCGCAGCGGTTTTTCCGCGAGCACCTCGGGATGATCCGCCGGCAAGTGCAGGCCCATGTCGAAGGTTTCTTTCAGATCGCTGGGCTTGCTCGGATCGAGTTGCTCGGTGGCGATGGCGCCGTAGCCGCGATGATGGCGGGTCTGGGTTATGTCGATCTTGAGTTTTTCCGCTGAGGGCAGAGCAAAAAAACGTTGAGTCTGATCGAGCACGGCGTCGATGCGCTGCGCGGAAATCGGGTGGCCCGTGATGTAGAAAAAGCCCCATTCGCGGCAGGCCTGGTCGATCTGCGCGGCGACGGCGGGCCAGGCGTTTTGGTCGTTGGTGTAGAGCGGTGAGATGTCGATGATCGGAAGACTGTTCATACACAATCCTTGAATACGCTGGGTTCCAATGTGGGAGCGAGCCTGCTCGCGAAGAGGGAGTGTCAGACAACATTTTTGTTTAATGACACACCGCTTTCGCGAGCAGGCTCGCTCCCACAAGGTTTTGTGTGGTGAATCGGAGGATTACTTCGGCATCTCGGCCTTCATCCCTTCAACGTAATAGTTCATCGACGCCAGTTCCGCATTCGTCGCGCTCACACCTGCCGGGATCTTCTCCACGCCGGCCTGATCCTTGATCGGCCCGGTGAACGGTTGCAGCGCGCCGCTCTTGATGTCGGCGATAATTTGTTCGGCCTCGGCTTTCACCGGTGCCGGTACCAGATCACTGATCGGCAGTTCAACCGTGCCTTCCTTCAGCCCGCCCCAGTAGTCCTGGGATTTCCAGTTGTGGTCGATCACGCTCTGGGTCGCCTGAATGTAGTGCGGTGCCCAGTCGTTGACGATCGAAGTCAGCACCGCTTTCGGGCCGAAGTGCGCCATGTCCGAGGCGTAACCCACGGCGTACACGCCACGCCGTTCGGCGGCCTGAATCGGCGCCGGGCTGTCGGTGTGCTGGAACACTACGTCCACACCCTGATCGATCAGGGCGTTGGCGGCGTCGGCTTCCTTGCCCGGGTCAAACCACGAGTTGACCCACACCACTTTGATCTCGGTGCCGGGGTTGTACTTGTTCAGCGCCAGCTGGATGGCGTTGATATCGCGGATCACTTCCGGAATCGGGAACGAGGCGACGTAACCGACCTTCTTGGTCTTGGTCATCTTCGCTGCAAGGAAACCGCCGACATAACGACCCTCGTAGGTGCGCGCGAGATAGGTGCCGAGGTTCTTGTCCTGCTTGTAGCCGGTGGCGTGTTCGAAGGTGACCTTGGGAAACTGTTTGGCGACTTTCAGCGTCGGGTTCATGTAGCCGAAGGAGGTGGTGAAGATCAGGTCGTAATTGTCCTTGGCCATGTTGCGGATCACCCGCTCGGCGTCGGCGCCCTCGGCCACGTTCTCGACGTAATTGGTGCTGATCTGCGCGCCGAATTTCTCCGCCAGCGCCTTGCGCCCCTGTTCATGCTGATACGTCCAGCCGTGGTCGCCGATCGGGCCGATGTAGACGAAACCGACCTTCAGCGGATCGGCAGCGCTGGCGCTCAGGCTGATCCCCAGACCGATGGCGGCGCACAGCAGTTTGTGCAGCGGACGTATTTGCATGAATTAGAGCTCCATTTTGTTGTGTGTGGTCAGGGGCAATGCAAATTGCTGACCAACAGGACAACAAACAATCCGAAACCGAGGCGCGGCCTTCGCGAGCAGGCTCGCTCCCACAGGGCAACGCGATCAAATGTGGGAGCGAGCCTGCTCGCGAAGAGGCCGGCAAGGCCGATAAAAGTGCATGCCTGAACCAGCTGCCATCCACTGGTGCGCTAAGGTGTAACGAAACGTTAGCGCCGCGCCGCAGTCAGTAGCTCATTCGAATCTCTCGGCAAAAAGGCCCGCCATGCTCACGATCCTCAAGCAAGAAAGCTTTCTGCTGCTGGCGGTGATTGCCGCGTGCATCGCTTATCCGCTGGAACACTGGATGCTCCACAGCGGCCAGATCGTCGCGCTGATCTGCGGTCTGGTGCTGATCGCCTTCATCGTCGCCGCCTCGATGCGCGTCGCCCATCATGCCGAACTGCTCGCAGAAAAAGTCGGCGACCCCTACGGCACGATGATCCTGACCCTCGCTGCGGTGCTGGTGGAAGTGGTGATCCTGGCGATCATGATGAGCAACGAGGCGTCCGCCACGCTGGTGCGGGACACGATCTATTCGGCGGTGATGCTCGACATCAACGGCATCCTCGGCCTCGCCGCGTTGATGGGCGGGCTCAAGCACGGCGAGCAGTCGTACAACGATGATTCGGCACGCAGCTACAGCGTGATGATCCTCACCGCCATGGGCGTATCGATGGTGGTGCCGGAGTTTATTCCGGCGGCCAACTGGAAGATTTATTCAGCGTTCACCATCGGTGCGATGGTGGTGCTTTATGCGTTGTTCCTGCGGATGCAGGTTGGGCCGCACAGTTATTTTTTCAGCTACAGCTACCCGGACAAACGCCGCAAGAAAGAGCCGGTGGAAGATGAACCGAAACCGCTGAGCCTGACCTGGTCGATCGGCATTCTGGTGTTCGGCGTGGTGGTGATCGGCGCACTGGCCGAAGTGATGTCCAAGACCCTCGATCTGGGCCTGGAAGGTACGGGCGCACCGCCGGTGATCACGGCGATTCTGGTGGCGGCGATTTCCGCAGCGCCGGAGATTCTGACGGCGTTGCGTGCCGCGTTGGCCAACCGCATGCAATCGGTGGTGAACATTGCGATGGGCGCGTCACTGTCGACGGTGATCCTGACGGTGCCGGTGATGGAAGCGATGGCGCTGTACACCGGTCAGCCGTTTCAGATGGCGATGACCCCGGTGCAGACGGTGATGATCTTCATCACGCTGATGGTCAGTGCGATCAACCTGAATGACGGCGAGACCAATGCCATCGAAGGCATGACTCACTTTGTGCTGTTTGCGACGTTTATCATGCTGTCCCTGCTCGGCCTTTAAGAACCTACACAAATCCAAATGTGGGAGCGAGCCTGCTCGCGAAAGCGGTGTGTCATTCAACAAACATGTTGTCTGACACTCCCTCTTCGCGAGCAGGCTCGCTCCCACAGTTTTGAACGGCGGTGGCTCAGGTGCCGGCGATCAACTGCCGAGCCGCCTGGCTGTGATCGGCGATCAGGCCTTTGAGATCAAGCCCCTCAACCTGACCGTCCACCACGCGCCACTTGCCGCCAATCATCACCCGATCCGCACGATCGGCACCGCACAACAGCAGCGCCGAAATCGGATCATGGCTGCCCGAGAAACGCAGCTCATCGAGCTTGAACAACGCCAGATCCGCCTGCTTGCCCAGCGCCAGCTCGCCAATGTCGGTACGCCCCAACAGGCTCGCCGAGCCTTTGGTTGCCCAGCCGAGCACGCGTTCCGGGGTGATCTTCTCCGCGCCGTAACGCAGACGCTGGATGTACAACGCCTGACGCGCTTCGAGAATCATGTTCGACGCGTCGTTGGAGGCCGAACCGTCCACGCCCAGACCGAACAACGCACCGGCATCGGTCAGATCGATGCTCGGGCAGATGCCGGAGGCCAGACGCATGTTCGAACTCGGGCAATGGCAGATACCGGTGCCGGCCTGGCCGAGGCGAGCGATTTCATCCGGGTTGAAGTGGATGCCATGGGCCAGCCAGGTGCGCGGGCCGAGCCAGCCGACGCTGTCCAGATAATCCACGGTGCGCAGGCCGAAACGCTGCAGGCAGAAATCCTCTTCGTCGAGGGTTTCCGCCAAGTGCGTGTGCAGGCGCACATCGAGTTTGTTCGCCAGTTCGGCGCTGGCCGACATGATTTCCGGGGTCACCGAGAACGGCGAGCACGGTGCCAGAGCGATCTGAATTTGCGCACCGTCGCCGCGCTCGTGGTACTCGTGAATCAGGCGCTGACTGTCGTCGAGAATCACCTGACCTTCCTGCACAGTCTGCTGCGGCGGCAGGCCGCCGTCCTTCTCGCCGAGGCTCATCGAACCGCGTGTGAGCATGGCGCGCATGCCCAGTTCACGCACGGTGTCGACCTGCACGTCGATGGCGTTTTCCAGACCGTCCGGGAACAGGTAGTGGTGGTCGGCGGCGGTGGTGCACCCCGACAGCAGCAGTTCAGCCAAAGCCACTTTTGTCGCGAGGGCGAGTTTTTCCGGGGTCAGCCGTGCCCACACCGGGTACAGGGTTTTCAGCCACGGGAACAGCGGCTGATTGACCACCGGCGCCCAGGCGCGAGTCAGGGTTTGATAGAAGTGGTGATGGGTGTTGATCAGGCCCGGCAGGATCACATGCTCGCGGGCATCGAACACTTCGTTGCACGGTGCGGACGGTTGCTGACCGGCCGCCAGCACTTCGACGATCACGCCGTCTTGCAGCACCAGACCGCCACGGGCATCAAGCGCGTTGGCCGTGAAAATGGCGAGGGGATTTTTTAACCAGGTACGGGTCGCAGGCATTGTGGCCGGCTCCTCTGAAAGTTGGGTTCAGGGTTGCCAGCTCAGTGTTGCCCTGTCTGCTGATCCAGGGTCGCCGCGTTGGACGAGGTGCGGAGTTTCAAACAAATCGCCGGATCGGGCAAGCCCAACCCGACCATTCACCACACAACCCTTGTGGGAGCGAGCCTGCTCGCGAAGGCGTCGTATCAGTCGATACATCCATTGTCTGACACACCGCATTCGCGAGCAGGCTCGCTCCCACATTGGGATTTTCAGTGCTTACCAGGGAATGGTTTCACCCTTGTAGTTGATGAAGTGATGGCCGCCCTTGCCGGTGTACGCATTCACCTGATCAATCAGCCCACGGGTGCTGGTCTCTACATCCAGGTCGGCGCCTTCACCGCCCATGTCCGTCTTCACCCAGCCCGGATGCAGCGACAGCACGGTAAGTTTCTGCTCGCCCAACTGGGTGACAAAACTGTTGGTCATCGAGTTCAGCGCGGCCTTGCTCGCCTTGTACAGCGCCAGCTCCGGGGCGTCGGGTACGGTGACGCTGCCCAGGCCGGAACTCATGAACGCCAGCACGCCGCTGCCGTCGCGGATCTGCCCGACGAAGCGTTGCGCCAGGTTGATCGGCGCCACGGCGTTGGTGAAAAACAGTTGCCCGACTTCGGCCAGTGTCGCGCCACCCGGGGTTTGCACTTCAGGGCCTTTGACCCCGGCGTTGACGAACAGCAGGTCGAAGGTCTCGCCCTTGAGCTGCTGGCTCAGGGCGATCACCGCTTGCTGGTCGTCCATGTCGAGTTTCTCGATCCGCACCTTGCCCAGCGCTTGCAGCGCCTCGGCCTTTTGCGGATTGCGCACGGTGGCGGTCACTTGCCAGCCATCGGCCAGCAGGGTTTTCACCAACCCGAGGCCCAAGCCACGGGAGGCGCCGATGATCAGTGCGTTTTTTGCCTGGGACATGACTCGGTTCCTTGAAGATTTCGGTTCACGGATTCAATGGACACGCCTGACCCAGCCGTAGTTGCAGCACTCGTCGCAACACATCGAGCCGGGTCTCAAAAGAGCTGTTGATCCCGAAGCATACTCCAGGCTCTAGCGTGGTTGCTTCTCGAATTCGCAGGCCGCTCAGCGGTGTTCGCAAATCAGGTACACAACACGGACACTGTGGGAGCTGGCTTGCCAGCGATGAGGCCAGTGGCATCACCACCCTAATGCCCCGCCTGCCACGGCTGCCCCAACGACACCGGCGCATACAACCGAGTCCGGACGGCATCCCGTGACAACAGCACCAACACCACAATCGTCGCCACATACGGCAGCATCGCCAGCAGACTCGACGGAATCGCCAGCCCCAAGCCCTGCGCCACCAGATGCAGGATGCTGGCGAGGCCAAACAGATAAGCCCCGAGCAACAAGCGCCACACCCGCCAACTGGCAAACACCACCAGCGCCAGGGCAATCCAGCCGCGTCCGGCGGTCATGTTCTCGGCCCACATCGGCGTGTACGCCAGCGACAGATACGCCCCGGCCAACCCGGCCATCGCCCCGCCGAACAGCACCGCCAGCGTGCGCACGGTCAGTACCGGCAGGCCCATCGCACTGGCCGCGTCCGGGTTCTCGCCAACGGCCTGAATGATCAGCCCGACACGGCTTTTGATGATCACCCACGCCACCAGCGCAAACAGCGCGAACGACAGGTACACCAGCAAGTCCTGAGCAAACAGCATGCGCCCGATCAGCGGAATCTCACTCAAGTACGGAATCGCCAACGGCTCGAATCCGGCCAACGGCTTGCCGACCCACGCTGCACCGACAAAGGTCGACAGGCCCACACCGAAGATCGTCAGCGCCAGCCCGGTCGCCACCTGATTGGCGTTGAACACCAGCGCCACCAGGGCAAACAGCGATGACAACAACATTCCCGCGAGCATCGCCAGCAACACGCCGAGCCACAGGTTGCCGCTGTTGAGGGCGACGATAAAACCGATCACCGCGCCAAACAGCATCATTCCTTCCTGCCCGAGGTTGAGTACGCCGCTCTTCTCGCAGATCAACTCACCCAGCGCCACCAACAACAGCGGCGTGCCGCAGCGCACCATGGCGTAGAAAATATTGCTCAGCAGATCGATATCCATCACAGCGCTCCGGCGGTTACGGCGGTGGTCGACGCGCGCCGTGTCCAGCGCAGTTTCAGGCGTGGCCGATAGAGAATCAGCACGTCGCAGGCCAGCAGGAAAAACAGCATCATTCCCTGAAACAGTTGGGTGATGGCTTGCGGCAGATTGAGGGTCATTTGCGCGCTTTCACCGCCGATGTACAGCAGCGCCATCAGCAGGCTGGAGAACAGAATCCCGATCGGGTTCAACCGCCCGAGAAACGCCACGGTGATTGCTGCATAGCCATAGCCCGGCGAGACTTGCGGCACCAATTGCCCGATCGGCCCGGTCACTTCGCAAACCCCGGCGAGCCCGGCCAAACCACCGCTGATCAACAGCGCGAGCCAGATCAGATGCTTCTCGCGAAAGCCGACAAAACCTGCGGCACGTTTATCCAGACCGAGCACTTTGATCTGGAAACCGACGAAGCTTTTCTGCAACAACACCCACACCGCAACCAGTGCGAGCAAAGCGAAATACACCCCGGCGTGCACTCGGCCATCCTCCATCAGCAGCGGCAGGCGACTGGCGTCGCCGAACATCGCCGACTCGGGAAAGTTGTAGCCGGCCGGATCCTTCAGCGGCCCGTGCACGCAGAACAGCAACAGGTTCAGCGCGATGTAATTGAGCATGATGCTGGTGAGGATTTCATTGGCGTTGAAGCGCGTGCGCAGCCATGCCGTCAGCCCGGCCCAAGCGGCGCCGGCGAAGGTGCCGGTGAGTAGAATCAGCACCAGCGCCCAACGGCTTTGCAGGTCGATGATGTTCACCGCCAAGGCACTGCCGGCGAGTGCACCGAGCAGTAACTGGCCTTCGGCGCCGATGTTCCAGATTCGCGCTTGATAAGCCACCGCCAAGCCTAATGCGCAGAGCAGAATCGGCAGCGCCTTGACCAGCAGTTCGGAGACGCCATACAGATCGCTGACCGGAGCGATCAACAGCGTGTGCAAGGTTTGCAGCGGATCATGCCCCAGGGCGATGAACAGCAGCGAGCCGCAACCGAGGGTCAACAGTGCCGCCAGCAACGGCGAGCACCACAACATCAGGCGCGATTGCTGGCCACGGGGTTCGAGGGAAAGCAGCATGTTGGGAAAACTCCGTCAGGCCGTGGCCGATGAATGCGTGGGGTTGATGTGCCCGGCCATCCAGCCGCCGACATCGCTCAGCAGGGTGTCGGTGGTGTTCTGCAGCGGCGACAGACGCCCGGCGCACAGGGCGCCGAGGCGGTCGCTGATCTGGAACAGTTCGTCGAGGTCTTCGGAGATCACCAGGATCGCCGCGCCGGCATCGCGCAGGGCAATCAGCGCGCGGTGAATGGTCGCCGCCGCGCCCACGTCGACGCCCCAGGTCGGGTGCGCCGCGATCAGCAGTTTCGGTTGCTGGAGGATTTCCCGGCCGAGAATGAATTTCTGCAGATTGCCGCCGGACAGGCTGCGCGCGGCCGCGTGAGTGCCCGGGGTTTTCACCCCGAAGCGCTGAATGATGGTTTGTGCGAGGGCTTCGACTTTACTGCGCTTGATCAAACCGTTGCTCACCAGCCCCTGTTGAAAGGCCGTGAGCAAGGCGTTGTCGGCAAGGTTCAGTTCCGGCACTGCGCCGTGGCCCAGGCGTTCTGCCGGGACGAACGCCAGACCGAGTTGGCGCCGCGCATCCGGACGCAAATCGGCGACCGCTTGCCCGGCGAAACGAATCGTTGTCGCGCCGTCGCGGGGCAGGGTTTGTTCACCGCTGAGCAGGGCGAGCAACTCATCCTGGCCATTGCCCGCGACCCCGGCGATGCCGACGATTTCGCCGCCGCGCACTTGCAGGTTGATGTCGCTCAACGAGCAGCCGAAGGGATCGGGGTTGTGCCAGCTCAAGCCGTTGACCTGTAGAAAGTCCGTACCGCCACTGACTTTCGGGTATTCGCCGATCAACGCCGCCGCTTCGCCGACCATCATCTGCGCCAACTGCTGATCCGAGCATTCGGCCGGCAGGCAATGCCCGGCGACCCGTCCGCCACGCAAGACCGTGGCGCTATGGCACAGTGCGCGCACTTCCGCGAGCTTGTGGCTGATAAACAGAATGCTGCAGCCCTCGGCGGCGAGACGGCGCAGGGTGATGAACAACTCGTCCGCCTCTTGCGGCGTCAGCACCGACGTCGGTTCGTCGAGAATCAGCAGGCGAATGTCCTGCATCAGGCAGCGAATGATCTCCACCCGTTGCCGCTCGCCGATCGACAGGCTGTGGACAAGTCGCTCCGGCTCCAGCGCCATGCCGTAGCGGCGCGACACTTCGCGAATCTTCGGCTCAAGCTGTTTCGGCGTACCGGCCTCGGCGCCCATTGCCAGAGCAATGTTCTGCGCGACGCTGAGGGTTTCGAACAGCGAGAAATGCTGGAACACCATGCCGATCCCCAACTGCCGGGCCTGCGCCGGGTTGCGAATATTTACTCGCTGACCCTGCCAGAGCATTTCCCCCGTATCGGCCTGGGTCACGCCGTAGATGATCTTCATCAAGGTACTTTTGCCCGCGCCGTTCTCACCGAGCAGCGCGTGGATTTCCCCGGGCGCGATGCACAGGTCGATGGCGTCATTGGCCAGGCAACCGGGGTAGCGTTTGCTGATCTGGCGCAGTTGCAGGCGCGGCGTTGAATCTGGGCTTGGCATGACAGGCTCGACTGACTTGGAGTTGTGCCTGTGGATAAAGCAATTTCCTGGCCATTGAGTCAGGAACGCCCGCCATAGCTGTTGCCGCGTGCCGGCGGCAGAGCGTCGCGCTGAAAAACGCAGGAGGAGCGGGCACCAATTCAGCGCAAAGCTGTTGATCCGGCTCCACTTTTGCACCGTGACGAACTGGTTAAAAAACGAGCAGCCGGGTCGAAGCTATACAGAACCTGCGACTGCGCCAGCCATGAACGGCTTATCCACAGGTTGTTCCACAGTATTTGTGCGCAATTGGAAATCCTTGGCATAAGCGCTGGGATGCTATCTCCCAATGGTGATAAACAGCGCTAACTATCTGTTTTTATGTGGGATTTCTCTTTTTTCATGCGCAATGGACGAAAAGTGAGCAAATCGCGCAAAGCCACGTGACAGAAGGGTTACAGCCACATGTGCTCAGGTTATCCACAGTCGGGTGCACAGCAGATGTGGGCAAGTTGCTGGAATAACGGAATTCGTCGATGCCCTAAAAGATCGCAGCCTTCGGCGGCTCTTACTGGGAAACACTAAGTCCTGTGCAGGAGCTGCCGAAGGCTGCGATCTTTTGCTCTTCTAACGCTGCAGCACTATCCGCCCACGGCTGAGATCCGCCAGTTGCGTTTGCAACAACTCGACCTGCGCCTCACCCACTGCCAACTGCAACTCAACACCATTGGCAGTGAAGTTTTCTTCCACTACCAAGCCACCCAGATCCGCCACCCGCAGCTTCACCAACGCCAACTCGGCAAAGCCGCAGGCACAACTGAGCGGCACGCGGCTGATCAACTCGACTTTTGCCGCCGCTTGCAGGCACTTGTTCGCGCCGCCGCCATAGGCTCGAGCCAAACCGCCGGTGCCCAGTTGAATGCCGCCATACCAGCGGATCACCAGCACCGCGACCTGATCGCAATCCTGCGCTTCGATGGCCGCCAGAATCGGCCGTCCGGCGGTGCCGCCGGGTTCGCCGTCGTCGTTGCTGCGGTATTGCGCACCGAGTTTCCACGCCCAGCAGTTGTGCGAGGCATTCAAGTCGCTGTGTTGTTCGAAGAACGCCTGCGCGTCGGCGGGGCTGCCGATCGGCGCGGCGACGGTGATGAAGCGGCTTTTGCGAATCTCTTCGCGGTACTCGCAAAAACCGCTGAGGGTGAAAGGCATAAACGTCTTAAATAGTCGGGGTGAGGCCGCAGCCTTTGAGAATGATGCGGATCAGGTTGTTGCCGGCGTCTTCCATGTCCTGCTTGGTCAACTTGCTGCGACCGCTGACGCGACAGATCTGCGTGGCGAAGTCGGCGTAATGCTGGGTGCTGCCCCACAGCAGGAAAATCAGGTGCACCGGATCCACCGGGTCCATCTTGCCGGCATCGATCCAGGCCTGGAACACTGCTGCGCGGCCTTGGAACCAGGCGCGGTAGTCCTGGTTGAAATACTCGGTCAGGCATTCGCCACCGCTGATCACTTCCATCGCAAAGATCCGCGAGGCTTGCGGTTGGCGGCGGGAGAATTCCATCTTGGCGCGAATGTAGCGGGTCAGCGCTTCGGCCGGATCATCCTCGGCGGTCAGGGTGTTGAAGGTGCTGTCCCACAGCTCGATGATGTTGCTCAGCACCGCCACGTACAACCCAAGCTTGTTGGTGAAGTAGTAATGCAGGTTCGCCTTGGGCAACCCGGCATTCTGCGCGATGGTGTTCATGCTGGTGCCTTTGTAACCGTGACGGGCGAACTCGTCTTCGGCGGCTTTGAGGATGGTCTCTTCGTTCTTCTGACGAATGCGGCTGGCGGGTTTGCCGCCGTGAGCAGGGACTTCAAAGGTCATAGGCACTTCCGGTTTGTCTGTGGGTGCAACCAGTTGCGTTGATAACGCACCCACAGGCATCCGACAAGTGCTGATGCAATAAAACCGTTACGCCTGTTCGATCTTGTTCAGCGCTGCGGCGGATTCGACGCGGGTGGTTTTCGCCTCCGGCAGCAACAGACACAGGATGATCGCGGTCAGGCCACCGCTGGTGATCGCCGAATCGAACAGGTTTTGCACCAGTTTCGGCAACAGGTGCAGCAGGTTCGGTTGCGCGGCAATGCCCAGGCCGACGCCGAGCGAGGTGGCGATGATCAGCATGCTGCGTCGGTCCAGCGGCGACTGCGCGAGAATCCGCACCCCGGCCGCTGCCACGCTGCCGAACATCACCAGGGTGGCGCCGCCGAGCACCGGTTTGGGGATCTGCTGCAGCACCGCGCCGATCATGGGGAACAGGCCAAGACAAAACAGAATCGCGCCGATGTACAGCCCGACGTAGCGGCTGGCCACGCCGGTCAACTGGATCACGCCGTTGTTCTGCGCAAACGTGGTGTTGGGGAAGGCGCTGAAGGTGGCGGCGATCATGCAGCTCACGCCGTCACCGAGCACGCCGCCGCGCAGTCGGCTTATATAAGAGGGGCCGCTGATCGGCTGGCGGGCGAGCATGCAGTTGGCCGTGAGGTCGCCGATGGTTTCGATGGTGCTGATCAGATAAATCAGCGCGACCGGCAGGAAAGCTGTCCAGTCAAAGCTGAAACCGAACTTGAAGGGTGCAGGAAGACTGACCAGCGGCAAGTCAGGCAATGCCTGCGGAACCAGTTTCCCGCTGAACCACGCGGCCAGACTGCCGAGCAGCAGTCCGACAATGATTGCCGACAGCCGCACCCACGGCGTGTTCGAGCGGTTGAGCAGGATGATCGTCAGCAACACGAACACCCCCAGCGCCAGATTGCCCGGCGCGCCGAAGTCCGGCGCATTGAATCCACCGCCCAGATCGGTGATGCCGACCTTGATCAGACTGACGCCGATCAGGGTGATGACGATCCCGGTCACTAGCGGCGTGACGACCCGGCGTAATTGACCGATGAAACGGCTGAGGACGATTTGCACCACGGCGCCGAAAAAGCACACGCCGAAGATCATCGCCAGAATGTCTTCCGGGCTGCCGCCACGCTGCTTGACCAGAAACCCGGCCGACAGCACCGCGCCGAGAAAGGCAAAACTGGTGCCCTGCAAACAAATCATCCCGGCGCCGATGCCGAACGGCCGCCGCGCCTGAATAAACGTGCCGACCCCGGAAACCATCAGCGCCATGCTGATCAGGTACGGCAAGTGTGCGGTCAGGCCGAGGGCCGAGCCGATCACCAGCGGTGGGGTGATGATGCCGACGAAACTGGCGAGCACATGTTGCAGGGCGGCGAGGATTGCGGCGGGTGGTTTTGGGCGGTCGTCGAGGCCGTAGATCAGGTCGCTGGACGGTTCAGAATCTGGCTGCATGGCTTAAGGCTTCTTGTTGAAGGATCGGGGTTGATCCTGCTTTGCAAAAAGCTGTCCACTTGCTCAGGTTATTCAGTGATTTTGTGGTTGAAAACCTGATCTGTCGGGCCTTGCAGGATTTTTCAACGCGTCGCCGCCAGACTCTCCAGAAAACTTTCCAGCACCAAATGAGGGCGCCGCCCCTTGCGCGTGACCGATGCCAGACTCAAATCATAAAAACGTGTCGTCGATTTCAGCGCACGCAAGCGACCTTGCTGCACCCACAGGCTGGCGTAATGATCCGGCAGATAACCGATGTAACGCCCGGTCAAAATCAAAAACGCCATGCCCTCACGGTCGGACGCACTGGCGGTGCAATTGAGCGCCTGGTAATGCGCCTGAATCTCCGCCGGCAAACGAAAGGTCGGGGCAATCGCATCCTGGCTATTAAGGCGCTCGTCATCCAGCTGCTTGTCATCGACATAAAACAGCGGATGACCCACCGCGCAATAAAGCAGTGAGCGTTCGCTGTACAACGGCTGATATTCCAGCCCCGACAGTGCGCTGGCCTGCGGCACCACGCCGACATGCAGGCGGCCATCGAGTACGCCTTGCTCGACTTCATTGGGCGCGATCATACGAATCTGGATCTGCACGTCCGGCCCGCGCTCCTTCAGCTGGGCGAGGGCATGGGTGATGCGCATGTGGGGCAGGGTGACGAGGTTGTCGGTCAGGCCGATGATCAGTTCGCCGCGCAGGTGCTGGTGCAGGCCATTGACCTCGGTGCGGAAACTTTCCAGCGCACTTAACAGTTGCAGCGCTGACTGATAAACCTCGCGGCCCTCTTCGGTCAGCGAGAACCCGGCGCGGCCGCGTTGGCACAGGCGCAGGCCGAGACGCTGTTCGAGATCGCTCATCTGTTGGCTGATCGCCGAGCGCCCGATGCCGAGCACGGTTTCCGCCGCAGAAAAGCCGCCGCACTCCACCACGCTGCGGAAAATCCGCAGCAGGCGAATATCAAAATCACTGACCTGGGCCAGCGGATCGGGGCGGCGAATGCTCATGCTGTTGTTCTCATTGTTTAGCAGGCTTCTAACTGAAGGTTAGAAAAGTTGGATTTCACCGACTTTATCCGCGTGGCAATTTAGCTGCAACAACGCTTTTTATCTCCCTGATGCTTATGCCCTGCGAGGTTTTGCCCGATGAACATGCCTGAAAACGCGCCGTCGCCACTGGCCAGCCAACTGAAGCTGGACGCGCACTGGATGCCGTACACCGCCAACCGCAACTTCCAGCGCGATCCGCGTCTGATCGTGGGTGCCGAAGGCAGCTGGCTGTTCGATGACAAGGGCCGCAAGATCTACGATTCGCTGTCCGGTCTGTGGACCTGCGGCGCCGGGCACACCCGCAAGGAAATTCAGGAAGCGGTATCCAAACAACTGGGCACCCTCGATTACTCGCCAGGCTTCCAGTACGGCCATCCGCTGTCGTTCCAGTTGGCGGAAAAGATCACTGACCTGACCCCGGGCAACCTGAACCACGTGTTCTTCACCGACTCCGGTTCCGAGTGTGCCGACACTGCGGTGAAGATGGTTCGTGCCTACTGGCGTCTGAAAGGTCAGTCAACCAAGACCAAAATGATCGGCCGTGCCCGTGGCTACCACGGTGTGAACATCGCCGGTACCAGCCTTGGCGGCGTCAACGGCAACCGTAAACTGTTCGGTCAGGCGATGATGGATGTCGATCACCTGCCGCACACGCTGCTGGCCAGCAACGCATTCTCCCGTGGCATGCCGGAGCAGGGCGGTATCGCTCTGGCCGATGAGCTGCTGAAGTTGATCGAACTGCACGACGCGTCGAACATCGCGGCGGTCTTCGTTGAGCCAATGGCCGGTTCCGCTGGCGTACTGGTTCCACCGCAGGGTTACCTGAAGCGTCTGCGCGAGATCTGCGATCAGCACAACATCCTGCTGGTCTTCGACGAAGTGATTACTGGTTTCGGCCGCACCGGCTCGATGTTCGGCGCCGAGAGCTTTGGCGTGACCCCGGACCTGATGTGCATCGCCAAGCAAGTCACCAACGGCGCGATTCCGATGGGCGCGGTGATTGCCAGCTCCGAGATCTACCAGACCTTCATGAATCAGCCGACTCCGGAATACGCGGTGGAATTCCCCCACGGCTACACCTACTCGGCCCACCCGGTGGCGTGCGCCGCTGGCCTGGCGGCACTCGACCTGCTGCAAAAGGAAAACCTGGTGCAGAGCGTGGCCGACGTCGCCCCGCATTTCGAAAACGCCCTGCACGGCCTGAAAGGTTCGAAGAACGTCATCGATATCCGTAACTACGGCCTGGCCGGTGCGATCCAGATTGCGGCCCGTGACGGCGACGCCATCGTGCGTCCATTCGAAGCCGGCATGGCCCTATGGAAAGCCGGGTTCTACGTACGCTTCGGCGGCGACACTCTGCAGTTCGGCCCAACTTTCAACAGCAAGCCGCAAGACCTCGATCGTCTGTTCGACGCGGTTGGCGAAGTGCTGAACAAGCTCGACTGATTTTTCCCTCTATATATACCTGCGAATAACAGGCGCCCCGTGCGGGCGTCTGTACACAAGAATTCAGGAGTTTTCGATGAGCGTTATCCCGCATTTGATCAATGGCGAACTGGTGACCGAGAACGGTCGCGCGGTTGATGTGTTCAACCCGTCCACCGGTCAGGCGATCCACAAGCTGCCGCTGGCCACCCGCGAAACCATTCAACACGCGATCGACGCCGCCAAGGCTGCGTTCCCGGCATGGCGCAACACTCCTCCGGCCAAGCGTGCCCAGGTGATGTTCCGCTTCAAGCAACTGCTGGAGCAGAACGAAGCACGCATCTCGCAATTGATCAGCGAAGAACACGGCAAGACCCTCGAAGACGCCGCCGGTGAACTGAAGCGCGGTATCGAGAACGTCGAGTTCGCCTGCGCCGCCCCGGAAATCCTCAAGGGCGAATACAGCCGCAACGTCGGCCCTAACATTGACGCCTGGTCGGACTTCCAGCCACTGGGCGTGGTTGCCGGCATCACGCCATTCAACTTCCCGGCGATGGTCCCGCTGTGGATGTACCCACTGGCGATCGTCTGCGGCAACTGCTTTATCCTCAAACCGTCCGAGCGTGACCCAAGCTCGACGCTGCTGATCGCCCAACTGCTGCTGGAAGCCGGTTTGCCGAAAGGCGTGCTGAGCGTGGTGCATGGCGACAAGACTGCAGTGGACGCGCTGATTGAAGCGCCGGAAGTCAAAGCGCTGAGCTTTGTTGGTTCGACGCCGATTGCCGAATACATCTACGCCGAAGGTACCAAGCGCGGCAAACGCGTTCAGGCACTGGGCGGCGCGAAGAACCATGCGGTGCTGATGCCGGATGCGGATCTGGACAACGCAGTCAGCGCGCTGATGGGCGCGGCCTATGGTTCTTGCGGTGAGCGCTGCATGGCGATTTCGGTCGCAGTGTGTGTCGGCGATCAGGTAGCGGATGCGCTGGTGGCGAAACTGGTTCCACAGATCAAGGCGCTGAAAATCGGTGCCGGCACTTCGTGCGGTCTCGACATGGGCCCACTGGTAACCGGTCAGGCGCGGGACAAGGTCAGTGGTTATGTCGATGACGGTGTGGCAGCGGGCGCGACCCTGGTGGTCGACGGTCGCGGCTTGAGCATTCCAGGTAACGAAGAGGGCTTCTTCCTCGGCGGCTGCCTGTTCGATAACGTTACCCCTGAAATGCGCATCTATAAGGAAGAGATCTTCGGACCGGTGTTGTGCGTGGTTCGCGTCAATAGCCTGGAAGAGGCGATGAAGCTGATCAACGATCACGAATACGGTAACGGCACCTGCATCTTCACTCGTGATGGTGAAGCGGCGCGCCTGTTCTGCGACGAGATCGAAGTCGGCATGGTCGGCGTCAACGTACCGCTGCCGGTTCCGGTGGCTTACCACAGCTTCGGCGGCTGGAAGCGCTCGCTGTTCGGCGACCTGCATGCCTATGGCCCGGATGGTGTGCGCTTCTATACCCGTCGCAAGGCCATCACTCAGCGTTGGCCTCAGCGTGCGAGCCATGAGGCTTCGCAGTTTGCTTTCCCTAGCTTGTAAGTAGCAGGGCAGGACGAAGGCCGACCTCTAGAGGTCGGCCTTCGTGTTTTCGTGTTTTTTCGACCGATATGACAGAAATGTGAAAAAAGCGGTTGACGGCAGATTCTGGAGGTCTATAATTCGCCCCACTTCCGGCGCAGTCGAAACGGAAAACTCCTTTAGATTCAATGAGTTACGAAGTTTTCGACGGCGGCTTGCTTCAGTTCATCGAAGCCTGGAAGGAGTTGAAAGAGCGGTGATGCTTGGCTCTTTTTACGGTTCGATCTTCTCGGTCGAAAGCGGAGAAAAAGAGGTGTTGACAGCAGCGTGTAACGCTGTAGAATTCGCCTCCCGCTAACGAGAGATCGGAAGCGCAAGTGGTTGAAGTTGTTGAAGAAATCTTCGAAAACTTCTGAAAATAATCACTTGACAGCAAATGAGGCTGCTGTAGAATGCGCGCCTCGGTTGAGACGAAAG